>NZ_JACRAW010000163.1 GCF_016213215.1 Bradyrhizobium sp. | reverse complement strand
GCAAAACGCCTCCGCGGGCTTGACGCCAGCTTCGGGCGCCAGGACCACACGATTTGGCCGTCCGCGCACGTCCCCGCCCGGCTGCCGAAGGCTGGCGTGTGCTCACCCTCGAAGCCTTGAGCGAAGACGCTTTCAGCGCCGCTCGTCCGCGCGGGGGCACATCGCTCACGGACATAAAGCCCGCCCTGCAACGCTCCTCGCGCACGACGCAGTCGCGTCCACCGCATCCCAACCCGCGCTTCTGACGACTCGCGAACCGCCCCTCGTGTGGGTGAGACAGGTCGCATATACGCCAAATCCGAATTCTGGAAAAGCGAAATATCTTTGCAGAGAGGGCTTGACAGAGTTTTCCGCGATTTGCCCGGCGGGCAGTCAATTTGCATTCCGACTGTCGCCTTCATGGAGCGCCTCGCCCGCGCTTATGCCAACTGCATCGAGGGTCTGCCGATTTTCGGCGGCTTGTTGGCGATTGCGATCATGACATCAAGGACGGCAATCACGGATCCTTTGGCATCTCGGTTCCTTGGCGCACGAATCGTGCAGTCGATTATCCATCTCGCTTCAACCAGTCCGATAGCGGTAAGTCTCCGCTTCACCGCTTTCGCCGTCCAGATGGCGATAGGCGTTTATTGGTCGTGGAAGCTGATGTCGTAAGGACGCACGCGAGCAATCAATAGCGATAGACGTTTTGCCAGCGGGTTGCTGCGAACGTCTGAATGTTG
This sequence comes from Bradyrhizobium sp., assembly GCF_016213215.1. Classification (GTDB taxonomy): domain Bacteria; phylum Pseudomonadota; class Alphaproteobacteria; order Rhizobiales; family Xanthobacteraceae; genus Bradyrhizobium. Next base: position 155,930 of record NZ_JACRAW010000163.1, on the reverse strand, counting down.
CCGGGCCGCACGCGACGCTCGTCCAAGGGTCAGCTGGGAGCAGGAGGCGAGCCGAGCAAGCCGCGCACGTGTCTTGGTCTACAGTCCGTGGATTTAAGCGTTTTGGTCCACTTCGGCCCGCGCTGGTGAATGTCCGGCGATTCGCCGCCAAGCCGTCTTCGGATCGAGAAGTCGCCCGACCAGCACAGCCGCGGGAAGGGTCCGGCTCGAGCCTAGGAGAAAGACGATCCCGAGCGCCATCAGCAGCACGCCGAGCGAGGTCTCCATCCAGCCCCGCCCGTCGTCGCCCGTCTCGGCCGCAGGAGCGACCACTGGGGGCGCCGGACGGGAGGCAGCCGCATCGTCATCGGACGGAGCCGCCGCCAAAAGGGTCGCCACCCCGACCTGGCGCGGCGTGGTGTGATCGGGCGTAAGCTGATCGGGCGCGGGCTCGGCGACGACGGTCGCCGGAGCCACGAGCGTCACGGCCGCCGTACCGGGGACCGGAGCTGCATCGACCACCTTGAGCTCGGGCCCGGGCGGGGTCGGCTGGACCGTTTCCCCTGGTGCGGCGCGCAGCAGCTCCGCACGCGCATCCACGACCGGCTTCCGCTTGCGCCGCGCGGCCCCGTTCTCCTCACGGGCGGAGACACGCTGTTTCCCGGCGGGATGATGGACCCGGTTCTTCACCGCGACACCCTCGGCGGCCTGGAACCAGCATTTGCGGTGGCCCTCGAGACGATAGACCCAGCGCTGGCCGTCGGCCGTCGACTTGTCGGGTCGCGGCACGCATTCCGGTTCGGCAGGAGCAGGCGCGGGGGCGTCTCCGGAAGCTGCATTAAACAAGAAGCTCAAGGGATTCGAAGATGCAGGAGAGGTCGAGAGACCGGCGAAAATGAGAAAAGCGGCCAAGCATTGCAAACGCATGGTATCGCCCGGTGTTGCACCCCCCGCCGCGCACGAGCGTCGGCCGCGACCTGGGTCGCAATGCGACTCAAATCCGGCAAGGCAAGGGATTCATTTGGGCTGGGAACCCGGGAACCGGCTTTTGCTCCCGTTCTTTCAGAATCTGCGCGTGCTTCGGTCGAAGGCGTGCGTCCATCTGCAACGGCAGTTCAGCGCGACGAAGGAATCCGGCGCTCCGGCGATCACCGCCGCATCGTCGGCGCGTTGCCGAGCGCTCGCGCCGATTTACTTCAAGTCCTCGGCTGAGCTCTCCCCTTGCGGCGCGCTGTCACCGCCGCTGGATACGTCGGCTCTCGAGGCTGCAGCTGACCACGACGGAGCCAACCTTCGAAGGTCCCTTGTCACCCAGAACGGACTTGGGCCAACTCAAGCGTTGTCCGTGCTGGGACGACGTGATTGACTAAGGTTGTGGGGCGTTAGTCTGCCGATATCGCGGCGTATTGAAGTGAGCAAGGCGCAGATGGATATCCGAGCCAAGCTGGTAGAGATATGTGATGCGTTCAACGCGCACGATCTGGATCGGATCATGAAATTCTTTGCGGATGATTGCGTTTTGGAGATGCCGAAGGGGAGTAAACCGTACGGCTCCCGCTTTGAGGGTAAGGAGAATGTGCGAGAAGGGCTGGCTGCACGCTTTGAAGGACTGCCCGACGTCCATTACGGGAATGCTGAGCATTTTGTAGATTCGGAATCTCAAACCGGCATTTCGAAATGGTGCCTCACTGGCACTGGTCGGGATGGAAAGAAGGTGGAAGTCCAAGGTTGCGACTTCTACACATTCCGCGCAGGCGAAGTGGTTCGAAAAGACTCATATTGGAAACTCGTTGAACGGAACTGATACGTCTAGGATGTGATTGCGCGAGGTCGCGATGGCCCAAGGCTGCCTGAGGTGATGCTTGCCAAGAGGTCAGCTGTTGAGGGTAAACCGGGAGTGATTTGCATCGGCCTTGACCGGCGCTTCTGACCCGAAACGGACATTGGGTCGCAGCGTCGAGGGTCGATTGGCTGCCCTTTCTCACCGCCGCCCCGTCGCAACGTGTTAGGCTTGAGGCTTCGATGAGCTTTCCCTCAGGGGGATGCATGCAACGGCGCGAGTTCATCACGCTTTTCGGTGGCACAGCAGCGACGTGGCCGCTCGCAGCGCGTGCGCAGCAACCGGCGAAGATGAAGCGCATCGCGATAGTTAGCCCGGCGACCAAGATCGGCGACATGGGCGCAAATGGCCATCGGATTTACCGCATGTTTTTCGAGGAGTTGAGTCGCCTTGGGTACGATGAGGGCCGGAACCTCGATCTTGTTGAAGAACAACGTCCTCTTGGCGCATCAACATCCAACGCCATCCACAGTGCCTGCGACATAATTGACGGTGTGATGTCGTTCACACCGGGATAGATCGCATTAACCTAAAATAGCAAATCAGGAGAATAAACACCGCTAAGGCAAGTCTAAGGAGGCTTTAATGCGCAAATTCCTAGTCGTCATCATTGCCCTCGCCACACTCAGCTTCCTTGCAGGCGTGGCCTCTGCCGGAACCATCCAAATCCCGGGGACGCATTCCACCAGCGAGATCAAGAGCGCCTGCGACAAGGCAGGTGGCTTTTACTCGGAATACGGCGATCTCTATACTTGCGGCAAGAATTGTGGCAACGACTTTTGCAGGGTCTCCTGCATTGGTGGCAAATGCTTAGGTACTTGCCCCAAATGCGGTGAACGCCGTTTCTCGGTATACGGCGGCCGGGGTGCCGTGGGTAGCATCGTGACGAACATGGTTCAACGGCCGCAGGCTCGCAACCTTCCAGTGATACGTCGCGCGTCGCCGTGGGTGTCTTCCTGCATCGTCAACTGCATACGCCGCGCTGGGGGCACCGATCCGGTTGTCATTCTCAACACCTGTATGGGGCTGTGCGAGAGGACCGGCGGAATAGTGGTGTTTTGAGCAAGCCTCTGGGCCAAGAAGGCATTGGGCTGTCCTTAGATAACACGGCGGCGCGCGACCATTGCTAACTATATATCGGAACCTATTGCCTGGTCGGCGATGATGCCGTGCTGGACATTCGCGCAAACCTTCACGCCTCGGCTGGCCACCGCGTTAGCCGAAGACATGCCCTTCGCGGCCGCTTTCGCTGGCGAGAGTTCTGCTTCCAGCCGAGCCTCTTCCAGAGCTATGGCTGTCCTAAGAACGTCTTGCAGTCATCTAGAATTTAATTGTGCAAGACCCGGTGCCTTTTTGGCATTGCGGCCCTCCATCTTGATCACATACCGTCCTTTCCTCTCCATCGATCAACTTTTTTTGACAATTTTTATAGCACTGTTGCAGCTCACAAGAGCATTGCATGCCCCCCGCACTCCAATTCCCCGGGCCCTTACCCACACAATGTCTCCCAGCAGGGACCTGAGTTGGACTCTGGCTGAAAAGTTGAAATAACCGCTGTACTTCGTTGGGGATAGGGGAAACACTTTCCTGTGCGTGGGCCGTTTGCAATGTGAAGCCCAGCAACGCTATGAGTGACATCCGAGCGATTATCATGTCTCCGCCCTCCATCATGAGAGACATCGAAGCAGATCCGCCGGGACGACCAGCCTAGCACCATGCTGGCGTTTGAGCGCCGCTTCTGCCTGCGCTTGCTAAGCCGGAAAGCTCACGGCCGTTGAAGCAGACGTGCTTGCTGCGGCTAGCTTTCGTCGCAGGCTTGGCTGCTTGACCGGAACGCACCCGGGACATGACTCGAGCTTTTAACGCCTTCGTGGCCCTCCCGCCAGTGGCCTGGGCTTTTTTCATCCAGCGATGAGTGGAGTCACTGGTTGATTTAAGCCTTGTTGGCTCGGCGAAGCAACGGGACGGGGCGCGGAGCCCTCGGCATAGCGCAAGCGCCCCGTCCCGTTGCCTCTCGGGAACCCTGAGCTTCGCGTAGGCGACCGGGGGCAGATTGCCGACGCCGCTGTGCGGCCGCACAGTGTTGTAGTCTTCCAAATCGCCAGAGCCTCCCGCGCATGGCTGAGCGAGCCGAACAACGTCTCGTTCAGCAACTCGTCGCGCAGCTGCCCGATGAACGACTCCGCGAAAGCGTTCTGCTGCGGCTTACCCGGAGCGATGTAGTGCCATTCAACCTGCCGCTCCTGAGACCAGCCCAAGATCGCCATGCTGGTCGGCCGGCCGGCCATGTGCGTCTCCGATAACGGCACCGAGGCGCGAATGGCGATGAGGGCATCGAACTCACGCACCACCCGAAGTCCAGGCAACGACGTGTCAGCGATGAGCGCCAGGCACTCGCGCGTGAAGTCATCGACGATCGCCAGGATCCGAAAGCGCTGGCCTAAGCGCATCCGATGCGAAGTCCAAGCTCCGACGCTGATTGGTCCCTGCGGGAGCACCTGTGCAGGCCCCGACCAAGCGCAAGACCGCCAAAGGGCTTGGTCTCGAAGTGTCGCCCATGTTGCTCGCTCGCGCCGACGGATGCTCACAGCCGCTTTTGGCCCGTTTCGGGAGTAAGCCATCTAGCTGACGATGGCGGCTATCTGAGGAAGAGCGAACATCAATCAGATGCCGGCCGAGGTCTGGAAATAGCCTTGCGGTGGTTGGAGCCATCAGATTCTTCCGCTGAGGGCCTTAGCAGAAACGACATGGATTTGATCCATGTCGCCTTTGGCCCAGAGCTGATCAGCGATTTCATCGCCAGGACGTCAGCTGCGAGCAGTCTACCGGACTCAGGTATGTGCCGACCACGACTGCCTGACCCGAAAACGGACAGCGATGCTGCGGTAAGCCGTCAATGATGGCTAAGCAAAAGGAGAGGGCTGGAGCACGTCGACAAAGCTACCTATCTCAATAGAGAAGGATGAGCGTGATTCCGAGTGGAACCGAAAGGGTCGCAATGGCAAAGAACACGATTTGCCTCTGGTACGACAAGGACGCCGAGGCTGCTGCCCGCTTCTACGCCGAGACCTTCCCCGACAGCGTAGTGGGAGCCGTCCACCGTGCACCCAGTGACTACCCATCCGGCAAGGCGGGGGATGTGCTGACGGTCGAATTCACGGTTGCCGGTGTCCCCTGTATTGGCCTCAACGGCGGTCCCGCGTTCAAACATAACGAAGCCTTCTCCTTCCAGATCGCCACCGACGATCAGGACGAGACCGACCGCTATTGGAACGCCATCGTCGGCAATGGCGGACAGGAAAGCGCGTGCGGCTGGTGCAAAGACAAATGGGGCGTTTCCTGGCAAATCACACCGCGCGTGCTAACCGAGGCGTTAGCGGCTGGCGGTGATGAAGCAAAGCGCGCATTTGATGCGATGATGGGTATGAGGAAGATAGACATCGCCGCGATCAAGGCGGCGCGGCGCGGCTGAGGTTGCGCTTGCAGCGCTGCTATTCACCTATCAACGACGGTGGTGAGATCGAGCCAGCGGGAGGACGATCCCGGTCTGGTCGCTTACGTCTGCGACTCGTGGAGCGACTAAGCGCCCTACTCGTCCATGAACTCGTCTTCCTCGTTAATCTTCTCGCGCGAGGAGCGGCGCGTCGTGTGCTTGCCGGCGAGCGATCCGGTCACGTACGGATCGCGAGAAGCATACGGGTTGCGCTGGGAGGCGCGCGCGGCGACCTCGTCGCCGGAGACGGGGGCCGGCTGGCAGATGACGCGGCGACTGGCGCGCCGCATCAGGTCGACGTGGATGTGATCGTAGTGATAGATGTTGGAGCCCGGCGCGAGCACGGTCGTGAAGCGGTCGCAGGCCGCGGCCTCGATGTCGCGCAGGAAGCCCTGCTCTTCCGGCACGCCGCGCCAGCCGTCCTTGATCGTGATGCGCCGGCCGTCCGCGAGCGTGAACGCGGCAATGTCGAGCGCGTTGCCGAAAGCGTGCTCGGAGATATGCGAACTGCGATTGCCGTTCATGCCGCGGCAGGAATAGGCCGAGATCTGCTTGATCTCGACCACGGGTGAGCCGAACCATCGCATGGCAGCAGGCTGCACCGACTCGGCGAGCCAGCGGTCCAGCGCCGAGACGATCGGACAGGCGAGCGTCGCGGTCGGCTTGATCGCCACGGGTCCGACCGCGGCCACGGGATTGCCCTGCGCGGGGCCGAGGCGCGGCAAGGGCCGTTGTCGAGGACCTTGCGGATAAGACGTCGAGTAGGGAGCGCGCGCCGGATAGCTCGGCGCATTCATATAGGTGGTGCGGCCCGGACCGGTGCCTTCAGGAGGCACTTCGATCTCATCCTGCTGCGGCGCGACGCCGGGCGGCGTCAGTGAGATCGGCCCGCTTGGCGCGCCAGCGCTTTGCGGATGGCTTGAATTGGCAGGATGGTTCGAGGTGGGCGGATAATTCGAGCCTTGCGGATAGCGCGGCTGCGAAACCGGCCAACGCGGCTGATTGCCGATGCTCGCGGGCGGGCGCAAATCCTCGTCGGCAAAGCCGAAGGTGCCGGTGTTCTCGCCCAGCGCGGCGACCTTAAGCGGATACTCCGCCCCGCAGACGCCCGGACCGGAGATCGGCTCGACACGAACGATATCGGCACTTTCCTTGACCGAGCCGGACTTCAGGCACGCGATTTCGGCCTCGGCGCGCCACGGTTCACGTTCCTGGAAGAAGAATCCACGGCCGCAACCCGCAAGCGAGACGAGCACAAGGGAGCCGACGAGATACAAACGAACTCCGCGCGTCATCGCGCGCACGTTCGACGAATTTATTTAAGGACTCATCAACGCCTTGATTTCACGCTTCTTTAATCATGCTGGAGGAGCAACATACCGGCGACAGCAGGCGAGAGACAGCAAGGCTGACTTTTTCGCGGGGCGTCTTCGTTGCTAATCTTCGAGCACGTGAAGCAGTTGAAAACAGGCATTGAGGGAGCGGAGCATGCCCATGACGTTCGCCGCCAGGCTGAGCGTTATCACCGCGTATCTTGCCATGGCTTTTGTCGCAGCCATCATCCTCGGCGTCATCTAGGCCACAACGAGCCCGTATCGACGCGGCACCGCCGCCGTTGATTGTTGTGCGTTCGATACCGCGCGCGTCGCCCTCAGGCAGTCTTCGCCAGTTCGCCTACCAGCATCGTCTGGAGCAGGGCGACATGGTTCGCTTCGCGTCCCGCCTCCCAACAGGCAAATGCTTCCGGATCCATCGGCTTGCCGAACAGGAAGCCTTGAATCTCGTCGCAGCCCGCGCGCTGGAGGAAAGCGTACTGGTCGAGCGTTTCGACCCCTTCCGCCACCACCTTGTGGCCAAGCGCATGTGTCATCGACACGATCGCCTGCAGGATCTGCTGGGACTTCTCGCTGTGGCCGATCTCGCGGATGAGAGAGCGGTCGATCTTGAGCTGGTTGAGCGGCAGTCGGGAAAGTTGCGACAGATTGGAGAAGCCGGTGCCGAAATCGTCGATGGCGATGCCGATGCCGGCCGTTCTGATTTGACCGAGCCTGCAGTCGATGTCCTCGGCGTCGATCATGGCCATGCTTTCCGTGATCTCGATCTCGAACAGCTGAGGAGGCACCTCACTGTCTCGCAGGGTTTCGAGCAATTCCGCCACGAAGTTCGGATGCGAGAACTGGGCCGGCGAGACGTTGACCGACACCCGCCGCGGGGTGCCTTCGTGAATCCACTGCCTGCACTGGGCCGCAGCCATTCTGATCACGCTTGCGCCAAGCCCGTGCATCAGCCCGGCCTGCTCGGCAATATGGATGAACTCGCCCGGCGGAACCATGCCGAGTTGCGGATGCTGCCAGCGCACCAGCGCCTCGACACCGGTGACCGTGAGCTTGTGGCTGCAGAGCTTGGGCTGATAGTGGAGCAGCAGTTCACCGTTGTCGACCGCGCGCCGCAATTCAGCTTCCATCTCGGTCCGGCGGGCAAACGCAACGCTCAGGCCCGGAACGTAGAAGGCGACCCGGTTCTTGCCGGCGTCTTTCGCCGCATACATTGCCAGATCGGCAAAGGTGAGCAGCTTCTCGACCTCGCTGGTGTCGTCGGGCATGCGCGAGACGCCCACGCTGGCACTGATGCGCACTTCGCCGCCGAAAACATCGAACGGCTTGCTGAGCGCTTCGCGAAGCTGCTCGGCCGTGGCTTCCACCTGCAACAAGCCCGCCGGGCCCGGCAGGATGATCACGAATTCGTCGCCGGCGAATCGGGAAACGACCGGCTTGGTCGGCAAGCTGTCGCAGAGCTCGCCGAACGGCGTCATGCAGGTGTCGACGTCGGAACGGTTGACCTTTAGGCCCACCCCGATGATGCGGTCGCTGACCAGCCTGAGCAGTTCGTCTCCGGCCTCGTGTCCAAGACTGTCATTGACGGACTTGAAGCCGTCGAGATCGATGAACACGACGGCGCAGCGCGCTTCATCGCCCGCCCGCGCGAGCAGGCCCAGCGCATGCGTGACGACGCAGCGATTGGGCAGACCGGTCACCTGATCGGTGAACGCCAGAATGTTCATGCGAAGAATGTTGCTGTTCAGCCGCGCAACCATGGCGCGGAAACTGTCAGCCAGCCCGCCGACTTCGCAGGCACAATCGACATGCACCGGATGGTCCATGTCGCCCGCGATGATCGCTTCCGTGCTGCGGTGAAGGGCGACGATGTTGGCCGTGAGCTTTCGGGCCGCGAGCCAGGTGACGCTGGCCGGAATGACGACGCAAAGGGCAAACAGGGCCAGGGCGAGAGCCGTCGAAATCTCCTGCGCATCGTGCGCGCGAACAATCTGCACCTCGAGGGCGAGACAGAGCGCCCCGAGCACGAGCGCAAGCGTCGCAAATCTCGTCGGGATGCTGTTGACGCCTGTGCCTTTGCGGCTCGCCGGTTTCTGCTCGGCGGGGCGCGGTTCGATTGCCGCCACCGGCACAGGATCGCCCGGAAGCTCCTGTCGATGGATATGCGATTGAACCATGCTGCAACTCGATACGCGAAGAACACTCATCAGGGTCTGGTACGCCGCGGGTCTTAACGGTTGGTGAGAATGGATCCAGACTCGCAGATCCAGTCGCCACGACAGACGTGGATACCTCGAAAACAAACAACAGCAGAAACCGCGAGTTAATTTGCCGGTTTCTTCGGACGATCCGCATCCGCAAATATACGGGGCCGCGCGGCCTTCCCCTTCCTCACCACCGGGATCGTCGCGCGTGATCCCCGTCACAGAGCGCATGGGCGTCAGCGCGTACGGTAGGCGCAGCTTTCTGCCGAACCATATTCTCGAGGAGGCCGTCATGAACAAGCTCACGATCGCCAGTGTCGCGCTGCTTCTGGCCAGCTCCGCCGCCCATGCCGGCAGTTCGATTTCGTTCGAGATCGAAGGACAGAAGATCCGCATCGAGGCGCCGCGCCATTGCGACCAGCTCTCCTGCATTACGATTACGGCGCCGGGACTTTCCAAGACACCGATCAGACTGAAAGACCTGAACCTCAACGGATTTGGCGGCAGCAACGACGACGACGTTGACACCAAGTCCACGCCGGCGCAGGCCGCTCCGCCTGCCCCGACCGTTCAGGCGCCGGCGCCGCAGCCCTCGGCGCAGGCGACCGCGCCGCAGGTGCAGCCGCCCAGCATGAACAACGTTGCTCCCGCGACCACCGGCGTTGATGCCAACCCGCCCGCACCTGCCGCCACCAACGTTGCACCAACACAGCCGGCTCCTGCGACTGTCGCAACGGCGCCGCAGAGCGCGCCGGTTGCCACACCTGCTCCCAGTGCCGCGTCGGCAACGCCGATCGGCGTGTGGGCGACCGAAGAGAACAAGGGCAATGTCCGGATCGAGTCGTGCGGCGCGAACCTGTGCGGCTATGCCGAGAAGACCGGAGAGAAGATCCTGATCAACATGCGCCCCGGCGAGTCCAAATGGGTCGGCCGCATTCACGACCCCAACAGCGGCCGGAAGTACGACTCCACCATCGCCCTGAAGGGACCCAACGCCTTGCGCGTGCAGGGCTGCGCCTTCGGCGGCATGTTCTGCGGCGGCCAGACCTGGAAACGGGTGAGCTGATACCACAGCGTCATTCCGGGGCGATACGAAGCATCGAACCCGGAATCTCACTCACAACTTCCAGATTCCGGGTCTGCGCCCGTCGGCGCAGCCCTGAATGACCAGCCAGAAGATTCATCTCGCGACACATGATCGACCGCGGACGTGGCGCTTGATCGTTCGACCGGCACCTGACACAAGCATTCATCCGCGGTTCAGCCGGGCAAGGCTGAGATCGCGGACCTCGCCTAGCGGTTCTCATCGGATCTTCATTCGTGACGTCGCGCCCTCGGGTCTTTGCCCTTGCCGTCTTCGCCTGCCTCGCGCTCGGCGGCGCCCCGCAATCGCTGGCAGCCACTTCCGTCGCGATCGAGCTCGCCCAGGTGCAGACGAGCCAGCCATCCCTGACGCCGACACCCGCGCCGCAGGCGGCGTCCGCGCCGAGCCCCGAGACGCAGACCGCCGACGACGAGCCGATCGGCAACGTGGCGAAAATCACGGGCGTTGCGACCGTCATCCGCAACAAGAACTCGATCGCACTGAAGGTCCGCGACGACATCTACCTCAATGACGTGGTGCAGACCGCCGCCGACTCGACGCTCAGCATCACCTTCAGCGACGCAACCACCTTCAACCTTTCGGCCAACGCCAGGATCACTATCGACAACTACGTCTATGAGGACGGCGGCAACCAGAACGCAGGACTGTTCGACGTCGGCAAGGGCACGGTCGCCTTCGTCGCCGCGGCGGTGGCCAAGACCGGCGACATGAAGATCACCACGCCGACGGCAACGCTCAGCATCCGCGGCACGACCGGCGTGGTCGAGGTGCCGGAAGGCGCCGCCGCGAGCAACGCGCGCAACGTCAACATCAAGCTCTATCCCGACGCCGACGGCAGGGTCGGACGCATCGAGGTCAACGACCGCACGGGCGCGCGGCTCGGCTTCCTGAACCAGGCGTCGAGCGGCTTTGCCATCCGACCGGGAACGGGCGGCGTGCGTCTTGCCGCCGTTCCTCTCGCGATCACGCTGCAGGAGGCGCGGCGCGACCAGGGTTTCGTGCGCCAGGTCCATGCCGCGCAGAGCGTCGGCCGCCAGATCGTCACCGAGCAGCGCGCGTTTCGCCGGGCCAATCCCGGCCTGAACAACCGCGGCAACCAGCTGCGCCAGCCCGGCCCGCCGTTGCAGCGGCAGAACGGCCTGCCCGGCCAAAATCGTCCCGGCCTGCAGCAGCCGACGACGCCTAACCGCCAGGGCACTCCGCCGCAGCGTCAAGGCGGCTTGCCGCAGCAAGGCACGAAGCCGCTGCATCAAGGCCGTCTGCCCCAGACGGGCTTCGGGCCACGTCATCAAGGCAACCTGCCGTCGCAAGGTCCGAAGCCGAGTCGAGGAAACCTGCCGCAGCCAAATGTGCTGCCGCAGCGTCCAGGCAACCTTCCGCCGGTCGGCGCGCAGCGGACCGGAGCGGGTCAGTTGGTACCGCCGCGCACCGGACAAAACCCGCAAGGTCCCGGCGCGGCGCCGCAGCCGGCACTTCAGCCGCAGCAGGGCGGCTTGCAGCGCCCGCCCGCCCTGCAGCCGCGACTGCTCGGCCTGCAGCGTCCTGGTCCGGCCAAGCCCGCGCCAGGCCGGCCCGTGCCGCCGAAGGACAAGAAGGAAATACGTTAGCCGCTCGACTTGGTGATAGCTCGTCGTGCTGAGGAGCTTGCGCAAGCAAGCGTCTGGAAATCGGATCGAGCTCTCCGCACGCGGGGCGAGGTCAAGTGAGTTCGCGGATGGACCGATTCAGTCCGCAGCAAGCGGTAGCAATACGTGAGCCGCGCTCACGCCTGACCGCGCAGCCAGGCTTTGAACTTCTGTATCGGGCCGAGCCGCAATGGCGCGACCGCGGCCGTCTCCGCCGGCGACAGGGGTAGCAGCGCGCTCTCGAGCTGGTCCGGCTCGGGCTGGGGCTTCGCTGCCGGCTCGACCAGCGGCGGCCCCTCCGGCTCTTGCTGTCGCTTGTCCTGTGTCTTGTCCTGGCTCTTGGCCTCGAGCGCCATCGGCCCGACCTGGGCGAGAAAGACCCGCTCATATTCGCGCGACAGGCGTGCGATGGCTTCCTCGAGCGGCAACCACACGACAGCGATGACGTCCTTCATGAGCTTGCCGACCGGATCGCTATCGGCTTGCATGCGCCAGAAATGAACGAACTTCGGCCCGCCGCCGGACTGATAAGCGAGCGTCCCCAGGAATTCGTGGACGGAGACGGCGTGGCCGGTCTCTTCCAGCACTTCGCGGATCGCCGCCTCGCGCGCGGTCTCACCCCTCGCCAATTTGCCTTTCGGCAGCACCCATTCCTCGCGCTTGCGCAGCCGAACGACAGCGACGAGCGGCGTCGCGCCGTGCCGGAACACGATACCCCCCGCTGCCAGAACAGGCACCCGCGCCATCTTTCCTTCCTGCCGTCGAAACCCGATCGTCCCCGGAACCGAGCATATAGGTCCAAGCGGAAAGGAAATCGAGACCGGAGCTTACTTGCGCAGCAGCGGCTGGCCGGCGCGGATCCGCGCACCTTCCGAGACGTTGTCGCAGAAGTCGAAATGGCAGGGCGCCAGCACGATGATGGTTGATCCGTGCTCGAACCAGCCGAGCTCTTCGCCTTTCTTCACGTCGACGTCGCAGGGAAAACTGAAGGGACCCCTGGTCTGCGCGTTGAGAACGAGGTCAAGGAAATGCAGGCGGATGCTGGCGACCAGGATGGCCGCGACCGGGACCAGGGTCAGCGCCTCGCCGGTCGCAAGATGGGTACGGATCACGGCGCGCTCGTTCTTGCAGAACAGGCGCTCGATCCTTTTCAGCGCAATCGGATTGACGTTCCAGGTGTCGCCGTGGATCAGCGTGACGCGCTCGACGTGGGCATCGTACGGCGCGTGGAAGCGATGATACATGCTGGATGTCAGGCGCAAGGTGACGAAGCGCCCTCTGCGATGTTCTTCGACGAGCGAGGCGTCACCGAGCAGATCAATCAGCGAATAGGGTGCGCCCTTGACCTGGAACAATTCGCCGTCGGCGATGGTACCGTGCGCGCCGATGATCGCGTCCGAGGGGCTGGCGACGATCGCCGGATCCCGATCGAAGGGCCGCAGGCCTGGCTTCAGCTCGCGGGTGAAGCAGTCGTGCATGCTCTTGAAACGGCTCTTGCTCGCCTCCGACAAATCGAGGTCGGAGAACAGGCGCCAGCAGGCGATCGAGGCATCGCGCACGAGCGGGTTCTCGATTTTGGAGAACCAGCCCATGAAGCGGGTCAGTGCCGCGCGGGGGACACGGTTGGTGAGCAGGAAATTGAGGTCTTCCTGCTCGGTCAGGGCGGAAATCAGGGCTTTGACTGTCATGATTCTGTCAGCAGGTGTGGTTAGCGCTTGTCATTATGGATTCTGTCCTTTCGATTCTCTCGCTGTCCGCGGCCGCCGCAGCCGGCGTCGCCGCCCTCCCGAAGCTGAAAGCACGGATCGAGCTGTCGCGGGCCAAGCACCGCTCGCTCGCCGGGCATTCGAAGATGTCGCGCCGGGTGGCACGGCTGATCCCGTTCTACGAATTCGATATCAACGACTATTTCGCGATCGACGGCGCGCCGGCAAGCATCGCGACGCAGCGCCAGGACGGCTTCTTCCGCCTGGCGAAGCTCTACGCCGAGCGCTACCCCAAGGGCCGGGCGCTGACCCTTCAAGCCGCGGAGAAAATCTCCGACCTGCAATTCACGGAATCCTACCGGGTGCCGTTCCAGTTCAGCCGCCTCGTGCGCGAGCACCTCGGCACCAGCGCCTTCATGGAATCCTCTTCCGGCGTCACCGTCACCGACCTTGACGGCAACGTGTCCTACGACCTCACCGGCTCCTACGGCGTCAACATCTTCGGCTACGACTTCTACAAGGAGTGCATCGAGGCCGCGGAGAAGCGCGCCCACGCGCTGGGACCGGTGCTCGGGCCCTATCATCCCGTCATCGTCGACAACGTGGCGCGGATCTGCCGGATCGCGGGCCACGACGAAGTGTCCTTCCACATGTCGGGAACCGAGGCCGTGATGCAGGCGGTGCGGCTGGCGCGCTATCACACCAGGCGCAGCCACCTCGTCCGCTTCGCCGGCGCCTATCACGGCTGGTGGGGCGACGTGCAGCCCGGCATCGGCAACCCGATCGCGCCGCACGAAACCCATACGCTCGCCGAGATGTCGGAGAAGACGCTGCATGTCCTCAAGACACGGCGCGACATCGCCTGCGTGCTGGTCAACCCGCTGCAGGCGCTGCATCCCAACGGCAACGCGCCGGGCGATTCCTCGCTGGTGGACAGTTCGCGAAAAGCGCACTTCGACCGCGCCGCCTACACCGAATGGCTCAGGAAGCTGCGCGAGGTGTGCACGGAGCGCGGCATCGTCCTGATCTTCGACGAAGTGTTCCTCGGCTTTCGGCTGGCGCCCGGCGGCGCCCAGGAATATTTCGGCGTGCGTGCCGACATGGTGACCTACGGCAAGAGTCTCGCCGGCGGACTGCCGATCGGCGTGGTGTGCGGGCGCAAGGAGCTGATGCGGCGCTTTCGCGACGACCGGCCCGCCGACGTCTGCTTCGCGCGCGGCACGTTCAACTCGCACCCCTACGTCATGGCGGCGATGGACGAATTCCTGAGCCGGCTCGCCTCCCCGAACTTTCGCGCCGTCTATGACGGGCTGGACGAGACCTGGAACGGCCGCGCGCAGCGGCTCAACCAGATGCTTTCCGAGCACGACCTGCCGGTGCGCGTCGCCAACATGTCCTCGATCTGGACCGTCACCTACACCGCCCCGTCTCGCTACAACTGGATGCTGCAATACTATCTGCGCGCCGAGGGACTCGCGCTGAGCTGGGTCGGGACCGGCCGCCTCATCTTCACGCTCAACTACACCGATGGCGATTTCACGGAAGTGGCCGAACGCTTTGTCCGGGCCGCGGAGAAGATGAAGCGCGACGGCTTCTGGTGGCACGAAGCCGCCCTGACCAACAAGGGCATCAAGCGGCAGATCCTGAAGGAGATGATGGCGCGGGCGCTGCGGCGTTGACACCTGGTGCGCCCCCTCGCCCCGCTTGCGGGGTCGAGACGAGCGAAGCTCGCTCTTAGTGGGTTGGGGTGAGGGGGAGTCTCCACGAGAACGATGAGAGTTGGATTCGTGTAGAGTCCCCCTCACCCGCCGCGCTTTGCGCGTCGACCTCTCCCCGCGAGCGGGGCGAGGTGAACTGAGCGCGCGGACGAACTGATTCAACTCCAAGCCATCCGTTCGATAGCGAAGCCGTGGATGGCCGGGACAAGCCCGGCCATGACGCAGCCAACAGACGCCCTCTATCGTCAGCACGATGCTCTTACGCGTGCTTCTCGAAGGCCGGCTCGACCGAAAGATGCAGGCCGGGATCGATCAGCTCGCCGCGCAACAGATAGAGCGGCGCCTTGTGATAGAGCATCAAATCGTGGAACGGGTCAGTGAGGATCTTGGTCATCCACACAAGACCGGTCTGAATGTCGCGGATAAAGAAGAGCTGCACGGTGCGGAAGAGGGGCCCGCCGGCGCCGACCGCAAGCCAGATCTTCGCCACCTGCCGCATGAAGTCAACGGCAGTTGCCGAAGGCGTGAACAGGCCGAACAACGTCGGATCGGCGAACAGCACCAGCGGCGACAGCGCCCAGATCGCCATCAGTACGACCTTGCGCTGCAGGTTGTAGCCGACCTTGATCTCTTCCTTGTGCTCGTGCGTCGCCTGGTTGACGTAGTCATAGCCGTTCGGCTCGAAGAAGAAGTGGCCGGCCTGGCGCGTGCCCATCGAGACCAGCCAGCCGACAAGACCGGACACCACCGGATCGAAGAACAGCATCACATAGGTGAACAGGAAGCTCAGCGCGCTGACGAAGTGCAGGCTCTGGTTGATGCGGCTGTGGTGATAGTAGCGGTGGTCGTCCCAGCGTTGGATACGCAACGCTTCCAGGAAGCTCTTGATCATCATCTCCCCCTAATTGGCGAATGCGTCGCATCTACAGGGATTCGATGTAGGCCATGTGACATCACGATAATGACACATGGCACCCCCGCCACTTGGTGATCCGACTTGGTGATCCGACTTGGTGATCCGGCTTGGCGCCGCAAAGCGCGCAGCTATTCAGGCGGCAACGGCGACGTCGACCTTGCGGAAGCGGACCAGCGAGAAGTGGCCGAGCGGCGGGATCAGGCGGCGCTCCACCAGTTCCATGCCGTGCGCGCCGGCCAGCCACCGCACATAACGCGACCAGGCGAACTCGGCGGTGCGGAAGCCGAGCTGACGCACCACCGGCTGCAGTTTCTGCTCGATGAAGCGGCGCACGCCGTCATCGGCGGAAACGCGGGTCAGGATGATCAATTCGCCGCCCGGCCGCAGCACGCGCGCGAATTCGTCCATGGCCTTTTCGGGGTTCGGCACCGCGGTGACGACGTATTGGGCCATCACCACGTCAAAGGAATCGTCGGCGAACTCGAGATTTTCGGCGTCCATCACCGCGAGCCCTTCGACGTTCTTCAGCTTGAGCTCCTTGACCCGCCGCCGTGCCTTGTTGAGCATCTGCTCCGAAATATCGGTGCCGAAGATGAGGACGTGCGGCGCATATTGCGGCAACGAGATGCCGGTGCCGATGCCGACTTCGAGAACGCGGCCGCCGATCTCGTTGGTTGCCGCGATTGCCGCCTGCCGGCCCTTGGAGAACACGCCGCCGAACACGAGGTCATAGACCGGCGCCCAGCGGTCATAGGCCTGCTCGACCGTGCCACGGTCGAGGTCCACCTGGGATGTGCCGTCAAGGTTCATGATCTTCGCCATAGAGTTAAGTCCCATCTTGGTTTCGAATGTTTGCATCAGCCGCGGACGGGGCGGCGTCTTGCCGTCAGTCGCATCGGGAGCAGCGAGCGGCTTCCCTCAAGCGCCGTGAGATTGCCGATGAACTGGCGTGCGCTGTTGGCCCAGGAGCGATCGAGCGCAAAGCTGCGGCAGGCCTCGCGCGACGTCGTCAGCGCGCGCAGACAGGCAGTGCGCAAATCGTTATCCAGTGCGCCGATCGGCAGGTCGGCGATGACGTCCTTCGGTCCCGTGACGGGATAGGCCGCTACCGGCGTGCCGCAGGCCAGCGCCTCGAGCTGGACCACGCCGAACGTGTCCGTGAGGCTCGGAAACACGAAGACGTCGGCCGCCGCCAGATGCGACACGAGATCCGCGCCCTTTTTCTCGCCGAGGAAAGCGGCGTCGGGATATTTGCGCTCGAGATGGGCCTTCTGCGGCCCGTCGCCGACGATGACTTTCGTTCCGGGCAGATCGAGCGAGAGAAAGGCCTCGAGATTCTTATCGACCGCGACGCGTCCCATCGCCATGAAGATCGGCCGCGGCAGATCGAGCCTGGCGGGATTATCCGGCCTGAACAGTTCGGTATCGACGCCGCGCGTCCAGAACCCCAGCCTCCGAAAGCCCCGCGCGCGCAATTCCTGCTTCAGCGACGGCGTCGCCACCATGGTCATGGTGGCCGCGGCATGAAAGTGCCGAAGCACGGCATAGCCGATGCCGAGCGGAAGGCCGGTGCGAACCGCGACATATTCGGGAAAGCGCGTCGTGTAGGAGGTCGTGAAAGCGAGCTTGCGGCGCCGGCAATAGGCGCGCACCGCCCATCCGATCGGCCCCTCCGTCGCGATATGCACGGCGTCCGGCGCCGCAGCCTCGATCCGCCGCGCAACCTCGCGCCGGCTCGGCAGCGCGAAGCGCAATCCGGGATAGGTGGGAACCGGAAGCGACCGAAAGCCCTCCGGCGTCAGGAATTGCAGGTCGACGTCGAGGGCCGACGCGGCAGCAGCCAGCGATGTCAGGGTGCGGACGACGCCGTTGACCTGCGGATGCCACGCATCGGTCGCGATTAAAACCCTCATGCCGAAAACCCGAGATTTTGATGATTCTCAGTTTCCGACCCTCAACCATGGATATTTCAGGCGTGTGACGTCATCAAACTGTCGATGTGTGTTTTTCGCAGAGCTCGCCGCCCTTCGACACGAAAACTGTCATGAAGCAATCGCTACCGCGGCAAATGCGTTTTTGAGCGGCCGCGCAAACGTCGGGAAACTTTTGTCCGCTATGTAAACCGGCCAACGAGCACCGACAACGGTGCCGGTGTGAGGACAGGGGCAACCAATGTTCAGGCTGGACACGTTCAAGAGGCATTCCCGCGCCATTACTTTCAGCGCCTTCGCAATCGGCGCGATCGCATCTGGCGGCTCCGCTTCGGCCGCGCCGATGCAATTCTTTCCGTTCTTTCCTTCCCCGCCGATGATGACGGCTCCGCCGCAGGCCCAAACCGCACCTTCGGAAGACGAAGGCCGCGGCGGCGACCTGGCGCCGCGGCTGCGCCGGCAGATCGTTGCCTATGCAACACGCGAGGCGCCCGGCACGATCATCATCGATACGCCCAACACCTATCTCTACTATGTGCTCGGTGACGGCAGGGCCATCCGCTACGGCATCGGCGTCGGCCGCGATGGATTCACCTGGTCGGGCGTGCAGTCGGTGACGAGGAAGGCCGAATGGCCGGACTGGACGCCGCCAACCGAGATGATTCGCCGCCAGCCCTATCTGCCCCGCCACATGACGGGTGGCCCCGGCAATCCCTTAGGTGCCCGCGCAATGTATCTCGGCGGCACCATCTATCGCATCCACGGCACCAACGCGCCGGATACCATCGGCAAGCATGTGTCGTCCGGTTGCATCCGCCTGACCAACGAGGACGTGATCGACCTCTATTCCCGCGTCAGCGTCGGCGCCAAGGTGATCGTGCTGCCGATGGAGCGGCGGGCGTAGGCACAGCCGCAGTACTATGAATTCGCGAGATTCGCTCAGAGAGGCTCGGCTTCGACCGATCACGCCGGCTCGCGGCGGAGCCAGCCTTTAATCTTGAGTCCGTCCCGCATATTCATGCCGAGCAGCGTGAGGTTCGTTGCCCCCGCAGCGAGCTCGACGGCCTGCACGGCATAGAATGCAGTATCGAGCTCCGCAGCTCGCGCCTTGAACGCGAGGAATAGCGCCGACGGAATAAGAACCAGGATGCCGTTGGCCGCTATGAACGGCATGCGCTTGGCTTTCGCGCCGACCAATCCGGCCCGACGTCCCTTTGCCAAGGCGAAGCCCGAGCCTCCTGCCGCCGCCAGCGCCGGAATCAGCAACAGGAAGCCCCACGGGATGGCAATCTTGACCGTCGTCACCACTGCCTGAGACGCAAACAGCTCCGAGAGAGCCGTCGACAGCCAGAAGGTCGCAATCGTGAGGATCGCGACCGCTCCGGCAACTGGATGGATCATCTTGGTCATGGTGCCGATCTCCCCTTCGAACCTTTGCCCGCGAGCTAGACGGCGCAGATGCCGGGCACCGCGACCTTCTGGAACAGGTGCGGCGCAGCTACTGCCGAGGCCGGATAGGTCGAGAGTTTTGCCGCGAACTCCGGATGCGTGAATGCAGCGCCGCGTCTCCCAAACGGCGTAGTTCAGATAGTCGAGCTTTCGCCGATCGCGACGTGAAGCTGCGTGGAGATGAAGCCTCTCCTTTCCAGTTGGTTGCATAGTGTCGATTTGGTACGATACATCCATAACAACTTGACATCATCGTGTCAACTGTGGGTTATGGTGACATATGCAAAGAACCAGGCGAACCGCGGCGGGCGACGCCCTGACCGGACTCATTCTCGACCTGTTCAGGCTGAACAGCCTGCTGTTAACCGGCGGCGATCGGCTGGTTGCGGGGCTCGGGCTGACGAGCGCACGCTGGCAGATCCTTGGCGCAATCGTCGCCGCCGAACGCCCGCAACCGGTTGCGTGGCTCGCTCGCGACCTCGGCGCCAATCGTCAAAACGTGCAGCGGATCATCAACGACCTGCACGAAGAGGGACTTGTTGCATTCGAGGCCAACCCGCATCACCGGCGGGCGCAACTCGTCGTACTGACTGACAAGGGAAGACGGACCTTCGAAGCCGCGATGGACTTACAGGCTCCCTGGGTCAATCGCATCTCGGAGGGGCTGTTGGTCAAGGACATAGAAACAGTCCATCGCGTGGTCACGGCGCTGCGAAGCAAACTGGAGAGCAACCGTGAAGCTGAAGAGCGCGTGTAGCGGGCGGCCCCTGCAGAGAGGCGGGCGCAACACCGGAAGCGCAATTCCCTTGAACAACGACGGTCCCAGCGCAGAGCGGGGCCGGTTTCGCAGGCGTCCGCGGTCTGGCAGGTCTGCACATCAAGCGATCTTCAACATTGTCTTGGCTCTCAGTAGATCCCTGCTGTCAAAACCCTCGCTAAAAGACCGGTAAATCTCGTCGAGTTGCGAGCGACAGTTCGCGCCACCTTGCCTCAAGTCGTGCAGATCACACATGCTCAGCCAAAGTCTGAGTTCAAAAGACCTGGCTTTCTGTTCGCGCGCGACGCTAATGCCCTTGCAAAAGTAATGCTCAGCGTATTCCAGGTTTCGGTTCGACCGCAGATGCGCTTCGCCGAGCAAACGATACAATTCAGCCTCGTAAAAGTGTTCGGAGTTCTCTTCGCCGAGCCTCGATTGCGCCTGCTCCAAAAAGTCCAGCGCTTTCCCGTAATGCTTGTTCTTTATGCATGCATCCGCCAGCAACCCCAGAGAGTACGACTCAAACAATAAGGCACCGGTAGCCCGCTCTCTTTCCAAGCCTTCTTGAATTTCAGCAACCCCTTTCTCAAAGGCGCCCTGATCGGCACTTGCCCATCCGCGCAAAATCAAGGCCATGGCCAGGTAGTGAACAAACTCGTGCTTTTCGCAGAAAGCGATAGCATCGTTCGCCTGAGCTGCAACCACCGCAGCGTCGCCGCAAAGCTGGTGCACGCGAAGGGTTATCGTTCGCGTCATTGCCTCGGTGAACGGGTGTTGAGATGCACTTGCGTAGCGGCGAGCCTCCGCGCAAATCCGCAACGCCCGATCCGGGTAGCCGAGCATCCAAAGCACCATGCCGTCATATGACCTTACATGAACTCGCGGATCCTGTGCTGACAAGTCAAGATATGCTGCGGCCTTGCTATCCTCACAAAGGCTCATGCTGCATTCCAGCTCCGCATGGGCTGCGGAAAACTTCCCTTGCCCAAACAAAGTAAAGCCCAATGCCTGGTGGGCAAGAGCCTTGTAAACCGGGTTGTCTACGTTCTCAGCGCTATTGAGCAAGTGTTCGGCAAGGGCGTGAGCTTCACCAAGCGATGCATGAACGAAATTCCAGGTCCATAAACCAAACACTGCAGGCAAGATATGTTCATCAAGTCCACTTTCTTTGCACAGTTCAAGCGCTCGAGTGTACGCCTGCTTCACGCCGTCAGTGCTCCAGCCTTGGATCGCCCGAAGGGAATTGCCGAGAGACGTCTGCAACAGCAACTCCGATTTGACGCGTAGCGTCGGGTCGTCGATATGAGGAATCAGATCCAACCCTTGTTGCACATGACCGATCGCTTCCTTGTGCGCCGAACGAGCCGCTGATTGTTTGCCTGCTTGGTACAAGTAGTGTACGGCCGCTTCGTAGTTTCTCGCCTGAGTGTAGTGGTATGCAATGATCTCGGGCTGCGCCTGCACGACTTCAGGAAATTTCTGCTCGAGCGCGCGTGCCATGGCCGCATGTAGCTGTACGCGACGGCTCTTCAGCAGCCCGGCGTAAGCGGCATCCCGTACCAAGGCGTGCTTGAAGGTGTATACCGCATGTGGAATTTCGCCCCGACAGAACACCAGTCCCGAGCGCACCAACTGGCCGAGCGCCTCGTCCAATCTCTGCCTCGGCAGCCCGGCGACGGCGTTCACAAGTTCATAATGAAATTCGCGACCGGCGACGGCACCGATTTGGGCTACGTCGCGCACCGGCGACAACCGATCAAGGCGAGCCATTAGCGATGCTTGCAAGGTGGTTGGGATCGCGAAAGATGGAAGAGGACCCTCGAGAACATATTCGCCGTTCCGCCCGCGCAACAACCCGCCTTCCAGCACCATCTTCGTCAATTCCTCGATGAAGAGGGGCACCCCATCGGTGTGTGCGAGAATGTGCTCCATGATCTCCTTCGGAAGCGCTTTGCCCCCGGTCACCCGCAGGACCAACTCTGTGCCGTCGCGTCGGCCAAGGCGCGTGAGCGGGATGGTCGTGGTGTGAGGGTAGCTCGGCCACGGGGGAGTGAATTCCGGCCTGGTCGTGATCAGCAAAAGTGCCCGAAGCTGCGGCACGTGATCCACAGTAGCTGCGAGGAGCTCAAGCGAGGTCGGGTCAATCCAGTGCACATCTTCGAACATGAGCAAGACTGGCTGCCGCTCCGCCAACCCATCGAGTTGGGCCAATAATGCCGCGAAGGTCTTCTCTTTGCGTTTTTGTGGGGTGAGGTCCTGCAGCCGGCAATGATCATCTCCAGGCAGAGCCAATAGGTTGGCCAGAACTGCGAGGTGCTCGGGGTTCTGTGTGGATTGCGCCAGTAGGGCGGCGAGCTTGGATCGCTTCTCCTGAGGTGTGTCGCTGTGCTTGAACCCGGCAGCACGTTCCAGCTGGCTGATGAATGGAAATAGTGCGCTGTGGGTATGATGCTCAGAGCAAAAATAGCGCAGCGTGACGTGTGGTTCACCCTGGAGCCGCTCGTTGAGTGCCAAGGCAATGTGCGACTTGCCGATGCCTGGTTCTCCTGTGAGAGTAACCACCCGGCCTTCTTCATGTACCGCTTGTCGCCAGCGGCGGACCAGCTGCTCTATTTCTTCCTCACGCCCTAACAAGGAAGGCAGCTTGGCAGTATGCATTGCCTCGAACCGGCTCTCTACGCCGCTCGTTCCCAGGACCTGATAAACCTGAATCGGATCCGCCCAGCCTTTCAGCGCAACGGGGCCGAGGTCGCGGTAGTGGAACTCTCCCCCGGAGAGCCGGCGCGTGCTCGCGCAGACCAACACTGTCCCCGGCTCCGCCATTGTTTGTAGCCGAGCTGCGAGGTTCGGCGTTTCACCAACAACCGCTTGCTCCGCCGGCGTTTTCTCAATCAGAAGCTCGGTCACAACCACCGTGCCGGTGGCAATGCCGACGCGAATCTCCAGCGCTGCAGCGACGTTCCGGATACTCGCAACGGCATCAATGAGTGCGAGTGCGCACCGCACCGCCTGTTCGGCATCATCCTCATGTGCTTGCGGAAAGCCGAAATAGACCAACGCCCCGTCACCCATATAGCGGGCAATCTTTCCCTGATAACGGCCTGTGACCTCTGCAATGCAGCTGTGGTAGGCGCCAATCAGGGTTCGCACGTCCTCCGGATCCAACCGCGCCGCAAGGGCTGTAGACCCAACCAAGTCACAAAACATCACTGTCAGGTGGCGTCGCTCATCCGGTCGACTGGCTTCGGCCGCTGTGTCGCCGGCCCTAGGACGAGCCGCGTCGTCAAGCTCTGCGATGGCGCGCAGGATCTTGCGGCGATGACCCAGCAGGACGCCAAGGTCTTTGAGGTCCTGGTCTGTCAGGTCACGGACCACCGAAAGGTCAATGCCGTTCTCGGCGAAGCGCTGGGCATACTCTGACAAGCCGATCGACTTGAGCCACTCGGTGACGCCTTTCATGGCGATTGGCACCTCCCTGCTCAGTTCTCTATTCCCGCAGGATTACTTCACGTTAGGCGTCGCACACAAGGCGCCGATGCTGCTGTGATACCGGGCAACGCTGAACAGATCGCGACCAAGGCGATCAAGGGCAAGCAGCGGCGCTTGTTGTACGAGTTCTCGCTTGAGCCGCACGATCCACCCACCGCGTGCTGAGTTCGATCGGTCGCTTCGTCGCTTTATCTGAGGTCCCAAGGGCCAAGCGTAGGCGGCTACACCACAGCGCGGCACAATGCGAGCTCCCATACATGAGTCGGCAGCCACAAAAAGAGGTTCAAGGTTGCCGCCAAATTGCTCCCAGATGCGAAGCAAGGAACAAGGCCAAGACGCGAGCAAGGCGCGGAATTCATGAAAGCTTCTAGGTTTGGCCACACCTAGACGGCTCTGCCGTTTTGTCATCCGGGGACGTTGGTATGATGATCATATTGCAAATGAGCGATCCCGGCGCAGCCGGCCGTTTCGTATGCGTCCGAGGTCCCGGAACAACAGCGTGTCAGCGCCAGGGTCGTCGTGCTGCTGATGGAGCGCCGGGCGGAGCCTGGAACCCTCCTTGGGGGTGGTATGGATTGATCAGGCATGTTGCCCCTCGCCCCGAGGCCGAGGCTGCACATTGAGCCATCGACGTATAGCCGCACTCGATATAACCGCCGGGCAGACCGCCGTATGCTTGCAGGCAGACCGGATAGCGGGGATCGTACGTTTGAGCCGCCGCGGGAACTGCCGCCAAGATCGTCCCGATCGCTACGGCCGTAGACGCAAGAATGAGCATGCGCATCACAACCTCCAAGACTCGGTCAACGGCTTGCCGCATTAATTCAGGCTTCTGACCTGCTTACAATTGAACCTCCTGGCACGATTGCCATCAGCGGGATCTTGAACAAGACGTGCCCCGGCACGGCACTGGGCGATGTCGTTGGCCCGTGGGCACTCGCAACTCCGGCCGGACGGAGCTGCGCGTTGAGGGTGTCGTTGGGCGGTCGACCGACGAGTATCGAGCGCCAGAGCCTCGCTAATGCCCAAGCTTGAGCAGCTTCTCCGCTTGTTCGATTTCGGGGAGATCTTGCCCCGTATCGAAATCATCGAGGACCGGCGCCAGCACATCGCGTACTGCTCCCGCTCGACCATTTGCGTTGTAAAGGCGCGCAAGTCCAAGCGCGCTGCGCAACTCGAAAGTCTTCGTCTGCTGGCTTCGAGCGATTTGCAGGGCCCTATTGAAGGCATCCTCGGCGGCGGAAACATTCGGCGGGTCACTACGCAACAAAAACTCACCACGGACACGATGCAGTTCGGCGTCCAGCCAACGCTGGCCGGCTTGTTCCGCCCATCCGATCAGCCCTGTTAGAATTTCCAGCCCAGTCTCGAGTTGCCCTGCCTCTGCGTTCGCCACGGCAACCTGCAATCCCCAAAATGGTTCACAAAGATAGCAGTCATTTTCGTGAAGCAATGCCCAGCCGCGGCGCATTTCCGAGAGTCCACCTGTTCGGTCGCCGGCATGCCACCTTGCCAAGCCGTTCAGGTGCGTGCCAGCGGCCACATACAACGGCATCGTGTGCTCGCGGGCGATGGAAAGGATCGTCTCTGTTGATTGCAACATGCGAGGATGCACCCCGCATAGTCCGTCGAAAACCGCCTTGTGAACGAGCGCATTCACTTGAGCAAGCGCGCGTTTTTCTCCAGGGGCACTCACCGCTTCCCCGGCGAGCCGGCGCGATCGATCAATCTTCCCGAGCGGCCAAAGCACCAGAGCAAGAAACCGGATGATAACGGACGGCAGGTCCAGCGTCGTCGCCTTGAAGGTCGCGGGATTCGGCTCAGCACCATAGACCGCGAGTGCTTGTTCAAGATGCACTCTCGCATTCAAGTAGTCGCCTCCGAACCAGCAGGTCACCCCGCTTGTCCAGTGTGCGACGATTGCGGCTACGGGCGATTCCGGTCGCCGGTTGGCGGCGCTCATTATTGCCTCCGCCAAATCCCGCATCGGTGCGATCTCGCCGTGATTCAAGCTGGCATTGAACAGGCCCGAATTGATCGGCGCCAGTTCAACCGGATCATTGATGTCAGCCGCGAACTGTCGGGCGCGCGTCCATGCGGCCACCGTCTCGGGGGCGCTGTACCCAAGGCTGCCCCGCAGCGCACGACCATATGCGATTTGAAGCTGCAGCCGATTCATGCGCCCGCCCAACTCATCAGGCAGCGCATCGGCGATGGCAACCGCCTTACCGAGATGTGCGATTGCCTCGGAGTATGCCGAGCGCTTCAACGCCTGCTGGCCCGCCTTGCGCCACCACTCCAAGGCTGCCTCGTCCAGCCCCGCTTCGGTGAAGTGGTATGCCACGACTTCCGGCTCGGTCTCGGCGATGACCGGAAATCGATCGCGCAGGACATTGCCAATGTGCTTGTGAAGCAGTTGCCGGCGGCTTTTGAGCAGGCTCTCGTACGCCGCTTCCTGAACCAGCGCATGCTTGAAGCTATAGTTCGCTTCCGGCGGCGTCCCTCGGCGCAATAGCAGTTCGGCCTCTTCGAGCTGGCCCAGTGCCGCGCTCAGCGCCAGATCATCGCGCCCCGCCACACAGCGCAGCAGCGTGTATGAGAAGTCGCGGCCAATGGCAGCGCCTATCTGTGCCACCTCCTTGACCGGCGCCAACCGGTCGAGCCGCGCCATAAGCGAGTCCTGCAGCGTCGCGGGAATGGCGAGCGGTGGCAGCGGACTATCGAGGCGATAGCGCCCGGTATCTTCCACCAGCAGTCCGGACTCCAGCACCATCTTGGTCAACTCCTCGACGAAGAGCGGGATACCATCCGTCCTGTCGATGATCTGCGTCATCATTTCGCCCGGCAGCTGCCGACCGACAGTCACCTGCTCGACCAGAGCGCGCGTGTCCTGCCGGTCGAGCCGATCGAGCCGCAGCAGGCTGACGTTGGCAAGGCCGGTCCAGGGCGGCTCGAACTCGGGCCGGAATGTCATGAGCACGAGGATGGGCAGTCCCCTGATCCGATCGACCGTGAGATCGAAGAGTTCGAGCGTCGTTGCATCAGCCCAATGCATGTCCTCGCAGACGATCAGCACCGGCTGCTGCCGTGCCAAGCCCTCGAGCTGGTCGAGAAGGGTGGCGAATGTCTGCCGCCGCTGTTGCACCGGACTCAAGCCGAGCGGCGGATAGCGCTCGCCGGTTGGAATCGAAAGAAGCGCGGCAATGAGCGGCGTCGCTGTAGCCACTTGCTGCGTACCAAGCGCCAGCATTGCCTCAAGCTTGTCGAGCTTTTGCCCGGGCATGTCCTGCGACCTAATGCCGGCAGCGCGCTCGAGCTGAGCGATAAAGGGATGAAGCGCACTGTTCGTGTGGTAGGGCGAGCACTGATAGCGCACCCGGCGGTGCGACCCCAACGCGAGGCTCTCGGACAGCGTTGCCACCATGCGCGATTTGCCGATCCCTGCCTCGCCGGAAATCAACACCACTTGGCCTTGGCCCTGCCACGCCAGCTGCTGGCGCGCGAGCGCGAATGCGATCTCTGCCTTGCGGCCGACAAAGCCCATCGAGCGCGCGGTGCGCACCGCCTCAAAGCGGCTCTCCGACGCGGCTCTCCCTTCGACCGCCCAGACCTCGATGGGTTCTGAGATGCCCTTGACCTCGCGGCTGCCGAGGTTGCGAAAAGTGAATAAGTCGCCAAGCAGCCGGCGCGTCGAAGCAGCAACGACAACCGCCCCCGGCTCCGCCAGGCTCTGGAGCCGGGCAGCGACGTTCGGTGTATCACCGACCATTGCCTGCTCCTCCGACGCGCCTCCGCTGACGAGGTCGCCCACCACCACGAGCCCGGTCGCGATGGCAATTCGCACCTCGACCCGTTCTTCCGCGCGCGTTTGCAGCGGCCCTGTTGCGGCGATGATGTCGAGGCCCGCTCGCACTGCGCGCTCCGCGTCATCCTCATGTGCGCGGGGATAGCCGAAGTAGGCGAGGATCCCGTCGCCCACAAACCTGGC
Source organism: Bradyrhizobium sp. (assembly GCF_016213215.1). Classification (GTDB taxonomy): domain Bacteria; phylum Pseudomonadota; class Alphaproteobacteria; order Rhizobiales; family Xanthobacteraceae; genus Bradyrhizobium. The sequence goes on along the minus strand of NZ_JACRAW010000163.1, from coordinate 128,396 downwards.
GATAACACCGTCGTAAGTGGCGATGACGCTTGCGCAGGCGGCCCGATAATCACGGATCACCTCCCACATGTCCTCGGGATCGAGGCGCGCCGAGAGCGCAGTCGAACCTACCAGATCACAGAACATAACGGTGAGGTGGCGCCGCTCGGCATCGTGCCGGCGAATCGGCTCGGCGACCAATTCGGCTTGATTGAGTTCGGCGATCGCGCGCAGCATTTTGCGACGGTGTCCGAGCAAGACCCCGAGCCTGTCAAAGTCCTCTTCGGTCAGTTCGGGAAGGACACTTACATCGATGCCATTGTCGGCAAAACGCTGCGCGTATTGCCCAAGCCCAAGTTTCTCGAGCCAGTCCGCAATCTGCTGCATTGGCTCCACCGACTGTCTGATTGGCGGCTAGCCGAATTTTTGACCACGGCAATAGAAACGTTATCCCGATATTTCCCCGATAGCACATCTTGTCTGCGGCACGGTTGCCGCTCGGCCGGAAGACATCGAGGTCTTCGTCATTTGATTTCCCACGTCGTGTTATGCGGGATGTCCATCGCAAAATAGCCGCCGGGGCCGGCCAGCGCCGGCATTGTTATGCAGGCAAATGGCTCACTCCCGGTGATCCCCTTATACTTCCCGGTACCGCCGGTGATGATATGAGTGCCGCAATCCATTTTCGGCTGCGACTTGTCGAGGTCGCGAGTGTCGAAAGTCGAGAAGATCTTGTCACCGTCGCTGTCGGCCAGCACGCAGGCGCCGTCAATGTATTTCTTCTCGCCCGACGAAACGTTCAGGGCGGTGCAATGTGCGGACATCTTGTCCAACATCTTCTCTCCCTTCATGTTTTGGGTGGTCCCGACCGCCTCCAGTGCGGTGGCCGTACCGAGTCCGGCGATGTCAATGCTCATCAACGGCCGAAAAATGAAGTGCGTCACGTAGGGCGTAGTTCCCTTCTTTTCAATCGACTGTCCCAGGACAGCCGCGGGGGAAAGGGCCACGAGCACCCCGGCGAAAAGCGTGGTCTTGGCAAGGGTAATCGCTGCCGCGGGTGTCACGATCATGCTCAGGTTGGTGGGCTTCATTGGTTCCTCCTCGGATCAAGCGGCAGCTTCAGGCCTGTGCCGTGAACTGCCGCGAACTCTTAGAGATGACCTGTTGGTGCGTGATACGCCTATGGCGTCTCGCTTCGAGCCTGAAAACTATTCCTGCATTCCGAAGTCCGGATGCGGCAGCAATGTTGCCGCGACTTCGCGACTCATCAGCAGAATCGATTGGAGCGCGAAGGGTCCCGGGAGGTGTTGAAAGCACCCGCGAGGTTTTGATCCGCATCCGATAGCTGTTAGGGACTGCAAATAAAGTATACCATATCTACTCTGCCAACAAGAGCCGCGAGATGCGGTAAGTGCGGCGCTGGCTGCCAAAGCATTCTTGCGGCTTTGTCGTTCGGGGACGTTTGCTTGGCATGATGATCATATTGCAAATGAACGGACCGGCGCGGCTTGGCCGTTTTCGTATGCGTCCGAGGTCCCGCAGCAACAGCGCGTCAGCGCCAAGGCGATCGTGCCGCCGCTGGAACGAAGGGCGCAGATCGGAACTTTCCATCGGCGTAGTACGGATTGAGCCGGCACGTCGCGCCTCGCCCCGAGGCCGACGCCGCACATTGAGCCATGGATGCATAGCGGCACTCGATGTAACCGCCGGGCCGACCGCCATAAGCCTCCAGGCAGAACGGATAGCTCTTGTCGTAGGTTTGAGCCGCTGCCGGAGCTGCCGCCGAGATCGTCCCGACTACTACGGTCGCAAACGTGAAATTCAGGCGCATCACATCACACCCTCCAAAACCCGACCGCGAGCCCGGCCCCAGAATCGCACCGCACCGTGCGTGGGCGGCTCGAAGCCAACTTCATGCCGAAGGCTTCACAGCGGCCTGGACGCCGGCAAGAGCCTCCCGAAGCGCCGCTTCCTTGGTATGGTCCAGCGACGTCTTCATCACCGTGCCACCCTCGCCCTTGAGCGCTTCAAGCACCTTGTCTGGCGTGACTTTGCGAACCAGCAGGAACAGCGCCGCCGTACCTGGTTGGATCGCAGCCGCGGTTTCCTTCATCCATTTGTCATCGAGGCCAATATCGGTCAAAGCGCCCCCAATCGCGCCGGAAGCCGCTCCAAGCGCGGCACCAGCGAGCGGCATCAAGAAGATGAGACCAATCAGCGCCCCCCAGAAGGTCCCCGAAACGGCTCCGACGGCGGTAGTGCTGATCAGCTGATTCAGCTTGATGTTGCCTTCGGCGTCCTTCACGGCGATCACCGCGTCACCCAATTCGATCAGGTATTCCTTCTGCATCGCCAGCAGCTTTTGCCGGACCTCCTCCGCCTTCGCCTCGGTGGGGAATGCGATCACGACCAAATCACTCATTGCGCTCCTCCTTCCGACTGTTTGACCTTGGGGCCGCGGCAGCATCGCGCCGGATGCCGTCGCGAATGTGGCAGCGAGCCTGCCCCTTAACGAAAGATCTCGATCACCGGTTCAACGTTTTGCAGGCGGGCGAGGTTACTCTGTCCACCAGATATAGTTATCAAACCCAAACCGCGGTGGTCCTCGAAGCAGCGCCGCGCGCCTCTTGGCAATTTTGCGCTGGTGTTGCAGCCGTTCCCGCTTTTTCGCATCCGACAATTGTAGCTGTTTGGCATCGGAGGGCTGCAACCGCGCAAGTGTCTCACGCGCCCGCGTGTCGGGCGAGGCATCGGCACGCATCACCGGAACCTTTGCCTCCGTCTTCTCGACCGGCGGAGGAACGATCGTCTCGACCTGCGGAGGAACGATCGTCGCAAGGCCGGTATCGTAAACAACGCGCTCCGGCCATTTGCGGTCGGAGTGGATGAGGACGACTGGCGGCTTGAAATCTGTCCTATCCGCGACGGGCGCTTTTGGCAGATATGCATTCGAAATCATCAGCAGCACGAGCAATGCTCCGCCGACAAACATAAAGTAGCGGGCCAAGGGCATTCCGCCCTCCATCCGCCCCCGCGACCACACTGCGGAATTCCAGATCGCAACGATTGATCAAGATCAAGCGATCAATGAACCACACGGAGACGTGTCCAAGGCAGGCCGCCATGTGTAATGGATCAACACCAGTTCTGGTGGCGTTTGCTTGATCACTGGCGCGAGCCCCTTTCGGGCTATCACCCGTATCACCGGGCCAACCACACTTGGATGCCGAGCAGCTGACTGCACTCGAAAATGGCTGAGCGGATGTACCTTAGTCCGCTTTGCTTCCGGCAACCGACGTCGCCCGGATCGGACTGACCTCATCGGCCTGCAAAGGCCTTTGTTCGGATCGGTTCACGTGCAGGTGGGATTTCACTGCGCGAAAGAGACCACGCCACGAAAGGTCCAACACGACCTCATGGTGCCTCAGTCCCTTGCCACCCTTGACCAAGCCCAAGTCCCGGATCAAGCAGTAGTGCCCGCTACTCATTCGGGCCAGCCGCGTACGCGTATTGAGTCCCATTGGGTGAGCATGCACCGGGAATTGAACGCGTCAATTCTTGACAAGGTGATTCGCGCAAAGATCGGGGGCCGTGCGCCCGCGAATCCGGGGAGGCAGGTGGAGAACCCGGCCACCGGAACGTCAAAAAATCCCCGCGCGCACGCCTGCGAATTCCGATCGCGCCGGGCGCCTGCTTTGGGGCGCTCAAAGGAGGGGTCTCACGGCCCCGCCCTCCCTAGCTTCGCCCTCCCCCGCCCTGTAGAATTTGCGGCTTGAATCAGTCCCGCGGGAAACGATGCGCCTGACGTTCAATCTCAAGACGATCCTGATCGCGGTCGCGGTGGTCGTGGGGTCGTTTTTCCTGAGCCTGAAGGTGATGGACTGGCTGGCGCCGGGCGACACCACCCCTGGGCCGGTGCTGGCGCAACTTGAGCCGCTGCCATCGGCCTCGCGCAGCTCGATCGTGGTGGCACCGGTCGCGATCGCGCTGTCGGCGGTCCGCGAAGCTGCCGAGCGCGCAACGCCGCGCAATTTCGCTGGCAAGGCGGAGAACCCGATCTCACAGATCATGCAGAACGCCGACATCGGCTGGACCGCCTTGCGCGGGCCGATCAACGCGACCGGCGATAAGGACGTGCTCTCGCTTACGACGCCGCTCACCGGCAGGCTCAACGTCACCGGATCGCTGTCGGCCAAGGCCACCGGCGCGCTCGGCGAGGCGCTGGGCAGCGTGCTCGGCAACAACGCCGCCAAGCAGATCGGCGAGGTCAACATCAAGCAGATCAACGCCAGCGCCGAGATCAAGGGCAACGTGATCATCACCTCGCGCCCGAAGCTCGCAGCCGGCTGGCACCTGGAGCCCAATTTCGGCGCGCAGGTGAACCTCGGCGACACCAATCTTTCGGTCGCCGGCGCCCGCGTCAACGTGCCGGGCCAGGTCAAGCCGCTGATCGACAGGACGGTCGGCGAGCAGCTCAATGCGGTCGGCGAGCGCATCCGCAACGACCCGACGCTCCGGCAGAACGCGAAGGCGCAGTGGGCCAAGGCGTGTCGCTCGATCCCCCTGCAGGGGATCGGCACGTCCGGATCGCTTCCGCCGCTCTGGCTGGAGATGCGGCCGACCCGCGCCATCGCCGCGCAGCCGCGTGTCGACTCCTCCGCGGTCACGCTCGCGATGGGCATCGAGGCGGAGACGCGCGTGACGTCGACGCCGACGAAACCCGAGTGTCCCTTCCCTGACAAGATATCGATCGTGCCGCCGACGGGAACGGGCGTGAGCATCGGCGTGCCGATCGATATGCCCTTCACCGAGCTCAACAAGATCATTGAGGCCCAACTCGTCGGCCACACCTATCCGGAAGACGGCTCCGGCCCGGTCGACGTCACAATCAAGCGCGCCAGCGTGACGCCGTCCGGCGAGCGACTCCTGATCTCGCTCCTGGTCCGCGCCAAGGAGAAGAAGAGCTTCTTCGGCTTCGGCACTGATGCCACGGTGCACATCTGGGGCCGGCCGATGCTCGACCAGGCGCAGCAGACGCTGCGGCTTGCCGACATCCAGCTCGCCGTCGAGTCCGAGGCCGCCTTCGGATTGCTCGGGGCCGCGGCGCGGGCAGCGGTGCCGCATCTGCAGCGCGCTTTGGTCGAGAAGGCGACCTTCGACCTCAAGCCGATCGCCATAAACGCCCAGAAGAAGATCGCCGAAGCGATTGCCGACTATCAGAAGAACGAGGACGGAGTGCGGGTGGAAGCCAATGTCGACAGCCTGCGGCTTGCCGATATCGCCTTCGATTCAAAGACCCTGCGCGTCACTGCGGAAGCCGGCGGCACGCTCAACGTCTACGTGACCAAGCTGCCGGAACTGTAGGCGGCTTCCTCGTTTTCGCTCGCATGCGCTGATAGGTTCTTGCGAACATTGCTCTCCCCGCATTGCGGGGAGAGCGTCCATTCAGTGCATCACGACGGCGCAACGACACAGGTCACGTGCCTTCGAATTTGAAGGAGACGTTGAGTTTAGCCCGATAGGCCTCAACCTTCCCCTTGGAATCGAGCTGCAGATCGAGTTCAACAACTTCCGCGACGCGAAGATCGCGAAGAGATTTCGCCGCCTGCTCGACCGCGGCCGCGGCAGCCTTCTCCCAGGATTCCTTGCTGGTACCGATCAGTTCGATAACTTTGTAGACGCTCTCGGTCATCTCGTCCTCCCGTTCGGTGTGTTGCAGGAAGCAGGGGCGCTCCCTGCCGCTCCCGAACCTAACATCACGATATGGCCGCTGTAAGGATGGGCCCTTGGGTGAGACGCGGGAGAGAGCAAATCGAGCATCAATGGCCGGGGCGGCAACGCCGCCCCGGCCCTTCAGGACAAAACCGTCGAACGGTTACTCCGTGTACTTGAACTCGGGCAGCTTCTTCAGCTCGTCCTTCGTGGTGTTGAACACCGCGTGGTCCGGGTACCACTTCGACGCGCTCGACGAGGCCGCCGGGCTGGTGGTGGTCGCAGCGCCCGTCGTCGTGGTCGATGCCGGGCGGCTGGGGGTGCTCTGCGCGCCCGTATAGGTGATCGGCTGGTTGGAGAATTTCAGCTTGTCGAACGGCACGGCGACCAGGTGCTCACCCATGCCGAGGAAGCCGCCAACGCCGATCACGGCCGCCTTGATGTTTCCGCCCTTCTCCATCAAGAGATCGTTGATCGAGCCAACGTTCTCGTTGGCCTCGTTATAGACCTTCAATCCGACAACTTTGGAGGCGCGCCAATCGCCCTGGACGGACTGCGGCGAGAGGGTTTCCGCCTTCATTTCGGATTTCGCGGGGGTATCGGACGGGGCCGTCGGGGTCTGCTGAGCGAGAGCAGCGGTCGCGAACAACGCGGAGCCCACCAGGCCGGCGGTGATCGATTTCATCAACATTTGGTTCTCCTCCAATCGAAATTGATGACGGGAGAACCACGACGCTCGGCATGCAGTTCCTTGCGTGCGGCAATTTCGACGTTGCAGCGCGCAAGACGGTTCCCGCCCCGCTGGCGAAGCAGCTTGAATTCCGGATCATGAGATCACGAGCGGAACCCCTGCAACGAGGTTCCTCGCCGACAGCTACTCGTTCATGACGCGAGTGCGGCAGTAGTCGCCGCTCGGCGCCTAGCGAGGCGATTCAGGCGGCCAGCGGTCGGGACTCGGTGTCGGATTGCTCGTAGATGGCGATCGCTTCGAAGCGATAGTTGCAGGCGCGGCAATGCCAGAGATAAGAAACGCGGCCTTCGCCGGCCTCGGTCCATTCCGGCAGCGCGATCGGGCTGCCGCATTGCGCGCAAGGATTTTGTGTCGGGATGTGGCTTACGCTAACTCTTGCCATCGCGCGTCTCCCTTTGCCTCACGCTCATCTGCTGATTTGTGTGGGACGAATTTGTCTGGATGAAGAAATCCGACAGGCTCGCTGTCGCGACGAGCAGATCGCTCGCGATGCGAATCAAAAGAGCAGATTGAGTCGTAATGACGGCAAACGCCAACATGGGGTGAACAAAAGCGACAAACCCGGTTTTGGCCACACCACAGCCCGGCGTTCGCTCGAATCACAATGCCTAACGCGTTCGGGCGCAGGTTGTTTGCGAACTTGAGGGACATTTAATGAAATCTTCACTTCTTATTGCCGTCTCGCTGGCGGCCGTGGTGGCGCTGTCATTTGCGCCGAACGCTTCGGCCGGACAGGCTGACTATGCCGATCTGGTCGCAACCCATGCCCGCGCCAACGGCGTGCCGGAAGCCTTGGTGCATCGCGTCATCATCCGCGAGAGCCGTTACCAGCCGCACCTTGTCGGCCGCGGCGGAACGATCGGCATGATGCAGATCAAGCTCGCGACGGCACGCGGTGTCGGCTACACCGGCGATGCCGCAGGCCTGCGCGATCCAAATACCAATCTGACCTATGCAGTGAAATATCTCGCCGGCGCCTACCGCGCTGCCAACGGCAATCATGCCCTCGCCGTGCGGTACTATGCGAGCGGCTATTACGCGGCCGCCAAGCGCCAGCGGCTGGAGTCCGCCCGGCAGCCTCAGGTGGCAGCCGGGATCGATCCGAACGGCAGTCCCATGCCGCCGGTGGGCACGGCTGCGCCAAGACGGGCGGCGAAGCACATCCACAACGCCCGGGCCCAGGTTCCGGCCTGGTGAACGCCGGGCCGGGCATGCCCGGCCGCTATTTCGCAGTGCCAAATCCGGTGCATGCCCGGTATCACGCCCGGGCATGCGTTGACACAGCGTCGCCTACGCTTACATTAGCGCTGTTCCGAGGGGAGCTCCGAAGGAGGAGCTGAGATACCGCAAGCTCGAGGCGCCGCCGGGAAGGCGACCAGCCGAGAGACCGCGGTGACCCTTTGAACCTGATCCGGGTCATGCCGGCGAAGGGACAGGGATGCACCAGAACACCAGACGGCCCCGGGGGGATTCCCCGGTTCACATCATCGGCGCAGGCATCGCCGGCGCCTGGCAGGCGCTGCTTTTCGCCCAGGCCGGGCACGCCGTGACCCTGCACGAGCGCAGCGACGAGCAACTCGCGCTCTCCACCAGCTACTGGGCCGGCGGCATGCTCGCGCCCTATTGCGAGGCGGAAGTCGCCGAACCCATCATCAGCCGCCTGGGGCTGCGTTCGCTCGACATCTGGCGACGCGAATTGCCGGATACGCCCTTCAACGGCTCCCTCGTCGTGGCTCATGCGCGCGAACGCAACGATTTCGAGCGCTTTGCCAAAATGACCGCGGACCATCAACGGCTCGATGCGACGGGCATTGCCGGGCTTGAGCCATCGCTCGAAGGACGCTTCCGCGATGCATTGTTCTTCCCGGCGGAAGGCCATGTCGAGCCACGACGCGTACTGCCGAAGCTGCTTGAGCGCATCCGCGCCGCCGGCGGCACCGTCTGTTTCAACAGCGAGGTGAACTCCAAGGATCTCGACGGCATCGTGATCGATTGCCGCGGGCTGGGAGCGCGCGACGAGGAGCCGGAGCTGCGCGGCGTCAAGGGCGAGATGATCCTGATCGAGACGGACGAGGTCGAGCTGGCGCGGCCCGTGCGCCTCATACATCCGCGCTGGCCGCTCTACGTGATCCCGCGCGAGGACCACGTGTTCATGCTGGGCGCGACCTCGATCGAGACGGAAGATTGGGGTGTCAGCGTCCGCTCGGCACTGGAGCTGCTGGGCGCCGCCTACTCGGTGCATCCTGCCTTTGCCGAAGCCCGCATCGTCGAATTCGGCTCGGGCCTGCGCCCCGCCTATCCCGACAATTTGCCGCGCATCTCCGTTCGCGGCAGCAACATCGCGGTCAATGGCCTCTATCGCCACGGCTTTCTGATGGCCCCGGCGCTGGCCGAGCTGACGCTGCGATTTGTCGAGCGCGGCATGATCGACAACGAGGTGATGCGATGCGGCTGATCGTCAATGGTGAGCTGCGCGAGGTCAATTCGCACAACGTGGATGCGCTGCTGAACGAGCTTGAATACGAGGGCACCCATTTCGCGATCGCGCTGAACTACGATGTGGTGCCGAAAAGCCGCTGGGCGGAGACGGCGCTCAAAGCCGGCGACGAGATCGAGATCATCACGCCGCGCCAGGGAGGGTGATGGTGGGCTTTGTGCCGTCATTCCGGGCGATGCGAAGCATCGAGCTAAGATGTGCAATTGCACATCTGAGAAACTTGCGTCGCAACTTCGAGATAGCGGATCGGTCCGCTTCGCGGACCGTCCGGAATGACTGGGAAAACTGAAATGGTGAACTTCTACGGCAAGGAATTTCCCTCGCGCCTTCTGATCGGCAGCGCGCTGTATCCTTCGCCTGCGATCATGCAAGCCGCGATCCGCAGCTCAGGCGCCAACATCGTCACGGTGTCGGTGCGGCGCGAAGCGGCCGGCGGCAAGAGGGGCGATGCGTTCTGGAAACTGATCCGCGAGCTCGATGTCACCGTGCTGCCGAACACCGCCGGCTGCCGCACCGTGCGCGAAGCGGTGACCACCGCAAAGCTCGCGCGCGAACTGTTCGGCACCACCTGGATCAAGCTCGAGGTGATCGCCGACAACGACACGCTGCAGCCCGACGTCGTCGGCCTGATCGAGGCGGCAAATATCCTGATCAAGGACGGTTTCGAGGTGTTCCCCTATTGCACCGAGGACCTTTCGGTGGCGATGCGCCTGGTCGATGCGGGCTGCAAGGTGGTGATGCCGTGGGCGGCTCCGATCGGCAGCGCCAGGGGCATCATCAACCGCGATGCCTTGCGACTGATGCGCGACCGCCTGCCCGATATCACGCTGGTGGTCGATGCCGGCCTGGGTGCGCCGTCGCACGCGGCGCAGGCGCTCGAGCTCGGCTTCGACGCCGTACTGCTCAACACCGCGATCGCCAAGGCCGTTGACCCCGTCGCCATGGCCAAGGCGTTCCGCCTCGGCATCGACGCCGGCCGCGCCGCCTTTGAGGCGGGCTTGATGGAAGCCCGCGACTTCGCCTCCCCGTCCACCCCTGTCGTTGGGACCCCGTTCTGGCATGCCGTATCCTGATCCCTTCTACCCGATCGTCGACAGCGTCGAATGGGTGGCGCGGCTCACCCGCCTCGGCGTCGGCACCATCCAGTTGCGCGCAAAGAATCTCGACGACGCGCAGTCGCTCCAGATCGTCACTGATGCGCTCGCCGTGACGCGGGGTACGCCGACAAAACTCGTTGTGAACGATTACTGGCGCGCGGCGATCGTCGCCGGGGCAAAACACCTGCATCTCGGCCAGGAAGACCTCGTCAATGCCGACCTGAAGGCGATCCGCGATGCCGGGCTCACGCTCGGCATCTCCACCCATGACGACGAGGAGCTGGCGACCGCGCTTGCCGCCAGGCCCGACTACGTCGCGCTGGGCCCGATCTTCCCGACCACGCTGAAGTCGATGCGGTTCGCGCCGCAGGGCATTGCCAAGATCACCGAATGGAAGAAGCGCGTCGGCACCATCCCGCTGGTCGCGATCGGCGGCATCAAGTTCGAGCACGCGCCCGAGATTTTCGCCGCCGGCGCCGACTCCATCGCCGTCGTCAGCGACGTCACCCAGAACGCCGACCCCGACGCAAGGGTCAAGCAATGGCTGGGCTATCACGTGGAGGCCGCGTGAGACACCTAACGCACTGTTCGACCCCTTACCCTGAGGTACGCACTGCATCTCCTCATCCTGAGGAGCCGCGAAGCGGCGTCTCGAAGGATGAGGCCCATCAACGGGCCTCATGGTTCGAGACGGCGCTGCGCGCCTCCTCACCATGAGGGTTGAAAGCGTGGGGACGAGAACGACTGATTACGCCATTCGCCAACGCGGATGAAATGACAACAAGACAACGGAATAAACGGAGGACATCATGAACATCCGCTCCAAGCCGGACGCTACGATTCCCGCCGTGACGACGGGGCCGCTGCCCTCCTCGCGCAAGATCTTCGTCACGCCCGACGAGGCGCCGGACCTGCGCGTACCGCTGCGCGAGATCATCCTGTCGGAAGGCGCGGGCGAACCCAACCTGCCGGTCTACGACACCACAGGTCCCTACACCGACCCCTCCGTCACCATCGACGTCAATGCGGGGCTGTCGCGCAATCGCAAGGCCTGGGTGCTCGAGCGCGGCGGGGTCGAGGAATACGAGGGCCGGCCGGTCAAGCCCGTCGACAACGGCAACGTCTCAGCCGACAAGGCGGCCCGCGCCTTTTCCGCCTATCACAAGCCGCTGCGCGGCCTCGACGGCCACAAGGTGACGCAGCTCGAATTCGCCCGCGCCGGCATCATCACCAAGGAGATGATCTACGTCGCGGCGCGCGAAAACCTCGGCCGCAAGCTTAAGCTCGAGCGCGCGGAAGCAGCTCTTGCCGACGGCGAAAGCTTCGGCGCCTCGATCCCGGCGTTCATCACGCCGGAATTCGTGCGCAGCGAGATCGCGCGCGGGCGGGCCATCATCCCGTCCAACATCAACCATTGCGAGCTCGAGCCGATGATCATCGGCCGCAACTTCCTCACCAAGATCAACGCGAATATCGGCAACTCGGCGGTAACCTCCTCGGTGGAGGAGGAAGTCGACAAGATGGTGTGGGCGATCCGCTGGGGCGCCGACACCGTGATGGACCTCTCGACGGGCCGCAACATCCACACCACGCGCGAATGGATCCTGCGCAACTCGCCGGTGCCGATCGGCACCGTGCCGATCTACCAGGCGCTGGAGAAGTGCGACGGCGATCCCGTCAAGCTGACCTGGGAGCTCTACAAGGACACGCTGATCGAGCAGTGCGAACAGGGCGTCGACTACTTCACCATCCACGCCGGCGTGCGGCTGCCCTACATCCACCTCACCGCCAACCGCGTCACCGGCATCGTGTCGCGCGGCGGCTCGATCATGGCGAAGTGGTGCCTGGCGCATCACAAGGAGAGCTTCCTCTATACGCGTTTCGACGAGATCTGCGATCTCATGCGCAAGTACGACGTCTCGTTCTCGCTCGGCGACGGCTTGCGTCCGGGCTCGATCGCCGATGCCAACGACCGCGCGCAGTTCGCCGAGCTCGAGACGCTGGGCGAATTGACGAAGATCGCCTGGGACAAGGGCTGCCAGGTCATGATCGAAGGCCCGGGCCATATCCCGATGCACAAGATCAAGATCAACGTCGACAAGCAGCTCAAGGAGTGCGGCGAGGCGCCGTTCTACACCCTCGGGCCGCTGACGACCGACATCGCGCCGGGCTACGACCACATCACCTCCGGCATTGGCGCTGCGATGATCGGCTGGTTCGGCTGCGCCATGCTGTGCTACGTCACGCCGAAGGAGCACCTCGGGCTGCCCGACCGCAACGACGTCAAGACCGGCGTCATCACCTACAAGATCGCGGCCCACGCCGCCGATCTCGCCAAGGGCCACCCGGCCGCGCAGCTCCGCGATGACGCGCTGTCCCGCGCCCGCTTCGACTTCCGCTGGACCGACCAGTTCAACCTCGGCCTCGATCCCGACACCGCGCGCCTCTTCCACGACGAGACGCTGCCGAAGGAAGCGCACAAGGTCGCGCATTTCTGCTCGATGTGCGGCCCGAAATTCTGCTCGATGAAGATCACCCAGGACGTGCGGGACTATGCCGCCACGCTGAACGATCCGGCGGCGGTGGGCATGTCGATGCAGGGGACCATCGAGGACGGCATGGCCAAGATGAGCGAGAAGTTCAAGGAGATGGGCGGGCAGGTGTACCTGGATGCGGAGAAGGTGAAGGAGAGTAACAGGGTGTTGTGAGGTCTCTCCTCATCGTGCCGGGGCTCGCTCGACCATCAAGGTACAGGGTGGGGTAGCAAAGCGTAACCCGCCACTTCGGCTTCGACAAATCTGTCATTCATCACGGATGGTGGGTTACGCCTTCGGCTAACCCACCCTACGCACGCTACTAACCCACCCTACGCACGCTCATGCGGGCTGAAACGCCTCCATCCCGAATCCCACGCGCCTTCACTGCCTCGGCATGGCGTCCTTGAGTGTGTCGCCGACGAACCGGGCGGCGCGGCGAAAGGCTGTGTCGTTGTCGCCGCGGAAGCTCACCGTCCGTCGCAACAGCAACTTGTTGTTTTCGAGATCGAACAGTTCGACATCGCCCCACTGCACCAGTGTGCTCATCTTGCGGATGCCGCCGTAGGCGACAAACCGCGCGCCGGACTTCCGCGCGGCGGCGACGAATTCGTCCACCGGCATGCTTGTGGCCGTGCAGGGGCGCCGGTCGCATTTAACGGCCAGCACGCGATAGTCGCCGCTGCTGCCGAGATCGTCGCGCAACAATTCGGCGAAGGTCGCCACGAGCTTGGCATGCTTGGCGCTCTGATCCGCAGGTTCGCCCGACGTGTCGACATAGTCGAAATCCGCCACCGCGACGGTGACCGGCGTCGCGGCACGCGCGGCTCCGGGATGCAGCGACAGCATTGCGGCGACGCATATCGCCGCGAACGCAGCCTTGGCGAACGCAGCCTTGGCGAGCGCGCCGCCGCCGGGCAACGCCCCGCCGCGGCGCCATGGCACACGCGTTGTTCGATCCATGATGCTCCTCCCGAATGCCGGCACCGGTTCGGGAGGAGCATAGCAAGAGCAGCCCGGATGAGCGAAACGATATCCGGGTTCCCGCATGTCGCTGGCGCTCATGCGGGCTACTGGTCAGGGTTGCTTGATTGAACCCTACTGCGGGAAAATTGGTGGGTCGGCTAACCCACCCTACGATTCCGGGCGATTACCTCAACGTAATCGCGAGCCCGCTGAGATCCGCGTTCGCCATCAGGCCGATCTGCTGGCCGGACAACTCCAGTACCGCGCCCTTCTGATTACTCAGCACGATGGCGCGGGCGCCGGCGCCGACGGCTAGTCCCGCGCCGGCCGCGCCGTAGACGCCGGCGACGTCCGACGGGCGGTTGATGTTGCTGACGCGGCCGCGCAATACCGTCTTCGAGCCGCCGAAGACGAGCCCGTAGTCCAGGCCGCCGGTGGAGAGCGGATAGCTGCGGCCGCGGAAGTTCAGGACGCCGCTCCCGCCCGAGCCGCCGATGATCCAGCCCGCCTTGTAGATCGTCAGCGTCACGGTGCCGCTGTCGGCGCTCGCGGCAGTCAGGCCGGCGCCCGCAAAGGCCGCAAGGGCGATCAGCGCCGCGCGGAGGGTGGAGGAAATCTTCATGGGTAAGTCTCCCGATGTTTGGAGGGCCGGCGCAATGTTGCGAATTCGAATCACGCGCACAATTCTAGCCGACGGATTGGGTCGGCAACATGTCACGGCCCAGCGCGGCCGCTGCTGGAAGGTATGACGCATCAGCCTGGAGCTCGGTTCACCTCTCCCCCTGGGAGAGGCCGGGAGTGCCTTTGCGGAGGCCACGTCATTCATGAGTTGCAAGAGACCCGCATGTCGCTACGCTCATGCGGGCTACTCGTCCCCGGAGGTGACCCATGTCGATCCAGCACTTTGCGCCCCCGCCCAACATCAAGGCCCCGCCGCTGTCGTTTGCCACCCGCGTCGGCGATCTCCTGTTCGTCTCGGGCATTCCCGGCTTCGACGACAGGGGCGCGCTGCCCGACGGCTTCGAGGCGCAGTTCGGCAATGTCGTCACCAACATCAAACGCGTGCTGGACGAGGCCGGCGCCACCTTCCGCGACCTGGTCAAGGTCAACGTGCTGCTGACGCGCGCCGCGGACGTGCCGGGGATGAACGCGCTCTACGCCGGCGCGTTCGGACCTGCGCCCTATCCCGCCCGCACCACCTGCGTGGTGCAGGCGCTGCCCGACCCGAGAATGCTGATCGAGATCGAGGCGGTGGCTTCGCTGGCAAGATGACGAATATCCCGATGCATGCGCATCTGCGCTGAAATTGGCGTGAACGATCGCGTTTCACGTCTTGCAACTCTCACGCTTTTGCAGCACCAGTCTCCCGTTCGCCGTCGCAAAGGCCGGACACCGCCGCGAAGACGTCAGCCGGGGTGGCCCGAGGTCACGTATCCCAAAGGAGAATTCTCATGCGTCGCGTTGTCCTTCTCTGTGCCGCAGCGGGCATCGCTGCCTCGGCCCAAGCCGCCTCAGCTGCGCCCGCGCGGACTGGCTATTACGTGATCCGCTGGGAGAATACCGGCATTTGCCAGATCTGGAACGAGGAGCTGAAGTACAAGCCGCTGCAGTGGCCGTCGACGTACAAGATCGTCAGCAGGCCGATGCCGACATTCTCGGCCGCGATGGCCGTGCAGGAAAACATGCGGCGGCAGCGCCGCTGCACGCTGTAAACGCCGCCGCTCGCGCGGCCGACGCTTTCTGCATCTGCTTCTTTTCATCAACAAGGGTGGGTTACGCTACCCACCCTGCGGTCGTCGCAGGCTGCAACGGTTAACGCCCGTTCTGCCGTGAAATTCCGGCATTCTCCTGCTGATCCCGTTTGAACCTGATTTCGCCACGCCGCCACTCACTCCTTGTCCGGGGCCCCCGCCCCGCGCCACGCCTCCCCAAGCATTGCCGGGAGGTGCATCACCGTTTTGTTTTGAGGAGTGAGAAAATCATGCGTCGTCTTTCCATGCTGTGTGCCGCAGCTGGTATCGCTTTCACCGCGTTCGTCGCGACCAGCCCGGCGCAGGCCGGCTACCACCTGATCAAGTGGCAGGGCACCGGCTTCTGCCAGGTCTGGGACGAGAGCATTCCCACCAAGCCGTGGCCGTCCGACTACAAGCGCGTCAGCAAGAGCGTGCCAACCTTCACCCGTGCGCTCGCGGTCAAGGATTACTTCATCAAGAAGCACTGGTGCGCGTTCTAAATCAGCGTTCATGACAGATCGCAAGGCGGGCCGTGGCGCATAGCGCCGCGGCTCGCTTAGCGTTTGTCGATCGCTCTACTCGTAGCCCGGATGAGCGAAGCGACATCCGGGATTCCAAGGCGATCTGCTGCTGGTATCGCGGGGGCAGCTCAGGTTTCTATTCTGGACGTTCTCCGAAAGTGCCAGCATCTTCCCGGACGTCACCTGCCCAATCCTCGGGAAGCAGCCCCGCTCGCACGTATCGGTGGAACGACGAGTGAGGCCAGTCTCGCACGCGCGCCGCGTGGCCGTGCTTGACCGGATTGAAATGGATGTAGTCGATATGTCGTTCCAAATCGCCTTCGTCGCGGATCGTATGCTCCCAATACCGGCGTTGCCACAATGCCAGTTCGCCATTCGACCTTCGTGGCAATCGTACCCCGGCGTTGAGAAGTGCACTGCTGAAATGGCCCTTAATCCTTCTCCAACGGCCAGGAAAGTCAGCATCCCCTTGGGGAAGCGTGAGGATCGCATGCAGGTGATCAGGAAGAACGGCAATTGCGTCGATCTCAAATGGCCGCTCCCGGTGGGCTGCCGTGAACGCGGTGTGCAGCAAGCCAACGTATTCGACAAGGAGCTTCAGTCGGCGATCGGCTATGGTTACCGTGAAAAAGAACGTGCCACCCGGAAGAAAGCTTCTTCGATACTGGACCATCGGCCAACTGTCTCCCGGATGTCGCTTCGCTCATCCGGGCTACATCATAGACCAACGGCGGCCACCGCTCACGCTTCCTTGTGCGCGCCGGGATGGATCAGGATATCGCGCGCCGCGGCGAGCTCGCGGAAGGCGTCCTCGCTGCCGCCGGCATCGGGGTGCAGCGTCTTGGCGGCGTGGCGGAATGCCCGGTGGATGTCATCGCAGGTAAGCTGCGCGCCGTCCGGCAGGCCCAGCGTCTTGCGGGCGTGCTGCTCCTGGGAGAGCGGTTTCGGCAGCGCACCGCGCCGTCCGAACTTTGGCGAGACCAGATCGTGCAGCACGTCGAACAAGACGCCCAGCCGCCGCCGAGCCGCGATCGTAATCTCGCGATTGTCCGGATCGAGCGCGGCCTGGCGCAGAATGGGAACGGCCTGTGCCGCCGCGTGGCGCAGCGTCGCGTCGGAGCTGCCGCGCGCGATTTCGGCCGCCAGCCGCCCCGCCTCGTTCCAGTCGATGGCGGCCGTCGAGCGCAGGCGTTCAAGGGCCACTTTCCAGATGTCAAACCGATCCGTCATAGGATGCCAAACTCGACAATCCGCGCGAGTATGCAAGCGCGCCGTTTCGGACCTGTTAATTTTGAATTAGCCTGTCTCGAAACTTCGAAACAAATCCGGGAGAAAGTTCCATGGCCGTGCTTGCCCATCACATCGCCGTCGTCACCGGGGCCGCCTCCGGCATCGGCCGCGCCATCGCGGCGGGCTTTGCGCGGGAGGGCGCGCACGTGGTGCTGCTCGACATCAACGAAAGTGCGCTGCTCCAGGCCGCCCGCGAGATTCACGGCTTCGGCGGCAAGGCCGATCATTTTGCGCTCGATGTCACCCGCCGCGAGGATTGCCTGGCGCTGGCGAAACGGGTCGCCGACGAGGTCGGGCAGGTCTCGATCCTCGTCAACAATGCCGGCATCGTGCGACGCAACGCGTTCACCGGGGATGCGGAGGTCGCCGCCAAGGACTGGCAGGATGTCCTCGCCATCAATCTCGACGGCGTCTTCAACGTGACGCAGGCGTTCCTGGCGCCGCTGCGCGCGGCCAAGGGGCGCATCATCAACATCGGCTCGATCCAGTCGTTCGTGCACGTGCGCACGCCGAGCTCGGTCGCCTACACCACCTCCAAGCACGGCGTGCTCGGATTTACCAAGGCGCTTGCCGCCGAACTCGGCAAGGAGGGGGTGCGCGTCAACGCGATCGGACCCGGATTCATCGAGACGCCGATCAACGAAAAGGCGCGCGCCACCAATCCTGCCCTGGTGCAGACCTTCCTCGACCACACCCCGCTCGGCCGTGCCGGCAAGCCGGAGGACATCGTGGGGCCGGCGATCTTTCTCGCCTCCGATCTTTCCGCCTATGTCACCGGCTCGATCGTGATGGTCGACGGCGGTTATAGGACGATTTGATGCGCCGTCATTACGAGCGCCATAGGTAGCACTTGTGCCCATGAAGACATGCAGAACGCTTGTTGCCGCCCTTATCACCCTCGCTGCCCTCTCCACCTCCCCCGCGTGCGCAGGCCATTGGAAGCATCAGGTGATTCCGAACGACGGCGACGTGCTGACCTACAACGAGGACGGCAAGGTGATCTTCTATCTCGGCTGCGGACGCGGCTTTGCCCTGCACGCCAGATATCCGGGACAAGCCGCTCACGAAGGCAAGGCCCGCATCACGATCTCGACAGCCAGGGGCAAGATGGGTTTTGACGGCGAATTCGAGGAGCCGTTCGAAGCCAGGGATCCCGTGCCGATGAATTTGGCGACCACGTTCCGGCAAACCTATCTCGGCTATGCCAGGCACGATCCGCGCGTGTTCGGCGACAAGTGGAATGCGCAAAAGGCGCGCTTCCTTGACCTGTTGGACGCGAAGGGCGCGATCACGATCTCGGCCGGAAAGGACAGCTATCAACTGCCGCCGATCGATGCCGGCAAGTGGCACAAGGCGCTGAAGGAGTGCGGGAACTAGTCTTGCTTCTCCGATCGAGCACGGCTCCACAAAGGCGTCGGTGTGGCTCGATTTGTAACTTATGATGGCAGATTTTGGATTCTCCCCAGCGCGGGGGCGCTGCTTACCCTGCGTTAACCTTTCATTAACCAACTCCGCCCACCGTCTCGCGTGCTGGGGGTCGTTTGTTCTCCGATCCGTTTTCCGAACTGGAAGCGGGCGTTGGTCGGGAGGTAAGAATGACCCAGGAGTTTGTTTGTGAAAGCCTTTACGAATCCGTTCTCGATTCCGTCCGCGGCTGCTTTGTCGAGCCCGAAATCGGTGCGGCAGGTCCCGCACCTGCGCTGCATTCCCTTGCTCCAAACGAAATCGTCCCGCTCCTGATCGGGTCCACCGTCGAAGAGATCGAGCGCGAACTCGTGCTGCAGACGCTCGGGCGTTGCGACGGCAACCGGACCCGCGCCGCGCGGGTGCTGGGGGTGTCCGTCCGCACGCTGCGCAACAAGATCCGGCTCTATGCCGCGCAGGGGATCGACGTTCCTCCACCCGATGAATAGGGTGCCTCCAGCCGGGCGATAGTCCCAGGGTGGGGGAAAGGTCCGATGTCCAACGCGCCGCGCTACGAGATCGATGTCCCAAAGTTCTGGGCGGATCCCTATCCCGATCTCGCGCGGATGCGACAGCAGGCACCGATCGCCTTCGTGCCGCAGCTCGGCTCTACGGTTTTCACCCGCAGAGACGACATCTTCACCCAGGAAAAGCGCATCGACGTGTTCTCCTCCCACCAGCCGCAGGGACTGATGAACCGGCTGATGGGACACAACATGATGCGCAAGGACGGCGCGGCGCATATGGCCGAGCGCGCCGCGATGTTTCCTTCGGTATCGCCGCGGGCGGTGAAGGAAAGCTGGCTTAGAAAGTTTCAGGCGCATGCCGACCGTATCCTCGACGAGCTTTCACCGCGCGGAGAGGCCGACCTCGTCAAGGCTTTCGCGCTGCCGCTGTCGGCGGAATGCCTGAAGGACATCACCGGGCTGACCAACATCCGCTACCAGGACATGGACGCCTGGTCGCAGTCCATGATCGACGGCATCGCCATCTACACCGGCGATCCCCAAGTGGAAGCGCGCTGCAACAAGGCTACCGCCGGCATTGATGCTGCGATCGACGACATGATCCCGGTGCTCAGGAATCATCCGAACACGTCCATCCTGAGCGTGCTCCTGGCCGCGGGACAGCCGATGGAAAGCGTACGCGCGAACGTCAAGCTTGCGATCTCCGGCGGGCAGAACGAGCCGCGCGATGCCATCTCGGGCGCGACATGGGCGCTGCTCACCCATCCCGGGCAGCTCGAGCTCGTGCGTGCCGGGAAAGCAAGATGGATCGACGTGTTCGAGGAATATGCGCGCTGGATCTCACCGATCGGCATGTCGCCGCGGCGCGTGGCAAAGCCCTGCTCCTATGGCGGAGTCGATTTCGAATCGGAGGACCGCGTGTTCTTCATGTTCGGCTCGGCCAATCGCGACGAGAGCTGCTTCGACGAAGCCGACCGCTTCGACATCACGCGCGACACGTCGAAAAGCATCGCCTTCGGCGCGGGTCCGCATTATTGCGCAGGCGCCTTTGCCTCGCGCGCAATGGTCGCCGAGGTCGCCCTGCCCAGCGCCTTCGCGCGCCTCAACGGCCTGCGGCTCGATGCTTCCCCACCCGTGAGGATCGGCGGCTGGGCGTTTCGCGGGCTGCTCAATCTGCCGGTGAAGTGGGCGGTGAACTGAGACGCGAAAGGCTGCCGAACTTCCCGTGCGGCCGTTCATCGAGAGCTGCCAGGATCAGCGCTCAGTTGCCGGCGCGGGAATCGTCATTGCCGAGCATGCCCATGCGCTCGAACTGCCAGCGCATGGCGCGATACCAGAAATAGCCCACGGCGGCGCCGCATATTGTGAGGATGACGAGGCTGACATGGTCGTGGGAGCCGCTCCACCACATCATCCAGGCGGTCCACAGAACGGTGAAGACGATCGCGCCCGCCTTCAGCAAGATGATAGACCTGTTCATGGCACAGCTCCGGTTCCTCAACTCGGACCGCCATTATCGCCATCGCGGACGCAACGCACCGTGAGCCCGGTCACAGAGCGGCAGCCGCGTCAGCCAAAGCGCAGCCGCGAGCGTTCCCTCGCCTTTTCCGCCTCGACGGCCCGGTCGCGCGCCGGCCCATGCGTGTGGAGCGAGGCCAGCAGCCGCCGCGCGGCGTCCGAGACCTCCTCCACCGCACGCTCGAATGCGGCTTCATTGGCCTGCGAGGGCTTGTTGAAGCCGGAAAGCTTGCGCACGAACTGAAGGGCAGAGGCGCGGATCTCCTCCTCGGTCGCGGGCGGATCGAAGTTGAACAGGGTTTTGATGTTGCGGCACATGGTTTCTCCTCTGCCGGCACGAGCTGGCTGCGTATTCCTTGAAGACGACCGGGCCTTTCGAATTGCGACAGTGACCTCGTGGCCTATTCTGTCATAGAATTGGTGTTGGTCCCTTCGGCGGCAAGGCAGAAGCGAGTTTCACGATGAGCCATGTGACTTACAAGGTCGTCGAGCATGACGGTGGCTGGGCCTATACCGTCAACGGCGTGTTTTCCGAGCCGTTCGCGACCCATGCCGCGGCGCTGGCCGCGGCCCGGCGCGCCGTGGCCGAGCAGCGCGTGCCGGGCCGAACCGAGGTGATCGAATACGAAACGCCGGATGGCAAGTGGCGCACCGAGACCGCCGCCGGCAATGACCGGCCGGAGACCGATGTCGAGGACAGCGCGTAATGTCGCAACGCCCGCGCTATCCGATCGATTTGGCCTGTCGCGGCGCGGGCTGGATGCTGCTGTTCCTCATACTGTTCCAAGCGCCATCCGCTCACGCTTGTGCCTGTTGCACCAATGAGGGACAACGCAACGTGGCTACCGTTGCGCTGGATGCGGCAAAGCGACAGGAGATTGAAAGCGTGCGCTTCGGCGACAAGGCCACGCTGTTCACCGGCGAGGCCGACGTTGCTGCAATAAAGGGCATCGCCACGCCGTCAGCGAAGTATGATCTCACGGCAGGATGGTCCGGGGACAGGCTCGTGCTTTCGTTTCGCGACAGTAACGGTCACACCGGCACGTTGTCTCTGGTCCGCCCGAATGCAATCTCGGTGTTCGAAGTTGATCCACGCGACCGCCCCCCCGACGCCGGTCAGGGCCCCACGCTCTACAAGGAATGGAAGCTCTCCGCGCCTGCTTCCGGAAGCGGAATATTCCAGCCGGGCATCGCGCCGCGGCAAGTCCTCACGCTGGTCCTGCAGGGCAGCGGCAATGGCTGCACGAGCGGCATCGATTTTTCGCACTGGACGCTGGTGATGCAGGGACCGAAGGCCAACTACACCTTGCTGGGCAAATTGCTGACCGCAAGATAAGCCCGTGATAGACTTCGCCCCAGGCCGCCCAGCCACACGACAGAAGCGTGCATCGAACTTGCCGATCCGATCGCGCGGCAACGCAGGTTCCGGGTAGCCGGCCACGGCACGATCGGGTCGAAGCATTCAAATTCGGAGAAATGCGACGACCAAGGTTCGCGCTTCCGGCCTGGCCGCCACTCCAAGCCCAGCGCGCGCGATCGCCAAGGCTCGGCCCGGGGGCCGGTGCGGCTAGCTCCCCTCGCTCTCCAGTCCGCCGACGTGGCTCTGGGTATAGAGCTCAAGGCCGATACGCCCGATCAAATCGAGCTGCGTTTCGAGGAAATCGATGTGATGCTCCTCGTCCTTCATCAGCTTCTCGAACAGGTCGCGCGAGACATAGTCCTGCACGGCATGACAATGCGTCGCCGCCTCCTGATAGAGCGCCCGCGCGCTCATCTCGGCGGCCAGATCGCATTCGATGACCTCCTTCACGTTCTGCCCGATGCGCAAGGGATCGAGCACCTGCATATTGGGGAACCCATCGAGAAAAATGATGCGATCAGTGATGCGGTCGGCATGTTCCATCTCCTCGATGGATTCCTTGCGCCAGACCTTGGCCATCTCCAGAAGACCCCAGTTCTGCAGGAACCGATAGTGCAGCCAGTACTGATTGATCGCTGTGAGCTCGTGACGGAGACCCTTGTTGAGATATTCGATGACCTTCGGGTCGCCCTGCATGATGCTCTCCCGATAGCTTGAGCCGTGGCGGCTGCCAAATTTCGGTTTAGAATGCTTCCAAGAAAATCCGATGCCGATGCAAGTGTTCCCCCCAGAAAGGGAGCGGTCAAGCTTGCCCAGTGCGACGATGTTTAGCAGGCAGCCAGCGCGAACTCGGCCTCTTCATCCTCAAGCGGAGTGTCCGCCCGGTTCCGGCTGTGCCGGCATCCCGCCTGGCAGGCATCGGCACAATCACCAAGCGTCTCGTTGATGATGGCCTTGATGTTGCGGGCGCAGCGGCCGCATTCGACGTTACGGCCAAGGCAGCCGTAGACATGTTTGGCATGACGGAGGGGATCGTCGGAACCGGCGACGGCGGCTTTGATATCATGGTCGCTGATGACGTTGCAGGAACAGACGATCATGGAACGAGGCGGCCCTTCGCTGATGCACACCATTCGATATTTGAGAGCGCAGCTGGATGCAAAAGGAAATGCCGCTGTTTCAAGCAATTCCAAACTGATCCGACATTGACGATAGGATTAATCCAGGAAGCGTGGTTGCGCTGGATCAATCTCTGAACGCACGCGGGGACTCAGTCGCCGCCGCCGCCACCGTCGCCGCCTCCGCCACCACCATCGCCGCCTCCGCCTCCATCACCGCCGCTGTCGCTGCCAGTGCCACCGCCTTCACCGGCAGCGCTCGAGCCTTCATCAATCGGATTACCTGAACTGTCGAGCGCGGAATGGCTCGTGGAATGACTGCGCGAAAACCAGTTCGAGAGGACAAAGCCGTCATCGCTGCCGGAGTAGGTGCCGCCGCTGTCGCCGCCCGCGGTGTCGATACGCCTGCGCCGCCTCCGGTTCTCCGCCCGCGTCATCAGGACGTAGCAGATCGCGGCCGTGATCGCGACGGCAACGGCAAAGTTGGTCAGCGCGCTGGCCATGATCCGATCCTTGCCGGCGGCTATTTCCTACCGTCAGGACTTGCCAAAATGCCGCACCACCGCCCAAGACCTGCATTCGTCGCCAAATGTGGCGGTTCCGTTCATTGATCGTTCAAGTGAAGTGTGGAACCCTGTTGCTTAGGCAACCCCGCCACGGACAGGTCGAAAGGTAAAGGCCCATGAGGAAGTCATTCTTGGCACTCGCCGCAGTGGCGGTGATCGCGGCATCGGCGTTGGCGGCCCCGGCAGCCCATGCGCGGGGCGGACGCGTCGCAGCAGGCGTGGCGGCCGGCATCATCGGCGGCGCCATCATCGGGGGTGCCCTCGCCTCTCCCTATCATTATGGGCCGGGCTATGGGGCGGGGTACTATTACGGACCCAGCTATCCCGCCGCCGGCTACGGCTACTACGACCCCGGTTATTACGGCGGCTGCGTATGGCAGAGGCAGCGCTTCTGGGACGGTTATGGCTGGCGTGTGCGCCGGGTGCGGGTTTGCGGCTGAGGCACTGATTTCGCGTTGGAAAACAGCCTGTTTTCCGTACGTTGCCCGGAAAATGGCCCGAAAAAGACCGCTTTTTCCCGGCACTTCCGGCTGGCGTTTACCTTGGATTGACCATTTGCGCGCTTCCTTGAGGGGCGGCCAATCCAACAGCGTGTGAGTGATCTTCTAACCCGGCGCTTCTGAGAGGCGCCATCTCCAGGAGAGCCAGAGAAATGAAGAAGACAATTGCTGCCGTGCTCACGGTCGCAACGATTGCCGGTTCGTTGGTGACCGTCGCACCGCAGGCCAAGGCCGACAACGTCGGCGCCGGCATTGCCGCCGGATTGATCGGCGGCGCAATCGTCGGCGGCGCCATCGCCGCCAGCCGTCCGGCCTATGGCGGCCCGGTCTATGTCGCAGAACCCCCGCCGCCCCCGCCCTGCTACTGGCAGCGCCAGCGCTATTGGGACGGATACGGCTGGGTGGTCCGGCCCGTGCGGGTCTGCTACTGAGCTGGCCTGCCGCCTCGTCAGGCGCATTGATTGCAGCCCGGCCGAAACGCTCGGCCGGGCTTTTCATTTGCTCTCCAGTTACCGCGCCGCCTGGATCGAGCGCAGGACTTGCTCGCTTGGCCAGCAATCGACCTTCAATCCGGCAGCCTTCTGGTAGGCGCCGAGCGCCGCGCGCGTCTGCATTCCCGCCTTGCCGTCGATCTTGTCCTTGTAGAGTCCGGCGCGGGCAAGGCCCAGCTGCATGGTCTCGACGTCTGCCGT
The DNA here is from genome assembly GCF_016213215.1 of Bradyrhizobium sp. Taxonomy (GTDB): domain Bacteria; phylum Pseudomonadota; class Alphaproteobacteria; order Rhizobiales; family Xanthobacteraceae; genus Bradyrhizobium. Next base: position 103,631 of record NZ_JACRAW010000163.1, on the reverse strand, counting down.
GCGCAATTGCCTGGATGCCGACCACGGCGTCGCGAATGGCGCCGGGCTCGTCATGCGGTCGCTGACATGGCCGACGAACAGCACGTAGAGATCGGAGAAGTTGTACTCCTTGATGACGAAGTAGTTCCTGGTCGTCAGGAAGGACGGCCCATAAATGCCTTCCGGCTGCAACAGCGATGCCGGCTGGGCCTGCTCCGCGGCACTCAACCTCTGCCCCCGCACCGGCGCAAAGCCCTCACGCAACCATTGACCGATTGGCTTGGTCACTTCCGGCACGCCCGTCGTGCAATCGATGTTGCCCGGCGCGCGCACCTCATAGGCCCAGCGCAGGCCGCGTTGCCAACCCTTGTTGACGAGCTGCTGCGCGGCGGACGCCAGCGCGTCCGGCGCCGAATGCCAGATGTCGACGCGACCATCACCGTCGAAGTCGACGCCGTGCTTGTAATATTCCGACGGCAGGAACTGCGTGAGCCCGGTGGCGCCGGCCCACGACGAGCGCAAGTCCTTGCGGCTCACCGCGCCATCGCCGAGGATCTTCAGCGCAAGGATGAACTCGTTGCGATACTGGTCCTTACGCCGCCCGACATAAGCCTGCGTCGCCAGCACACGCAGCGCGTCATGCGGCAAGGCGTAGCGGCCGTAATCGGTTTCGCGGCCCCAGATCGCGAGCACGACGGTCGCAGGGACGCCAGAATTCGCCTCGATCTCGGAAAGCGCGGGGCGGTATTTCTGCCACAGCCGCTGTCCCTCGGCCGCAAGACGCGCGATGCTCGCTTCCTTGAGGTAATCGGCGGGTACCTGCACGAACTCGGCCTGCGCCGGCGCGCCGGTCGCAGGTCGTCCCGGCAGGATCAGGTCGGGCAGCTTGTAATCGGGATCGAGCCCGCGCGTCTGTTCATCGAACGTCGCGCGCGAGACGCCGGCCGCCTGCGCCTCAGGCCACAGCGAGGCGATGAACTGCGTGAAGGCGGCGTCGGCTGCCCTTGTCGGCGCCTGCTGCGCGGAGACCGCAAGCAGAACAGCGGCGACGCACAGCGTGCGGACCTTGGACAGCCTGTTCACGCGATTCCGTTCCCTGCCATGACGATACGATTACCACGGCCGCAGCCGGTCATAAACAGGCCGCGGCGCGCATCCCGTTCAATGCTGGCTCTGCTGCTTCGAAGCCTCGATAGAAGCGTAGGATAGTTTGTCGACGAGCGCGATGCCGATCGCCGAAAGGATGAACACGGCATGGATGATCGTCTGCCACATCACGCCGGTCTCGGTGTACGCGGTCTTTGCGGACGTCAATGCGCCGGCCTCAATGAAGGTGCGCAGCAGATGGATCGAGGAGATGCCGATAATGGCCATCGCCAGCTTGATCTTGAGGACGCTGGCGTTGACGTGGCTGAGCCATTCCGGCTCGTCGGGATGCCCCTGCAAATTGAGCCGCGACACGAAGGTCTCGTAACCGCCGACGATGACCATCACCAGGAGGTTCGAGATCATCACGACGTCGATCAAGCCGAGGACCGCGAGCATGATCTGCTGCTCGCTGAAATCGAACGCATGCGCGAACAGGTGCCAGAGCTCCTTCAGGAAGAGTACGACGTAGACGCCCTGGGCGACGATGAGACCGACGTAAAGCGGCAGCTGAAGCCAGCGGGATCCGAAGATCAGCATCGGAACCGGGCGCAACGACACCGCCTTCGACGGAAGCGGCGTTTTCTGGTCAAGAGACATTCGCGATCTTTTGCTGGAAGGGGATTCGAGGCGGGACGGACCCTGTCTATCTATGCAATCCCGCCGCGTAGCGAAGCGACAAGTGGCCGCAGCTGCCGGCCCAGGCCCAGAAGAGGTGCCCTGCTCCGGCGTTCCACGAAGGCGGAACGCTTGCGGGCCGGCTTTCATTCAAAGGCATCCAGCGCGATGCCGCCTGGACCCGGCCCGCTCCGGCTCTTAGCGCGTCAACTTCTTGTACTTCAGCCGGTGCGGAATGATCGAATCCTGGCCCAGCCGGCGCATCTTGTCCTTCTCATAGTCCTGGAAGTTGCCTTCGAACCATTCGACATGGCTGTCGCCCTCGAAGGAGAGCATGTGGGTGGCGATGCGGTCGAGGAACCAGCGGTCGTGGCTGATGATCACGGCGCAACCGGCGAAATCCTCCAGCGCCTCTTCCAGCGCACGCAGCGTGTCGACGTCAAGATCGTTGGTCGGCTCGTCAAGCAGGAGCACGTTGGCACCCGACTTGAGCATTTTCGCCAAATGCACGCGGTTGCGCTCCCCGCCCGAGAGCGAGCCGACCTTCTTCTGCTGATCGGCGCCCTTGAAGTTGAAGGCGGAGCAATAGCCGCGCGAGTTGACCTCGCGCTTGCCCAGGAGGATCAGCTCGTTGCCGCCGGAGATCTCCTCCCACACGGTCTTGGAGCCGTCGAGCGCGTCGCGCGACTGATCGACATAACCTAGCCGCACCGATTCACCGACGGTGATAGTGCCCTGATCGGGCTGCTCCTGCCCGGTGATCATCCGGAACAGCGTGGTTTTGCCGGCGCCATTCGGGCCGATTACGCCGACGATGCCGCCCGGAGGCAGCTTGAAGGTGAGATTGTCGATCAGGAGGCGATCGCCGAATGATTTCGTCAGTCCCTCGAAATCGATGACGTTCTGGCCCAGCCGCTCGGCGACCGGAATGACGATCTGCGCAGTCTGGCTCTGCTTCTCGCTCGCCTTCTTCAACAGCTCTTCGTAGCGCTGATAGCGCGCTTTGGACTTGGCCTGGCGCGCCTTCGGCGAGGCCGCAATCCACTCCTGCTCGCGCGACAGCGTGCGCTGATGCGCGGCTTCCTCGCGGCCCTCCTGCTCGAGCCGCTTCTGCTTCTGCACCAGCCAGGAGGAATAATTGCCCTCGTAGGGAATGCCCTTGCCGCGGTCGAGCTCGAGGATCCACCCCGTGACATTGTCGAGGAAGTAGCGGTCGTGGGTGACGATCAGGATCGCGCCGGGATATTGCCGCAGGTGACCTTCAAGCCAGGAGACCGACTCGGCGTCGAGGTGATTGGTCGGTTCGTCCAGCAGCAACAGTTCGGGCTGGTTTAAGAGGAGCCGGCACAGCGCGACGCGGCGCCGCTCGCCGCCCGAAAGGGTGGTGACGTCGGCATCGTCGGGCGGGCATCGCAGCGCGTCCATGGCCTGGTCGACCTTGCTGTCGAGATCCCACAAGCCGTGCGCCTCGATCTCATCCTGCAGTCTGGTCATTTCATCGGCGGTCTCGTCCGAATAGTTGACCGCAAGCTCGTTGTAGCGGTCGAGAATCGCCTTATGCTTGGCGACGCCCTGCATCACATTCTCGCGGACGGACAGCTTCGGATCGAGCTGCGGCTCCTGCTCGAGATACCCGACCCGCGCACCCTCGGCGACCCAGGCCTCGCCCGTATAATCCTTGTCGATCCCGGCCATGATCCGGAGCAAGGTCGACTTGCCGGAGCCGTTGACACCGAGCACGCCGATCTTGGCGTCCGGATAAAAGGACAAATGGATGTTATCGAGCACCTTGCGATTGCCCGGATAGGTCTTGGACAGACCCTGCATGAAATAGACGAACTGGCGCGCCATCGGTCCCCTGAAGCCTTGGATTTGAGGAAATTTGCTGCCGCCGATGTAGCGATCCCGACCTCAAAGGGCAATGTTTTCCGTTTCTTCACCACGGATGAATACGGGATGGACACCATACCGGCGTCGAAACGTGAAAATTGAAACCAACTTTTAATTGATCCGTCCAAATCTCGCCCCGGCGCTGGAAGAAGCGCCGCCGCCGCGGCCCAGGGCCGCCGGCCAGAACAGCGAGGCAGTGTTATGGCAGCGACCAACACGACATCCCTGCCTTCGGCCGGAGCACGAAATCGCGGTAGCCGCGCCCGGCCATCGAGCGGATTCAAGGGATTCTGGTCCCGGTTCTTCACCACGGCCTTCCACCCCTACCGGCCGGAGCTCCATTACATGCGCGGACCCGGCCCCGCCTGGCGCGCCAAGTACGGCGCGGAGGAGTCTTTCCGGCTGAAATCACGCGACCTCTAGTCCAGGCACCTTTCGGCCCGGAACGCAGTATTGCAACGAAGGACCGCTTGCGCCGGCATGCTCTTGCGCGCAACGTTCCCCTGCGGCGCACCGGCTTGTGCCGCCATTTCTGGTTATGAGCGGGTCTTTCGATGACGCAGTTGCGCTGTGCAATTCTTGACGACTATTTCAACCTGGCGCTTGCGGCCGCCGACTGGTCGAAAATCTCCGACCGCGTCGATGTCACCGTGTTCAGCCATCCGTTCGCTTCCGAGGACGCGGCGGCGAGTGCACTGAAGGATTTCGAGATCGTGTGTGCGATGCGGGAACGCACGGCGTTTCCGCGCAGCCTGTTTGCGGCGCTGCCCAGGCTGAAGCTCCTCCTCACCTCGGGCATGCGCAACGCCGCCATCGACATGGAAACGGCCAAGGACCGCAACGTCATCGTGTGCGGGACCCAATATAGCCGCGACCCCACCGCGGCTCTGACCATGGGCCTGATCCTGGAACTGACGCGCGGCATTGGCCGTGAGAACGCCCGCATGCACGCCGGCGAGGCCTGGCAGACCTTTGCCGGCATCGAGATCGAGGGCTGCACGCTGGGGGTGATCGGGCTGGGCAAGCTCGGCAGCAAGGTCGCGGGGCTTGCGCAGGCCTTCGGCATGAATGTCATCGCCTGGAGCCCGAACCTGACGCCGGATAAGTGCAAGGAGGTCGGCGTTGCCTACGCGGACAAGCAAGAGCTGTTTTCGACCGCGGACATCGTCACCATCCATGTGGTGCTGAGCCAGCGCTCGCGCGGGCTGGTCGGACCCGACGACCTCGCGCGGATGAAGCCAACGTCCTATCTCGTCAATACCGCGCGCGGTCCCATTGTCGACGAAGCGGCGCTGCTGGAAACCCTGCGGCAGAAGAAGATCGCGGGCGCTGCGCTCGACGTGTTCGCGCTCGAGCCGCTGCCGATGGATCATCCCTTCCGCAAGCTCGACAACATGGTGCTGACCCCGCATCTCGGCTACGCCACGCAGGACGGCCTGCGCGCGCATTACGGCCAGATGGTCGAGGCCATCGATGCCTGGTTCAAGGGCGAACCGCCGCGACGGATCGCCTGAGAGGCGCGTCAAGCGGCGGAGCTTCGAGCCATAGTCTCCGTTGCGGCGTAGGCGAATCCTTCGCGCCAGGACGGGTGAGCGGGCCGCCAGGACAGTTCGCGCTGCGCCTTGGCGTTGGAGCCACCACGCACCTGGGTCATCATCACGACCATGTGCTCGCCGCCGAGCAGACGGCCGAGCCAGGCCGGCACATGCAGCGGCGGCTTGGCCCCGAACATCGCGGCAAGCGCCGGCAGGAAATCCCTGACCTGCGCCGGATAGTCATCGACAATGTTGTAGATGCTCCCCGGCTTGCCGTGGTCGATCGCCGCAACGGTCGCCGAAGCGGCATCCTCGGTGTGGATGAACGACCACCAGCCGCCGCCATCACCGATCACCGGCACGCGGCGGCGACGCAATTGGTCAATCATGGCGGATGAGAACATCCCCGTGTCAGGACCGTAGAAGTATCCATAGCGCAGCACGATTCCTGCGGGCGCCGATGAAGCCGTCACCGTGCGCTCCAGGTACCTGATCGCTTCCAGGGTTCGGCGAAGCTCTTCCGGAGGGTTGGGATCGAGCTCTTCCGTCTCGTCCTTGGCGGCGCTGCCGGTACGACTGAAGATCCAGCCGCAGAAACTCTGCGCGATGAAGCGCCTCGCGCCCGCTTCGTGCGCCGCCGCGAGCAGAATATCGGTTCCCCGCGTGCGCAGCTCGTTTGTGTTGGCGAATGAACGATCGAAGTGCCGAAGATCCGACACCGCCGCGAGGTCGGTCATCTCGTGCACCACAACCTCGGGCCTGGAGGCAAGGACAGCGGTTCTGATCGCATCAGAATCGAGCCCATCGGCGATTGCCGGTTGCGCGCCCATCGCCCTGATCACGCCGGCCTTGGCCGGGCTTCGCGTCGTGCCAGTGACGGAATGACCTCTCGCGACCAGCGCGGGGACGAGATGGCGGCCGACGGCGCCGGTCGCGCCTGCAACAAGAATGCGCATATCCGAGTGCTCCGCTACTTCGCTCTTCCGGAGTTTGCGTGCATCTGCCGGTTCAACGACGGAGATGCGTGATCGTTCTGGAATGTGACGCCTGGCGCCTCGATATGTCGCGGCGAACCGCGAGCCGCATCACGCGCGTGCGCAACAAAAAAGGCGCGCTGTTTGCGCGCCCTTCTGGTTTGAATTCCGTCGGTTCTTCAGCGCACCGTCACCGGAGCCGGCAGCGGCGGCACGACCGTCGGCTGCATGCCCGCGGTGCTTGGCGCGGCGGCCGTGACCGGCACGGCGGCGCCCGGTCCGGGAACCGGCTGGGCAGACGCCGTCGCTGTACCCGGCGGCGGACCGCCCGGCAGCACCACCACGCGGGTGCCGACCTTCACGCGATCGAACAGGTCGGAAACGTCGTCGTTCAGCATGCCGATACAGCCCGAGGAAACGAACTTGCCAATTGTCGACGGCTGGTTGGTGCCGTGAATGCGGTAGACGGTCGAACCAAGATACATGGCGCGCGCGCCGAGCGGGTTGCCGGGCCCGCCGGCCATGAAGCGCGGCAGGTAGGGCTGGCGCTCGATCATCTCCGTCGGCGGGTGCCAATCCGGCCATTCCGCCTTGCGCGAAATCTTCTGCACGCCGGTCCAGGTGAAGCCGTCGCGACCGACGCGCACGCCGTAGCGGATCGCGCGCCCACTGCCGAGCACGTAGTAAAGATACGTGTTTGGGGTATCGACGACGATCGTTCCGGCTGGCTCCTTGGTCTGGAACGCAACTTCCTGGCGACGCAGGTTTGGCGGAAGTTGCGCCGGCGCCGCGTCCGGCTGCTCCTCGGGCGGTAGTGCCGCGATCGTCAGCGGCCTGCCGTCAGCGCCGAGCTGAGGGGGCCCCTGCACGGTGCCGGTCACGGTGCCCGGCGCTCCGCCGATCGCCTCCGGCGGACGCGGAACCTCGCCATTCGGATACGCCGGTTGGCCCGGGGGACGGTCGGCATAGATCACCTGCGGCGGGCCGGCCGGGCGGCCATAGCGCGGATCGTCTGGCGACAGGATTGGACCGGTGGGTGCGCCGGAATAGACGGGTGCGTTGGCGGCCGGCCGGCCGTAACGCGGGTCGTTGGGCGACAGGATCGGGCCCGGCCCGGGTGGCGGCAGCGCGGCGGAGTTCTGCTGCGGCGCGGCTTCGTCATCCTCCAGGGCATCAAAGTCCGGAACCTGTTCCCCCGGACGGTATTCTGGTGGAGCGCCTTGCGGATAAGGCGCAGAATAGAAGGGTGGCTGTCCCTGCTGGATCGGGTAGCTCTGTTGGGCTTGTGCGAGCGAGGTTCCGGCCGCCGCGACCGTCGCAGCAGCACACATCGCCAGAATGTTTTTGATCATCATCGCTCTTGTATAGACCCCAGGCCCGACCGGACTATTAATGGCACATGACCGAAGATAGCGGCGCATTCAAGACAAATCGGGCCCATTTGCGTCGGACCGGCTGTTTGTAATCCCGAGCCGGACCGTTGCACGAAGGCATCAGAGAGACCGAAAACGCCTGTTCACACACTGGTGCAGCATTCGCGCCCAGATTTTTACCGAATCCGCGGGGAGCGTTGCTGTATCCTCGATTCAGCCTGATTCGCCCCGGTTTCAGCCCCATTTGGGCCGGCGAATGCGGCAAAAAAGTACCCTCACCGCGTTATTGATGGTTCAAGGGCCTTGGACAGGCTGCCAAGGCGGATTCGGCCCTCAATGCTTCCCGGCTTCCGCTTTCTGTTCGCCGCGATCCTGCTGTCGACTTCGGTCCTGGTGTTCGGGCTCGGGGCAGCCGCCCTGTTGCGGGCCACGCATGAGGAGTTCGTCAGCAATCCGTCCTGGCGGACCGGACCGCAGGAGCAAGTGTTCGCCCCGCCGACCGAGCCCAGGGAAGCTGTGCTGGCGGCGCTCCGGGTCGAGCCGCCACCGGCCGAGCTGAACTCACCGGAACCGGCGTCGCCCGCGCCTGCGCCAGAGGCTGTGACACCCCCGGCGAAGGAGCCGGAACACGCGATCGTCGTGACGCCCGAAGCCGCGGCTGAGCCCGAGAGCCAGAAACTCGAACTGGCGGCTGTCAGCCAACCCACTATCGGCCTGCCCCAACAATCCGGCGCCGCTCCCACGGCGGAACCGGCTGCTCCCGCTAGCGCGCCCGGACCGACCGAGACGCCGGCGAGTGATGCGAAACTAGCTGCCGTTCAAGAGGCGTTGGCTGCCGTTGAAGTAGCTGCGCCCGCCGCAGAGAATCCAGTCTCATCATCCTCAAACATCAAGGAGCAGGCAGCCGACGGCGCCGCCCCCGGCAATGCCGACGCTGCTGTGACCAAGACCGCGGCACTTCCCGATCCAACCGCCGCCGCCGAGCAGCAGTCGCAAGCGGAGAAGAGCGTGACCGAGCAGCGCGTGCAGCGCGCCAGGAAGCGACACCGGACCGCACGTCGATCGCCCCCGCCTCCGCAGCCGCCCGTTGCGCCGATATTCGATCCGTTCGCTCCGCTCGTGCAGCCGGCGGTCAAGCAAACCGGGCGGACCCGCTGAAAAAGATCAGGCGGGCCCGGTCGCAATCCGCGGACCGTCCGGCAATCCCCATTCGGACCACGAGCCGTCATAGAGCGCGCTGCCGCGCACGCCCAGCCGATACAGCGCAAGCGTCAAGACCAGCGCGGAAACGCCCGAGCCGCAGCTGGTCACGATGGGCTTGGCCGTATCGACGCCGGCACCGGCAAAGACCCTGCGCAGTTCCTCGAGCGGTTTCATCGTTCCGGTCGCAGCATCGAACAGAGTGTTGTACGGCACGTTGCGGCTACCGGGGATGTGACCCGAGCGGATGCCCGGCCGCGGTTCCGCTACGCGTCCCTCAAAGCGGTCTGCGGCGCGGGCATCGATCACCTGTTCGGTATTCGTACCGACGTTGGCAATCATCTGCTCCAGGTTGCGCACGCGCTGCGGATCATAGGTCGCCTTGAAGGTTACGGGCTTGGGCGTGACCTCGCCGCTCTCGAACTGCCGACCCTCGGCGCGCCACTTCTTCAGGCCGCCGTCGAGCACGCGCACATTGCTGTGGCCATAGGACAGGAACATCCACCACACCCGCGGCGCGGCAACCCAGCCGCCGGCATCATAGACGACCACGGTATCGGCATTGCCGATGCCGAGCGCACCGACATCGCGGCCGAACTGCTCGGCGCTCGGAAACATATGTGGCAGCGGATTGGAATGATCCGACACGGCGTCGACGTCGAAGAACACGGCGCCGGGTATGTGCGCGGCCAGAAAATCGTCCTTCGGCAGCGGCAGCACGCCGGGCATCTTGAAGGTGGCGTCGATGACCTTGACCTTGGGGTCGGCAAGGTGCGCGGCAAGCCAGTCAGTGGAGACGAGCGGGTCGTCGGCGGTGGTCATGATCGCAGCCTCCAGTATTCCCGGTCGTCATTGCCGGGCTTGACCCGGCAATCCATCTTCTCGAGATGATGGACACGCGGGTCAAGCCCGCGTGTGACATGCGTCACTTCTTCTTCGGCTCCCACTTCTCGACCGGCCCGCCGGCATCGCGCCAGGCGGCGAAGCCGCCGCCGATATGGGCGACCGGCTTCAGCCCCATGTCCTGCGCCGTCTTGGCCGCGAGCGCCGAGCGCAGGCCGCCGGCGCAATGGAACACGAACTTCTTGTCCTCCTGGAAGATCGGCTTTGCATAGGGGCTCTGGGGATCGATCCAGAATTCCAGCATGCCGCGGGTGCAGGAGAAGGCACCGGGGATGCGCCCTTCCCGCTCGATCTCTCGCGGATCGCGGATGTCGACGATCACGACGTCAGCGCTTTGCGCGGCCTTGATTGCCTGCTCCGCGGTCAGGGTTTCGATCTCGGCATTGGCTTCATCGACCAGCGCCTTGATGCCGCGCGTGATGTTCTGGGGCATGGTGTTCTTCCTTGTTGATCTATTCGTCATTCCGGGGCGCGCAAAGCGCGAGCCCGGAATCTCGATCCTGTGTCACAACATCGAGATTCCGGATCGGCCGCTCCGCGGCCGTCCGGAATGACGGTGGTTGTTCTTAGTGCACCAGTTCCTTCATCGCCCCTTCCAACCCCTCGATCGTGATCGGAAACATGCGATTGGTGAAGATGCGGCGGATGATGGTGGTGGATTCCGAATAGTCCCAGTGCTTCTGCTGCACCGGATTGAGCCAGACCGCATGCGGATAGGTTCGGACGATGCGATCGAGCCAGACCGAGCCCGGTTCCTCGTTGACGTGCTCGACCGAACCGCCCGGCACCATGATCTCATAAGGCGACATCGAGGCGTCGCCCACGAACACGACCTTGTAGTCGTGCGGATATTTGTGCAGCACGTCCCAGGTCGGGGTGCGGTCGGTGAAGCGCCGGCGGTTCTGCTTCCACACGCCTTCATAGAGGCAGTTGTGGAAGTAGAAATACTCCATGTGCTTGAATTCGCTCTTGGCGGCCGAGAACAATTCCTCGACCTGCTCGATATGGGCATCCATCGAGCCGCCGATGTCGAAGAACACCAGAACCTTCACCGCATTGCGCCGCTCGGGCCGCATGTGCACGTCGAGATAGCCGTGGTTGGCGGTCTCGCGGATCGTGGTGTCGAGATCGAGCTCGTCGGGCGCGCCGGTGCGGGCGAACTTGCGCAAGCGCCGCAGCGCGACCTTGATGTTGCGGATGCCGAGCTCGACATTGCCGTCGAGATCCTTGAACTCGCGGCGGTCCCACACCTTCACCGCGCGGTTGTTGCGGTTCTTCTCCTGGCCGATGCGAACGCCTTCGGGATTGTAGCCATAGGCGCCGAACGGCGAGGTTCCGGCGGTACCGATCCACTTGCTGCCGCCCTGGTGCCGCCCCTTCTGCTCCTCGAGCCGCTTGCGCAGCGTCTCCATGAGCTTGTCCCAGCCCATGGCCTCGATCTGCTTCTTCTCTTCCTCCGTGAGGTACTTCTCGGCGAGCTTCTTCAGCCACTCTGCCGGAATGTCCGCCTTCTCCATGGCATCCAGCAGGCTTTCAAGGCCCTTGAAGACCGTGCCGAACACGCGATCGAACTTGTCGAGGTTGCGCTCGTCCTTCACCAGCGCGGCACGCGACAGGTAATAGAAGTTCTCGACGGTATATTCCGCCAGGTCGGCGTCGAGCGCCTCCATCAGCGTCAGGTATTCGCGCAAGGTCACGGGGACCTGCGCGTCGCGCAATGAGGTGAAGAATTGCAGAAACATGGCAGACAGATTGCCCGGCTGACCGGCAACGTCAAGGGCCGGCGTGCGCCCGGCAAGCCCAAAGCGCGACGGGATTGGGCTGAATTCGCGGCGATTCCGATCGACAAAAGATCATCATATTCTAGAATTACCCGGCTTGGGCTTTGCGTGGGGGCTTTTTCAATGGGAATCATCGCTGCACTCGTGATCGGCGCGGTCGCCGGCTGGCTGGCCGGGCTAATTGTCCACGGCGCGGGATTTGGGCTGATCGGCAACATCGTGGTCGGGATTATCGGCGCGCTGGTGGCAAGCTTCATCCTGCCCCAGCTCGGCATCAGCCTCGGCGTCGGAATCGTCCGTGACATCGTCAATGCCACCATCGGCGCGGTGATTGTGCTCGTCATCCTTTCGCTGGTAAAACGGGCCTGACAGTTCCGAAATGGACGACGGCCGCCGTTCGCGGCCGTCGCCGTGTTGGCGCGGGGGGCGCCTTACTCAAACAACGAACAACAAGGTTGATGCTCGAATGAAGTTTACCGGCACCAAGGACTACGTTGCGACCGATGATCTCAAGGTCGCCGTCAATGCGTCGATCGTGCTCGAGCGCCCGCTCCTCATCAAGGGCGAGCCCGGCACCGGCAAGACGGTGCTGGCCGAGGAAGTCGCCAAGGCGCTCAACGCGCCGCTCCTGACCTGGCACATCAAGTCGACCACCAAGGCGCAGCAGGGTCTCTACGAATACGACGCGGTGTCGCGCCTGCGCGACAGCCAGCTCGGCGATGAGCGCGTCTCCGACATCAGGAACTACATCAAGCGCGGCAAATTGTGGGACGCCTTCACCTCCGAGCAGCGTCCCGTGCTGCTGATCGACGAGGTCGACAAGGCGGACATCGAATTTCCCAACGATCTCTTGCTCGAGCTCGATCGCATGGAATTCCATGTCTACGAGACCGGCGAGACCATCAAGGCCAAACAGCGCCCAATCATGATGATCACGTCGAATAACGAAAAGGAGCTGCCCGACGCGTTCCTGCGCCGCTGTTTCTTCCATTACATCAAATTCCCCGGCGCCGAGACCATGGCGCGGATCGTCGACGTGCACTTCCCCGGTATCAAGAAGCGCCTGGTTGAGGAAGCGCTGCGCATCTTCTTCGAGGTCCGCGAGGTGCCGGGCCTGAAGAAGAAGCCATCGACCTCCGAGCTGCTCGACTGGCTCAAGCTGCTGATGAACGAGGAGATGACCCCGGAGCAGCTCCGCGAGCGCGATCCGCGCAAGCTGATCCCGCCGCTGCACGGCGCTCTCCTGAAGAACGAGCAGGACGTGCATTTGTTCGAGCGGCTGGCGTTCCTCAGCCGGCGGGAAGTGTAGGAGAACTTCCGCACGCGTCATTGCGAGCAAGGTCATTGCGATGACGCTGTTAGTAGTCCCGTCATCCTGAGGCGCGAGCCTTGCGCTGCGATTTGCAGCGCTGGGCGAGCCTCGAGGATGAACGGCCCCGCCGGTGCCCGTCGCCCTTCGATGCCTCCGCTTCGCTCCGGCGCCTCAGGGTGGCGGTGATGGATTGCTGTTCGGGCCAACGTCGCATGCTTTCACAGTCACGCCTTCGCATTCTCGCGACGCCTTGCGCCCGAGTTTTGCTTCGCTCCTCACCCTCTTCTCAACGAAGAGGGCGCAGGGAAGGCCGGGTGCCGGCTGGCACCCGCGGTCCGTGCGCAAGACGCACACGGCTTGGACCACAGGGCAGCCGGAGCAACCCGGCCTTCCCTGCGCGATGGTTTTACGGCTTATGTCGTGATCTCCCCAGTGAGACGAGCTCTATTGCCACCGTCGCCCACGGAGTGTTGTTGCGCCTCACGCCGGTTGGCATGAGACACCTCCGGGGGCTTGACGCCAGCTTCGGGCGCCAGGACCACACGATTTGACCGTCCGCGGACATCCGCGCCCGGCTTTCGACGGCTGGCGTGTGCTCACCCTCGAAGCCAAGCGAGGACGCTCTCCAGCGCCGTTCGTCCGCGCGCCGGATCATCGCTCACGGGCCTCGCTGAAAGCGAGACCACCGCCCTGCAATTCCTTGCGCGCCGACGCCGCCGCGTCCTCCGCATCCCGCCTCCACATATCGTGACGACGCGTACGCCCCTCTTCATCGAGGCGGGATGCGCGGGATAAGACCGCAATTTCGGGAAATTGGAAGTGGTATATTTTCAGCGCGGGATCTGGACAGAGCGGATCGAATTGAAAGCGCTGGCGAAATTCGTTTCTGCGCGCACGGCGAAATCACCCCCGCAGCGTCGACAAAGGCGCGAGCGGAGGATTAAAAAGGGCAAGTGGTTTGCCTGTCGGGCAAGGGAGTGATGGGTTTCGCTTCGCTCTACCCACCCTACGGCCCCCTACACCACCGCCGCGCTTTCCGGCACATTCGCCGCCTCCAGCGGCTGACGCCCTCGGATCAGATCCGAGGCGCGGTCGGCGATCATCAGGGTCGAGGCGTTGAGGTTGGCGGAGATCATGCGCGGCATTACCGAGGCATCGACGACGCGCAAGGCTTCGAGGCCGTGGACGCGGAGCTGATCGTCGACCACCGCCCAGCTGCTCTCCGCCGGGCCCATGCGACAGGTGCAGGCGGGATGGAAAGTCGTGGTGCCGCGCTGCTGGGCGGCGCCGAGAAACTCGTCGTCGCTCTCGACGTTGGGCCCCGGGAAATCCTCGTAGGCGTAATAAGGCGCGAGGGGCGCCGACTTCAAAAGCCGCCGCGCCAGCTTCATGCCGGCGACGATGATGCGGCGGTCGAGTTCGGCGGTGAGATAGTTGGTCTGGATGATCGGCGGCGCGAAGGGATCGCTTGAGCGGATCCGGACATAGCCGCGGCTCTCCGGGCGCTGCTGCCAGGACGCCACCGTCATGCCCGGCTCATCCTCGAGCTGGCCCTGCACGCCCTCCTTGTAGCTCGCCGGCGTGAAGGTGAGCTGCAGATCGGAGCTTTCGGCGGTCTCGCCCGAATGCCAGAAGCAATAGACCATGGTCGGTGACAGCGACAGAAGCCCGCGCCTCGTGGCGGCCCATTTGAGCACCTCGACCCACAGATGCCAGCCGCGCCGGAGCTCGTTGATGGTCATGATGTTCTTGACGCGCGCGACGGTGCGCGGCGCGTAGTGATCCTGCAAACCCTCGCCGACGCTCGCCAGCGCGTGGCGCACCTCGATGCCGTGCGCGCGCAACAGCTCGGGCGAGCCCACACCGGACAGTTGCAGCAGCTGCGGTGAATTGTAGGTGCCGCCGGCAAGGATCACTTCCTTGTTGGCGCGCACCTCGATCGCCGCGCCGCCGCGTCCGCCCTTCACATAACGCACGCCGACGGCGCGCTTGCCCTCGAATATGATTTCCGTGGCATGGGCGTGCGTATGCACGTGGACATTGGGCCGCTTCATCGCCGGCCGAAGGAAGGCCGTGGAGGCGCTGACGCGGCGGCCGTTCTGGATGGTGCGCTGGGCGTAGGAAACGCCTTGCTGGATCTTGCCGTTGTAGTCGGGGTTGCGCGGAATGCCGAGGCTGACCGCGCCCTCCATGAAGGCCTCGCACAGCGGATCGCGCCAATCCATGGTGGTGACGGTGAGACTGCCGTCGCGCCCGCGATAGGTGTCCTCGCCTTCGCCGATCCTTTTCTCCAGCCGCCTGAAATAGGGCAACACGTCCGAATAGCTCCAGCCGCGATTGCCCATCTGCGCCCAGGTGTCGAAATCCTGCCGCTGGCCGCGGTTGTAGATGTGGCCGTTGATCGACGAGGAGCCGCCAAGCGTCTTGCCGCGCGGCGCATAGATGCTGCGGCCGCCGGTCCACGGCCCCGGCTCCTGCTGATACGCCCAGTTGACGCTCTTCATGTGGAACGTCTTGATGAAGCCGGCCGGCAGATGGATGTAGGGATGCCAGTCGCGGGGACCGGCCTCGAGCACGCAAACGCTCGTGCCGGGATCCTCGCTCAGCCGATTGGCGAGCACGCATCCGGCAGAACCCGCGCCGACGATCACATAATCGAATCTGTCCATCGTGCCTCGCGCCTAACGCTTAATGCGATGATCTTGATTGCCGCACTGGCGTGACCGCGCTCCCTCTCCCGCTTGCGGGGGAGGGTTGGGGTGGGGGCGCCGCCATAAACTCCGCCGCACGAGTGGATACATTTCCCCCACCCGCATCGCATCTTCGATGCGATGCGACCTTCCCCGCAAGCGGGAGAGGTAACCGAATTCACGGCCACATCGTTTCGATGGAACATGCAATTATCGCGGCTTGTCGTTCAGCTGGAAATTCAAATGCGCCTTCACCGTCGGCCACTCGCCGGCGATGATGCTGTAGACCACGGTGTCGCGCAGCGTGCCATTCGGCGCGATCTGGTGGCTGCGCAGGATGCCGTCCTGCTTGGCGCCCAGCCGCTCGATGCCGCGCCGGCTCTGGTGGTTGAAGAAGTGCGTGCGGAATTCGACCGCAATGCAATCGAGCGCTTCGAACGCATGCGTCAGCAGCAGCAACTTGCACTGCGTGTTGACGGCGGTGCGCTGGACGCGCCTGGCGTACCATGTCGAGCCGATCTCGACGCGCCGGTTGGCGGCGTCGATGTTCATGTAGGTGGTCATGCCGGCGATGCGGTTTTCGGCATCGAACGCGGTGAACGGCAGCATCGATCCCGAAGCCTGCAGCGAGAGCCTGCGATCGATCTCCTTGGCCATGTTTTCGGGACGGGGTACGAACGTGTACCAGAGCTTCCACAGTTCGCCGTCCCTAACGGCCTCGACGAGCCCGTCGAGATGCTGGTGCGAAAGCGGCTCGAGACGAGCGTGCTCGCCGCGCAGGGTGATGGGTTCAGGCCATGGAATTGACGTTTCTCCTCCGTCTTTGCGAGGAGCGAAGCGCCGAAGCACTCCAGTCCGTCCCCGTGGGTAAGTTTCTGGATTGCTTCGCTTCGCTCGCAATGACGCTCATTGGTTCACTTGTTCAAAAAATTCAACGGCAGGCCGGGGCGCGGCCAGTCCATTGCGATCAGCTGGCCCTTGCCCGACAGCGCGATGTACGCCGTCTTCAGTTCGGGTCCGCCGAAGGCGATATTGGTGGTGACGCGGTCTCCGGTTTCGATCTGTTCGACCAGCTTGCCGTCAGGCGCAATCACCGAGATGCAGCCGGAGATCAGCGTCGCGACGCAGACATTGCCGCTCGCTTCCACCGCCAGCGAATCGAACATCTGGTAGCCGCCGAGCCCGGCGATCGGCTTGCCGCGTTCGCCGCGGTAAATGACGTCGCGCGGCTTCAGCGTGCCCGGCGCCGAAAGGTCGTACGCCCACAGCCGTGCCGTCGGCGTCTCCGCGATGTAGACGGTATTTTCGTCGGGGGACAGCCCGATGCCGTTGGCCGGCAGCACGCCGAAAACAGCTTCGACGATCTCCTTCATGCCGGGCTTGAGATAGTAGAACGCGCCGACATCCATGTCGCGGGCACGGCGCTTGCCGAGATCGGAGAACCACAGCCCGCCATGCCTGTCGAAGACGAGGTCGTTGGGCCCGCGCAACCGGTTTTCGCCGCAGCTGTCGATCACGGTCTCGACCTTGCCGCTCTGCAGATCGATGCGCTGGATCGAGCCGCCGAGATAGTCCTCCGGCTGCGGTCCCGGCATGATCGTGTTGCGGGTCGGAATCCAGGAAAAGCCGCCATTGTTGCAGACGTACATCTTGCCGTCGGGACCCAGCGCCGCGCCGTTCGGTCCGCCCGGGATTTTCGCCACCACTTCCTTGCGGCCGTCGGGCCACACCCGGGTCAGCCGCTGGCCGCGGATTTCGACCAGAACGACCGAGCCGTCCGGCATCGCCACCGGCCCTTCGGGAAATTCAAGGTCGGTAGCGAGAACGCGGACGTTGGACATCGGTCATCTCCCCGGGCTGTTATCGGCGGCAGGGGATTTCCAGACCTGGCCCCGCACGCAACTTCGTTGCGTTCAGTTTATGGCAAAGTCGACCATGCTTGCCAAGCAAGCGCAATGGTGCCGATGGCGCAGGGCAGCGATGCAGCGCCGCTATTCCGTCACCGGAATCCAGATTTCGAAGCCGCCGTTACCGGTCAGCGGATCGAACTTTTCGTCATAGCGCTCGAAGTTGGGCGCGTCGGCCGCCTTCAATCCGGAGGCAGGCAGCCAGTCGTTCCAGATCGTGTTGACGGTGCGCCGGATCGAGGCAACGTGGTCGCGGTGGGTGAACACCGCGTAGCTCTGCTCGGGGATGCGAATGCGGGCAAAGCGCCGCGGCAGATCGGAAAAGTCGGATACTTCCACGCCCGCGATGTAGTCGAAATTGCCGGCGTCATCGCCGTTGCAGCAGACACCATAGGCCACGTTGCCGACGCGGGCGGGAACGTCGGCAACGATTTGATGAAACCGCTGCCACAGGCCGGGAATGCCCGCGCCATTCTCGCAGTTGAAGCGCTCGCCAACGCCGGCAACGAGCAATGCCTTGCCGGTCACGAAACGCGGCGCCTTGAGGTTGTCAGTCATCGTTGAGTCCATGAGGATCGGCTCCTGAAGCTTGAGCTGGTCGAGGCGCGCCCTGGTGCGAACCGCTTCGGGCGTGGCGCCGAAGTGGTCACGAAACGCGCGGGTGAAGGCTTCGTGGGAGCCGTAGTCTGCCTCCAGCGCCAGCGAAAGAATGTCAGGCGCTCCGCTTGCGAGTGCCCGCGCGGCCTCCGACAGGCGGCGGATGCGGACGTAGCGCATGACCGAGAATCCGGTCGCGGCGGCAAACGCCCGCACCAGATGGAAACGCGAGACACCCGCGACGCCTGCGACGTCGTCAAGCGTCAGGCGGTCCGCCAGATGGCTTTCGATGAACCAGAGCGCCTTTTGTGCAGGATTATTGACCATGGCTCGCCCTCAAAGCGCTCGGATCATGCGCGCCGTGGTCGCCGGGCGCTTGATCGTCCTTGCTGTCGGACGATCGGCGGACAACCCGAACCACCGCCTTCCATCATAGGGGTCAATCCGGTGCTGCTGGCAAGGCGATGCCGTTCATGCATACTGGTGCCGCCGCTCGGGGAGGAACAGCACCATGCAGATCACGAACGTTCGGGCGCACCATATCCGAATTCCCTATGACGCCGGGGGCGCGAGCTTCAGGCAAGGCGCTTCGGCCATCACGGCGCTCGAGACGGTGATCCTCGAGGTCTCGACGGATGCCGGCCTCACCGGCTGGGGCGATGCCTTCGCCTATGTCTGCCCGCGGACCACTTGCACGGCGATCGAGGAGATGATTGCGCCACAGGCGCGCGGCATCGAAGTTCCGGATGCCGCCGGGATTCCCGCGGTCATGGACCAGATCCAGCGGAACCTGCATCTGTTCGGCCGCTATGGCATCACCATGTTTGCGATCTCCGGCCTCGACATCGCCCTGTGGGATCTTGCCGCGAAGATCGAAGGCGCACCGCTCAACCGATTGATCGGCACGCCCAGGCGCACGAAGATTCCTGCCTATGCGAGCCTGTTGCGAATCGGGACTCCGGAACGGATTGCCGACGAATGCGAAGTGGCGCTGCGGCACGGCTACGGCGCGATCAAGCTGCACGAAACCACCACGCCCGCGGTTTTCGCCGCGCGCGCGGCAATCGGCGACCGCACGCCGCTGATGGTCGACCTGAACTGTCCGCTCGACGGTGCGAGCGCCATCGCCTTTGCAAAGGATTGCAGCGCCGCTCACCCGCTGTTCCTCGAAGAGCCCGTCTGGCCGCCGGAGGATTTTGCCACGCTCGCGGAGGTCCGAGCCAAGGGCGGGCTCGACATTGCGGCAGGCGAGAACGCCTGCACCGTGCACCAGTTCCGGCAGATGATGTCGGCCGGCGCGGTAAGCCATGCCCAGCCCTCGGTCATCAAGGTCGGCGGCATCACGGAGTTCCTGAAGATCGCGGCGCTGGCCGACGAGATGGGAATTCACATTGTCCCGCACTCGCCGTATTTTGGCCCCGGCTTCCTCGCAACGCTGCACCTCATGTCGCTCCGCGACGACGGCCTCATCGAGGTGTTCTACCTCAAGCGCGCCGCCTGCCTGTGGCGCGGCCGCATCTACGCGGATGCCAGCGGCAGCATCGAGGTGCCCGAGGGGCCCGGGCTTGGCTATGAGCCGGACCAGGATGTGATGGAGCGCTACCGCGTCGCGTGACGGCCGGCTCGTAGGGTGGGCTAGCAAAGCGTAACCCACCGCTTTCTTCATCGTAACACGGTGGGTTACGCCTTCGGCTAACCCACCCTACTTTTCCTTCGCGGCAGGCTCCTTCGCCGCCGGCGCATCGGCTTTCTTCTTCAGGTCCTCCACGGTCCTGGCCTGTGCCGCCTGCAGATCGGCCACGGATCTTTGCAGGAGGGCCACCGTTGCTTTCAGCGACTCGATCTGACGGCTGGCGGCGTCGAGCTTCTGCTGATGGTCGAGGCTGAGCCTGGTGATCGTCTTCTGCAGGAAATCGATGTTGCTCTGCAGGCAGCTGGTGCGGCGCTCCCAGGTCTTTTCAACGGTGCAGATCTCGATGCCGGGAACATCCTGCGCGCGAACCGCAACAGGCAGCGCCGTGGTGGCCGCGCAAATTGTCATCAAACCAATTGTTCCCGAAAAGCGAACCGTCCGGCCGAACATGCCAACCCCTTCCCCGCGTTGTCGATCACGGCAAATTGCAAAAATGCCCTGCCGCCAGCCGACGATACCATACTGGCACCGCATTCTCGCGTTGATCTCAAGCACATGCCCGTTCAAACGGGGACTATGGGATGGAGACTAGGCACAAAGACGCGGAACGCCGGCGCGCATCCGCGTCGTTCTCAAGGGAGAGTGGTGGGATGGCAACGCGCGAACGACGTCTGGCCGAATTCGATGGTGAGGGCGAGCCGCCGCCCGGCTTGTCGGTCGAGGTGCTTTGCGAGGACCATAGTGGAACCTACAAGCTCCCGTTCGCCTGCCGCTACGTTGAAGGTCGCTGGGAGAATGACGAAGCCGGAATCACGCTGCAGGCCAACGTGATCGGCTGGCGCCTGCCGCGCGTCAAGCAGACCGACGCACGCTGACCGCGTTGGAATAACAGCGCGGCTACGGTCGGGAAGCCGCTCCTTCCGGCCGTTTGCCGCGCGCTTGTTTCAAACTGCGACAGAAAAGGAGGGCGCGTTAAGGTTTGGAACGCGGGCAGAACGAATCGCGTCCGAATCAGCGGTTGAGCGATGTACTCACTTGTTCACGGCTAGATATCGGCGCATTCCGGATCGCGCGCACCATATCCAGCAGCGCAGCAATTGGCCGCCGCCAATGACCGAAGAATAAAGGTTAATTCCTCGCAGGCCGCCACATCGGCCGGATGCTCGCCGCCGGGAGCCGCTGCATCTCTGGTCAATCCGGATCGGCGTGATCGTTCAGGCCCTGTTTGTCACAGGCCGTGCGCAAGCTGGGCGTTCGCGGCGGCCGCGCGGGAATAACCATGCTTGCGGTGTTTAACGGTTCTGCAATATTGGTGTTTAGACCCGAGGCTGGGCTTGCCCGCAGGCGTTCGACGACGGGGGAATCGCGATGGGGCGCGTGCAACTGTTTTGGCCCACGGCGCCACGCGGATGCCGCAGACCCGACGGGCGAGCCATTGCGGCAATCGTTGCGCTCGTCACCCTCGCCGGCTGCGAGCAGAACACCTTCGTGCCGCCTCCGCCGCCCAAGGTGGATGTCGCGGTCCCCGTTCAGCGCCCGATCACCCGATATCTCGAAGCGACCGGCAACACCGCGCCGATCAAGAGCGTGGACCTCGTAGCGAGGGTGCAGGGCTTCCTCCAATCGATCGAATACAGCGACGGCAACTTCGTCAAGCAGGGCACGACCCTGTTCACGATCGAGCCTGAAACCTACAAGCTCAAGCTCGACCAGGCGCAAGCGGCCGAGGCCGGCGCGCAGGCCTCGCTCAAACAGGCGGAAGCCGATTTCAAGCGACAATCGGATCTGGTGGCGCGGCAGGCGGTGTCGCAGGCGACGCTCGACCAGTCCACCGCAACGCGCGACAACGCCCAGGCCAACCTGCTGCAGGCCCAGGCCAACACCAGGCTCGCGGAGGTCAACTACGGCTACACGAAGGTGACGGCGCCATTCGACGGCATCGTCAGCGCGCACCTGGCCTCGGTCGGCGAACTTGTCGGCGTCGCCTCGCCGACGCAGCTTGCAACGATCGTCGCGTTCGATCCGATCTATGTGAACTTCACCGTCAACGAGCAGGACGTGTTGCGCATCCGCGCCGAAGCCGTCCGCCGCGGCCTGACGCCGACCGACCTCAAGCAGATTCCGATCGAAATAGGCCTGCAGACCGAAACCGGCTATCCGCATCAGGGCAAGCTCGACTACGCTTCGCCTACGATCAACCAGTCGACCGGAACGCTCGCGGTGCGCGGCGTGGCACCCAATCCGGATCGGCTTCTCTTGCCCGGGTATTTCGTGCGCGTGCGCGTTCCGGTCGAGCGGCAGGATAACGCGTTTTTGGTGCCGGATACCGCGCTCGGCAGCGACCAGGGCGGCCGCTACGTCCTGGTGGTCACGAACGAGAACGTTATCGAGCAGCGCAGGGTGCAGACCGGACCGCTGGAGGAAGGCCTGCGCGTGATCGAGAGCGGGCTGAAGGCGGACGACCGTGTCGTCACAACAGGCCTGTTGCGGGCAATCCCGGGCCAAAAGGTTGATCCGCAGCTCAAGAGGATCGAAGCGGCGCAGCAGTCCATCAAGTAGGAGCGGCCATGATCTCCAAGTTCTTCATCGAACGGCCGGTCCTTTCCAACGTCATCGCCCTCTTGATGATCCTGATCGGCGGCGTCGCGCTGTTCAATCTCGCCGTCGCGCAATATCCGGACGTGGTGCCGCCGACCGTGCAGGTCACCACGCGCTATCCCGGCGCAAGCGCCAAGACCGTGGTCGACACCGTCGCACTGCCCATCGAGCAACAGGTCAACGGCGTCGAGGACATGCTCTATATGCAGTCCTATAGCGGCGCCGACGGCACCTACACGCTCACCGTGACGTTCAAGATCGGGACAGACCTCAACTTCGCGCAGGTGCTGGTGCAGAACCGCGTCTCCAGCGCGCTGTCGCAACTGCCGCAGCCGGTGCAGAACCAGGGCGTCACCGTGCAGAAGCGCTCGACCGCGATCCTGATGTTCGTGACGCTGACATCGCCGGATGCGCGGTATGACAGCCTCTACTTGAGCAACTACGCCACCATCAACATCCGTGACGAGCTTTCGCGGCTGCCCGGGGTCGGCAACGTCACCGTGTTCGGCGCCGGCCAGTATTCAATGCGCGTCTGGCTCGACCCGAGCAAGCTGCAGGTCCGCGGGCTGATGCCGCAGGACGTCATCCAGGCGATCCAGCAGCAGAGCCAGCAGGTCGCGGCCGGCCAGGTCGGCGCCCCGCCGACGCCGCAGGGCCAGTCCTTCCAGTACACGCTCAACGTCAGCGGCCGCCTCGACGACACTGCCCAGTTCGAGGACATCATCGTCAAGACCGGCAGCAGCGGCGACGTCACGCGCGTCCGCGATGTCGGCCGGGTCGAGCTCGGGGCCCAGACCTACAGCCAGATATTCTCGCTCAACAACCAGCCGTCCACCGGCATCGGCGTGTTCCAGTCGCCCGGCGCCAACGCGCTGGAAGTCGAGCAGGCCGTGCAGAACAAAATGGCCGAGCTCGCGCGCGGCTTTCCGCAGGGCGTCAAGTACGACACCCCCTTCGACACCACGAAGTTCGTGAAAGCTTCCGTGCACGAAGTCTACATGACCCTGATCGAGGCGGGCTTCCTCGTGCTGGTCGTGATCCTGGTCTTCCTGCAGGACTGGCGGGCCATGCTGGTGCCGGCCACGACCGTTCCGGTCACCATCATCGGCGCGTTCGCGGCGATGGCCGCCCTCGGTTTCACCATCAACCTGTCGACCCTGTTTGCGATCGTGCTCGCGATCGGCATCGTGGTGGACGATGCCATCGTCGTGGTGGAAGGCGCCGCCCACAACATCGAGCGCGGCATGTCCGGCCATGACGCCGCTATCCGGGCGATGGACCAGCTGTTTGCGCCGATCGTCGGCATTACGCTGGTCCTGATCTCGGTGTTTCTGCCGGCCGCCTTCATGCCGGGACTGACGGGACGCATCTACGCCCAGTTCGCGCTGGTGATTGCCGCGACCGCGCTGATCAGCGCCATCAACGCGGCGACGCTAAAGCCGACCCAATGCGCGTTGTGGCTGCGCCCTGCCGTGCCGCCCGAACAGCGCAACTGGTTCTATCGGGGCTTCAACAATATTTATGAACGGGTGGAGAGGCGTTATGCGGCGCTGATCGGCAGCATCGTCCGGCACAGCACTGTTTCCGTGATCATCGCGCTTATCCTGATCGCGATCGGCGGCTATGGCCTGTCGCGGGTACCGACCGGCTTCATTCCCATCGAGGACCAGGGTTATCTGATCGCCGCGGTGCAACTGCCCGACGGCGCCGCGCTCGACCGCACGCAGAAGGCGCTCGAAAAGGTCAGCGAAATCGCCGGCCAGACTCCGGGCGTCGCCGAGGTCATCACCATTGCCGGCATCTCCGCGCTCGACAACAGCGCAAGCCTTGCCAACGCCGGGGTTGCATATCTCATCCTGAAGGATTGGGACGCCCGCGGCCCCGGCGAGGACCTGCGTTCGCTGGTGATCGGTTTGACCCAGAAACTTGCCGATGTTTCGGAGGCACAGACGCTCGTACTGCCGCCACCTCCGATCCAGGGCATCGGCAATGCGGCCGGCTTTGCCATGCAGGTCGAGCTGCGCGAGGGCAGCAGCGACTTCGCCAAGCTGCAGGCCATCACCAGCGCGATGATCGAGAACGCCAAGACCCAGAGCGCGCTGCAGCGCGTCAGTTCCCCGTTCCGGGCGATGGTGCCGCAATTCAACGTCGAGATCGACCGGGTGAAGACCGAGACCCTGCACGTGACGACGGACGAGGTGTTCTCCGCGCTCTCGTCCTATCTCGGCTCGTCCTTTGTCAACCAGTTCAACAAGTTCGGGCGCGTGTTCCAGGTCTATGCGCAGGCGGACTCCCCGTTCCGCCTGAGCGAGCGCGACATCGCCAACCTGATGGTGCGCAACCAGCAGGGCGACATGATCCCGATCGGCACCGTCGCCAGGATCACGCCGACGGTCGGCCCGTCGCTGATCAGCCTGTACAATCTGTATCCCTCAGCGACCATCGTTGGATTGCCCGCGCAGGGCTACAGCTCCGGCCAGTCGCTGCACTTGATGGAGCAGATCGCGGACAAAACGCTGCCGCCCGGCTCCGGCTACGAGTGGACGGCGATGTCGTACCAGGAGAAGGCGGTCAGCGGCCAAATCTATCTGGTTTTCGGACTGGCCATGCTGCTGGTCTATCTTGTCCTCGCTGGCCAGTACGAGAGCTGGTACGCACCGGTTTCCGTGATCCTGGCGGTGCCGCTTTCGCTGCTTGGCCCGATGGCGGTGCTCACGGCACTGAAGATCGACAACAATCTCTATGTCCAGATCGGACTGATCCTTCTGATCGCGCTGTCGGCCAAGAACGCGATCCTGATCGTCGAAGTGGGTCTGGAGCTGCACAAGCGCGACGGCAAGCCGCTCCTTGAATCCGCCATCGAGGCCGCGCGGGCACGTTTCCGTCCCATCCTGATGACCTCCTTCGCGTTCATCCTTGGCGTGGTCCCCCTGGTGATGGCCACCGGCGCCGGCGCCAGCGCGCGCAAGTCGATCGGCATCACCGTGTTCTCCGGGATGCTCGCCTCGACCTGCCTCGCCGTCCTGTTCGTGCCGGCCTTCTTTGTCGTGGTGCAGAAGTTCGAGAACTGGCGGGCGGCACGGAAGCCGCAAGTCCCCAAGACCGTGCCGCAGTCCGAGCCCTGAGCGGCAACAGACAAGCGCGCGCAGGCTGCGCGTACTCATAGACCAAGATTGGCTGGCGAGATCCGCTATGGTCCGATAGCGACCAAATTCCGCATCGCAGCGAAATGACGCGATGGACTTCTACGCGCCTAGTTCGCCGAGCAAGGCCTCCGCTTTCTTCAAGTCGGGTATGTCGAAGCCCTCGGTGAACCAACCGTAGACCGGCGCGAGGAGACCGCGTGCTTCATCGCGCTTGTCCTTGTCACGCCAGAGCCGGGCGAGGGTGATGGTGGAACGGAGTTCCCAGAGCTTCGCCTCCTGTTGGCGCGCGATCGCGATGGCGTGGCGAAAGTCGGCCTCCGCCTCGGCCTCAGCGTCCTGGTGAGTGGTCCGCAACAGCTGGCCTCGGCGACATCGCAGTTCGGCCTCGAACCACCGCACGCCCGATTTCTCGGTTAGAGACAAAGCCTCGAATAGTTGGCCGAGCCCGTCTTCGGGCGTTCCCGTCTTCACATGCGCCGTGGCAAGCTGCGCGAGGTAGAACGGAAGGGTCCACGCCGCGCCGGACGCTTGGAATCGCTCGATCCCGAGCCTCAGCAGATCCATCCCGGCCTCGGATTCGCCGGCCTCGACCAGGGTCCAGCCGCGATACGCCGTTCCCATTGCGAGGAAGAAGGCAAAGCCCTGCTCGGTAGTAAGCGCAATCAGCTCATCCGCCAGCAGGCGCACGGTCCGTGGATCGTCGAGCACGAAATACAGCCGGCAGGCGACGCTTAACGCGAACGCGAGGCTGATGGGGTGCGACAGCTCGCGCGCCTCTGCCAGGGCTTGCCTGCTACGCGCCCGGGCCTGATCGACGAAACCCAGAAGCCCGAGCGTCAGCGACAGGAAGGAGAGCATCGCCACGCTGGCGTTCTCGGCGAACAGAACCGTTAGAGATCGATGCTCCGTGGGATCGTAAAGTGCGAGCCCCTGCTCGAGATGCGCGCGCGCCAAGCGCAATTCTCCGCGATGCAGCCAACTATCGCCGACCGCCCGATGACCGGCCACCAGGGCGGCCCGGTCGTTTTGTCGTCCGGCCAACTCGAGCAGTTCTTCGGCGGCGCGATGCGATAGTTTCGTTTCGGCGCGCACGTGGTGATGAACGAACTCGCCCCACAACGCCTTGAGCAGATTCGGCGTGTCGTTCAGCAGCTGGCAGAGACGACGCGCCCGCGCGTAGGACTTTCCGGTCTCTTCGTCCGCATGGCCCTTCGCGGCGATCAGCGCGCCGCCGATTGCGAGTTGAAGCTGGAGTTCGGTGCGCTGCCTCTCGGCGCTGTCCGGTAGATGGGACAACAGATCGAGCGCCTTCCGTATCTGTCTGATCGCTTCTGCCGTGGCTGAGCGCGCCTTGGAACGTTCGCCGGCCTCCTGCCAATAGGAAACCGCTTTCTCGATCAAACCGGCATTTCCAAAATGGTGCGCGAGGATCTCGGGTTGCGCTTCGGCGTTTGTCGCGAGCTTCTTCTCCAGCGCGCCAGCGATACGGGCGTGCAACTCACGACGCTGGCCGCGCAGCAGCGTGCCGTATGCCGCGTCCTGCACCAATGCGTGCTTAAAGAGGAAATTGACATCGGGTGGTTCGCCGCGCCGAAACACCAGCCCGGCACCTATCAGCCGGTCTAGCGCCGATCGCAGCTCGCTCTCGCTCCGGTGCGCGGCGGCGGCGAGCAGATCGTAGGAGAACTCCCGGCCGATGGCCGCGCCGAGTTGCGCGACCTGCTTCGCGACCGGGCCAATACGGTCGAGCCTTGCCATCAGCGAAGCGTGCAAGGTGGGCGGCACCGCGAGCCCCGGGAGCGGTGCAGCCGAGACGGCGCGCTCCACCCCCGCAGCACCCGCTTCGAGCACAGCCTTGGTCAGTTCCTCGACGAACAGCGGCACACCGTCCGTTCGCTCGGCGATCTCAGTGACGAGCTCGGGCGGCAATCCCCGGTCGCCGGTCATGCTCCGGATCAGCGCGGCGCCCGCCTTGTGATCAAGACGGTTCAGAACCATCGTGCTGACGTGTGATTTTCCGGTCCACACGGACTGAAATTCGGGGCGGAAGGTGATCAGCGACAGCACCGGCAGGATCGCCACCCGATCGATGGTCCGGTCCAGCAACTCGCGCGAGCTCGGATCGATCCATTGCGCGTCCTCGAAGACCATCATGATTGGATTTCGCCGGGCCAGACCTTCAAGCTGCCGAAACAGGGCATCGAAAGTCTTCTCTTTCTTTCGCTGTGGCGTGAGGGCAATCGGCGGATAGCGCTCGCCGGTCGGGATCGATAGCAGCTCGGCGAGGATTGCTATGTCCTCGTCGGGCGGCAATGCCGGGGATAGCACCGCCTGCAGCTTGTCTAGCCTATCCGCCGGCGTGTCCTCGCGCTCGAAATCGACGGTTCGCTGCAGCTGGGCAATGAAGGGATATAGCGCGCTGTCCTGATGATGCGGCGAGCAGAAATACCGCAAGCGAGTGTGCGGCTCGCCCTCGATGCGCTCCTGGAGAGCCGCGACGAGGCGCGATTTGCCAATCCCCGGCTCGCCAGCCAGCAACACTACCTGGCCGGTGCCCGTCCTCGCCTGCTGCCAGCGCTGCACCAGCAGCTCGAGCTCCTCCTCGCGCCCAACCAACGGGGTGAGCGCCGCCGCGTGCAACGCCTCGAAGCGACTTTCCGCCGTACCCTCACGCAGCACCCGCCAGGCGCGCACCGGCGAGGCGAAGCCCTTCAGCATCACCGCGCCGAGATCCTCGTAATCAAAGAGCCCGCCGATGAGCCGCCGCGTGTCCTCAGCGATCACCACCCCATCCGGCTCGGCGAGCGCTTGCAGTCGGGCGGCCAGGTTCGGCGTCTCGCCGAGCACCGCCTGCGGCTCGGCGGCCTCGCTGCCGATCAGGTCGCCCACGATGACGAGACCAGTCGCGAGCCCGAGGCGAACCCTCAGCTCGAGCTCCCGTGGGGCGCTCGGCGCATGCCCGGCCGCGGCGATCTCGAGCGCGGCGCGCACCGCGCTCTCGGGATCATCCTCATGCGCTGAGGGATGGCCGAACAGGATCAGCATGCCATCGCCGATGTAGCGGCTGATGGTGCCACCGTACTTGCGGACGATGGCCGCCACGCCATCGCGGTACTCGGCGATGATCTCTCGTAGATCTTCCGGATCGAGCCTTTTCGCAAGCGCCGTCGAGCCGACGAGGTCGCAGAACATCACTGTGAGTTGACGGCGCTCGGCGGAAGACCTTGGCGCGGGTGACAAGGTAGAGGGCTCCGTGACCCGCACCACGGTGGACGTCGACACTCGAGCCGCTGCCGATATTCGCTCGGCTCCCGTCGGCATGAGCGCTGCGCCGCAGTCGCCACAGAACCTTTTACCCGACGGGTTGTCGGCTCCGCACGCAGGGCAGCGCAATAATAGCGGCGCGCAGCAGTCGCCGCAGGCCTTCTTACCCTCTGGGTTGACTCTGCCGCAGCTCGGACAATCCATGTCGCACCCGATCTAATTGCTGATTTGCATGAGCTCTCGTGGATTTCCCCTAAGAGCGAACCTTCAGAGCGCGACATTGCTCTATGGTTCCGGCACTTCCGGGCGAATGCAATGGGAGGCTTCCTTTGTTGCATTTGCCATTTCGAACGCAGCTGCGACGCGTGCGATCAAGAACAGTTTGTTCATGGCAAGCTCCCTAGAAAGCAGGGATATTCGCACCACGACTTTCAGCAGTGATCTTAGTCCAATCCGCTCGCATCAAATGTGCGCCGTTTCACATCTTGCGTCATTGTCCCTAGCCGCCTTGGGCTTCAACTTGCACGGGCTCCGAACCGAGCATTGTGTCGTTCAAGTGAGCAGATGGGGAACGTGCGGCATGGCCCAAGGCATAAACCTCTCCAGAGAGGACTGGCGCCGCTAAACCGCTGGCCGGCAGACGAGCCGGACACCTCCAACGGTCATGATCAGCAATCAATCGACGTCGGCGATGAATGACAAGCCGAGCCCAATGTCGTGTGTGTGGGGGGTCATAAGCGGCGGTGGAGGCAAGCGCGGATCGATGTCCGGTCTACCGCTGACAGCCAACGTGACAACGGCTTAAGCGTTGTTCGGCTTAGGGCCAAAGGCGGTCATTCACTCCAACGAACGCGCCACGCGGCATGAGCACCATGAACCAGACAGCGTGCATGACGTATTAGGATGAAAACTCCTTGCGCGGCCTCTTTCACTTCGATCGGCCACATTGACAAGTACGCGAAAAGAGAGCGCACTTATCGCGCATTACTGCATAGGCTCCTCGCCCGATTGTGTCTTCACATCGGGCTGCTGGGGCAATGGGAGATAACGATGAAAAAAAGCATGCTCGCACTATTATTGACTGCCTTCACTGCCGGCTTTTTGATTCAATTCCCCGCAAGTGTGGTCGCCGGACCTACTGAGGATGTGCAGACTGCGATGCAACTTCTCAAGTCGAAGGCCGCGACGCTGGGTGTAGCCAGTATCAACGGGAAGGAGGAAGTTGCTGGCAAGATTCTCCCCACCTTAAATTTTGGATCGACCAAGATGAATAACAATTTCGCACTGGTTGACGAGGTCCAGAAGGAAGCCGGTGGGACGGCCACAATCTTTGTTAAGAACGGTGACGAGTTCGTCCGCGTAACAACGAACGTTAAGAAGGATGACGGGTCGCGCGCGATAGGCACGGTTCTTGACCCAAAGGGTAAAGCCATCGCGGCTATTGCGAAGGGTGAAGGCTATCTCGGAGAGGCAGACATCTTGGGTAAGCCTTACGTCACTGACTATGAACCAATCCGCGATGCAAACAGCAACATCATCGGCATCTATTACGTCGGCTATTTGAAAAAATAGCGTGCATTGAATGAAAAGGAATTTGAGGCTGCTTGTGCCCTTGGTACGCGCGTTGCGGAGTTTGCCGCCATAACGTAAATTACGCAGACGAGTGAGGGCTCGTTAGAGGCCCTCACTCTCACCCGTCGCTTGAAACTCGACTTCCCGAAAGATGTTGGGGCCGCTTTCAGCAAATATGTTTGGAATTCGTCGAGGTCCGTTGAGGGTCAAAAAATGGGCGGTCAAGGACCTCGGTAAGCAAGTCCGGTCTAGCCGCGACAGCGGACCTGTCCGCCGTGCTCAAGGTTCTTCGCCTCAGGGCCGCCAGCGGAAGTCGCCGTCATCAGATCAGTAGAATTTGATAGTTCAGCTCGACGCGCACGATATTCGCGTGTCGCACCTGATGAAGCGTATTCGCCATAACGGAAAGCAGACGAATCATAGTTTCTCGGCGATGATGAATCGACAACCATGGGAGTACCAGGCACTCCAATGGATGTTGTTGTCCAGGTTGTGTCTGCCCATTTCCCGCCAAGTTCGATACCTGCATAGAATCCTGTCCAGCCAAAAACAGGCGCGGGCGCTGGTGGCGGTGTCTTGACGGCCATATCAGCCGCAAAAGCGGGCGTTCCGATCAATGTGATAGCGGCGATGGCAAATGCTAATGTCTTCATGACAGCCCCCCATAGCTTGCGAAGCTATCATGCCGCCTATCGGTGGAACTGTTACTCGTTAAACACACTTGACCGAAAATCTTGGAATGCGCCCAAGTCCGAAGCGGGTCACCCGCGCCGCTTGGGCGCTGCGCCGCCTGCTTCCGGTCTACCTCGATGAGCCGACAACATGGCCGCCTCCCGGACCTACGCCTTCGGGCCAGAAGCGGCCGTCAAGCCCGGCCTACAGCACTTCCGAAAACCGAAATGCTAAATTCAGACATCGGCCAACTCGATCTTAGACCGAGCATCACCAAACCGGATTAGACTCGAACTCAGTGGCTAGAAGGGGGCGGACCACTCCATTGCGTCGGCTCCGGACCACTCACGGGGGCCGATCACTTAGCGTCACGCCTAAGCGAGCCAGCGTTTGCGCCGCTTGTAGTGCTTCCCATCGCGGAATGATTTGCGCTTGTCCCCGGCGACGCCGAGATAGAATTCCTTGACGTCCTCATTTGCAGCGAGCGCCCGCGCCTTGCCGTCCATCACCACACGGCCATTTTCAAGGATGTATCCGTGGCTGGCATATTTGAGCGCCATGTTGGTGTTCTGCTCGGCAAGAAGAAACGAGACACCTTCCTTGACGTTGAGATCCTTCACGATCTCGAAGATCTCTTCGACGATTTGCGGCGCGAGGCCCATCGAAGGCTCATCGAGCAGGATCATCTTCGGGCGCGACATCAGCGCGCGGCCGAGCGCGCACATCTGCTGTTCGCCGCCCGACGTATAGCCGGCGGTTGAACCACGCCGCTGCCCGAGACGGGGGAAATAGGCATAGACTCGCTCCAGGTCCTGCGCGATCGCGGACTTGCCGTCCCTGCGCGTGAAGGCGCCGGTCAAGAGATTCTCTTCGACAGTGAGGTGGGCAAAGCAACGCCGCCCCTCCATCACCTGAATGCAGCCACTCCGCACCAACTCGCTTGGCGACAGGGACTGCACTTCGACACCGTCGAACAGGATCGAGCCCTTGGTGACCTCGCCGCGCTCCGCATGCAGCAGATTGGAGATCGCCTTCAGCGTCGTTGTCTTGCCCGCACCATTGGCGCCGAGAAGCGCGACGATTCCACCTCGCGGCACATCCAGCGATACACCTTTCAACACGAGGATGACGTGACTGTAGACAACCTCGATATTGTTGACCGATAG
This sequence comes from Bradyrhizobium sp., assembly GCF_016213215.1. Lineage (GTDB taxonomy): Bacteria > Pseudomonadota > Alphaproteobacteria > Rhizobiales > Xanthobacteraceae > Bradyrhizobium. The sequence goes on along the minus strand of NZ_JACRAW010000163.1, from coordinate 71,675 downwards.
AAACGGCACTGCCGCTTCTGTCGCCGTAGAAGCCTTGGCGCTTGACATGCGGTCCTCTCCAAACAGTTGCTGCTGTCGAGAGATCCGGGAGGAGGCAAACGCTCCACCCGGATTGCCGGGAAGCATTCAGCTTTCTTTCGCGCAGTCGCGCGGCTTGATGTTCTTCTCCGCGGCATACTTCGCGGAAACGTCGCCGACGAGCGGTTCGGTGTCGGACTGGCTCGCCGTGTACCAGTCGGAGATGACTTTCCAGTTCTTGCCGTCCCACTGCTGTACGCGCCCCTCCCGCGCGCCCTCATGGTCGGAGCAGGAAATCTTGATCGGCTTCAACATTACCTCAAAGCCGAGTTCCTTGAGACGTGCATCCGAGAGGTTGAGGTTCTCCAGACCCCAACGCACTTGCTCGCCCGTCAGCGGCTTCTTGCCGAACTTTTCCTGCGCCTTGCGGATCGCCTCCACGCCGAGCATGGCGTTCACCATGCCGCGGTTATAGAGAACTTCGCCGACCTTGCCAGGCTCCGACAACCCCTTGCCCTTGGCATAGACGTGCTTCTCGATTTCGGCATGCACGGGGAACTTGCCCGCGCCATGCTGAAGCATCAGCGCCTTGTAGCCAGCAGCTTGATCGCCGGCGGGCGTCACGTCCGGCTCGGCGCCCGACCACCAAACACCGATCATCTTCTCGCGCGGATAGGCAACAGCCGCCGCTTCCTTGACCGCCGTGCCGTTCATGACGCCCCAGCCCCAGAGCAAAACATAGTCCGGCCGGTTCTGGCGGATCGCCAGCCATTGCGACTTCTGTTCGACACCGGGGTGCGTAACCGGGATCGGCGTAAATTCAAAGCCGTGCTTCTTTGCCAGCACCTCCAGCATCGGGATCGGCTCCTTGCCGTACGGGCTGTCGTGAAAGAGCAACGAAATCTTCTTGCCTTTCAGCTTGTCGAAGCCGCCGACCTCTTTGGCGATGTGCTGGATCGCGATATCAGCCGCCGACCAGTACGTGCCGAGCAGCGGGAAATTGTACGCGAACACCGCGCCGTTCTTGGAATCGGAACGGCCGTAACCCATCGTGATGATCGGGATCTTGTCAGTCGTGGTCTTTTCAGTGAGGGCGAATGTAATGCCGGTCGACAGCGGATTGAAGAAGGCCGCGCCGGTCGGGCCCTTGCCCTTGAGACGCTCGTAACACTCAACGCCCTTGTCGGTGGCGTAACCGGTCTCGCATTCCTCGACCAGAAGCTTGACGCCGTTGATGCCGCCGTCGCGCTCATTGATCAGGTTGTAGTAGTCGGCCATGCCGTTTGCGAACGGCACGCCATTCACCGCGTACGCGCCGGTCCGGTAGGACAGTATCGGGATGAACTGCTCGTTCTGCGCTGCAGCCGGAGTGGCAAGCGCCACGCCCGATAGTACGGCTGTCGCCAGTATCAGCTTGTTGCGTACCATATTAGTTGTCCTCCTCGTTCAGCCCGGTTTTTGCCGTACCGGATCTTGTTATCGCGGAGCTTCCTTGCTCCTTCTGCCAACGACCGCCGCTCCGCGTTGCGATCTCCGGCTTCCTTTGCGCTCACCGCTCCTTCAGTAGGGAAACGGCCAAAGTCTGAGCTTCTCCTTGCCAAGCGATATGAGCCGGGCAAATCCATGTGGCTCCTTGATGAGAAGATAGCAGATTAACGATCCAAAGATGATGAATTCCAGGTGTGTGATCGTTTCTGTCGACAGCGGCACGCCGAGCTCGCTCGGAATCCGGTTCAGCAGGATTGGCAGAATGAGGATAAAGGCCGCACCTACGAACGCACCCATAATCGATCCCAGCCCGCCGATGATCACCATGAACAGCAGCTGCAGCGAGCGGTCGATCGAGAACGCGAGCGGCTCCCACGAGCCCAGATAGACGAACGCCCAGAGTGCGCCCGCCACGCCGATGATGAATGAAGAGACCGCGAAGGCCGTGAGCTTTGCATAGAGCGGCCGGATACCGATCAGCTCGGCGGCGATGTCCATGTCGCGGATCGCCATCCACTGTCTGCCGAGATTGCCGCGAACGAGGTTCTTCGCCAGAACCGCGAACACCGTTACGAAGATCAGGCACAGCAGATAGCGCTCAATCGGCGTGCCTACGTTCAGACCGAAGAAATCCAGTGTCGGTGCATTGACCGACCCCGACGGCGCATAATTGGTGAACCACGACACCCGCAGGAACACCCAATCGAAAAAGAATTGCGCTGCGAGTGTTGCGACCGCCAGATAGAGGCCCTTGATCCGCAGACTGGGAACACCGAAGAGGATTCCCGCACTAGCCGCCGTGAGCCCGCCGAGCAAAATGGCTAACAGTACGGGCAACGGCGGGATCGAGATCGCGAAGCCAAGCCAGGCAAGCGGAATATGAACGCCGGTCCCCAACTTGTAGGCAGAGTAGGCGCCGATGGCCATGAACGCGCCGCTGCCGAGCGAGATCTGGCCGCAATAACCGACAAGGATGTTTACGCCGATAGCGGCGAGCGCGAGGATCAGGAATGGCAGCAGAATGGCGCGGAGCAGATAGTCGCTGCCGAACGGCCAAATGTCGAAGTCGGCCAGCAGCGGCACGCCAATGAAGGCGATACCAAGCAAGATGGCAATCGCCATACGGTCCTGGCGGATCGGGAAAATCGCCATATCCTCGGCGTAGGTCGTCTTGAATTGGCCAGCCTCACGATAAAGCACAACGAACTCCTCGTCTCAGATTCGTTCGATGATCCGCTCGCCGAACAGCCCCTGCGGCCGCACGAGCAGCACCGCCAATGCCAGCACATAGGCGAACCAATATTCGATACCGCCACCAATGTACGACCCCAGGAACACCTCCGCGATCTTCTCGCCCGCACCCACAATGAGCCCGCCGACGATGGCCCCTGGAACCGAGGTAAGGCCCCCAATGATCAGAACCGGCAAGGCCTTCAGCGCGAGAAACGTGATGGAGAACTGTACGCCCAGTTTGGTACCCCACACGGTCGCCGCAACCAGCGCAACGAGACCGGCGGCAAGCCAGACCACGAACCAGATCCAGCTGATTGGAATCCCGACCGATTGCGCGGCCAAGTGGTCGTCGGCAACCGCCCTGAGTGCGCGACCGGTCTTGGTACGCTCGAAGAAGATCGCGAGACCCGCGACCAGAATGCCGGCGATAAAGCCGCCCCAGACATCCAGCTTGTTGACCAGAATTCCACCGGGAAAGAGATCTTCAAACAGCAACCAGACGTCCGTCGGAAACAGCCGCAAAGGGTAAGCATCGGAACCGAAGATCATCTGCGCCGCACCCTCGAGGATGAATGTCACGCCGATGGTGGACATGAACAGCGTGAGTCCGTCCTGGTTGACAAGAGGTCCGATCACCAACCGCTCGATCAGCCAGGCGGTTATCACCATGATCACGGCAGCGAAGCTAATGCCGAAGATGATCGCGACCCAAAGCGGGAAACCCCATGCCACCAGCAGGTCGAGCGAGCGGACCAGCGCCAGTCCTGCGAGCAATACCATTGCGCCTTGGGCAAAATTAAAGACACCGGATGCCTTGAAGATCAGCACGAAGCCGAGCGCAACCAGCGAGTACAGCACGCCGGACATCAATCCGCCGATCAGCACTTCGAGAAATTGTCCCAACCCGATCACGCAATGCTCCTTAGTGCGCGACGCCGAGATAGGCGTCGATGACGCCCTGATTCTCCTTGACTTCATCCGGCGTGCCGTCGGCGATCTTCACTCCATGATCGAGCACCGCCACGCGATGGGAGAGATCCATCACCACAGCCATGTCGTGCTCGATCAGCGCAATGGTCGTGCCATAATGATTGTTGACGTCGATGATGAACCGCGACATGTCCTCCTTCTCTTCGAGGTTCATGCCTGCCATCGGCTCGTCGAGGAGAAGAAGATCGGGCTCCATCGCAAGGGCGCGGCCAAGTTCGACGCGTTTCTGCAGGCCATATGGCAAACGCGCAACCGGCACCTTGCGGATCGCCTCAATCTCCAGAAAATCGATGATCTCCTCGACCCGGTGCCGATGCTCGATCTCCTCTGCCAGCGCAGGGCCGTAACGCAGCATCTGCCACAGAAGACCCCGGCGCATCTTCAATGTGCGGCCAGCCATAATATTATCGAGTGCGCTCATTCCCTTGAACAGTGCGACGTTTTGAAAGGTGCGCGCGATGCCGCCACGGGATGCCTCGTACGGCTGCATCTGGGCGCGGGTCCGACCCTTGAAGGTGATGGCGCCATGGTTCGGATGATAGAAGCCGTTGATGACATTAAGCATCGAGGTTTTTCCGGCACCGTTCGGTCCGATGATGGCGCGAATTTCGCCTTTCCTGATGTCAAACGAAACGTCCCTCAGCGCCTTCACGCCGCCAAACGCCAGCGATACTCCTTCCACCTGAAGCAAGAGTTCGCTGGTGTCCGGCATCCTCATGCGGCCTTCCCCAGAGATTCCGTCGAACCAGCTGTTTGCAAGTCGCGGATCTTGACCCGCGCCGCGATCGCGCCCTTGCGGCCATCCTCAAAAGTGACTTCGGTGGAAATGTCGGCTTCATGCGAACCGTCGTAGAGCGCCGTGATCAGTGGAGCATAACGCTCGGCGACGAACCCGCGGCGGACTTTCTGCGTGCGGGTCAATTCGCCATCGTCCGCGTCGAGTTCCTTATGCAGAATGAGAAAGCGACGAATCTGCGCGCTCGCCATCACCTTTTCTTCCGCGAGGGAGCGGTTTACCTCGGCAACATCTTTCGCCACCATGTCGTAGACCAGCGGATGCCCCGCCAGCTCCTGGTAGGAACCGTAGGCAACGTTGTTACGTTCGGCCCAGTTTGCAACAGCGGCCGGGTCGATATTGAGAATGGCGCAAACGAACTCCCTGGAGTCGCCGAAAGCGACCGCTTCCTTGATGTTGGGAAAGAACTTCAATTTGTTCTCAAGATACTTCGGCGCAAATATCGTGCCGTCGGCCAGCCGGCCGACATCCTTTGCGCGATCGATGATCTTCAGATGTCCCGTCTTCTCGTCGAAGAAACCGGCATCGCCGGTCTTGACGTAACCGTCAGCCGTCAGGGTCTCCGCAGTCTTCGCCTGATCCTTGAAATATCCGACAAACATGCCGGGTGAACGGAACTGCACCTCACCTGATTCCGCAATGCGGATGTCGACATTCGGCGCCGCCGGCCCAACAGTATCGGAGTAGATCTCCCCGTCAGGCTGACAGGTGACGTAGAGGAACGCTTCAGTCTGGCCGTAGAGTTGCTTCAGGTTCAACCCGATCGAGCGGTAAAACGCGAAAAGTTCCGGACCGATGGCCTCACCTGCAGTATAGGCAACGCGTACGCGAGACAGGCCAAGAACGTTTTTAAGAGGCTCGTAGAGCATCAAGCGCCCGAGCGCGTAGAGCAGCCGGCCTGACAGCGGCACTGGCTTTCCGGTCAAAATCGACTCGCCGTGCCGTCGCGCAATGCCAAGGAAGTAGTCGAACATTCGCCGCTTGATTGGCGCAGCGTCCTGCATGCGGATCATCACCCGCGTCAGCATGTTTTCGAGAACGCGCGGCGGAGCGAAATAAAAGGTTGGTCCGATCTCGCGCAAGTCCTGCTCGACCGTCTCACCACTCTCGGGACACGCCATGCAGAAACCAGCGGCAATGCCCTGCGCGTAGTTGAGATAATGATCGCCCACCCAGGCGAGCGGCAGGTAGGCAAGCGCCACGTCGTTCTCAGTCAGTCGATCGAACTTGACAGTATCCGTCACAGCGTTGATGCAGCCTCGCGCCGACAGCATGACGCCCTTCGACGCGCCGGTTGTTCCCGAGGTGTAGAGGATAATCGAGATGTCAGAACCTTCACCCTGCCGGATGATCTCATCGATCTGCCCGCCAAGCGTAGCGTTAGCCGCAAGCGCGGCGCGGCCGTTTTCGATAACATCTTGGATTGCGATCAATCGGCTGTGATCGTAATCACGGAGTCCGCGCGGCTCGTCGTAAACAATCTTCTGAAGATGCGGCACCCGGTCGGATACCGACAAAACCTTATCGACCTGCTCCTGATCTTGCGCCGCGACAAACCTCACATCGGCGTGAGCGAGGACATAGGCAAGCTCATCAGCCACCGCATCCGAATAGACCGGTACCGGAATCGCGCGCAGCGTCTGCGCTGCCATCACTGTCCAGTAGAGGTTCGGCCGGTTGGAACCGACGATGGCGATCGTGTCTCCTGGCTGCAAGCCACTTCGCTGCAAACCCGCGGCATAAGCACGCACGATCTCGGCGACCTGGCTCCAGGTCCACGTCTGCCAGACGCCAAGATCCTTATGCCGAAACGCCGGACGGTTGCGAAACTGCGCCGCATTTCGCAGAAGCAACTTGGGGAACGTGTCAAACGATCCGCCAACGGCCATGTAGGTCTCCATCCAAAAACGGCGCTTTGGTTCGCGCTTTGTTTATGGTGACCTGCGCCCTTCAGGCAGCAGCCATGCGAGTTCCGTATGCTTCTCTTCACAATACAAGGGATCGAAAGTCCTACAAGCCCAGTTTGGCAGCCCCCGACGCGGCTGATTAGGCATTAACAGCCCGTCGGGTTTACCAGTGGTGGGCGCCATGATCCGTCTTTCGCTGCTCGCGTTCCTTTCGATGTTCATTTGCGAAGGCGTTGTTTTCGCGGAATCGGGTCCGGTGTTCTCCGACACGGGTCCCGAGGCTGAGGCATATGGCGCCTCCAGGGGATATCCGGTGCCCCCCTTTGAATACCCACCGGGTGTCCGGCAGGACTTCATGATTGGTACGTACAGTCATTTCGACAAGGTGCACCCGATGCGCACCGTTCAGAAACCGGCGACGCCGTCGGTTTTAAAGCGCGCGGCTGAGGAGATCGTTCCCGTCTACCATTACGACGGTCGGCAGAAGGCGATCGGCGATTATCTCGATACACACCCCGTGACTGGCCTGCTAATCGCGCGCGGGGACACGATCCTGTTCGAGCGCTATCGCTATGCCCGCAGCGACCGGGATCGTTTGCTCTCGAATTCCATGGCCAAGACGATCACGGCACTACTGGTCGGCATCGCGATCTCCGAAGGTGCAATCCGCTCGATCGACGATACGACGGCAACCTATGTGCCGGAATTGGAGGGTACGGAATACGGTGCCACGCCGTTGCGCGCTCTGCTTCACATGTCGTCAGGCGTCGCTTTTCTTGAAAGAACCTATCAACCAGACGACGATATTTTCGAGTTGCACCTAGCGCTGCTGGGAAGAAATGCGGTCGGTGCGATTGCCGCGCTCCGCCAATTCAATACGCGTGACACGCCGCCGAATACACGCTTTGCCTATGCTAGTTCGGAGACCGAAGTGCTCGGCCTCGTCGTCAGCCGCGCGGTCCATATGCCGCTTGCCGACTATCTAGCGACGCGGATCTGGCAAAAGCTCGGTGCCGAGTCCGACGCCGCCTGGGCGATCGATCCGACAGGGCAAGAAGTGGCTTACTGCTGCTTCATCGCCACACTACGCGACTGGGCACGCCTGGGATTGATGTTGGCAAATGACGGCGCTTGGAACGGCCAACAGATTGTTCCGCGGCAGTGGCTTCTCGATGCGACGGCTGTGCCACGGGATAGTTACCTGCGCAACACCATTGCGCAGTCCTGGGGCTACGGCTATCAGGTCTGGATATTGCCGGGAGAGCGGCGAATGTTTCTTCTCTTGGGCATTCATGGACAGGGTCTCTTCGTCGATCCGGAGTCGAAGCTGATCATGGTGCAGACGGCGGTGCGTAAGTTGCCGATCGGGGACCCCAAATCGCCCGAAGCCATGGCCTTGTGGTATGCGGTCGTGGCGCAGTTCGGGCATCGCTAGTCCCCGCAAGCAGATTATCCGCTCAGGGTCCATTCGCGACCGGGTCGAGCCAACAGCAAGTCCGGCCCCTCTCCGCCATGCCGCCGAAAGCGGAAGTACATTCAGAGCATTGGCTGCTCAATAGCCATCGCGGCCTGATGACGCCGCGGGGAGCGTTTTTCAAGCTCCGAAACGCGGGCCTGAATCATGCGCTACAAACTTCGCAGTATGCCCCACGCAAGTGATTTGCATGGGAACGTAGCCAGGCCGCGCGCTTGTAGATTTCGTGTCCGCTTAGTTCGGCGCGGGGGGCGCGATCTCGCGCGGCAGGATGATCGCCGCCGCGATCGCCAGCAGGCACAGGGCAGCGAAGGCGTGCAGCATGGTGACGAAACCGCCCTGCTCGTGCAGCCAGGCGACGAGGCCGACGGAAGCGCCCGCCGCCGTGAAGCCAACGAAGTAGCGCACGGCGTAGGCGCGCGAGCGCCACTCCTCGCTGGTGTATTTGCCGACCATGGCGTCATTGACGGTTACCTGCCCGAACGCCCCCATGACGATGCCGATCGACACCATAATCAGCGGCAGGTTCGACAGGCTGGCCGCGAGGTAAAGAAAAGGCGCCAGCATGAAGGACAGCGGCAGCGCCACCGCTTTCAGCGAATAACGATCGAGCAGCCTCCCGATCGTATATTGCGCCATTGCGCCGAACACGTACACCCCGGCCGCGATCACGCCTAACAGCGCCGGGCTCTTCGTGAGATCCGCGAGCCGCTCCGCGAACAGCTTTGGCAGCGCGACGGTGACGGCGTTGAACGTGGTCGAGATCGCAATCACCACGATCAGGAGCGCCACGATCACCCGCCACATGTCCTGGCTGGCGACGCGCGCCTGCGGCGCGGCTTGCCTGGTGCCGGTGCGATCCTCGTGCACCACGCTGAAGGCGAAAGCGACGCCGATCAGAACCGTAATGGCTCCCGGAATGATGAAAGCAAAGCGCCAGCCGAGATACTGGCCGATGACGCCGGTTACCAGCGCCGAGGAGGCAACGCCGAGATTGCCGAAGACGCCGTTGAGCCCCATCTCGCGGCCGAGCCGGTCGGCATAGGATACGATCATGGCGGTGCCGACCGGATGGTAGATCGAGGCGAACACGCCGATCGACAGCAACGCGGCGCCAAGCTGTAGCGGGGTCTGTACCATGCCGACCGCGATCATCGACGCGCCGATGCCGGCAAAGAAGATCAGCATCATGTGGCGGCGGCTCCAGCGGTCCCCGAGCCAGCCGGTGAGGAGCGATCCCGCCCCGAACGCGACGAAGCCCGGCGTCGCATAGGGCAGCAATTCGGAATAGCTCATCTGAAGAGCCGGCCCCATGATGATGACCGCGGCGGCGAAGATCAGCATCGCGTAATGGTCGATAAAGTGCGCGGCGTTGGCGAAGCCGATCACCCTGCCGGGCCTGTTCATGGGCGAATCCTCTCCTTCTCGCCTGAGACGCAAATGAACTCCAAGCCGGTGCCGGCGAGCGCCTGTCGGTCATCGAAGGATTGTCGACGGATGCCCATGGCCCGGTCAAGCAGATTGCCTCAAATCTGAGCCGTCGCAGCGTTCCAGTGTCTGGAAGTGCGCCGGCAGACCGCCGAGGATATCTGCGAAACGTGTGATGTCGGATCAACCGCAATGCGGGGCGCCCTCGGCGCATAGCGCGCCAATGCCCGCTTGATTGTGATCGGTGGCTGCCTAAATCCCATGTAAGCTATGAAGGTCGAAAAACGGATTCGAGTCGCCAGATGCCCAACGCCTTTTTCTCGGACCTGCTCGCCACGATTTCCGAGCGCGGCCGGACGCTGCTCGGCCGCGCAGGCGCCTCGGACGTACGACAGGATGCCAAAGGCCTGATCGAGCTCTGCGAGGCATTGTTGTCGGGCCGGGGCGAGGCTTCGGGCATAGCGATCGCGCGCGAGGTGCTCGACCGCTACCAGAACCTCGATGCGGCGGGCCGACGCAGCTTTTTCGAGGCGCTGGTCCGCGACTTCGGTCCTGATCGCGAGAAGCTCGCGCACGCGGTCGAGCAGTGGCGCACGCAACCGAGCGATGAGGACGCGAGCAGCCTGCATTTCGCCTCCGAGCCGCGGCGGCAGGAGCTGATCCGGCGCCTCAACCGCGCTCCTGGCGCCACCGGCGATCTCGTCGCCATGCGCGCCGACCTCCTCGACATGACGAACGGATACACAGATCTCGCTGCGCTCGATCGGGACGCCGTGCACCTCTTCAGTTCCTGGTTCAACAGGGGATTCCTCGTGTTGCGCAAGATAGACTGGTCGACCCCGGCGAACATTCTCGAAAAGATCATTCGCTACGAGGCCGTGCATGAGATCCATGACTGGGACGATCTGCGGCGCCGCATCGATCCGGTCGACCGGCGCTGTTACGCGTTCTTCCATCCCGCGATGGTGGACGAGCCGCTGATCTTCGTCGAAGTCGCGTTGACCGAGGCCATCCCGGGTGCGATCGCCCCACTGCTGGCGGTGGACCGCCAGCTTGTCCCGATCGAGCGGGCGCGCACCGCCGTGTTCTATTCCATCTCCAATACCCAGCGCGGGCTTGGCGGCATTTCCTTCGGCAGCTTCCTGATCAAGCAGGTCGTCGAGGAGTTGCGCCGCGAACTGCCGAAGCTGGAAAATTTCGTGACGCTTTCGCCGGTGCCCGGCTTCATGCGATGGCTGAATCAGGACAGGGAAGTTCCGCTCTCGGACGAGGACCGCGAGCTCCTGAAGCGGATCGATGAGCCGAAATGGTTCGAGGATGCTGAGCTGGCGGCGCAACTGCGCGCGGTGCTGGAGCCGCTCGCGGCGTACTATTTCCTGAAGGCGCGCACCTCGGAGAACCGCCTGATCGATTCAGTCGCCCGCTTCCATCTCGGCAACGGCGCGCGGCTGGAGCGGATCAACTGGCTGGGAGATCTCTCGCCCAAGGGGGTTCGCGAGTCCGCCGGCATCATGGTCAACTATCTCTACCGGCTCGAGGACATCGAGAAGAACCACGAGGCCTATGCCAACCAGGGCGAGATCGTGGCATCGAGTGCCGTGAAGAAGCTGCTGAAGGGCGAAGGACGGCGGCTGTTGGATATGCGGTTGCCGTAGTGCGCAGTTGCCGGGATCGTCCGCGAAGGCGGACGATCCAGCGGGCACCGAAGCTACCGCAAATCTGATGGCTGGTGCTTCGGGCGATGAAATAGTGCGTCGCTGTCGACAGCTTGTAGCGGCAAACGCGAAACGGCTGGGAAGGCTCAATTCGGGCCGAAGCCGAAGCCGTTCGGGAACACGGCGCCGGCGGAAGTAGCATGCGAGTGACCACGTTGCAGGCATGCGACTCGTGATCGCCGCTCGTTGCGCTCCGTAATAATAGCGCTTCAAAGTTGCCGCGACACGATATCCATCAACGGCTACGCGATGATGAACTCTAAGTTCATGCGGAATTGCCGTGATCGTGCGTTTGGAACGTTATACCGCAAGGTCGGTTGTGCTTCAGAAATCACCGTTGTGGTCGACACACCCATCCCCCTTGGAGAGAGCGTCAGATGAGTAAACGTAAACGGGCCAAAGCGTCAAAGCGCGAACGCGGTTCGAAAATAGCCGCGCGGGCTCAACGGAACAAGCAGGCAGTTGTCAGGAGCCCGAAAGAAAACTTTCTGCGCTCTGTTGCGGCAGGCTCGACTGAGTCGCCTCCTGAGCTTCATGACGACTCTAGACAAGAGGCTCCCATTGTTGATAATCGGGCGACTGCCTTACAAGATGATCTCGGGCGGATGATGAGGGATCACGATTCAAGGAAAGGATTCGACGTTTCTTTAGCCACTTCAAACGTGGCGGCTTATCAAGGGAAGCTTCTGGAAATCGCACAAGCCAACATCCAATTTGCCTTCGAATTCACCCAGAGGCTTGCGACCGTCAGGTCACCATTTGAAATTCTCAACATCCTTGAAGAATTCACAAGCAAGCGGATCGGCATGTTCTGGAACGTTTCGAAAGAAATGGCTGAATTGGTACCACGCCGTAAATAGTCTGAGAGCGACGGCCGCCTAGCTGCCCGATACAGACGTTGACCGGTCCTCAGGGCAAAGCGGACACCCTGTTACGCACGCTCGACCAGCCACTTTTTGGACAACGGTGCTCAGCCCCGGTGATCCGCATCCTTGCGGCCGATGTCGCAGGCGTAGCAAGTGCCTCAATAGCAGGGTGGATAAGGATAGTACCCACAGGCCCTACGATACCGATACGCACCATAAGCCGCGCCGGCTCCCACCGCTGCCGCGCCGTAGTAGGCCCGCCGATGCACTCTGCGGTTTACACCTGCTACGCTCATCGGTGTTAGTGGTCGCCCAACTCTCGCTTCAGCGCGGTCGAGGGATACGGATGCCGCGTTCCCCGGCGAGTAATGGGGCGATTACGGAGCTGCCGTTAAGAGCGCCGCAGTCACGATCAGGCCGAAAAGCTTGGCATTTCGTGTCATCGGTGCGGGCCAACTCTGGAAGTGCGCCGCAGCAAATTACGGTCGCTGTTCGCGGTTCAAAATCGGCAATACTCCTATTGAACAGAAGATTTCTCCTCAGCCGCGCCACCTCGCATCCCGATCCCCGAACGATCCCAGCGCCACGAGCCGACTTCTGCGTCTTTTTGAGTACGCGCCTTGGCTGAGACGCCGCCGATTACTGGATGCCCCCTCGCGGGACATGACGACGTCACTCCGCCAGCGCCTTCATCTCCGCATAGAGATCCGACTTGCCCTCGAACCCGATGCCGGGCAGCTCTAGCATGGTGATGTGGCCGTTCTCGACGCGCACGCCGTCGGGAAAGCCGCCATAGGGCTGGAACAGATCGGGATAGCTTTCATTGCCGCCAAGGCCGAGCCCCGCGGCGATGTTGAGCGACATCTGGTGCCCGCCGTGCGGGATGCAGCGGCTCGGCGACCAGCCGTGCGTCTTCAGCATTTCCAGCGTGCGCTGATACTCGCACAGCCCGTAGGACAGCGCGCAGTCGAACTGCAGCCAGTCGCGATCCGGCCGCATGCCGCCGTAGCGGATCAGGTTGCGCGCGTCCTGGTGGCTGAACAGGTTTTCGCCGGTCGCCATCGGCGCCGGATAGAACTCGGCGAGCGCGGCCTGAAGCGCAAAATCGAGCGGATCGCCGGCCTCCTCGTACCAGAACAAGGGATAGTCGCGCAGCATCCTGGCGTAGGCGATCGCGGTCTCGAGATCGAAGCGGCCGTTGGCGTCCACCGCGAGTTGCGCGTCCTTGCCGATCTCTTCCAGGACCGCTTCGATGCGCATGCGGTCCTCAGCGATCGGCGCACCGCCGATCTTCATCTTCACGACGTTGTAGCCGCGGTCGAGATAGCCGCGCATCTCGCCGCGCAGCATCGACAGTCCCTTGCCTGGATAATAGTAGCCACCGGCGGCATAGACGAAGACACGCGGGTTGGCTTTCACGCCATGGCGCTCGGCGAGCAGACCAAACAGCGGCTTGCCGGCGATCTTCGCCACCGCGTCCCACACCGCCATGTCGAGCGTGCCGACCGCGACCGAACGCTCGCCATGGCCGCCCGGCTTCTCGTTCGTCATCATCGTCGCCCAGACCTTGTCGGGGTCGAGATTGTCGCCGGCTTCGTTGAGCAGCGTCCTGGGATCGGCTTCGAGCAGCCGCGGCGCGAAGCGCTCGCGGATCAGGCCGCCCTGCCCGTAACGTCCGTTGGAATTGAAGCCGTAGCCGATAACGCGTTTTCCGTCACGGACGGCATCGGTGACGATGGCAACGAGACTCGTCGTCATCCTGGTGAAATCGATATAGGCGTTATGGATCGGCGAGGAGATCGGTTTTGTGATTTCGCGAACATCGACGATACGGACGGTCATGGGTCTGGCCTTCGGCTGCTGAGCTAGTCGTCGGTTCTTGCACCGTCATTGCGCGCGAAGCGACGCAATCCAGAATGCATGCGCGAAATACGATCTGGATTGCTTCGTCGCTGACGCTCCTCGCAATGACAGCTGATGGCCGAGCGCGTCAGGACTTCTTGTCGCGGAAATACGGCTCGACCGGACCGTGGACCTTGATCGTGAGCGGATTACCGTAGCGGTCCTTGGCGTTGCCGGCGGTCACGCGGACCCAGCCTTCGCTCACGCAATATTCTTCGACATTGGTCTTTTCCATGCCCTTGAAGCGAATGCCGATATCGCGTGCCAGGATTTCGGCATTGTAATAGGGGCTGTTGGGATCGACCGACAGGCGGTCAGGCAGTTCGTCGCTCATGGCGCCATTCTTCTCGTTCACTTCGTTCTCGTTCACAGGAGTGCCTCGATGTCTCGCCTCAGCGCTTCCGGCCTCGTGGTCGGCGCATAGCGGCCAACCACCTTGCCTGCACGATCGACCAGGAATTTGGTGAAATTCCATTTGATCGACGAGCCGAGCAGGCCCGCCTTCTCACGCTTCAGATAATCGTACAGAGGATGCGCGTTACGACCATTGACGTCGATCTTGCCAAATATGGGAAAGGTCACCTCGTATTGGCTGGTGCAGAATTCCTCGATCTGTTCGGCGTCTCCCGGTTCCTGACCGCCAAACTGGTTACAGGGAAAACCCAGCACCGAGAAGCCGCGCCCTGCGTATTCGCGATGCAAAGCCTCGAGGCCGCGGTATTGCGGCGTAAACCCGCATTTGCTCGCGGTGTTGGCGATGAGGAGCACCTTGCCCTCAAACCGCTTCAGCGCAATTTCCTCGCCGGCGAGCGATCTGGCCGTGAAATCGTGCACGCCCGCCATACGTTGCTTCGTCAGGTGATCGGATCGATGGGCGACGGCGGCACGCCGCCGGCTTCGATCGCTTCGCCCGCGAGCAGGCAGAGATCCTCGCGATAGCGGCTCGAGATGACCTGCACCCCGACGGGGCTGCGGCCGACCAGACCGGTCGAGACCGTCAGTCCCGGCAGCCCCATGAAGGGAATGGCGATCTGCGGCAATTGCGCGCGCCATACCCGCGCGAACGATGCATCGTCGCGCGTGTCGAGGCCATCCGGGAACGGGAGTTCGCCGGACACCGGCGTAATGAGCACGGCATATTTCTCGAGGAACTGCAGCCATTCGCGCGTCAGCGTCGCGCGTCGCGCCAGCGCCTTGGAGTAGGACGCCTGGTCGAACGGGAACACTTTTGCCCGGTTGCCACGCAGGCAGGCGAGCGCCCCGGGGTCGCCCTCGCGCTCGGCGGCCGCAAGCTGCGCCTCATAGCCGTCGCCGAGCCAGAGCTTGGTGAGCCAGTCGGCGGGTTCGCGCAAAGGCGGGGTATTCTCGATCATCTCGACAGTCCAACCGGCACGCTCGAGCCGCTTGCCGGCATCAACGACCGCCGCCTTCACCTCGGGCGCAGTCTCCAGCCCATCGGGGTTGAGGCTCAGCGCGGCCCGCTTTGCCACCGGCGGTCCCTCCAGAGGCGCCGGCACCCACCAGGGATCGCGCACATCCCGCGCCGACATCGCAGCCAGCGACAGCCTGAGATCGCCGATGGTGCGCGCGAGCGGCCCTGAGACCGCGCAGATCTGCGGCCCGATCGGACGTTCCGGCAATGCCGGATTGAAAGCCGGGATGCGTCCCAGGGTCGGTCGCAAACCGTGCACGCCGCACGCATAGGCGGGGTAGCGGATCGAGCCCGCGATATCGGTGCCATGGGCGATATGGCCGATGCCGGCGGCAACCGCGGAGCCGGCACCACCGGACGATCCTCCCGGCGTCAGGGAGGGATCGCGGGGATTCTTCGTATCGCCATGGATCAGGTTGGTGGTGAACCAGCGGTAGGAAACGGCCGGACAGTTGGTGCGGCCGAGCATGACGGCGCCCGCCTTGCGCAAATTCTCAACCACGGGGCTGTTGCTGCGCGCGATCACATCGCGCTGGAGCTTCAGGCCGTTGGTGGTGGCAAATCCTTCCTGGTCGACATTGACCTTGATCGTGACGGGCACGCCGGCGAGCGGACCGGGATCTTCGCCCCGGGCGATGGCCGCATCGATACCTGCGGCCTGTTCGAGCACCTCGTCCGGGCGATGGTCGACTACCGCGTTGATCCTGGGATTGACCGCATCAAGGCGCGAAAGCGCCGCAGTTGCGGCCTCCTTGGCGGAAACCTTCCTGGATTTGACGAGGGCGGCCAGGTCAGCGGCCGAAAGACGCCAGAGATCTTGCATGGCTTACTCCGTTTCACCGGTGTTTCTAGCGCCGGCGCGGTTCCAAGGCCATGCGAATTCCACATATTGGCCAAACCAAAACGAATGCCTCACCGACGCTCGGGGGCTTCAATGCTTGGTGGCCGACTTGTCCGGCATGTCCAGGAGCACCTCGGTGAACGGAAATTCCAGGACGATCTCGCCCTCGGCATCGGTGACCTCGATGACGGCATCGAGCAGCGCTCGCTGCGCGCCCTCCGACCTCAGCACTTCGATGATCATGGACCGCGCCACTTCCCACGCGCGATCGGGATTTCGCAGCTCTTCGCCGTCAGGATCTACGATCAATTCGTCGCCGATGCGGGTATTGAAGAAATAGCGTGGCATCCTCAATCCAATGGGGTCACAGGTCGCAAAAAGAAAGTCGCCTGACGCTCACAACTGCTTTATCGCGATCTGGGTCGGACCGCACCAAAACCCTCATCGCGGCAATGGTTCGGCACTATCCGGACCCTCCGGCCCTTTCGCGGCGCAATATGACCATCGGCCAGATTTGCGACGGCAAGATTGCCAAGATTTCACTGGCGAACTTTTGCACCTGCATTAACTTACCGGCTTGGGGGCGGAAACGCGTTATCCTTACAAAGGAGCCAAAATGGCCTGGAAAGCACCCAAGATCGTCGAAGTGCCGGTTGGCATGGAGATCAACATGTATGCGTGTGCCGCCCGCAAGTAAGCGGCCGGCGATTCGACGTTGAACCAGGTGGATCTCCGGTCACGCGACTCGTTCCAAGGCATCTCGGAACCCGTCACGGCCTGAGATCCGCCTAATCGTTTTTCCCTCCAGGAGACGAGTTATGCTTCGCGTCGTCGTCCTGGGCGCCGCGGCGGGCGGCGGCGTTCCGCAGTGGAATTGCGGGTGCGCGGTTTGCCGCGCGGCGAGGGCGAATCCGGGCGAGCTGCAGAAGACGCAGGCCTCGATCGCGGTCAGTGCCGACGGCGAGCACTGGTTCCTGATCAACGCCTCACCCGACCTTCGGCAACAACTCAATGCCACGCCCCAGCTTCACCCCAGGCACGGCGCGCTTCGCCATACGCCAATTGCAGGCGTGATCCTGACCAATGGCGAAGTCGATGCCTTGGCCGGGCTGCTGTCGATGCGGGAGAATTCGCCGTTCACGATCTATGCCCATGCCAAGGTGCTGGCCATCCTGAAGGCGAACAGCATCTTCGATGTGCTGAACGAGAGAACGGTCAACCGGCAGCCGATCGCGCTCAATGAGGCTTTCGAGCCTCCCCTGCCCGACGGCTCGCCATCCGGGCTGGAAGTCCTGCCCTTTGCGGTCCCGGGCAAATCGGCCTGGTATCTCGAAGGCAAGGTGCATCCCGGCGGGGATGACGCGGGCGGTGACACGCTGGGCCTTCGCATCCGCGACAAGGCGAGCGGCAAACGCTTCTATTTCCTTGCGGCCTGCGCCGAGATGACGGACGCGCTGAAGTCGGAGATCAAGGGCGCGCCTCTGGTCTTCTTCGACGGCACGGTGTGGCGCGACGATGAAATGATCGCCGCCGGGCTTGGCGCCAAGACCGGCCGGAGCATGGGACATATCGCCATGTCGGGAGAGGCCGGCGCGATTTCGGCGCTCGACGGCCTCGATATCGACAGGAAGATCTTTCTGCATATCAACAACTCGAACCCGGCGCTGCTGCCGGCCTCGCCCGAGCGCAAGCTGCTCGAGCGGGCGGGCTGGCAGATCCCGCCGGACGGAACGGAGATCGTGCTGTGAACGCCATGACGCTTCCGGGTATGACGGCCCTCTCGATCGGCAAGGGCGTGACGCTGAACAGCGCGGAGGAACTCGAGGCTGCGCTGCGCCACATCGGCGCGACGCGCTATCACAACCTGCATCCGTTCCATAGGCTGTTGCACGGCGGCAAGCTGAACAAGGGGCAGGTGCAGGCCTGGGCGCTCAACCGCTACTATTACCAGAGCACGATCCCGATCAAGGACGCGGTGGTGATCTCGCGCTTTCGCGACCGCGCCACCCGCCTTGAGTGGCGGCACCGCATCGAGGACCATGACGGCGACGTCGATCGCGAAGGAGGCATCGAGCGCTGGCTGAAGCTGACCGAGGGCCTGGGTCTCGACACGGCCTATGTGGAATCGACCGAAGGCATCCTTCCGGCAACGCGCTTTGCGGTCGAGGCCTACGTACATTTCTGCCGCGAAAGGAGCCCGCTGGAGGCGATCGCGTCCTCGCTGACCGAGTTGTTCGCGCCCTCCATCCACGAAGAACGCATCTCGGGAATGCTGCAGCACTACGACTTCGTCAATCCCGACATCATGAGCTATTTCAAGCGGCGCCTGACCCAGGCGCCGCGCGACGCGAACTTTGCGCTCGCCTATGTAAAGGAGCATGCGACGACACCGGAACAGCGCGCATTGGTGTGCAATGCGCTGATCTTCAAGACCAACGTGCTGTGGGTGCAGCTCGATGCGCTGCACCATGCCTATGTCGACGGCCACATTCCGCCGGGCGCATTCGTGCCCAAGTCGGCCTAGCAAGTCGGCTCGGGGTGGCATAATGGCCGGACCACGCCATATCAGTGTCAGCGAGGCAAGCCGGCCGGTGCTGCCGAGGCATGCCAGACTGAAGTTCGACGAGACGCGGCAGGTCTGGGTGATACTGGCGCCGGAACGGGTCCTGGCGCCGGACGAGATCGCGGTCGAAGTGCTGCAATTGTGCGACGGCCAGCGTAGCGTGGGCGAAGTGATCGATCAGCTCGCCGCGAAATATGCCGCCCCTCGCGAGGCGATCCTGACCGATGTGATCACCATGCTGCAGGATCTCGCCGACAAGGGCTTTCTCACCGAGGCACGGGAAAAGACGCCATGAGTGACGTGCTCGCCAATTCCAAAGCGGCCGATCCCGGCGACAGCCTGGCGGTGCTGGAGAAACAGCGCTCGCTTGCTGAGACCTTCGGCATTCCGCTCGCGGTGCTGGCCGAGCTCACGCACCGCTGCCCGCTGCAATGTCCCTATTGCTCCAACCCGGTCGAGCTCGACCGCGCCGGCAGCGAACTCTCGACCGAGGAATGGAAGAGGGTCCTGAGCGAGCTCGCCGAAATTGGCGTGCTGCAGATCCATTTCTCCGGCGGCGAGCCGACCGCGCGCAAGGACCTCGTGGAACTGGTACGCCACGCGAGCGGCGTCGGGCTCTACACCAATCTGATCACCTCGGCCGTGCTGCTCACGCGGGACAAGCTGAGTGCACTGGCCGATGCCGGGCTGTGCCATGTGCAGATCAGCTTCCAGGGCACCGAGACGGCGCCGGCCGACCGCGTTGCGGGCTACAAGGGCGCCCAGCACAGGAAGATCGAGGCCGCGAAATGGACCCGCGAGCTCGATCTCCCGCTTACCGTCAATGCCGTGATGCACCGGCAGAACCTGCACGAGCTTCCCGAGATCATCCAGATGGCGGTCGATCTCGATGCCGACCGGCTCGAGGTCGCCAACGTGCAGTATTACGGCTGGGCGCTGAAGAACCGCGCCGCGCTGATGCCCACCCTCGCGCAGCTCGAGGAGACCACACGGATCGTCGAGGAAGCACGGGAGCGCCTGAAAGGCAGCCTCGCGATCGACTACGTGGTGCCCGACTATTACGCATTGCGGCCGAAGAAATGCATGGGCGGCTGGGGCCGCCAGTTCTTCAACATCTCGCCGTCCGGCAAGGTGCTGCCCTGCCATGCCGCCGAGAGCATCACCGGCATGCAGTTCGAGTCGGTGCGATCCAATCATTCGATTACCTGGATCTGGCAGCACTCGGAAGCCTTCAACCGCTATCGCGGCACCGCGTGGATGCCCGAGCCGTGCAAGAGCTGCGAGTTCAGGGAAGTCGATTTCGGCGGCTGCCGCTGCCAGGCCTTCGCGCTGACGGGCGATGCCGGCAACACCGATCCCGCCTGCGCGCTATCGCCGATGCACGAGACGATCTTCAAGCAGGCCCAGCGCGAAGCCGAAGGCGAGACCAACCGCTTCATCTACCGCAATTTCGCCGGGGGCACTCCGGAGACCGGCGAGAATGGCGGCTGAGGCCGACGCAGCAGGGTCGACCAACCGTGCCGACCCGTACTCGCCGCTGACATCGGAATGGCTCAGCGTTGGCGACAGTCACGAAATCTATGTCGAGAGCGTCGGCCGGCGTGACGGCATTCCCGCCGTGTACCTGCATGGCGGCCCCGGCGGCGGCTGCCAGGTGGATCATCGCCGGCTGTTCGACCCCGAACGCTTTCACGCGGTCCTGTTCGACCAGCGCGGCGCCGGACGCAGCCGCCCCATGGGCGAGCGCAACCACAACACGCTGGCGCATCTGATTGCGGACATGGAGACGATCCGCGAGCATTTCGGCTTTGCGCGCTGGATGCTCGTCGGCGGTTCCTGGGGCGCGACGCTGGCGCTGGCCTATGCGGAGGCGCATCCGGATCGCGTTTCCGGCATCGTCCTGCGCGCGACCTTTCTCGGCACCAGGGCCGAAATCGAAACCGCCTTCACGCAAACACTGTCGCGGTTCTATCCGGGCCTTAACGAGGATTTTCTGTGCGTCTTACCTGATGAGGAGCGTGCGCGGCCGCTTGAGCCCTACTGGAGCCGCATCCTCGATCCGGATCCTGCCGTGCACGGACCGGCTGCGCGCGCCTGGCATGATACCGAGCGAATGCTTTCCGAGCACATGCCCGGCCGCACGCGCCTTGATCTCGCTTCACTGACCTCGTCGCGCCCCCTGCCCGCCACGCCTTTCATGGAAGCCCACTATTTCGCCCATGACTGCTTCATGAAGCCCAACCAGCTCCTGGACGAAGCAGGACGGCTTGCCGGCATTTCCGGCATCATCGTCCAGGGCCGCTACGACCTGCTGTGTCCGCCGGCAACGTCGCATGCGCTTGCACAGCGCTGGCGCGACGCCGAAATCCGCGTCGTTGAAGGCGCCGGCCACTCGCTCTACGACGGAGGTGTGAGAAACGCCCTAATGAGAGCCATCGCCGACCTGGCTTCCAGAACAGCGCGATAGGAGGATCGACCAATACCGATTGCCGGCAAAGGCATGTTGCTGACGTCGATGGACATCGACGCCGCCGACGAGGCGGACTTCAATCGCTGGTACGACCGCGAACATCTCATCGAGAGGGTTGCGATCGACGGTTTCCTGGAGGCGCGGCGCTATGTCGCGCATGCCGCCCGTCCCAAATATCTCTTCCTCTATTCGACTTCGAGCATTGAGGTCCTGGACAGCCCTGCCTACCGGCAACGCCTCGCCAATCCGACCGACTGGTCGCGTAAGACGATGGCGCGCTTCAAGAACATGATCCGCGTGGTGGCGCGCATCACGATCAGCCGCGGCACGGGTCGTGGCGCTGCGCTGGGACTTGTGCGCCTGCGACCACAGGCCGCTGACGCCACTCAGTTGCGTGATGCGTTGCGGCAAAAACTCGATCCGGGATCGCTTGACGGCATCATCTCCATGCACCTGATCGAGAGCGATGCAACTTTGTCCGGACCAACTGCGGAGATTCCTTCGGCAGGCGCCGGCGCGACTGACTGGTTCGTCCTGATCGAGGGACCCATGTAGGTGCTGTTTCCGAAGCCATGGCGGCACGCTTCACGAGCATCGCGGCCCTGCCATCTGCGGCACCCGTATCGGCTGGCACCTACACGCTGATGTGGGACCTCGCAAAGAGCGACCTTTCAAACGACTGAACTCGCCGGCCGCCTTCAGTTGCTGCACTGCCGAAAACATTAAGCCAATATGAACGCAAAAAACGCGCAGCACATATGAAAGCTGATGATCGTGCAAATTTGCCTTTGTGCATCATCTTGAATGGATCTAATAAGGTAAGTCTATGATCCAATTCGGAAACCTCATGAGCGCATGGTAGGCGCTCGTCAGCTCAAACAAGGCCGCCCGGGCCTTAGGCCTGTGCGGACAGGGTAGGAATGAAACCGACCGATATCTCGGCTCCCGACTACTTCCATAAGGTAGTCGATTGCCAGTGGGCCTGTCCCGCGCATACCCCCGTTCCCGA
Organism: Bradyrhizobium sp.; assembly: GCF_016213215.1. GTDB lineage: Bacteria > Pseudomonadota > Alphaproteobacteria > Rhizobiales > Xanthobacteraceae > Bradyrhizobium. The sequence goes on along the minus strand of NZ_JACRAW010000163.1, from coordinate 49,543 downwards.
ATATATCCGATTGATCGCACAGGGCCGCTACAGCGACGCCTACATGATCAATTGGAAGTCGAATGTGTTCCCCGGCATCCTCGGGCGCACCTGCGACCGTCCGTGCGAGCCAGCCTGCCGGCGCGGGCGAGTCGAGGAAACTCCGGTTGCGATCTGCCGCCTCAAGCGCGTTGCCGCCGATTTCAAGGATGACATCAAACAGCGCCTGCCGCACCCAGGCCCGAAGAATGGCAAGCGCATCGCGCTGGTCGGCGGCGGACCCGCCTCGTTGACGGTAGCGCGAGATCTCGCTCCGCTCGGATATCACTGCACCGTGTTCGATGCCGACCCGCAGGCCGGCGGCATGATGCGCACGCAGATCCCGAAATTCCGGCTGCCTGATTCGGTGATCGACGAGGAGACCGGCTACATCCTCTCGGTCGGCGTCGAGTTCAAGGGCGGCCACCGCATCGAGAGCCTGAAGAAGCTCATGGCCCAGAACTATGACGCCATCTTCGTCGGCTCCGGCGCGCCGCGCGGGCGCGAGCTCGACATTCCGGGCCGCAAGGAAGCGGCCAGCAACATCCATATCGGCATCGACTGGCTTTCCTCCGTCTCGTTCGGCCACATCGACAAGATCGGCAAGCGCGTGATCGTGCTCGGCGGCGGCAACACGGCGATGGACTGCTGCCGCACCGCGCGCCGCCTCGGCGGCCATGACGTCAAGGTGATCGTGCGTTCCGGCTTCGAGGAGATGAAGGCGTCGCCCTGGGAGAAGGAAGACGCCATCAGCGAGGACATTCCGATCCTCAATTACCTGGTGCCGGTCTCCTTCAATCACGACAAAGGCAAGCTCACCGGCGTCACCTTCCAGAAGGTTCGCGCCGAATACGACGCCAAGGGCCGCCGCAGCCTCGTCCCCTCCGGCGAGCCGGACCAGACCTTCGCATGCGACGACGTGCTGGTCGCGGTCGGCCAGGAGAACGCCTTTCCCTGGATCGAGCGTGATTGCGGCATCGAGTTCGACAAATGGGGCATGCCCAAGGTCGACCCCAAGACCATGGCCTCGACCAACCCGAAGGTGTTCTTCGGCGGCGACGCCGCGTTCGGGCCGAAGAACATCATCTGGGCGGTCGCCCACGGCCACGACGCCGCGCTGTCGATCCACAGGCTGCTGTCCGGCGAGGACATCAAGGAGCGGCCGCTGCCCGAAGTGCACGTCACCTCGCAGAAGATGGGCATTCACGAGTGGAGCTACGACAACGACGTCTCCACCGAGAAGCGCTTCAAGGTGCCGCATCGCGACAAGGTGGTGGCGCTGAAGGACATCCGCGCCGAGGTCGAGCTCGGCTACGACGTCAAGCTGGCGCTCGGCGAGGCGCATCGCTGCCTGAACTGCGACGTACAGACCGTGTTCAGCACCCCGCTCTGCATCGAGTGCGACGCCTGCGTCGACATCTGCCCGATGGACTGCATCACCTTCACGAAGAATGGCGAGGAAGCCGACCTGCGCCAGCGCCTGAAGGCCCCCGCGCTGCACCCGAGCCAGGACCTCTACGTCTCGCCCGATCTGAAAACGGGCCGCGTGATGGTGAAGGACGAGGACGTCTGCCTGCACTGCGGGCTGTGTGCCGAGCGCTGCCCCACCGGCGCGTGGGACATGCAGAAATACTATATCGAAATGACTCACGCAGGATCATCATGCCCGACCAAAAGCCGATCAGCAGCGTAAACGACTTCGTCGTCCGCTTTGCCAACGTCAACGGCTCGGGTTCGGCCAGCGCCAACGAGCTGTTCGCCCGTTCGATCCTGCGTCACGGCGTGCCGGTGTCGCCGCGCAACATCTTCCCGTCCAACATCCAGGGTCTGCCGACCTGGTACGAGGTGCGGGTGACCGAACAGGGCCATCTCGGCGCCCGCGGCGGCGTCGACATGATGGTGGCGATGAATCCTCAGACCTGGGACAAGGACGTCGCCTCGATCGAGCCCGGCGGCTACCTTTTCTATGATTCCACCAAGCCGATGCCGTCGACCAGGTTCCGCGACGACATCACGGTGGTCGGCGTGCCGCTGACCGCGATCACCAACTCCACCTATAGCGATCCGCGCCAACGCCAGCTGTTCAAGAACATCATCTACCTCGGCGCGCTCTGCGCTCTGTTCGACATGGATCCCAAGCTGATCGAGCAGCTGATCGGCGAGCAGTACAAGGGCAAGGAGAAGCTGCTCTCCTCCAACATCCACGCGCTGCATCTGGGCCGCGATTGGGCCCTGCAGAACCTGAAATGCCCGATCGGCCTGCGCGTGAGGAAAGCCGACAAGGTCGGCGACCGCATCTTCATCGAAGGCAACAACGCCGCCGCGCTCGGCGCGGTCTATGGCGGCGCCACGGTCTGCGCCTGGTACCCGATCACGCCGTCCTCGTCGGTGGCCGAGGCGTTTACGAACCACTGCAAGAAGTATCGCCACGATCCGGCGACCGGAAAGGCCAAGTACGCCATCGTCCAGGCCGAGGACGAACTGGCCTCGATCGGTGTGGTGATCGGCGCCTCCTGGAACGGCGCGCGCGCCTTTACCGCGACCTCGGGCCCCGGCATCTCGCTGATGACCGAGTTCATCGGCCTGTCCTATTTCGCCGAGATCCCCGCCGTCATCATGAACGTGCAGCGCGCCGGACCCTCGACCGGCATGCCGACGCGCACCCAGCAATGCGACATCCTCGCCTGCGCCTATGCCTCGCACGGCGACACCAAGCATGTTCTGCTGTTTCCTGAAGACCCGGCCGAAGCTTTCGAGTTCGCGGCCCAGGCCTTCGACCTTGCCGAACGCCTGCAGACCACGATCTTCCTGATGCTCGATCTCGACATCGGCATGAACCACCGGCTGTGCCGGCCGCTGAAGTGGGACGACGCGCGGCAATATGATCGCGGCAAGGTCATGACCGCGGAGATGCTGGAGGAAGGCCGCGACTTCGGCCGCTATCTCGACGTCGACGGCGACGGCATTCCCTACCGCACCTATCCCGGCGCCCACCCGACCAAGGGCTCCTATTTCACCCGCGGCACCTCGCGCGACCGGTACGCGCGCTATTCCGAGGAAGGCCCGGTCTACGCCGACAACATGCAGCGCCTGATGCGCAAGTTCGAGACGGCGCAGGACCTCGTGCCGCGGCCGCTGCAGGCCAATGCGCCCAAGTCGACCAAATATGGTGTGATCTATTTCGGCTCGACCTCGCCCGCCATGGACGAGGCCATCGAACTGCTCGAGAAGCGCGGGCACCTGCTCGACCGGATGCGCATCCGCGCCTTCCCGTTCCATTCCAGCGTCGCGAGCTTCATCGCCGAGCACGACTTCGTCTACGTGGTCGAGCAGAACCGCGACAGCCAGCTGCGCTCTCTGATCGTCAACGAGAACGGCATCGATCCCGTCCGCCTGGTGCCCATCGTGCACTACGACGGCTCGCCGATCACCGCGCGCTTCATCGCCAAATCCATCGGCGACCACCAGGATCATCTGAAGGTGACTCCGCTCCGCAAGGCCGTGTCATGACCTACATCGCCAAACCGAAATTCCATCATCCCGGCCTGCCGAAGAACGACCTCGGCTACACACGGCGCGACTACGAGGGCAAGATCTCGACGCTGTGCGCCGGCTGCGGCCACGACTCGATCACCGCCGCGATCATCGAGGCCTGCTACGAGCTCTCGATCGAGCCGCACCGTGTCGCCAAGATCTCCGGCATCGGCTGCTCCTCCAAGACGCCGGACTACTTCCTCGGCAATTCGCACGGCTTCAACTCGGTGCACGGCCGCATGCCCTCGGTGCTCACCGGCGCCAATCTCGCCAACCGCGACCTGATCTATCTCGGCGTCTCCGGCGACGGCGACTCCGCCTCCATCGGGTTCGGACAGTTCGCGCATTCGATCCGGCGCGGCGTCAACATGACCTACATCGTCGAAAACAACGGCGTCTACGGCCTGACCAAGGGGCAGTTCTCCGCGACCGCCGACCGCGGCTCGAAGTCCAAGAAGGGCATCACCAACACCGACAATGCGATCGACCTGGTGGCGATCGCGCTGCAGCTGGGAGCGACGTTCGTGGCGCGCAGCTTCTCCGGCGACAAGAGCCAGCTCGTGCCGCTCATCGCAGCCGCCATCCGCCACAAGGGCGCGTCCTTCATCGACGTCATCAGCCCCTGCGTCACCTTCAACAATCACGCCGGATCGACCAAGAGTTTCGACTATGTCCGCGAGCACAATGACGCGGTGAACCGTCTCGACGTGCTGATCGGCCGCGAGCCGATCACCGTCGATTACGCCCCGGGTACGGTCCAGGTGGTGGAGCAGCACGACGGCAGCAGGATCGCGCTGCGCAAGATCGACGCCGACTACGAGCCGCACGACCGGGTGGGTGCGATGACCTTCCTGCAGAAGCACGCCGCCAAAGGCCAGATCGTCACCGGGCTGCTCTACGTCGACCCGGACGCGGAAGACCTTCACGAGCATCTCAACACCGTGGAGAAGCCGCTGAACCGGCTGGAGGCTGACGATCTCTGCCCGGGCTCGGCCGTGCTGGACAAGTTCAACGCTGGCCTGCGGTGACGGGCTGCAGGCGCAACCCTCACCGCGTTATGCGCGATCTCCTATCAAGCCCTCCGCACTCCGGCGGGATGGTCGGCCGGCGTATCGCTCAGAACTCCATATTAGCACCCAGGTAGAACGAGCGTCCGGGACCGGGAACACCCGTCCCCCACATCGTCGTGGTACCCGATGTCCCGCTACCTACCGGCGCAACATTCCCGGCTTCCTTGTTGAACGACATTGTTGCGCCTTCTCCGACATAGGCGCCGCCAAGCGGCAGGTAATAGAGCCTGTTGAACAGGTTCTCCACGCCGAAGCTGATGCGCAGCTTTTGCCACGTATAGTTTCCGCGCAGGTTGACCAGGCTGTAGCCCGGTATCCTGAGTTCGTTGCGTGCAGCGGAAACGTCAGACTTGTCCTTCACCATCACGAGCTCGATGCCATTGTCCCAGCCGTCCAGCTTATGAGTCAGCGTCAGCTTGGCGTTGAGCGGCATGATGTTGTAAAGGCCGTCGCCGGTGTCGAGGTTCCTGCCGTTGGTGTAGCTGAGCACACCCTTCAATCCAAAGGCACCAATGCTGGTTTGGGCGAGCGGCACCTTTCCTGACAGGTCGAAGCCGAAGAGACGCGCCTCCTGGTTCATGTATTTCATGATCACGAACTGGTTGAGGGCAGCAGGAACAGCGGCTGTGTTAGTGGTGCGGTTCCACTGCACGGCATCGATGTAGTCATGTACGTGAGTGTAGTAGGGCGTAAACCTGATTTCAGTGTCGCGGTTGGCGCTGTGCCACGCACTGGTGAAGCTCACGGTATGAGCCGTCTCGGGTTTCAGATAGGGATTTCCGAGATATCCGTTGCCGTCTCCGACGAAGTTGTTCATTTCGAGAGCCATCACATTGCGTGACCATGAGTAGCGCTCATAGAGGTTCGGCGAACGCATCTTCTGTACCAAGCCGAGTTCGAAGGCGAGGTTGGAGTTTGGGGTGTGTCGGAGAAGGGCCGTCAAGTCGACATTGTTGTCGCTGCGAGCACGATCCATGGCATTGAAATCGGCGCGGGTGCCGACAGAACTCGTCTCGTACATGTTTTTCATAAATCCGAACGTCAGCGGAGTGGTGCTTGTGTTGTAGCCGACCACCGGGCCGGTATCCGTGTCCACTCGTTCGAACCGGACACCCAGCAGTGAGAGCCAGCTTTCATTCCACTTTGTCTCCCACTCGGTGAAAACCCCGGCCCGATCCCGCTTGCCGTTGTTGATGTTCCAGAAAGTCAGCGGCGCCATGCCGCCGATGCAGTTACCGACGCCGCAGTCCGGTGCCGGCGGCCACCAGTCGTCGAGACGGTAGGTTTGCAGGTCGAAGCCGACGCGGAGCACGTCGCGGGAGGTCAGCCTGATATCCGCCTTGGAAGACGCGCCGGTCGTCTTGCTGGCGGTGTACATCGGCATCCCGAGGACCGGATAGGATCCGCCCGACGTGTTCGGCGGGTTCAATGTGCCGTACGAAAACAGCTTGTCCTTGCCGAAATCCATGTAGTGATCGACGGTCTGGTGATAGGCGCGAGCCTCCAGATCACCCCAGGCAAAGTTGCCAAGATACCGCAGATTGAAGCTGTATGCGGTGTTGCCGAGCATATCCATGCGCTGGTTCGGATACAGCTGGTAGGGCACCTCCTGCACGCCAACCTTGAACTCCACAAGGTGGTTCTCTTTTTTCCATGCAAGGCCCAACAAGTGGTTCCGCGTTTCGTAGGCTGACGAGCCGACCTCATTTGATGGAAGCACGGGCGTAATGGAGCTGCTCAAGGGAAACTTCTTGAAGTTCCCGCCGGCCGTGTAGTTGTCGGACCTGGCGATGGCGCCGCTATAGGACACGCTGTAGTTTTCCGTCGCCATGGTCGCCGAAAGATTGGCGCCGCGAACATTACCGTTGCTGCGGTAGAACGAGCCTATACTCCCTTTTGTCAGCAGGCTCTGGCCCGGCGCTGCAAACAGCGGGTCCGGTGACGTAACAACGATCGTGCCGCCGAGCGAATCCCCGCCAACGCTCACGGGTGTAATTCCTGCCCAGACCTTGGCCGTAGCGACCTGGCTTGGATCAATGTAGGACAGCGCCGGGTTCATGTGGTTGGGGCACGAGGCAATAGTATCCATGCCATCGACCTTGATCCGCAGACGGTCATCGGCAAGGCCATGGATCGCCGGCAGGCTCGAGGCGCCACCGGCAGTGTAGAGGCTGACGCCCGGCACATCCGAAAACAAGGCTGCCGTATCGCTCGTCGCTGCACGCCTGGAGGCGATTTCTCCGGCCGGAACCGAGGTGCTGCTGAGCGGGGTGGAGAGGCCGTCGGGCGGCACCGGTGTGAACGGCGCGGGGTTGCCTCGAACTGCGGCTGTCCGGGGCGCGACCGTGCGCCGCGCCGCCGCGCGAGGCTTGGGCTTTTGTTGCGGCGCGAACACCGTCACCGGTGGCACGGTGATGGCGGATTGCGACTGCGCTTGCGCCGTTTGAGGTGTGAGCATCACTGACGACATGGCGAGAGCCATCAGGGCCGGCGACGTCAGGACGGTGCTAGAGACAAGGGACCGGCGATGGCCGGACAAGATTAGGGAGAGCATGACTGTTCCTCGAAGCCTGGGTACGGAAACCCGCGTGAGGGCAAGCGCCGTTGCGGCGCGTACCGAAAACGTCGTCGACAGAATGGCCTGGAAGAACTTGCTTCGTAGGCGCGACAACAGCGAACGCCTGAGCGTGGACGCACGGCTTGACAGCAGCGCGTTCAACTGTCCGGCGTGAAGAGTCTAGGCTGTCGTCGGCGGCCCGCGCGCAACGGGCTGATCATGCCCATGAAGATGCGGGGAGAAGAAATCGATCCGCTCGATCGCAATGGTCACGGCAGTCGGCAGCGGCAAAGCCGTGACCGGCGCTTGTGGCATGGTCACGCCACGCCCGAAAACGCACAGGGGGCATTTCGAGCACTGCTTCGATATTGGATCGACGGTATTCGACGAATCGAGGGTATTCGACGAATCGTCGCTTGATGTATGGCAAATGACGGCGGGAGAAGTCGCGTCCAGCACGCCTGCCGCAGCGCTCGCAGAACAAAGCGCCAGCGAAGTCTGGACGATCAGCGCCCACGCGGCGAACCAAACAAGGGCTGCCCCAAACCTCGACAGGAAGCGACGGGAAAGCGATGAAGCAACAAATGTTGGGCGTGGCCGTAAGGGGCTTCGCTTGGTCCCGCGCCTTGCAACAAGGGCACGAGCCGCGCTCTGTCCTCCTCGATGCCCCCAACCCTTCATAAACTTACGCCCCCATACTTTGGACACCCTAAACATTTGAAAGACGACTTGGCAATGGACCACTTCGGGCGTTCGCGCACATCCTGCCTTGCCTGGTGCCTGCCTGACGGAGCGCATCCAAGAAATTGACAATCAAGTGCAAATGACTCGCCTGATCGAGCGACGATCGCGCGACAGTCAGCGGCAACCTTGTTGGCGCGCAGCTTCTCCGGCGGCAAGAGCGAAGGCCCTCGCGTCCGAGCCAGGCTCTACCTGATCTGGATGGTGATCTTCCTGGAGACGACCGGCGGATCGAACGGATAGTGCTTCGCGTCACCCAGCACCAGCTGCAAGGTGTGCGTGCCGCGAGGAAGCTCGAGATAGGTCTCGGTCTGACCGGCCCCGAAATGCAGGTGTGACTTGTCCTGCGGGATCGGCTCCTTGGGATCGAGCGGCTCTTTCACGTTGATCAGCAAATGATGATGGCCGCTGTTCTGGTAATCGTCCCCGGCGTGCGTCACGCCCATGTTGCGCAAGCCGAAGCGGCACCAGAACCCGCCCCTGATCTTCTGGCCGTCGTAAGGTGTAATGAAATACAGCCTGGCATCCTTCGGCGCGGGCCTTCCCTGCGGATAGGCCGCGCCGGAGAACAGCGCGAGCGCCACTGACAGCACGACGCAGCGGATCATCATCTTTCTCCCCGCCTCTCAGGGACTGAGCGCGACGCGGAATCCATGTGTCGGGTAACGAACATTGGTATCGTAACTGTTGCGATTGGCCGGCCGCACATACAGCGCATCGTTCTTCCAGGAACCCGACCGCAGAACATGCGACGCGCAAATCCCTTCCCCCCACGCCGAGCCGTCGGTCGGAGCGCCCTGATAGTTTTTGTGCCAGCAGTCCTCGACCCACTGCTCTACGCCGCCGCCCATATCGTGAAGCCCGAATGGGTTTGGCTTGAAGCTGCCGACCCTGGCTGGTTGCTCGGCGCCGATGTCGCCGCAGTCCTTGCACGCGGCCATGCCGGGCATCAGCCTGTCGCCCCACCAATACTTCGTCTGCGTTCCGCCGCGCGCCGCGTACTCCCATTCGGCCTCGCTCGGAAGGCGATACGGCTTGCCTGTGACCCGGGCCAGCCAGGCGGCGTATTGCTGCGCATCCGTCCAACTGACGTTGGTCACCGGCGCGTCATCCTTGCCGGTTGCTTGAAATGCGCATGCCCTTGCCGCCGCGCATTCATTCCATTCCTTGACGGTGACCGGGTATTTGCCGATCGCGAAAGCCTTGATCGTGACCTGATGAACAGGTCTCTCGCTGGGATCGTCATTGCTGCCCATCGCGAAGCTGCCGCTCCGAATGGCAACCATCTCAGGCTGGCGGACCGGCGCAGCCGCCTGCGTCGGCGCGGCAGCGGGTGACGGAACCGCCGCCGGCGACGGAGCCGCCGAGGGCAAAGGCTGTGGCGGCGACGCCGTCTGGTTCGCCGCCTCGGACGGCGCAGGCGACGGCTTGGGCGATGCTGCCGGAGATACAGCCGGGGCTGCGGCCTGTTCGCTCCCGCCGCTGCGCGGTTGCGCGAGCAGATACCAGAGAACGCCGCTGGCGATCACCAGCAGTGTAAGACCCAACAGAAAGATCAGGATGTTCTCGCGTCGCCTTCGCGTCCTGCCAACGGCGTCGGCATCCGGCAACACGCGATAGACGCTAACCGGATCGGTGATGTTCTTCACCTTGCGCTCGCCCAGCGCCTCGTAGCCGCAAACCACCTTGTGCTTGATCTGTTCGTAGATGGCGCCGGAAATATAGACTTGCCCGGGAACGGCAATGCCCTCGATCCGACTCGCAATATTGACCCCGTCGCCGTAAACGTCGTCCGCCTCGACAATGACGTCGCCGAGATTGACGCCGATCCGATACTCGATCCGGGAATGCTTCGGAAGCAGCGCATTGCGACCAAGCAGGTTTTGCTGGATCACGATGCTGCAGCGGACGGCTTCTACCGGGCTGTCGAAGATCGCGATGAATCCATCGCCGGTCGTCTTGACCAGCTTTCCGTGATGCTCCGCGATGCTGGGCGCGATCAGATCGCGCTCGATCCGCTTGACGCGGTTATGCGTTCCCTCTTCGTCGAGTTGCATCAAGCGACTGTAAGACGCAATGTCGCCGACAATGATCGCAGCGAGCCTGCGCGGCATCCCGCTGCTCGACGATGGCTCCCCCTGGCTCCCCGATCTGAAGCTGCGAACTTCACCCATTGCAGGGTCTCCACAAACTTGCAAACGGCGACGTGAGCTGTCAGCCTCCAACTAACCCTTTTGTTGTCAGCAGGCTACCACAATACCGATTGGCACAAGCCGGCACAACAAAGACGTGCGTCGTCACTTGCGTCTGAGCTTGAAGTTCCACCAGCACAGTCGATCTTCCCCGTGAACTTTTCCACGCCCCCGACGACTAAAGCCCGGATGCAGACCCGGGCCCGGCAACTATCACTTGAGAGCGATTTCTCGACTATGAAGCGCTTCACTTTTCTTGCTCTTCTTACGATTGCCATGCTCGCCTCCCGTGTCTGCGCCGGCTACGCCCAGGAAGTCGACAAGGCCAAGGCGAACGCCTTCACCACCCGGATGTTTGCCGGCGATCCGGGCAAGAAAGCCTATGCCTGCTTTATCCGGCACTACGATGCAGACCACCTCGCGCGCCATCCAGAGCAGAAGGTCGCCGCGATGAAGCTCCTGGCCTTGGCCGAGTACGAGCAGGAAGACAGGAAGCTGCACTATTCCTTCCGGCTCGGGGTCAAGTACCGTCATCGACGCGGTGATTTCGACTCCAGCGGTTCGTGCCGCCATGTTCTCGCTCAAGATAACAGCGATGAAGTCCGCTTCGGGTGCGGCGTGGATTGCGACGGCGGCGGCATCGAGATTGCGCTGTCCAAGGAGGATAAGTCCGCGATCGCTCGCCTCGAGAGCATCCGGATCTGGCAGAACAACAAACCGGATGATGAAGCCGAACACGCCCTCGTTGCCGGCGCCGACGACAAGATCTTCCGCCTCGATCGCACCGACACGCGCGACTGCGCCTCGCTGGTGACCGACCGCAAGGAACTCGCGGCGATCAGGCGCAAGTGATTGGGGGCGTCCGGGACGCCTTCGAGAGCACCATGCGCCTGTGCAGGGACCAACGCGCTTCCATTGAACCTTCTCCACCCTGCCCACGACCAAAGGCGCGGATGGAACCGGTCAGCAAGCTTTCCTGGACCTCATGAAGCGCCTCACCTTGTCTGCTTTTCTCACGATGGCGGCGGTTGCGCTTCAGGGCGGCACCTGCCTTGCCCGGGAGATCGAGAACGCCGAGGCAGACGCCTTCACAGCACGAATGTTTGCCGGCGCTCCTGGCAAGAACGCCTCTGCTTGCTTCGTCCGCCACTACGATGCAGACCGTCTCGCAGATCGTCCCCATGTCGCCGCGATCAAGCTGCTAATCAAGGCTGAGCACGAGGCGAAAGACAATACGCCGTACCACTCCTTCCGACTCGGTGTCGAATACCGACATCGGTCAGGCGAATTCGGCTCCAGGGGCGATTGTGGCCATACGCTTGCTGCCGACAAGAGCGATGAGGTGCGCTTCGTCTGCAATCTTGGCGGTTGCGAAGGCGACGGCCTCGAGATTGCACTGTCCAAGGACGGCAAATCCGTGACCGTTCGCGTCGAGGGTATTTCCATTTGGCACATGTCGCATGAGGAAGCCCAACTCGCCCTCGGTGCCGGCCCCACCGGCAGCACGTTCCGCCTCAATCGCACCGACGCGCGCCGTTGCGCCTCTCTCGCAGCCAACCGCAAGGAGCGCGCGACGACCAGGCGCAACTGATTGATACTGGCTTTGACACCGGGAGAGCACACCATGAACCGACGCAACGCGCTGCGGAGCGCGATATCCGCGCTAGGCGCGACATTCGCGTTTTCCCGCGCCGAGGCTGCGGCCGAGACGCCCTCGGCGGCCAAGCTCAAGGTGGTCTACCACCTGAACGACCTCGACAAGGTCAGCTTCGTGCTCAGCAACATCCAGAACCATATCAACGGCGTGGGCGGGCCCGAGCACGTGACCATCGCACTCGTCATCCATGGCCACGCGCTGCGCGCGTTTCATTCCGCGCGGGCCGCCCCCGACGTCGGCAAGCGTGTCGATCAGTTCGCGAAAGACGGCGTCGAGCTTGCCGCCTGCGGCAACACCATGAAGGGGCAGAACGTCACGTTGAACGACCTGCTGCCCGGCTTCGTCAGCGCGGAAAAAGGCGGTGTCGTGCGCATCGCCGAACTGCAGTCGCAGGGGTATCTCTACCTGCGCCCTTAGCCGGGGACCACGCTTTCAGCCGGCGTTACGCGGCCGCAGGCGCCTGCCGCGGGCTCACCACGTATTCCTTCATCACCTTGTCGGACTGGTCGATCTCGAGCAGCGAGACGTCATAGCTCCAGAGATCGGCAAGGTGCTGGAGCACGCGCCTGGCGTCCGTTTCGTTGAGCTGGGCGCCCTTCACGACGTGGTGGTGCAGCAACAGGCGCCGATCGCCGGCCAGATCGACATCGACGACCTCGATATTGGCATCGATGAAGCCGACGTCGTGCTGCCGGGCCAGTTCGCGCCGCATCCGGCGGAAGCCGCGTTCATCGTGAATGGCGTCCACCCTGATGCCGGCACGCTCTTCCGGATCGTCATGCAGGTGGAACATGCGGAAATGCCGCATCAGGCGCGGGCTCAGGAACTGGCCGATGAAGCTTTCGTCGCGGTAGTTGGCCCAGACGTCCCGCAGCACGCCCATCACGTCGCCCTGGCCGGCGATTTCGGGAAACCACTCGCGATCCTCCTGTTCCGGATTTGTCACGATACGCGCGATATCCTGCATCATGGCGAAGCCGAGCGCATAAGGGTTGAAGCCGGAGAAGCGCGGATCGTCGAATTCCGGCTGGAACACCACGCTGGTGTGCGACTGCAGGAATTCGAGGAAATTGCCGTCGGAAATGCGGCCCTGCTCGTGCAGCCGGCTCATGATCCGGTAGTGCACATAGGTCGCCGTCCCTTCGTTCATGACCTTGGTCTGGCTCTGCGGATAGAAGTACTGCGCGATGTGGCGGACGATCCTGAGCAGTTCGCGCTGCCAGGGCTGCAGGCGCGGCGCGCTCTTCTCCAGGAAGTAGAGCAGGTTCTCCTGCGGCAGTCCGAGCAGCTTGCGTCGGCGTTCGACGTTCAGGGTGGCCGCGCTCTTCGCGGGACCCGAGGGAACGGTCCGCCACAGATCGTTGAACACTTCCTCCTCGTGGCGCCGGCGCTGCCCCGCCCGCTTCTCTTCCGCGCGCAGGTCGAGCTTCTTCTTGCCGGGATAGCGGTCGATGCCGTGGGACATCAGGGCATGCGCGGCGTCGAGCGTCCGCTCGACGGCCCGGCGGCCATGGCGCTCCTCGCAGTGCGCCACGTAGTTCTTGGCGAAGTCGAGATAATCGAGAATGCCGTCCGCGTCGGTCCACTGCTTGAACAGATAATTGTTCTTGAAGAAATGGTTGTGCCCGAACGCCGCGTGCGCGATCACCAATGCCTGCATGGTCGCCGTGTTTTCCTCCATCAGATAGGAAATGCAGGGCGAGGAATTGATCACGATCTCATAGGCCAGGCCCATGAGCCCCTTGCGGTAGGAAGCCTCGTGGAAGGCGAAGTGCTTGCCGAACGACCAATGCTTGTAGAACAGCGGCATGCCGACGGAGGAATAGGCGTCGAGCATCTGCTCGGCGGTGATGACCTCGATCTGGTTCGGGTACACGTCGAGTCCGAGTTCGGACCGCGCGACCCCCTCGCAAGCATCGTGGATGCGCTGAACGGTTGGAAAATCCCAATCCGCCCCCTCGAACAACAGCCCCGTCATTCCCGTCATGGCGCGACTTTCTCCTGCTGTCCGCGACGCTGGAACAGGTCATGGAACACCGGAAAGATCTCGCTGCGCTCGCTCACCTTGCGCATCGAGAGCGGCGCTCCGCCGCTGCGCAAGCGATCATAGAGCGACCACAGCGCCGAGTCGGACAGATCAAAGGCGCTGCCGCCGGATTCACCGACCTCCAGGTAGGCAAAGAACTGGCATACGGGGAGAATCTTTTCGGTCAGAAGCAGGCCTGCCAGTTCGCCGTCCGAATAGGAATTGTCGCCGTCGGAAGCCTGCGCCGCGTAGATGTTCCAGTCCGACGGGCTGAAGCGCTCCCTGACAATGTCGTGCATGGCCTGGAGTGCGCTCGACACCAGGGTGCCGCCCGATGCCGGCCCGTAGAAGAAGGTGTGTTCGTCGACCTCCTCGGCGCGGTCGGTGTGGCGGATGAACACGATTTCGACATGGCGATAGCGCCGCTTCAGGAACACGTAGAGCAGCATATAGAAGCGCTTGGCGAGATCCTTCATGTGCTCGGACATCGAGCCAGAGACATCCATCAGGCAGAACATCACTGCCTGGGCCACGGGTTTCGGCACGGTCTCAAAGCGCCGGTACCGGATATCGATCGGATCGATGAACGGGATCCGCTTCGCCTTGGCCTTGAGTTGATCGAGCGTGACCATCAGTTCGGCCCGCCGCTTCTCATCCTCGCATTCGGAGAGTTCGGCCTCGAGCTGCTCGATCTCCTGCTTGCGCGGCCGGCGCAAGGCGACGCGACGCAACAAGGCAAGCCGTACCGTCCGGCTGATCGAGATGTTGGCGGGGGAGCCTGACGTCGTGTAGCCGGCGCGCTGGCTGCCTTCGCTCTCGGTCTCGGCGATCTTGCGCTTGGCAAGGTCCGGCAGTTCGAGGTCATCCAGGAACAGGTCGACGAATTCGTCGCGACTCAGGACGAAACGGAAAGCATCCTCGCTGTCGCCCTCGCCGGGACCGGAGTCCCTTGCTCCGCCGCCTTCGCCCGAGCGCGGAAGATAGTCGCCCTCGATGAACTTCTTGTTCCCCGGCAGGACCATGTCGCGAATGCCGCCTTGGCGGCGGAAACGCGGCTCGTGCATGCCGTCGAGCGGGATGGACACTTCACCGCCCTCCAGGACATCCTTGATGTCGCGCTCCTGCGACGTCTTCTTGACGGCGCCCTGCACCAGGGACTTGGCGCGCCGCAAGAACCGCTGACGATTCTCGAGACTCTTGCCGCCTGGATTCAGGCGCCGATCAATGATGTGAATGGCCACGTCCGCATCCGCCTCAACCGGCTTGTTTCACCCGCATGTACCACTCGACGAGCCGACGGACCTGTCGTTCGGTGTAACCGCGCTCGACCATCCGCGCGACAAACTCGCCGTGCTTCTTCTCGGTCTCGCCGTCCTTCTTGGAGCCGAACGAGATCACCGGAAGCAGATCCTCGACCTGCGAGAATATCCGTTTCTCGATCACGTCGCGAATCTTCTCGTAGCTCGTCCAGCTCGGATTCTTGCCTCCATTCTGGGCTCGGGCTCTCAACGAGAACTTGACGACTTCGTTGCGGAAGTCCTTCGGGTTCGCAATCCCCGCCGGCTTTTCGATCTTGGTCAGTTCCTGGTTCAAGAGCTCGCGGTCGAGCAGTTGTCCGGTGTCGGGATCCTTGAAATCCTGATCCTCGATCCAGGCATCGGCGTAGTCGACGTAGCGATCGAACAGGTTCTGGCCGTAATCCGAATAGGATTCGAGATAAGCCTTCTGGATCTCGTGGCCAATGAACTCGGCGTAGCGCGGCGCAAGTTCCGCCTTGATGAACTCGAGATATCGCTTCTCGACCTCTTCGGGCAGCTGTTCGCGCCGGATCGCCTGCTCGAGCGCATACATCAGGTGCACGGCGTCGGCAGCAACCTCCTGCGGATCGTGGTTGAACGTCGCGGCCATGATCTTGAAAGCAAAGCGGGTGGAAACGCCGTCCATGCCCTCGTCGACACCGGCGGCGTCCCTGTATTCCTGAACGCTGCGCGCCTTGGGGTCGGATTCTTTCAGGCTTTCGCCGTCATAGACCCGCATCTTGGCAACCAACGTGGAATTTTCGTGCTTGCGCAGCCGCGACATCACCGAGAAACGAGCCAGCGTCTCCAGGGTCGCCGGCGCGCACGGCGCGGCGGCGAGTTCGGAACCCTGGATCAGCTTCTCGTAGATCTTCTGCTCTTCGGTAACGCGCAGGCAGTACGGCACCTTGATGACGCAGATGCGGTCGATGAAGGCCTCGTTGTTCTTGTTGGCCTTGAAGCTCTGCCATTCGGCCTCGTTCGAGTGCGCGAGGATGATGCCGCTGAAGGGAATGGCGCCGATGTTCTCGGTGCCGATGTAGTTGCCCTCCTGCGTTGCCGTCAGCAGCGGGTGCAGCATCTTGATCGGCGCCTTGAACATCTCGACGAATTCGAGAATGCCCTGGTTGGAGCGATTGAGACCGCCGGAATAGCTGTAGGCATCCGGATCGTTCTGCGCATAGGTCTCCAGCTTGCGGATATCGACCTTGCCGACCAGGGAGGAGATGTCCTGGTTGTTCTCGTCGCCCGGCTCGGTCTTGGCGATCGCAATCTGCCGCAGCCGCGACGGCTGGATCTTGGCAACGCGAAATTGCGAGATGTCGCCGCCGAACGATTCGAGCCGCTTGTAGCACCACGGGCTCATCAGACCCGTGAGACGGCGGCGCGGAATGCCGTACTTCTCCTCGAGCATCGGCCCGAGCTGATCCGGATCGAACAGGCTGAGCGGGCTCTCGAACACCGGGCTGAGCTCGTCGCCGGCCTTCAGCACGTAGATCGGATGGATTTCCATCAGCGACTTGAGCCGCTCGGCAAGCGAGGACTTTCCGCCGCCGACAGGGCCGAGCAGATAGAGGATCTGCTTGCGCTCCTCCAGCCCCTGGGCCGCGTGCCGGAAGAAGCCGACGATCCGCTCGATCGTTTCCTCCATGCCGTAGAAGCCCGCAAACGCAGGATAGGTGCGGATCGTGCGGTTCAAAAAGATACGGCCAAGGCGTGGGTCCTTGGCCGTGTCGATCATCTGCGGTTCACCAATCGCAGCTAGTAGTCGTTCGGCCGCGTTCGCGTATAGCATCGGATCGCTTCGACACGATTCCAGATATTCCGCCATCGACATGTCGCTCTGGCTTCGGGCCTCGAATGACCGAACGAAAGCGTTGAATAGAGAATCGTTGTACATGATCCCTCTCCACGTAGGTTCCGCTTGTGAAACGAACCGAGCTACCGGACTGTTCCTTGTGTCCGTCGCGAATCACCGTGAGCGAATGCAACTCATTGGACACCCGGGGCACATCGCCACGCAATCCACTACGCAGGCACCGCGTGAGTTACAAACAAGCACTTGCCCGCTTTTTGAGCGAAAGCATCTCGGAAGACGCTAAATTCCCGCAAATGTCGCCGCCTCGCAACATCCGGGTTTTTCCGGGCCCCGTTCCATTCACGAAGCTAGCGCCGGCCGCACGGCGAACTTATGACGGTAGGGAACTTTGCGGCGCATCACCGCGCCGAGGCGGCGTTCGTTCTGCTGCATTGCGGCGGAACGCACAATGCGCCTGACAGGTCCACCGCATCAAATTGCTCCGCGAGCCCGGTCGGATCGATAATGATGCTGTCGCCGAGCAGCGCCCTGCCGTCAGGGAATTTGTTTTGCAGCGCCGGAATGACCTTTAGCGCAACGACACGGTGCCCGCAGCCGGAAACCTCGGTAACAGAATCCCAAAGAATGAATTGAATTGCGATGCGCAGGTCGCGAAGCGAATCCCGTGGGTGTAACGAAAACGACCGCGCGTTTCCTGACCAGCATCCAGACCAGTTTGCCGGTCACAAGTGCGAACAGAACGGTGCCGGCGAAACCTGCGGGCACCGCGTAGCTGCCGACATCGTGGCCAGCCAGCGACATGGCGCACAACAACTGGCGCGCTGGCGCCGATGCTTGCCTTCACAATCAGACGATAGCCGGATGATGTGAATGGCGTTTCGCCGAGATTATGACGCATATTCCCCGAATTGGTTCCCGCCTGTCGTCGTGTTAACAGGGACATCGGCCGAAACGGCACGGAAATCGCCCGCCGGAGAACGGCTTGGAGAGAACAGGCACTATGAATCCCGTCAAAGCACTGGAAACGCGCGGACAGGCCGTCTGGCTGGATTTCCTCGCCCGTGGCTTCATCGCCAATGGTGATCTGCAGAAGTTGATTGAAAGCGACGGCGTCAAGGGCGTCACCTCGAATCCGTCGATTTTCGAGAAGGCGATCGGCAGCTCGGACGAATATGACGGCCCGATCGGCAGGGCCCTCAAGGACGGGGACCGCGGCGCGGCGGGCTTGTTCGAGCACCTGGCCGTCGAGGACATCCAGAACGCGGCCGACGTGCTGCGTCCGGTCTACGACCGCCTGCGCGGCGAAGACGGCTTTGTCAGCCTCGAAGTCTCGCCTTATCTGGCCACCGACTCCAAGGGTACGATCGCCGAGGCCAGACGCCTCTGGAAGGACGTCGGCCGCAAGAACCTGATGATCAAGGTTCCGGCAACGCCGGAGGGCCTGCCCGCGATCGAGGAACTGATCGGCGAAGGCCTTTCCATCAACATCACGCTGCTGTTCTCCAGAGACGTCTACCTGCAGGTCGCCGAGGCCTACCTGTCGGGACTCGAAAAATACGTCGCCAGCGGCGGCGATCCGTCGCATGTCGCCAGCGTGGCGAGCTTCTTTGTCAGCCGGATCGATACCATGGCGGACAAGCAGTTGGATGAGAAGATTGCGCGCGCCAACGATCCGGCCGAAAGGGAACGCCTGGCCGCGCTGAAGGGCAAGGTCGCGATCGCCAACGCCAAGCTCGCTTACCAGGAATACAAGGGCCTGTTCGCCGGGCCGCGCTGGGAGAAGCTCGCCGCGAAGGGCGCGAGGCCGCAGCGGCTGTTGTGGGCATCGACCGGCACCAAGAACAAGGACTATAGCGATGTCCTCTACGTTGAGGAGCTGATCGGATCGCACACCATCAACACGCTTCCGCCGGCGACGCTGGATGCGTTCCGAGATCACGGCAAGGTGCGCGACAGCCTCGAAGAGAACATCGAGGAGGCGCGGCAGGTTCTGGCCGAGCTGGAACAATCCGGCATCTCGCTGGAGGCGATCACGGCCGAGCTCGTCACGGACGGCGTCAGGCAATTCGCCGACGCGGCCGACAAGCTGTACGGCGCCGTCGCGCACAAGCGCGCGACCGTGCTGGGCGCAGCCATCGACCGCCAGCAGTTGGCGCTGGGAGACGGCCTCGGCAAGGCCGTCGCCAGGAGTGCCGAGGAATGGCGGGCAGCGGCGAAGGTCCGCAGGCTATGGCAGCGCGACAATTCGGTCTGGACGGGCGCTGACGAGGACAAATGGCTCGGATGGCTCGATTGCGCCGCCAAGGCCGACATCGCCGACTACGAGGACTACTCGCGGCGCGTGAAGGGACAGAAGTTCACCGACGCCGTCGTGCTGGGCATGGGCGGATCGAGCCTCGGTCCCGAAGTGCTCGCAGAGACCTTCCCGAAGAAGACGGGCTTTCCCAGGCTGCACGTTCTGGATTCCACCGACCCCGCGGAGGTGCGGGCCATGGAAAACAGGATCGACCTTGCGCGCACCCTGTTCATCGTTTCCAGCAAGTCCGGCGGCACCACCGAGCCGAACGCGATGAAGGATTATTTCTACGACCGCGTTGCAAACGCGGCCGGCCCGGGCGTCAAGACCGGCCATCGCTTCATCGCGGTCACCGATCCCGGCTCGTCGCTGGAGAAGGCGGCCAAGAAGCTTGGTTATGCCCGCATCTTCCATGGCGAGCCGTCGATCGGCGGGCGCTATTCGGTCCTGTCGCCGTTCGGCCTTGTGCCTGCCGCAACCGCCGGCGTCGACGTCAAGGCCTTCATCAGACACGCGCTGGGCATGGTTCGCTCCTGCGGGCCGGACGTGCCTCCGCATGAAAATCCCGGCGTGCAGCTCGGACTTGCGATGGGACTTGCCGGCCTCGAGGGCCGCGACAAAGTGACCATCCTGTCGTCGAAGAAGGTCAAGGATTTCGGCGCCTGGGCCGAACAGCTCATTGCCGAATCCACCGGCAAGGAAGGCAAGGGCCTCATTCCGATCGACGGCGAGCCGCTGGCCGATCCATCCCTCTACGGCAGCGACCGTTTCTTCATCGATATCCGCACGGAGAGCGAAAACGATCCCGCCCATGACGAAAGGCTCGCGGCACTGGAACAGGCCGGCCATCCGGTCGTTCGCATTGCGATGAAGTCGATCGACCATATCGGCCAGGAGTTTTTCCGTTTCGAAATGGCAACCGCGGTTGCCGGCGCGGTTCTCGGGATCAACCCGTTCGACCAGCCGGACGTCGAGTCCGCCAAGATCAAGACGCGCGAATTGACCGCCGCCTTCGAAAAGACGGGCGCGCTGCCGGCCGAGCAGCCGGTCGCAAGCACGGCTGAGGCCGACCTCTACACCGACGAGGCCAACGCCGCGGCGCTGCGCTCGGCGGGCGCGGACGGCGATCTCGCTTCGTGGCTCAAGGCTCATTTCGCCCGCACCGGTAGCGGCGATTACGTCGCGCTGCTCGCTTATATCGAGCGCAACAAGGCCCATATCGATGCCCTGCAGGAGATGCGGCTTGTGGTGCGGGAAAAGTGCCATGCCACCACCTGCACGGAGTTCGGGCCGCGCTTTCTGCATTCGACCGGACAGGCCTACAAGGGCGGACCCGACTCGGGCGTGTTCCTGCAGATCACGGCCGACGACGACAAAGACCTGCCGGTGCCCGGCCAGAAGGCGAGCTTCGGCGTCATCAAGGCGGCGCAGGCGCGCGGCGATTTCGACGTGCTCACCGAACGCGGACGCCGGGCGTTGCGCGTTCATCTGAAAGGCCGCCTCAAGCCGGGGCTGGCCGCTCTCGGGAAGGCAATCTCAGAGGCACTCAGCTGAAGGAGACCAGATGCAGCTTGGCATGATCGGCCTTGGTCGGATGGGCGGCAACATTGTCCGCCGGCTGATGAGACGGGGGCATTCGGCCGTCGTTTACGACAAGGACGAAAGGGCCGTCGCCGAGCTTGCCGCCGAGGGCGCGGTCGGCGCCAGCGGCCTGGAGGACTTCGTCGAAAGATTGGAGAGGCCGCGTACCGCCTGGGTCATGCTGCCGGCGGGCCCGATTACCGAAGCAACCATCGACGCACTCGCCCGGCTCATGCAGCCGGGCGATGTCATTATCGACGGCGGCAACACGTTGTGGCAGGACGACGTTCGCCGTGGCAAGGCGCTGAAGGAGCGCGGCATCCATTATGTCGATGTCGGCACCTCGGGCGGCATCTGGGGACTCGAGCGCGGCTACTGCATGATGATCGGCGGCGACAAGGCCGTGGTCGACCGGCTCGATCCGATCTTCGCCGCGCTTTCGCCGGGGATCGGCGACATCCCGCGCACGCCCGGGCGCGAGGGACGCGATCCTCGCGTCGAGCTGGGCTACATCCACGCCGGTCCCGTCGGCGCCGGGCACTTCGTGAAGATGATCCACAACGGCATCGAATACGGCCTGATGCAGGCCTATGCCGAAGGTTTCGATATCCTGAAGAACGCCAACGCCGGGACGCTGCCGCCCGACCATCGTTTCGATTTCGAGATTGCCGATATCGCGGAAGTCTGGCGCAGGGGCAGCGTCATTCCGTCCTGGCTTCTCGACCTCACCGCCTCCGCGCTCGCCGACAATCCGACGCTGTCGGAATATTCGGGCTTCGTCGAAGATTCCGGCGAAGGCCGCTGGACCGTCAACGCGGCGATCGACGAGGCGGTGCCGGCGGAAGTGCTGACCGCGGCGCTGTTTGCCCGCTTCCGTTCGCGCAGGGAACATACCTTCGCCGAGAAGATTCTCTCCGCAATGCGTGCCGGGTTCGGCGGCCACAAGGAGCCCCACCAGCACGCTGATCCGGCGCAGCAGAATGCGCCTGATGTCGTCAAGCCAACGGGGCGGTCGTGACACATACCAGCCCGCGCCAGCGCGTTCCGGATTCCTGCGCCTTCGTCATCTTCGGCGTAACCGGCGACCTGACGCACCGGCTGGTCATTCCCTCGCTCTACAATCTCGCGGCCACCGACCTGTTGCCGGAACAATTCTGCGTCGTCGGCATCGCGCGCAAGGGCACGTCGAGCGACGCCTTGCGCGACAGCCTGATGAAGGGGCTGCGCCGGTTTGCCACCCGTCCAGTGGATGAAGCGGTCGCCAGGCGCCTGCTCGAATGCGTCACGGCCGTCGAGGCTGACGCGAAGGACGCGCCCTCCTTCGACTTCCTGCGCAAGCGGCTCGACGAACTCGAAGCGGCGCGCGGCACCTCCGGCAACCGGCTCTTCTACCTGGCGACGCCGCCGATCGCCTTTGCCCCAATCGCGCGCCAACTCGGGCGCACCGGGCTCTTGAAGGAGGAGAACGGCGCCTGGCGCCGGCTCGTGGTCGAAAAGCCTTTCGGAACCGACCTTGCCTCGGCAAGGGCGCTGAACAGCGAACTGCTGAAGATCGCTGGCGAGCATCAGATCTACCGGATCGATCATTACCTCGGCAAGGAAACGGTCCAGAACATCCTGGTGCTGCGCTTTGCCAACGGCATGTTCGAGCCGATCTGGAACCGCAATCATATCGATCACGTCCAGATCACGGTGGCCGAGAAGCTCGACGTCGAACATCGCGGCAGCTTCTACGATTCGACCGGCGCGTTGCGCGACATGGTGCCGAACCATCTGTTTCAGTTGCTCTCGCTGGTCGCGATGGAGCCGCCGGCGCGCTTCGATGCGCATGCCGTGCGCACGGAAAAGGCCGAAGCGCTGGCGGCAATCCAGCCGCAGAGCGTGGCTGACGCGCTGAACAATTCCGTCCGCGCGCAATATCTGGCCGGGCAGATCGGCGACAAGGCGATTCCGGACTATCGCCGGACCAAGGATGTCGCGCCCGAAAGCACCACCGAAACCTACGTCGCGCTCAAGCTTGCGATCGACAATTGGCGCTGGGCCGGCGTGCCCTTCTACCTGCGCACCGGCAAGGCGCTGGCGGCCAAGCGAAGCGAGGTGGCGATCAAGTTCAAGCAGGCGCCGCTGGCGATGTTCAGCTGCACGCCGGTTGACCGCCTGTCGCAGAACTATCTGGTCATCGGCATCGAGCCGACGGAAGGGATCGAACTGCAGTTCAACGCCAAGGTCCCGGGGCCGACGATCTCGATCGACGGCGTCGAGATGACGTTCCATTATCGCGACTACTTCAAGGCCGAGCCGAGCACGGGCTACGAGACGCTGATCTACGACTGCATGATCGGCGACAACATCCTGTTCCAGCGTGCCGACGGCGTCGAGGCCGGCTGGCAGGCGGTGGAGCCCTTCCTTGACGCCTGGAAGCAGGCGGGAGCGCAAGGCCTTAAGACCTACAGGGCCGGCAGCGAAGGTCCTGCCGATGCGAACGAACTCTTGAAACGCGACCGGCGAAGCTGGCGGAAAATCTGCTGACCATGGCGCTCCTGGATCACCGCCGCCTCATGGTCGCCGCTGTGCCGCGGGTCACGCTGGCGCTGCCTGCGCAGTGCTCCTGCCGTGAATGCCTGCTCCCGGAGGGCTTTCGTGGCAAGTAGCGCTGCCGGTCTCCCCTGTGCCCTTGTCGTCATGGGCGTATCGGGCTCGGGCAAGAGCACCATCGCCGAAGCGCTGGCAAAGTGCCTTTCCTGGCGGTTCGAGGATGGCGATGCGTTTCATCCCGCGGCCAATGTCGCCAAGATGAGCGCAGGCCATCCCCTCACTGATGAGGATCGCTGGCCCTGGCTGAACGCCATCGCCGACGAAATCGGGCGCGTGTACGGTGCCGGCGGGCACATGATCGTGGCGTGCTCGGCGCTCAAGCGCGCCTATCGCGACGTGCTCCGCCGCGGACGGAGCGACGTCCGGTTCGTGTTTCTGAACGGCACGCCGGAATTGATCGCGACCCGGCTTGCGCGACGAAAATGTCATTTCATGCCGCCCGAACTGCTCGCGAGCCAGTTCAAGACACTGGAGCCGCCCGGCACCGACGAACATGCCATCGCCGTCCCGATCGATGCGCCGGTCGAGGCGATCGTGGCCGCCATCGTGCGAGAGTTGAATGTGAGCGCCGCCGATGGCGGCAGACCGAAAGCGTCCTCATGAAGCGCATTTCGCTGGTGGTGTCCGACGTCGACGGCACGCTGCTGACCCAGGGCAAGACGCTGACCGAACGCACAAGAGCTGCCGTGCAGCGGCTGCACGAAGCCGGCATCGCCTTCACCATCACGTCCAGCCGCCCAACGGTGGGCATGCGCTTCCTGATCGAGCCGCTCAACATCTCGCTGCCGGTCGGCTCCTTCAACGGCAGTTCGATCGTCGATCCGCACATGAAGCCGATCGAGCAACACCTGATCCCGCCGATTGCAGCCGGCCGAGCCATTCGGGTCTTGCGTGATTTCGGCGTCGATATTTGGATCTTCACCCACGATCAATGGCTGACGCAGGACGGCAGTGGTGAATATGTTGCGCTGGAAAGGCGGGCGATCCGCGCCGAGCCGAACGTGGTTGCGGACTTCTCGCCGTACCTTTCGAGCGCCTGCAAGATCGTCGGAGCGAGCTCCGATGCGCCGCTGCTGGAACGCTGCGAAGATGTGATGCGCGAGGCGCTCGGCTCACAGGCGCTCGCCATACGTTCGCAAACCTACTATCTCGACGTTACCCCGCCCGGCTGTGACAAGGGCACGTTCGTCCGGGCCATGGCCCGGCAACTGGCGATCTCGCCCGACGCGGTCGCCACCATCGGCGACATGCACAACGATGTCGCGATGTTCAGGACCAGCGGACTGTCGATTGCCATGGGCAATGCGAGCGAGGACGTGAGGCAGCACGCAACCTATGTGACGACCTCCAATGAGGAGGAAGGTTTTGCCGGCGCGGTGGAGATGATTTTCCGGGAGAACGGCACAGCGTAATCAGCTGTCGTCCCCTACTGCGACCGTTGCACCGCCGGCTTCTCCTTGGCCGTCATGGCCGCGCAGAGATTATCCGCCGTGTTGATCAGCGCGATGTGGGTCAGCGCCTGCGGAAAGTTCCCGGTCTGGCGCCGGAGTCCCTGATCATATTCTTCAGCCAACAATCCAAGATCGTTGGCCACGCCGATCACCCGCTCGAACAGCGCCTGCGCCTTTTCGACCTCGCCCGACAAGACGTACGCATCCGCGAGCCAGAGCGTGCAGGCAAGAAACGCGCCCTCGATGGGCTGCTCTTGACCCGAGGCCTCACGCGGATCGTGACGAAGGACGAAGCCGTCGCGCATCAGCCATTTTTCCGATGCCGCAATCGTGCCGCGGACGCGTGGATCGTGCGCCGGCAGGAATCCGACACTCGGCATCAGCAGCACGGCAGCATCCAGCATTTCGGAACCATAGGATTCGACGAAGGTATTTTGCGCGGTGTTGAACCCCTTTTCGCACACCTCGCGGCAAATGGTATCGCGCAGGCTGCGCCAGCGGTCGAGCGGCGCCGTGAAGCCGAACGTCTCCGCGCTCTTGATCCCGCGGTCGAACGCGACCCAGGTCATCACCTTCGAGAAGACGTAGTGCCGGCCGGGGCCGCGCCGCTCCCAGATGCCATGATCAGGCTGGTCCCAGACCTCGGCCAGATGCTCGAGCACGGCGCACTCGAGCGCCCAGCTCTGGTCATCGAGCTTGAGCTGCGCCGTCCGCGACTGGTGAAACACGTCCAACAGTTCGCCGTAAACGTCGAGCTGCAACTGGGCATGCGCGGCGTTGCCGATGCGCACCGGCAGGGAGCCCTCATAGCCGCGCAGCCAGCCTGCTTCCCATTCCAAGAGACGCCGGTGCCCCATGATGCCGTACATGATCTGCATGTTGGCCGGCGCTCCCGCGGCCGCGCGCAGCAGCCAATTGTGCCAGGCGAGTGCCTCCTCGGTGTAGCCCGAGTTCATCAGCGCGAGCAGCGTGAAGGTCGCGTCGCGCAGCCAGCAATAGCGGTAGTCCCAGTTGCGCCCGCCGCCGAGTTTTTCCGGCAGCGACGCGGTCGGCGCCGCCACGATGCCGCCGGTCGGAGCGAACGTCAGCGCCTTCAGCGTGATCAGCGAGCGCACCACCAGGTCGCGATGCTCGCCCTGGTAGGTGCAGTGACCGCACCAGTCGGTCCAGAACTTTTCGGTGTCCTGGAGCGCGTGGTCAGGATCGATCGGCGGGGGCACTGGCAGGTGCGAGGGACCGTAGGTCAGCACAAACGGCACGGTCTGTCCCGCCGCCACCTCGAATTCGGCCACCGTGGTCAGGTTCTCCCCGCGTGTCTCGACCGGCGTGCGCAACACCGTCATGTCCGGCCCGCAGATGGCGAGTAGCGCCGAACGATCCTCCGTCCGCCTGACCCACGGGATTGCGATGCCGAAGCCGAAACGGATCACCAGCTCCATCCGCAGCTTCACGCTTCCCTTGATGCCGCGCACCAGCCTCACGATGTCCGAAGCGTTGCCGCGCGGCGGCATGAAGTCGATCAGCGCGACGGTGCCGTTCGTCGTTTCAAAGCGCGTCTCGAGGATCAGGGTATTGCCCAGGTAGCGGCGCGAAGTGGAGGTGATCTCCTCGCTTGGTGCAATCAGCCAGCGGCCGTTCTTGTTGGTGCCGAGGATCGCGGCAAAGCAGGCATCGGAATCGAAGGCCGGCCAGCACAGCCAGTCGATCGAGCCGCTGCGGCCGACCAGGGCCGCCGTCTCGCAGTCGCCGATTAGCCCGTAGTCCTCGATCCTCTCCGACAATTTCGCCTCATCCGTGAAATTGCCTCGTTCTCAGCAGGTACCGGACCGCTCCCGTGTCGCAGCCTTGAGGGCATCCACGTCGATGGCGGCCGCGATGCGGTCGAGCGCGACGGGCAGCCGCTGACGCCAGTTCGGATGTTCGTTGACAGTGCCGGGAATGTTGGGTTGATCGACGACGCCGAGCAGGTCCTCGAGCGAGATCGCCAGGAGCCGGGAGCGGGTCCGCGCGAGGAAACCCAGCACCGACCAGAAATCGTGCCCTTGGATGCCGTGACGGCGCAGCGCCTCGTCCAGCATGCCCAGCGCACGCCAGCGCGCCTCGTCGCTCTCGCCGGGATCCATGCCCAGGGAGCGCTTCAGCATCAGATCGTGGAAACCCCGCCAGCCGGCGTAGGTCGCAAGATCATGCGTGTTGAACGTGACGAGCGCATTCTCGGCGAAATGGTCGATGCCGCGGAATCTGCCGTCGTCGCGTTCAAACATCATCACGAGATAGGACCAGAGGCCCCAGTCGCGCATCTGCTCGCGGAAGCCCTCCGGCACCGTGCCGAGGTCTTCGCCGATCACGATGCAGCGGTTGGCACAGCTCTCCAGCGCGACCGCGGCCAGCAGGGCCTCGAACGGCATCTGCACATAGGCGCCGTTGTCGGGCTTGAAGCCGCTCGGCACGAGGTAGAGTCGCTTCAGCCCCAGGACGTGGTCGAGCCGGATCGCACCGGCATGGCGCATCGAGGCCCGCAGCATCTCGGCGAAAGGCTCGAACGATTGCAGCTCGAGGCCGCCGGCGTTGAAGCCCGCCAGCCCCCAGTCCTGGCCGGCCGTGTTCAACGCATCCGGCGGCGCGCCGACGGCGAGCTGGCGGGAAATCGCAGCCTGCTCGTTCCAGGCATCGAAGCCGTCAGCTTGCACTCCGACCGCGACGTCGAGGTAGAGACCGACTTTCATGCCGAACCGGCCGGCGATCTCCTTGCACGCATGCAACTGCCGGTCCGCAGTCCACTGCACGAACTCGATGAACTCGACCTCTCGTCCGTCGGGGCCGTGACGCAGCTCGGCACACTTCTTGTCGTCGGGCGCGCGCCACTCTTCGGGCCATTCCCACCACGGCTTGCCATAGCGATGGCGCAGAACTTCGAAGCAGGCAAAGCGCGACAGCAGCGGCGCGCGCTCGGCGCGATACTGCTCAAACTCCTGCCGCCGCGGGGAAAGGGCATCGCTGGCGAATTTGTCGAACGTATCCCGCAAGGCGCGCCGTTTCAGTTCGGCGACCCCGACATAATGGACGATGTCGCTTTCCCGCAAACGCCTCGCCGCGGCGTATGCATCCGGAAACTCTTGTGGCGAAAACTCCGGGATCTGCTCGAGATCGATATAGAGCGGGTTGAGGAACAACCGGCTGTTCGGCGAGTACGGGCTGCAATCGGACGGCCGATCGTCGAACAGCGCGTGGAGCGGATTGAGCCCGACGCCGGCGGCACCGAGCCCATGCGCCAGCGCAACCAGGGTTTGAAGATCGGTGAAATCACCGATCCCCCAATTGCGTCCGGAACGGATGCTGTAGAGCTGCACGGCGAGGAGCCAGCAGCGGTCGAAATCGCCGGCATAGGCCCGCTCCGGTGTAACGATCAGAGGAGCCTGTTCTTCCGATCCCTCGACATCGACGAGATGCAGGCGGTAGTAGCCCGTCTTCAGGTCGGACGGCCACGTGATACGGCGCTCGCTGGTCTCGCCCTGGGCCACGATCGTTGCGCGGTCAAGGATTTTCCAGCGCAGCGGAAGTGAGGCGCCCTCGCCGATTTCGGTCGGGGAAGGCCGGCCGATGCGGACGACAACGGGTCCGCTGACGAACCGGTGCGGGCTTTGCTGCGGCAGGGCGTCGAGGATCGCCCCCAACGCGGCGGCCTCGGTCACCCGATGGCGGCCCTGACCGTCATAATACTCGGCCTGAACTCCCCGGATTTTGGCTTGAGTGAAAAGATCCATTAGGCACGCAGTTTGCAGATAAGATCCGGAGGCGTCACAGCTTTATTGCTCAAGGAAGGACCGATAACCGCCTCTAACTCTCTGGCCACCGCCGCAGTTCCGCAGGGAACCAAAGGCAGGCGAGCGGCTTTGTATATGGATACCAAGCGTCTCGTTTCCAAATTGGAAACGGGAGCGGGCATCCATGTCAATGGCATCACCGTGAACAAGACAACTCAAACTGTCGAGAGCGCCGCGGTGGGCGGTGCCTTTCACATCGAAGATGTCTATCCGCTGATCGACGGCGGCCGTTTTCTGGTGAAGCGCATCGCGGGGGAGCGATTCGAGGTCTGGGCGGATATCTATCGCGATGGGCACGACACCCTCGGCGCCGCCCTCCTCTGGCGAGCCGAGCGCGAACGGGAGTGGCATCGCAAGCCGATGACCCACCACAGCAATGACCGCTGGAGCGCCTCGTTCGTGCCCCCCGAGCCCGGGCGTTACGTCTATGCCATTGAAGCGTGGACCGACGAGTTCGCGACCTGGCGGCGCAGCCTTCAGCTCAAGCACATGGCCGGCGCCGACGTCACGCTCGACGCGATCGAAGGGGCGTCCATGTTGACCAAGGCTTACGGCGCGCGACAAGAAGCCGCGGCGATCATCCTCAGACAATGCGAAGACTACCTGCAGACCGGCGAGGTCGCGCCGCTGCTCGCGCCCGAACTGAACGAGGC
The DNA here is from genome assembly GCF_016213215.1 of Bradyrhizobium sp. Lineage (GTDB taxonomy): Bacteria > Pseudomonadota > Alphaproteobacteria > Rhizobiales > Xanthobacteraceae > Bradyrhizobium. The sequence goes on along the minus strand of NZ_JACRAW010000163.1, from coordinate 20,231 downwards.
GATGGCCGAGAGCCAGTCGCACCCGGACCTGACCCGCTCGCCGCTGTTCCCGCTGGTGGCCGATCGGGCGAAGGCACGCTACAGCACCTGGTATGAAATGATCCCGCGCAGCCAGGGCACCATTCCCGGCCAGCACGGTACGTTCAAGGATTGCATCGCGCGCCTGCCCGACGTCGCCGCCATGGGTTTTGACGTGCTCTATTTCACGCCGATCCATCCGATCGGCCGGACCAACCGCAAGGGCCGCAACAACGCGGTCACTGCGGCCGAAGGCGATCCCGGCAGTCCCTATGCGATCGGCGCCGCCGAGGGCGGCCATGATGCTGTCCATCCGGAATTGGGGACGCTGGAGGATTTTCGCGAGCTCGTGGCCGCCTGCAACGAGCACGGGCTGGAGGTGGCGCTCGACTTCGCCGTCCAGTGCTCGCCCGATCACCCCTGGTTGAAGGAACATCCGCAATGGTTCAAGCGGCGGCCGGACGGCTCGATCCGCTATGCCGAAAATCCGCCCAAGAAATACGAAGACATCGTCAATCCCGACTTCGCCTGCGAGGACGCGGGAGCGCTGTGGAAGGCGTTGCGCGACGTCGTGCTGTTCTGGATCGCTCAGGGAGTGAAGATCTTCCGCGTCGACAATCCGCACACCAAGCCCCTGCGGTTCTGGGAGTGGCTGATCCGCGAGATCCAGCTCCGTCATCCCGAAGTCATCTTCCTGTCGGAGGCCTTTACCCGGCCGAAATTGATGAAGGGGCTGGCAAAGCTCGGCTTCACCCAGTCCTACACCTACTTCACCTGGCGGACGCAGAAATGGGAGCTCGAGCAGTACCTGTCCGAGCTCACGCGCTATCCCGAGCGCGATTTCTATCGCCCCAACTTCTTCGTCAACACGCCCGACATCCTGCCCTTTCACCTGCAAGGCGGCGAACGGTGGATGTTCAAGTCGCGTGTCGCGCTGGCGTCGACGCTGTCGAGCAGCTATGGCATCTACAACGGCTTCGAGCTCCTGGAGCACGAGCCGATTCCCGGCCGCGAGGAATACCTCGATTCCGAAAAATACGAGATCAAGGTGCGCGACTGGGACAAGCCCGGCAACATCAAGGCTTACATCCGTGAACTCAACCGTGCCCGCCGCGAGAACACGGCGTTGCAGCAGACCGAGAGGCTGCGTTTCCTCGGCATTGAGGATGGCAATGTCATCGGTTTCGTGAAAGAATCGGCCGACCGGACAAATACGGTCGCAGTGGCGATCGCCCTGTCGCGTGACGTCCACGAATTCTGGTTTCATCTCGGCGACGTGCAGATCCTGGTGGACGGCCAGCGCCGGCACGCCGCCGCCCTCGAAAACATCATGACCGGCGAGCGGTCGCCGATCGAATGGGGTGGCATCCGCCTGCGCATCGATCCGTCGCGCGATCCTGCGCTGCTGTTCCGCTGCCTGGCGTGAGACGCGTCATGAACGTGCTGTCCTCGATAGAGACCAGGGAAGTGCGGACGACTGAGGTCGTCGACGAGCTTTGGTACAAGGATGCCATCGTCTACCAGCTTCACGTCAAGGCCTTCGCCGACAGCAACAATGACGGCGTCGGCGACTTCGCCGGGCTTACGGAGAAGCTCGGCTATTTGCAGGATCTCGGCGTCACCGCGCTGTGGCTGCTGCCGTTCTATCCCTCACCCGGCCGCGACGACGGTTACGACATCGCCGACTATGGCTCGATCAATCCCGTCTTCGGGACGATGAAGGACTTCAAGCGCTTCATCCAGGAGGCTCAGCGGAGGGGCTTGCGGGTGATCACCGAGCTCGTCGTCAACCACACCTCCGACCAGCACGATTGGTTCAAGCGGGCCCGGCGCAGTCCGCCGCATTCGAGCGCGCGCAACTGGTATGTCTGGAGCGATATCGACCAGAAATACGCCGGCACGCGCATCATCTTCACCGACACGGAGAAGTCGAACTGGACGTGGGATCCGGAAGCCGGCGCATTCTACTGGCACCGCTTCTTCTCGCACCAGCCGGATCTCAACTTTGACAATCCTCGCGTGGTCAGCGCCATCCTCCAGGTCATGAAGCGCTGGCTCGACGCCGGCGTCGACGGCTTCCGGCTCGACGCCATTCCCTATTTGTGCGAGCGCGAGGGCACCAGCAACGAAAACCTGCCCGAGACTCATGCCATCATCAAGAAGCTGCGACAGGAGCTCGATGCCTATGCCAAGGGCAAGCTGCTGCTCGCGGAAGCCAATCAATGGCCGGAGGACGTGCAGGAATATTTCGGCCGTGGCGATGAATGCCACATGGCCTATCACTTCCCGCTGATGCCGCGCATCTACATGGCCATCGCGCAGGAGGACCGCTTCCCGATCACCGACATCCTGCGCCAGACGCCGGAGATACCGTCGAATTGCCAATGGGCGCTGTTCCTGCGCAACCACGACGAACTGACGCTGGAAATGGTGACCGACGTCGAGCGCGATTATCTGTGGTCGACCTATGCGACCGACCCCCGCGCCCGCATCAATCTCGGCATTCGCCGGCGCCTTGCGCCGCTGATGGACAACGATCGGCGCAAGATCGAGCTGATGAACTCGCTGCTGCTGTCGTTCCCCGGCACGCCGATCATCTATTACGGCGACGAGATCGGCATGGGCGACAACATCTACCTCGGCGACCGCAACGGCGTGCGCACGCCGATGCAATGGAGCCCGGACCGCAACGGCGGCTTCTCGCGCTGCGATCCGGCGCGGCTTTACGCGCCGCTGATCATGGACCCGGTCTACGGCTACGAGGCGGTCAACGTCGAGGCGCAGTCGCGCAGCCTGTCCTCGCTGCTCAGCGCCACCAAACGGCTGATCTCGGTACGGAAATCAACCCTCGCCTTCGGGCGCGGCAGCATGACCTTCATCCGCCCGGCCAACCGCGCGGTCATCGCCTATGTCCGGCAATTTGGCGACGAGGTCATTCTGTGCGTCGCGAACCTGTCCCGCGCTGCACAGGCGACCGAGCTCGATCTTGCGCCCTGGAAGGAGCGCATCCCCCTGGAGATGCTCGGCCGCACGCGCTTTCCCGCGATCGGCGAACTGCCCTACATGATCACGCTCGCCCCTTATGGCTTCTACTGGTTCCAGCTCCAGGAGCGCGATAAGTCGGAGCCGGTGATCCCGCGCGCGGTGCAGGAGTTCGAGACCCTCGTCGTGCCGGTAAACTCCACCTGGGTTTCGCTCGCCCACACCCGAAGTGTGTTCGAACGAGACGTCCTGCCGGGCTTTCTGGCGCGGACACGCTGGTATCCCGAGCGTAACCCGAAGGAAATTCATCCGAGAGTCACCTCGGCCGTGCCGTTCTGCGACATCGGCGACAACCGGCCGTGGCTTGCCTTCTTCGAGACCACGCAGCACGGCGTCCGCTCGCGCTATGTGCTGCCGATGCAGATCGACTGGGTTCGGTTCGATCGCGAGCGCTACAATCCGAGGGCCTTTGCTGCCGTGCGCCAGGGCGCACGGGAAGGAACGCTGCTGGACGTCGGGTCCGAGCAAATCTTCATAGCGCTTCTGCTTCGCAACCTCAGCCAGTCGCTGGTTATCGAGGAAAACGGACTCAGGCTCGAGTTCAGGCCGACCAGCAAGTTTGCCGAGTGGGACGCCACGCAGCCGGAGCGGGTGCGCGCCGTCGAGACGGAGCAGTCCAACAGCACCGCGCTGGTCGACAACCGATACGTGGTCAAGATCTATCGCAAGCTCGAGAGCGGCATCAATCCCGAGATCGAGATGGGGCATTATCTCACCGAGGTTGCCGGCTTCGCCAACACGCCGGCGCTGCTCGGCAGCGTCGAACTGGTCGATGGCGAAGAGCGCAGCGCCATAGGCGTCGTCCATGCCTTCGTTGCAAACCAGGGCGACGGCTGGACCGTGACATCGGCCTATCTCGATCGCCATGTCGACGAGCAACGCCTGCTGACCGGCGCGGAGGCCCCGGGAGACAGCGAGGAGCTGGCGCCCTACTCCCGCCTCATCTCTCATACCGGCCGGCGTCTTGCCGAATTGCACATGGCGCTAGCCGCCGACACTGAAATGGCGGACTTTGCGCCCGAGCCGATCCGCCCCGAAGACGTGCAGCGCTGGATTGACGACATTCTGGCCCGCGCCGAGCGCGTCTGTGCTGCTTTGAGCCGGCGGCGGGAGATGATCAAGGAGGTCGACCGGCCCCTGCTCGATCAATTCCTGGCCCGCACGGCGTCGTTGCCCGGCCGGCTGCACCTGTTGTTGCCCGCCGACGTCGACGGGCTGACTATCCGTCATCATGGTGACTTCCACCTCGGGCAGATCTTGATTGTGAAGGACGACATCTTCATCATCGACTTCGAGGGCGAGCCGCGCCGGTCGTTGGCCGAGCGGCGGCGCAAGGCGCCAGCCGCGCGCGACGTCGCCGGGCTGATTCGCTCGATCGACTATTCCGTCACGGCGGCACTCGACAGGGCGATCAAGGTCGCCCCCGACGAGCACGGCCGGCTTGCGACCGCGCTCGCCGAGTGGCGCGAGCGCTCGACGGCCGCTTTCCTCAATAGCTACCGCGAGACCATGACCAACAAGCGCCTGTGGCCGGTGGATGCGCATTCGGCCAATGGTTTGCTTGATTTCTTCCTGCTGGAAAAAGCATTGTACGAGGTCGAATATGAGTTGGCCCACCGGCCCGACTGGCTGCGCGTGCCATTGACCGGGGTGCTTCGAACACTCTACGAGCCCGCGAGCGAAGGTGATGAATAACCTGCCTACCGAGGCCTATGCGATCATCGAAGGTCGCCACTCCGATCCTTTTCACTACCTTGGGCGTCACCCCGAGGGCGATAAGGCCGTGATCCGCGCCTTCCTGCCCGAGGCCGTCGACGTCGAGGCGGTCGGCGAGCATGGCGAGGTCGCAAAGCTCGAGCGCATCCATGAGGCCGGGCTGTTTGCCGGGACGTTTCCGAACGGCTCGAAGCGCTACCAGTTGCGCGCCCGGTTCGGCGACAATGTCGTCGAATTCGACGACCCTTACCGCTTCCCGCCGATCCTGGGCGAATTCGACCTTTACCTGCTCGGCGAGGGCACCCACCAGCGCCTCTACGAAATGCTCGGCGCACATCCGATGACGCTCGAGGGCGTCGACGGCGTCGCCTTCGTGGTGCTGGCGCCGAACGCCCGGCGCGTCAGCGTGGTCGGAGATTTCAATTGCTGGGACGCCCGGCGACATCCGATGCGCGTGCGCGGTGTCGGCTATTGGGAGTTGTTCGTCCCGCATGCCAAGCCGGGCGACCGCTACAAGTTCGACATCATCGGTCCTCACGGTGGCAATTTACCACTAAAATCCGATCCCCTGGCCTTTGCCAGCGAATTGCGGCCGAACACCGCGTCCATCGTTTTTGACGAGGCAAGGCTGCCCCGGCCGCGCCCGGCTCCCGAGCGAATCAACGCGCTCGCCTCGGCGATCTCGATCTACGAGGTCCATCTCGGCTCGTGGCGGCGCAATGGCCAGAATGAGTGGCTGTCCTATCGCGATCTCGCCGAACAGCTTACGGCCTACGCGCGCGACATGGGCTTCACTCACCTCGAATTCCTGCCTGTGAGCGAGCACCCGTTCGACGGCTCCTGGGGCTATCAGCCGACCGGGCTATACGCGCCGACCAGCCGTTTCGGCGCACCTGAGGATTTTGCCGCGCTCGTCGATGCCTGCCACCGCGAGGGTCTTGGCGTCCTGCTCGACTGGGTGCCCGCACATTTCCCCGATGACCCGCACGGGCTCGCCCATTTCGACGGCACCGCGCTCTACGAGCACGCCAATCCGCTGCAGGGCCGCCATCAGGACTGGGGCACCCTGATCTACAATTACGGCCGCACCGAAGTGGTCAATTTCCTGGTCTCTAACGCGCTGTTCTGGCTCGATCGCTATGGCGTCGACGGCCTGCGCGTCGATGCCGTCGCCTCGATGCTCTATCTCGACTACAGCCGGCCGTACGGCAGCTGGATTCCCAACCGGGAGGGCGGACGGGAAAACCTGGAAGCCATCTCCTTCCTGCGCCGCTTCAACACCGAAGTGTTCGGCCGCTTCCCGCAGGCGACCACCGCCGCGGAAGAGTCGACCGCCTGGCCGCAGGTGTCGCGACCGGTCGAACATGGCGGGCTCGGCTTCGGCTACAAGTGGAACATGGGCTGGATGCACGATACGCTCAACTACATCAGCAAGGATCCGATCCATCGCAGGTACCACCACGGCGACATGCTGTTCGGGCTGCACTACGCCTTTTCCGAGAACTTCATCCTGCCGCTGTCGCATGATGAAGTGGTGCACGGCAAGCGCTCCGTCCTGGGGCGCATGCCGGGCGACGCTTGGCAGCGCTTTGCGAACCTGCGCGCCTATTACGGCTTCATGTTCGGCCATCCCGGCAAGAAGCTGCTGTTCATGGGCAACGAGTTCGCCCAGGAGCGTGAATGGAATCACGACAGCTCGCTGGACTGGCATCTGCTCGAGCAGGAACGCCATGCCGGCATAAAGGCGCTGGTCCGCGACCTCAATCGGCTCTATCGCGCCCTGCCGGCGCTGCATGAGCTGGATTGCGATTCGGCCGGCTTCGAATGGATCATCAGCGACGATGCCGACCGCAACGTGTTCGCCTGGATGCGCAAGGGCAACGAGGCCCGCTCACGCTGCCTCGTGGTCGTAAATTTCTCGCCCAACGTATATCATGACTACCGGGTCCGCGTGCCATTCCCGGGCAAGTGGCACGAGGTGCTCAATTCGGATTCCGCGCACTATGGCGGCAGCAATGTCGGAAACGTCGGTGAAGTCACTACGCAGGGCAGGCTCGTACCCGAGCTCAGCCTCACCATCCCGCCCCTGGCCGCGATCTTCCTCGTTCCGGAAAGCTGACGCATGAGACTGACCGCCGGAACATCCACGCGTCTTGGCGCAAGCTGGGACGGCCGGGGGACCAACTTCGCGCTGTTCTCCGCCAATGCGCGCAAGGTCGAGCTCTGCCTGTTCGACAGCCAGGGCCGGCGTGAACTCGAAAGGATCGAGCTGCCGGAACGCACCGAAGACGTCTGGCACGGCTATCTCAACGACGTCTCGCCAGGCCAGCTTTACGGCTATCGGGTCTACGGCCCCTACGAGCCGGAGCACGGCCACCGCTTCAATCCAAACAAGCTGCTGATCGACCCCTATGCCAAGCGCGTCGCGGGACGGCTGGTGTGGAGCGACGCCCATTTCGGCTACCGCACCGGCAGTCCGCGCGAAGACATGTCGTTCGACCGACGCGACAACGCGCGCGGCATGCCCAAGGCCGTGGTCGTCGACGAGACCTTCAACTGGGGACGGCGCGAGATCAGTCCCGGCATCCGCTGGGAAGACACCATCATCTATGAGGCGCACGTCAAGGGCCTGACCAACAAGCGCGAGGACGTGCCGCCGAACCTGCGTGGCACCTTTGGCGGCCTCTCCTCGCCCGCCATGATCGAGCACCTGAAGCGGCTCGGCATCACCGCGATCGAGCTGCTGCCGATCCATGGCTTTGTCGACGACCGCGTGCTGGTGGAAAAGAAGCTCGTCAACTACTGGGGCTACAACACGCTGTCCTTCTTCGCGCCGGAACCTCGCTACGCCCAGGACAACCCGCTCGATTCGTTCCGCACCACCGTGGCGCGGCTGCACGATGCCGGTATCGAGGTGATGCTCGACGTCGTCTACAACCACACCGCCGAGGGCAACCATATGGGCCCGACGCTGTGCTTTCGCGGCATCGACAACGCCTCCTACTACTGGCTGAGCCGCGAAAACCGACGCTACTACGATGATTTCACCGGCTGCGGCAACTCGGTCAACCTCACCCATCCGCGCGTGCTGCAGCTGGTCATGGACTCGCTGCGCTACTGGGTCGAGGTCTGCCACGTCGACGGCTTCCGTTTCGATCTCGCCACCACGCTGGCGCGCGGCCCGAACGGATTTGATCGCGGCGGCGCCTTCCTCGCGGCGGTACGTCAGGATCCGGTGCTTGCGACCGTCAAGCTCGTCGCCGAGCCGTGGGATCTCGGGCTTGGCGGCTATCAGGTCGGCGCCTATCCGTCGCAATGGTCGGAATGGAACGACCGATATCGGAGCGCAATGCGCCGCTACTGGAGCGGCGAAGGCAGCCTGATCGGCGATGTGTCAAGGCGGATGACCGCCTCCTCCGACCTCTTCAACCACGATCACCGCAAGACGCGCGCGAGCATCAATCACATCACCGTGCATGACGGTTTCACCCTGGCGGACCTGTTCAGCTACAACCAGAAGCACAACGAAGCCAATGGCGAGGGCAATCGCGACGGCTCCAACGACAACCACAGCAATAACTGCGGGGTGGAGGGCGCTACCGACGATCCGACGATCATCGAGCTGCGGCGGCAATTGCGGCGGAACCAGCTCGCCTGCCTCTTTCTCGCCCAGGGCACGCCGTTGATCCTTGCCGGCGACGAGGTCGGCAACGCGCAGCACGGCAACAACAACGTCTATTGCCAGGACAACGAGACCGGCTGGGTGGGCTGGGACAACCTCGGCCTGGAAGGCGAGGACATGACCGACTTCATCGGTCAAATGACCGAAATTCGCCGGCGATTTCCCCAGCTGCGCAGCCAACGGTGGCTCGATGGACGGCGGAAGGACGGCTCCTACGGGGTGCTGTGGCTGACGCCCGCCGCGGAAGAAATGAAAGAGTCCGACTGGAATTTTCCCGAGGGACGATTTCTCGCGTATGTGCTCGGGCCGTTGGAACCAGGCGGCGCTGCGATCTTTATTGTCTTGAACGCCGCCCCCGAAGAGATCGCATTCAAATTACCCAAAATAACCGAATACAAGAGCTGGCAGCAGATCCTGAACACGACGGAGGCAAGGCTCAACACCGTCGAGTTCCTGCCCGGCGCCGACAGCAAGGCTCCGCCCCGCTCGGTGCTGGCCTTTACAGGCACGGCATAAACGAGCGCCGCTTCGGCGCGACTTTGACGAGGGATGGCGTCTCTTTCCGGATCTGGGCCCCGGCCGCAAGGCGCGTCGACGTGGTGCTGGACAGGCCCGTTGAAATGCAGCGCGACGAACGCGGATGGTTTTCCGCCACGGTCGCTGGATTGAAAGCCGGCACGACCTACAAATTCCGGATCGACGACGAGCTCGACGTGCCGGATCCCGCGTCCGACTTTCAGCCGCACGATGTCGCGGGCCCGAGCGAAGTCATCGATCACGACAGCTTCGTATGGCGCGCGACGGGTTGGCGCGGCCGGCCATGGCACGAAACCGTGCTGCTGGAGGCGCATGTCGGCACGTTCACCCCGGAAGGCACGTTTGCCGCGACGATCGACAAGCTCGACCACCTGCTCGAGACCGGAATAACCGCGCTCGAACTGATGCCGCTGGCCGATTTCGCGGGCAATCGCAACTGGGGCTATGACGGCGTCCTGTGGTACGCGCCCGACAGCGCCTATGGCCGCCCCGAAGACCTCAAGCGCCTGATCGACGCGGCGCACCTGCGCGGGCTGATGGTCTTTCTCGATGTGGTCTACAACCACTTCGGACCCGAGGGAAATTATCTCGGCCGCTATGCGCCCCAGTTCTTCACCGAGGCCCAGACGCCCTGGGGCAGCGCCATCGACTATCGCATCGAGGAGGTGCGCGCGTTTGCGATCGGGAACGCCCTCCACTGGCTGCGTGATTACCGATTCGACGGATTGCGGCTGGATGCCGTGCATGCCGTCGCCGAGCACGGCGAACCTTCCGTCCTGCACGAGCTCAGCCTTGCGGTCGGCAATCTCGTCAAAGAGACCGGCCGCCATATTCATCTCGTTCTGGAGAACGACGACAACGCATCGGACCTGCTCGATTCCCGCGCCAACCCGCCACGAGGGAAATATCGCGCGCAGTGGAACGATGACTACCACCACGCCTGGCACGTGTTCCTGACCGGCGAAAGCCGGGGCTATTACGGCGACTATCAACGCTCGCCGCGTGGCGACATCGCCCGCGCGCTCGGATCCGGCTTCGTCTACCAGGGCGAAGTCTCCGAACATCGCGGCGGAAGGAAGCGCGGATTGCCGAGCGGCGATCTTGCGCCGACCGCCTTCGTCGACTTCCTGCAGAACCACGACCAGATCGGGAACCGGCCGCTCGGCGACCGGATCGAGACCATCGCCGACCGGAAAGCGATCGAAGCGGCGCTCGCAATCACGCTGCTCGCCCCATCGATACCCATGCTGTTCATGGGCGAGGAATGGGGCGCGAAGACTCCTTTCCCGTTCTTCTGCGGCTTCGAAGGCGAGCTTGCCAGGGCCGTGCGCGAGGGCCGCCGCCGGGAATTCGACTGGGCCTACGCCAGATATGGCGAGGAGATTCCCGATCCGCTCGATCCGGCCACGTTCGCGGCCGCAAAGCTCGACTGGGATGATAGAGCCGGCCCGGGCAAGGATCGTCTCACGCTGGCGCGCAAGCTGATTCTCGTGCGACGGCAGGAGATCACGCCGCGCCTTGCCGGCGCCAGCTTCGGCAAGGCGAACGCGACTGAAGTCGGCCTCCTGACCGCACATTGGCGGATGGGTGACGGCAAAACGCTGCACCTGAGCGCCAATCTCTCGGGCAGCGAAATCACCGGTCCGAACGAGACCGTCGGCACGCCGATCTGGGGCGGCGAAGCCGGCGCAAGCCTTCCGCCCTGGTCGGTGTTCTGGCGCCTCGGAGGATGACATGCCTCCGGTCATTCCGATCGCGACCTATCGCCTGCAGCTGACCGCGGATTTCAATTTCGAACGCGCGGCAGAAGTCGTCCCCTATCTGAAGGCGCTCGGCATCACGCATCTCTATGCGTCGCCCTTCATGAAGGCGCGCAAGGGTTCAACCCACGGCTACGACATCGTCGACCACACCAAGCTCAACCCGGAGCTCGGCGGCGAAGCGGGCTTTGCCCGCCTGAGCGAGTCCTTGAAGCAGCACGATCTCGGCCTGATACTCGATTTCGTCCCCAACCATGTCGGCGTGCATTTCGCCGACAATCCCTGGTGGCTGGACGTGCTGGAATGGGGGCCGGGCTCGCCGCACGCACCTTCCTTCGACATCGACTGGGAGCAATTGCCCTACCGCGCGCGTGGCGGCGTGCTGCTGCCGATCCTCGGCTCATCCTATGGCGAAGCACTGGAAGGCGGCGAGATCGAGCTGCGGTTTGACGCAAGCGAGGGCAGCTTTGCCGCCTGGTATTTCGAGCACTGCCTGCCGATCGCGCCCGAGCGTTATGACGAAATGTTGCGGGTGATCGTCAAGGAGGCCGGCGCGGAAGACAGCGAGGCGGGACGTAACGTCCTCGCGCTCGCCTCGCACTATCGTGGCCTGCGCCGTCCCAATCGTAGCGAGGCCCCGATCTTCAAGGCCGAACTGAAGAATATCCCCGGGGCCGCCGAGATCATCGAGCGCGGCCTTTTCGCCTATCGCGCCGCAAGGGACCGGCCGGCGCGAACGCTCGCCCTGCACCATCTGCTCGAGCGCCAGCACTACAAGCTCGGACATTGGCGATTGGCCTCGAGCGACATCAACTACCGGCGCTTCTTCGACATCAATACGCTGGCTGGACTGCGGGTCGAGGATGCCGGCACCTTCCAGGCCATCCATCGCACGGTGAAGCGGCTGATCGCGGACGGCAGGCTGCATGGCCTGCGGCTCGACCACATCGACGGCCTGCGCGATCCCGGACAATATTGCCAGCGCCTGCGCAAGCTGGTCCGCGACGCGCAAGGCGGCGCCCCCAGGCCCTTCTACACGGTGATCGAGAAGATTCTCGGCGAAGGCGAGAAGCTGCCAAAGTTCGCCGACCTTTCCGGCACTACCGGCTACGAATGGCTGAACCTCCTCACCCGTGTGCTGATCGACCAGAAGGGATCGGACGCGCTCGACGAGATCTGGCGACAGATCAGCAACCGTCCGCCCCGGCTCGAGCCTTACCTGAAGGAAGCAAAGCGCCGGGTGCTGGAGACGCTGCTCACCAGCGAATTCACCGTGCTGAGCCGCCTGCTCGCGCGCATCGCCAACGGCCATTATTCGACGCGCGACTATTCCGCCGACAGCCTGCGCCAGGCGCTCGAACTGTACGTGCTGCACTTCCCGGTCTATCGGACCTACCTCACGGCGGCCGGGCCAACCGCGCATGACCGCGCGCTGATCTCGGAGACCATCGAACGCGCCCGCACGGAATGGTTTGCCGCCGACGAAGGCATCTTCGACTTCCTGCGCGAGGCACTGACCATGGACCTGATCAAGCCCGGCCGGCCCCCGCACAGCGCGCCACGCGTGCGCCGCTTCGCGTTCAAGGTTCAGCAGTTCACCGGGCCGATGATGGCAAAGTCGCTGGAGGACACCACCTTCTATCGCTATCACCGGCTGCTCGCGCTCAACGAGGTCGGCGGCAATCCGGCGGCCGACGGCGTCCCGAGCACGGCCTTTCACCAGACGATGAAGGAGCGCGCGAAAGACTGGCCGCATGGCATGACCGCGACTGCAACCCACGACACCAAGCGCGGCGAGGACGCGCGCATGCGCCTGGCCGCGCTTTCCGAAATCGCCGGCGAATGGACCGGCACGGTGGCGCGATGGAAGGTGCTCAATGCACCCCATATCGTTCTGAAGGGCAACATGCGCGCGCCCTCGACCACCTTCGAATACTTGCTCTACCAGACGCTGCTCGGGGCCTGGCCGCCCGGCGGGCTCGATGAAGTGCTTGTCGAGCGCATCCAGGGCTATGCGCTCAAGGCCGCCCGCGAGGGCAAGGAGGAAACGAGCTGGCTCAATCCCAACGACAGCTATGAAGCGGGCGTGCGGACATTCATCGAAAGGATTCTCGACCGCTCGCGCTCGGCCGAGTTTCTCGCCTCGCTCGAAGAGCTAGGCAAGCGCGTCGCGCTCTTGGGCACGCTCAATTCGCTCAGTCAGCTCACGCTGAAAGCGACCCTTCCGGGCGTACCGGATTTCTATCAGGGAACGGAATTCTGGGACCTGTCGCTGGTCGACCCCGACAACCGGCGCCCGGTCGATTTCGGCGACCGCGCATCCATGCTCGCCGGCCTGGAGAAGCCGGACTGGCCTGCGCTCATCCGCGCCTGGCCCAACGGCCACGTCAAGCTCGCCTGGACCCGCCGGCTTCTCAAGCTGCGGAATGAACGGGCCGAGACGTTCACCCATGGCGACTACGAGCCGCTCCCGGTAAGCGGGGCGCACGCCGATCATGTCCTTGCCTTTGCGCGCCGGCACGGCCGCGATGCCGCGATCACCGTGGTCGGAAGGTGTTTTGCGCCATTCACCGATGCCGGCCGGCGCTGGCCCGCGGCCGACGCCTGGGATGCCGCGGTCGATCTGCGAGGCTACGACGTAGCGGGGCTCGATGCAGGCGAGCTGCCGCTTTCGCAAGCCTTCGATCGGCTTCCCGCCGCGGTGCTGCAAGCGCAGATCAAGCTTGCGTCCAAGCTGCCACGAAAACGCGTGCGCGCCTGAATACGTGGACCTGATCGGCCGCGCTCACTTGTCCTTGGTGAGCAGCAATTGCCCGCGGCTGCGAATGGCGGTTTGGGCGACTTCGGCAAAGCGCTGCAGCAGCCACGGCAATACGACTTCGAGGCGAACGTGATCGTCGGCGACGTCGATCTGGCCGGAGGCGACCTGCCCGAGCGCGCGGACGCGGAAGTTCATGCGATCGCCCTGCCAGCGCTCCTCGTCCACGCTCAGCACGGGGACGCTCGCGGCGGCGCGCGCAAGGCCACCTTTCAGGCGGCGCGTCGCCTCCTCGCGGCCAAGGCGATGCGGAATCGAAACGACCAGCGGTGCGGACATCGCAAGACTCTCTGCAAATCTCCTCTCATGTAGTTCGGCGCGCGTCGAAATGAAGGGGCAGCGCCGCACCCGGCCACGAGAGCAGGAACCTTTGTACGTTGAACCCGTTTGTACGGCGAAAGCAGACCAGCCGATTGAACGGCCCTCACGGCGAGGGCCGAGGAGTGATTCGCATGTCCATTGGAACCATCATTTTGATTATCCTGATCATCGCCCTGCTCGGCGGTTTCAGCGGCATCGGCGGCGGCCCGTTCTACGGCACCGGCTATTATGGCGGCGGCGGGCTTGGGCTCGTGATCATTATTCTGCTGATCCTCGTGCTGATGGGAAGGATCTGAACAGCACCACTTCTTCGAACACCGTCGTTCCGGGGCACGTCCGCGCGAACCCGGAATGTCGCGCCGCAACTTGGGGGATTCCGGGTCTGCGCCGTGCGCAGCCCGGAATGACGTGCGCGACGGCTATGCCTTCTCGGCCAGCTTCCCGGCCGCCGCCTTGATCGACGATGCCGCATCGTCATAGCCGTGCCACGCCTTGCTGCGCGCCAGCAGCTTCGGCACGGTGCGCAGCGTGTAGCGCTTGGGATCGAGGTCGCTTTTCACCTGGGTCCAGGTGAGCGGCATCGAGACGGTGGCGCCTTGGCGGGCGCGCGGCGACAGCGGCGCCACGGCGGTCGACATGCGGTCGTTGCGCAAGTAGTCGAGGAATATCTTTCCCTTGCGCAGGCGCTTGGACATGTTGAGCAGGAAGCGATCGGGCTCGTCGTCCGCCATCCATCGGCAAACGCCCTGTGCGAACGCTTTGGCCTGCTTCCAGCTGACCTTGTCCCTGGCGCCGTAGAGCAGCGGCACCACGACGTGCAGTCCCTTGCCGCCGGTGGTCTTGCAGAAGCTTTCCATGCCGAGGTCGGCAAGGCGCTGCCGCATGTCCCTGGCCGCGTCAATCACGTCGGTGAAATCGACGTCCGGCGCGGGATCGAGATCGAACACCAGCCGTCCCGGCGTATCATAGGCGTATGGCGCGCAATTCCAGGGGTGCAACTCGACGGCGGCGATCTGCGCCACCGCGGCTAGCCCCTCGATCCGGTCGATCTGCACGTAAGGCTTGCGGTCGCCCGACACCCTCGCGAGCTCGACCAGGTTCGACGTGCCGCGCATGGCGTGGCGCTGGAAGAAGCATTCGCCGGTGATGCCGTCGGGCGCCCGGATCAGCGAGCACGGGCGGCCTTTCAGATGGACGATCATCCATTCGCCGACGGCCTCGAGATAACGCGCGAGTTCGAGCTTGGTCACCGGCTCGCCGTCGCCGCCGTCCGGCCACAACTCCTTTTCCGGCTTGGAAATGACCACGCCCATCACCTCCGCGTTCTTGCCTTCGGACGCCACCCGGCGAGGCTTGGCCGCCTTCCTGGGCGCAGGTTCGACAAGCTCGGCCTTGGCAGGCGCTTCTGCCTCTACCTCGGCCGCCGGTTTGTCCTGCCGCAGCCCCTTGAAGGAAGCCTGGCGGATATTGCCGTCGGCGGTGAAGCCCGCGAACTCGATCTCGGCGACCAGTTCGGGCTTGAGCCAGTGGACGTCGCGGGTCTTGCGCGGCGCATTCTTGCCGCCGAACGGGCTGGTATCGGACGCCGCCTTCTTCAACGCTGGCATGATGCGCTTCACCGTGTCGGCGCCGAAGCCGGTGCCCACCATCCCGACATAGGCGAGATGATCGCCGCGATAGACGCCCGCCATCAGCGAGCGGAACTTGCCGCTGGTGGTCTTCCAGCCGCCGATCACCACTTCATGGCCGGCGCGGCACTTGGCCTTGGTCCAGCTCTCGGTGCGCCCGGAGCGGTAGGGCGCGTCCAGCTTCTTCGACACCACGCCTTCGAGCTCGAGCTTGCAGGCCGACTGCAGGACGGCATCGCCGCTACTTTCGAAATGCTCGACATAGCGAATCCGGCGCTCCTTGCCCTTGCCGCGCGCTTCGAGCAGCTTCTTCAGCCGCGCCTTGCGCAACGAGAGCGGCAATCGTCGAAGGTCCATGCCATCGGCGAACAGCAGGTCGAAGGCAAAGAATAGGAGATTTTCGGTCTTGCCGTCGGACAGCGCGGCCTGCAGGGTGGAAAAGTCCGGCGCGCCGTTATGGTCGAGCGCGACGATCTCGCCGTCGATCATGACATCAGGCAGATCGCGACCCTGCTTGGCGATCGCGCCGAACTTGCCGGTCCAGTCGAGGCCCTTGCGGGTCTTGAGCGTGGCCTCGCCGCCCTCGACCCTGAGCTGGACGCGATAGCCGTCGAACTTGATCTCGTGGCACCAACCCTCGCCGCCGGGCGGTCGATCCACCGGCGTGCAGAGCTGCGGCGGCACGAAATCCGGCATGGCAGAGACGGGCTTGCCTTCCAGCTCCTTGCCGGCCACCGGCCTGCCCCTGGCAACTTCCGCCGTCCTCGCCTTGAGAGCCATGCGCGGTGCCGGCTTGATCGTGCGCGTCTCCGCCTTGTCAGGGCGATCGGACTGCCACACCGCATCGGCCCTGGCCCGCGTGCCCTTCGCGAGCATGAAGGGTTTAGGCGCGCGTCCCTTGCGTTCCGCAATCTGTTCCATCGAGCGGCTGGAGGCGACGGAGTGGTCCTCCTCGAGAATGTTGTTGTCGCTGCCCTCGCGCGCATATTCGTCGCGATGCTTGATCAACAGCCAGTTGGTGCGCTTGCCGCCGGCGCGGTCGTTGCGCATGCGCACCAGGACCCAGCTGCCATGCAGCTTGTCGCCATGAAGGGTGAACTTCAGGTCGCCCTTCTTGAAGCCGGCTTCCGGGTCCTCCGCCTCCCAATAGCCCCGGTCCCACAACATGACGGTCCCCCCGCCATATTGTCCTTCCGGAATGGTGCCTTCGAAATCGCCGTAGTCGAGCGGATGGTCTTCGACCTCGACGGCAAGGCGCTTGTCGTGAGGATCGAGCGAAGGCCCCTTTGTCACTGCCCACGACTTGAAGACGCCGTCGAACTCGAGCCGGAGATCGTAATGCAGCCGCGTCGCGTCGTGCTTCTGGATGACGAAGCGCCGACGTTTGGACGGCGCCACGGCGACTTCGCCGGACGGCTCCGGCGTCCTGTCGAAATCGCGCTTCTTTCGATAGGTGGAGAGGTTTCTCAGCACAACCGGTCCCGCACTTCCTGAAAGCGTTAGAGCCTACGACGCCCGAAGGCCCACCCGGAACCAAAACCCCGAACATCCGTTGGGGTTCCGAGAACGCCTTGAAAACGCTGGAGATAGCAATGGCTCCCCGCGCCTATTGGAAAGGGACTCTGAAGCTGTCCCTCGTCACCTGCCCGGTGGTGCTCTATCCAGCGGCGACCGCGGCCGAGAAGACCCGCTTTCACCTGATCAACAAGGACACCGGCAACCGCCTCAAGCAGCAGATGATCGACTCCGAGAGCGGCGAGGCGATCGAAAGCGACCAGAAGGCGCGCGGCTACGAGCTGCGCAAGGGCGAATATGTCGAGATCGACAAGAAGGAATTGGAAGCGGTCCAGATCGAAAGCAACCACACCATCGAGATCGACAGCTTCGTGCCGAAGGCCGAGATCGACCAGCGCTTTCTGAACAACCCCTACTACATCGCTCCGGGCGGCAAGGTCGCGGCCGACGCCTTCGCCGTGATCCGCGACGCCATGAGGGACAAGGACCGCGTCGCGCTGGCGCGGATCGTCCTCACCAACCGCGAGCACGTCATGGCGATCGAGCCGCTGGGCAAGGGCCTGCTCGGCACCACGCTGCGTTATCCTTACGAACTGCGCGATGAGCACCAGTTCTTCGAAGACATCAGGAGCCCGAAGATCACCAAAGACATGGTCGAGCTCGCCGGACACATCCTCGACACCAAGGCCGCGCATTTCAATCCGTCGAAATTCAAGGACGAGTACGAGGACGCGCTGAAAGCGCTGGTCAAGCGCAAGGCTGCCGGCAAGCCGATCGAACTTCCCGTGCGCGAGGAGCGGCCCGACAACGTCATCAGCCTGATGGACGCGCTGAAGCAGAGCCTGAAGGGCGGACGCGGGAGCAAGGGCGCGTCACGATCGCATTCGCGCCGCACCACAAGCCGCCATCGCCCTACCCGGAAGGCCCATCGCTCCGCCGCCCGGCACCGCAAGGCGGGCTAGGGTCCGTCGCCAGGTGCGCGTGGAGAGCACCGGAGCGCAACGTACTTGTCATTCCGCCTGTTCGAGAGCAGCCGGCATCTTGGCCACGGACATCAGCGAGCGCGACACCTGATTGAGAAGCACGTCGGCATTCTCTTCCTCCGCGAGGGATTTGCACAGCAACCCCACGATCGCGCTGTGCCGGAGCTGCTGGGCCAGATTGCGCGCAGTAGTATAGCCGGACATTTCGTAGTGTTCGATTCGCTGGGCGGCGGCGATCAGGCCGAGATCGGAGGCCGCATCTTCCTTTCCCTCGCCTTTCTTCATCACTTCCGTGCCTTCCTCTATCAGGCCCATCATGCCCTTGCATGGTTTAGCGCGGGGACTCTCGCCCAGCAGCTCGAAACATTCATTGATGCGCTCGATCTGATTTTCGGTTTCGGCCAGATGCTGTTCGAACAGCTCTCGCAACTGGACGAACCGTGCAGCTTGCGCCATTTTGGGCAGCGCCTTGGTCAATTGCTTTTCGGCGTGCAGGATGTCGCGAAGCTCTTCGAGCAGGAGGTCCCCGAGCCCTGCCTCGTCCACCGGGGGCGAGCTCTCGGTCACGATCGGCGTGGCTCCGCCAGGCTCGGAGGCTTGCAGGGCTGGTGACTCCGTGAAGACCCAGTCGCCGCCTTCGTTCCATGGCCCGGAGGTGTCGATCTCGCCATGGTCGCCCGTGCCGGTGGAATCGTTGAAGAACTGGTTCACGAGGCCTGGGGTGGGCGCGATCCGGCCGATGCTGAAGGCCGGTTTGGACAGGCTTTCGAGTGCCAGCGAAAACGCCTTCATATGCGTGATCTCGCGCGTCATCAGGAACTGCAGGGCGTCCTTGGACCCGGCGTCGTCGCAGAAATTGATCAGCCGCTCGTAGACGATCTTCGCGCGCGCTTCGGCGGCGATGTTGCTGCGCAGGTCGACATCGAGTTCGCCGGTGATCTTGAGATAGTCGGCCGTCCACGGATTGCCTTGCGAGTTGAACAGGTTGATGCCACCGCCTCCGGCAATCGCGATCAACGGATCCGCTTCAGCAGCCTGGCGGTCGAATTTCGACGGTGCGAGATGCATCCGCGCGAGGCAGCCCACGACCTCGAGATGGCTGAGCTCTTCCGTCCCGATATCCATCAAGAGATCCTTGCGGTCGGGATCTTCGCAGTTCAGTCCCTGGATCGAGTATTGCATTGCGGCCGCAAGTTCGCCGTTAGCGCCGCCGAACTGCTCAAGAAGCATATTGCCGAATCGAGGATCGGGTTCGTCGACGCGCACGGTGAACATCAGCTTCTTGACATGGTGGTACATGAGGGGACCCCGGAGTGGAGGAAAGATAGCCGACAACGAGGCCTCGAAATGATCGTTCCCATTGCGCCTCAAAGATTTGACCTGCGGATGCTGCGCGGCGCCGACGACCCGGACAGCGTCCCTGCCGTCTCCCGGCCATGGACCCGCTCCACCATCCGCTGCCGTGCAAAACTTCGGCTGAGCACAAGGCGGGAATGGCCGAGCCAAATCCTTTGCGCACCTCGCATTCGCTTTCGGCGATCGGCCGAAGGATGGTAGGCACACGAACCACCCAACCTACCCGACAGACAAGTTTCTCGACTTTTTCAAACAAAGGAACATGGTCGTGCCGGCGCGATTCGCCACATTCGGCATTCGACGCGGACTCGTCACCCGGCGTGACGGGGCCCGGAAAACGCCGAATGCTGCCCGGCGGGCAAATCGTCTCAAATCCTGTCAACCCTCCGGATCAAAAATATTTCTCTTTTACCGAATTCGGAATTGGCGTATATGCGACCTGTCTCACCCGATACGAGGGGCGGTCGTACGTCGTCACGAAACGCGGGCTTGGGATGCGGTGGACGCGACTGCGTCGGGCGCGAAGAGCGTTGCAGGGCGGACCTCAAGTCCGTGAGCAAGGTTTTCGCGTGGACGAACGGCGCTGAAAGCCTCTTCGCTCAAGGCTTCGAGGGTGAGCACACGCCAGCCGTCGAACGCCGGGCGAGATGTGCGCGGACGGTCAAATCGTGTGGTCCTGGCGCCCGAAGCTGCCGCAACCCCGTGGGAGGCGTCTTGCTCCAACCGGATGCGAGACGCCAAAGAATCCGCGCGGCGACGGTGGCAATAGAGCTCGTCTCACCGGGGAGATCACGACATAAGCCGTTAAAACCATTCGCGCAGGGAAGGCCGGGTTGCTTCCGGCTGCCCTGTGGT
>NZ_JACRAW010000158.1 GCF_016213215.1 Bradyrhizobium sp. | reverse complement strand
CCGCGGCGATAAGTTCCGGGTCTGGCGGTAGCGGAATGTATTCCTTGGCGCCGGCATGGATGGCGGCGACCGCGGCGCGAGCGTCGTTCGAGATGCCGCAAGCGACGATCGGCACGCAAATGTGCTCGGCTTCGAGCCGCAGCACCAGATCGCGGATGTCGAGTCCGACGTCGACCAGCAGCAGGTCGGCGCCCTTGCCGCCGCGCAGCACCCGCATGGCCTGATCGAGATCCTCGGCGTGGGTAACGGTCGCACCGTTCTCCATCGCGATCTTGGTGGCGGCTGTGAGCTGGCCCTTCAAGGTGCCAACGATGAGAAGCCTCATGTCACTCTCCTGTGCGTCCGTTCGCGCTCATGGCGCGTTGTCCTTCAATCTCAGCTGCGTTCCGACTTGATGATTTCCGTCATGGTGACGCCGAGCTTGTCTTCCACCAGCACCACCTCGCCGCGCGCGACCAGCCGGTTGTTGACGTAGATGTCGATGGCCTCGCCGACGCGCCGGTCGAGTTCGAGCACCGTCCCGGGACCGAGCTTCAGGAGCTGGCCGACGTCCATCTTCGAACGGCCGAGCACGGCCGATACCTGCACCGGCACGTCGAACACGGCTTCAAGATCCGCGGCAACGCGCGCCGTCTGCTCCTCTTCGTTGTACGCCACGTCGTCCGTGTTGCCCGGTGCTAAGGGTGCGTTCAGATCGGGCAGCGGTACCTGGCCTTCGGTGTCGCTCATGATCCACTCCCCATGGCTGCGGTGTCCGCGTTGCGGGACGCCATGTAGCGTCCCACAAGCTCGTCGATCTTGGCGTCAATCGCGCCTCGCTCCAGCACGATGCCGCCGTCGGCCCATTCGATCCGGCAGTCGCCGGTCGCGATCTCCGGCTCGGCCAGGATCACCAGCCGGCCTTCGAAGCCGCTCTGTTTCGCGAGCCGCTCGATCTTTTCGCGCGCGTTCTCGTAAAGGGAATCATTGATGCGGACCACCAGGTGCGGGGTGGTGACCAGATGCGAGAAGCAGTCGCGAATCAGCGCCGTGATCTCGCCGAGCGGCTCGGCCGCAATCAACTCGGCGCACAACTTGCGCGCGACGGCAACCGCGACCTCGACGGCTTCGGTCTCCATCCGGCCTTCCACCCCGGAAATCCGCGCGGCGATGCCCTGCATGCCGATCCTGATCTCCTCGAGCGCCAGCGCTGTCCGGCGGTCGCTCTCCGCTTTGGCCTCGCGCTGTCCTGCGTCGAAGCCGTCGCGATAGGCGCGTGCTTCGGCGGCCGCGACCTTCTGCGCGACTTCCGCCGCCATAGCCGCCTGTTCGCGCGACTTGTCGGGTGCGGAGAAGTCGTTGTCGAAGAGGAACTTCGCGGGTGCGGCCATCAGTACACCAGTTCGTCGTCGGCACGGTTCTTGGACAGCATGATTTCGCCCTTGGCGGCGAGGTCCTTGGCGAGGTTGACGAGGAGAGCCTGCGCCTCGTCGACGTCGCGCAGGCGGACCGGGCCCATGGCCGCCATGTCGTCCTGCAGCATCTTGGCGGCGCGCGAGGACATGTTGCTGAAAAAGAAATTGCGCACCTCCTCGTTGGCGCTCTTGAGCGCCACTCCGAGCTTGTCCTTGTCGACATGGCGCATCAGGGTCTGAGCCGAGCCGGAGTCGAGCTTGACCAGGTCGTCGAAGGTGAACATCAGCGCCTTGATGCGCTCGGCCGAGTCCCGGTTGTCTTCCTCGAGCGCCGTGATGAATCGGGTTTCGGTCTGGCGGTCGAAGTTGTTGAAGATTTCCGCCATCACCTCATGGGCGTCGCGGCGCCTGGTCTGCGACAGGTTCGACATGAATTCGGTGCGCAGCGTCTGCTCGACGCGCTCGATGACCTCCTTCTGCACCGCTTCCATCCTGAGCATGCGGTTCACGACGTCGAGCGCCAGCTCTTCGGGCAGGATGGCAAGGACGCGCGCGGCGTGCTCCGGCTTCAGTTTCGACAGCACCACCGCGACGGTCTGGGGGTATTCGTTCTTGAGATAGTTGGCGAGAACCTCCTCCTGAACGTTGGAAAGCTTCTCCCACATGTTGCGGCCGGCGGGGCCGCGGATTTCGTCCATGATGCCGGTCACCCGCTCCGGCGCCAGGTGTTGCTGCAACAGCCGCTCCGTGGCGTCGAAATTTCCCATCAGGGCGCCGGAGGCCGACATCCGCGAGACGAATTCGAGCAGCATGTCCTCGACCACTTCGGCTTCGACGGTGCCGAGCGACGACATCTCGAACGAGATCTGGCGGACTTCTTCATCGTCGAGCATGGACCAGATCTTGCCGCCATATTGGTCGCCCAATGCCAGCATCAGGATCGCGGCACGCCTGGAGCCGGATATCGGTTCGCTCTTGGCACGGCTGCTTTGACGGGCCCCGAGCGTCGCTATGACGCTGGTGATGTCGCTGGAATTGGCGGTCTGCGGTACGGCGGACATCTCAGATCACTTCGCGGGTTCGGCCAGCCATTGGCGGATGATGGTGACGGTTTCGTTGGGATTGCGCTCGGCCAGTTCGCCCACGCGGTGTACCGACTGCGCGTGGACCTGGCCCTGAACCTGGGCGACATCGATCATCTGCGCAGTGGCGTTGCCGTGGGCGAGCGACGCCTGGGCGGCGGGGTTGGCCGAATGGCCGCTCTCGTCGATGATTGCCGGCATGTTCCGCGCGGCGGTGAGGGCTGCCATTTCGTCGGCAGCGAGGATGCGGCGGACCAGCGGCCGGATCACCATGAACATCACCACAAGGCCGAGCAGCACCATCACGCCGAGCTCGATGACGTACATGACGTCATCCTTGGTGAACTGAAGCATCCCGAGCAAGCCGGTCGGCTCGGCAATAGGGGGGGCCGCGGGCGCTTCGGCAAAGCGAAGATTGACGACCTCGACCTGGTCCCCGCGTTTCTGGTCGAAGCCGATCGCGGAGCGCACCAGCGTCGCGATTCGGTCGAGCTGCTCCTTGCCGCGCTCCTGGTAGACCAGATCGCCCTTTTCGTTCTTGGCATAGATGCCGTCGACCAGCACGGCGACGGAGATGCGGTTAACCCGGCCAACCTCGGTGACTTCGGTCTTGGTGGTGCGGGAGATCTCGTAGTTGTTGGTCTCTTCGCTCTTCTTGCTCTGATCGCGCGCGGCCTGAGGGTTGGTGCCGGGCTGGTTGCCCGGCAGTTCGTTGTTGACCGTGACCTGGCCGTTGTTTTCCGCCGTGACGCTGCTTTCCTCACGCGTCTGGCTCGAGCGCAGCACGCGTCCTTCGGGATCAAAGCGGTCGGACGTCTGCGTGATCTTGTTGAAGTCGAAATCGGCGGACAGCTGGACGCGGGCCCGGCCGGCGCCCACCACCGAGGACACGATGTCTTCGACCTGCTTGCGCATCCGTTTCTCGAAGGTGGCGCGGCGTTCGTCGCCGATGCTCTGGTCCGGATCGCTGGCTGCCCCGTCCGCCAAAAGCTGGCCGGCTTCGTCGACGATCGAGACCCGCTGCGGCTTCAGCCCGTTCACCGCGGAGGCGACGACGTGCCGGATGGCGCGAATCTGCTGCGGCTCCAGCGCGCCCCTCACCCGGACCACGATCGAAGCCGACGGTTCGGGCGCTTCGCGCGCGAACAGTGGCCGCTCCGGCAGTACCAGATGCACCCGGGCAGCCTGGACGCGGTCGATGGCGCGGATAGTGCGGGCAAGCTCC
Source organism: Bradyrhizobium sp. (assembly GCF_016213215.1). GTDB lineage: Bacteria > Pseudomonadota > Alphaproteobacteria > Rhizobiales > Xanthobacteraceae > Bradyrhizobium. The sequence goes on along the minus strand of NZ_JACRAW010000158.1, from coordinate 36,004 downwards.
CCTTCCAGGGCGCGCAGGTGGTTGATGTTCTGGACGAAGCTCGTGGTGCCCAGCGCGTCGGACTTGTCGAAGATCTCATATCCGACGCCGCCTCCCTTGGGCAGGCCGCCCTCGGCGAGCTTCATGCGCAGACGGGTGACCTTGTCCTTGGGCACCATGATGCTGCTGCCTTCATTGCGCAGCTCAAAGGTGATGCCCTGGCGCTCCAGATCCTTGATGATGCTGGAGGAATCCTCGATGCTGAGATCGGTGAACAGCGTCGTCATCTGCGGGGTGGTGACCCGCATGATGAGAAACGCGAAGAAGCCGATCAGCGCGGCCGAGACCGCGACCATCGCGCCCATGCGCGCCGCGCCGAGACTTTTCAAGAAGTCCAACAGACCTTGCAAGCCACTGCCCCGAAGATTCGGCCGAGCGGCCGACTGGGCAATTATTGCCTAGGTGATAGTTTCCATATGGTTAACGAAGGTTAAGGGATCGCGCCAAAGCGCGAAAAATGGAAAAAATCGGCATCGCGGGGCGATGCCGATTTTCATCAAACTGGGTATTTCCGGGAGCCTTACTGCCGGTACTGCTGGATCCGGGTAGTACGCAGACCCGCAAGGCCATGCTGGTCGATGGAAAATTGCCAGGACAGGAATTCGTCGACCGTCAGCGTATAGCGGCTGCAGGCCTCTTCCAAGGAGAGGAGACCGCCGCGGACTGCCGCGACCACTTCGGCTTTACGGCGAATGACCCACCGTTTGGTTCCCGGCGCGGGTAGGTCCGCGATCGTCAACGGGCTGCCGTCGGGCCCGATGACGTATTTCACCCTCGGGCGATGGGGTTCTGTCATGGCGTACTCACAAACTCTCAACCACTGAACTCACATCACCACCCTAAGTCAGGCGGCTTAAAATTTGGCTAAGCCTAAGGCTTCAATACAAATCTCCTTGAAAACGCCAGGAACAGCGCGATTTGAGCTCGATCGAGCCGAGTGAAAGGCCGGCTCCTCGATCAATCGAGCGCGCCGCGGGAGGGCGGTGCCGTCAGCCCACGATGGCTTTGACCTGGCTCACGGTGTAGCTCTGGCCGTTGATCATCAAGAGCGGCGGGGACTGGGTCAGATCGACCGAGCTGACGGTGCCCTGGATCTGAGTGGCTACACCTACCGACGTGCCGGAGGAGTCAACGGCACTGGCGGTAAGCGTGTACTTGCCATCCGGCAATTGAGTCCCGTCATTGCCCTGGCCGTTCCAGGTGAAGGGCTGGCTGTCGCCCGCGTTCGCGCTGTACTTGCCGGTGAACACAGTCTGGCCGCTGCTGTTGGTGATGGTGATGTTCACCGTCGAAGCGCTCTTGATGTTGAGCTCCCAGGTCGCCTTTGAATTGCTGAGCGCGGTGGTCGAGCCGTCGACCACGGCCGTCTTGCCGACGAAGCCCAGGGCCTGCGTGGCCTGGACTGCCTGCTGCATCGCCACCAGCGTCTTCAGTTCCTCGTTGGTCTTGAGCTGCTGCTCGACTTGGGCGAACTGCACGAGCTGCTGGGTGAACTGGTTGGTGTCCAGCGGATCGAGCGGGCTCTGATTCTGCAGCTGGGTGGTCAGCAGCATCAGAAAGGTCTGGAAATTGCCGGCCAGCGTGGTGCCGGTCGTCGAGTTCAGGCTCGAGTTGGAGGAGCTCGAGGAAGTCGGCGTCGTTCCCGAGACGACTCCAGGGGCCGTTACTGCTGCGGTGGTTGCCATGTCCGTACTCCTCAGACTCTGATATCAATGCCGCCGCTCGAACCGAGCATGCGACCGTAATTGCGTCCGGCCACCGCGGCGGGCACCGCCTCGTCCTCGGTGATGATCAGGCGGCGGGCGTTGCCGCTGTTGTCGTTGCCGTTGTTCTGTCCGGACGAGGATTGATCGCGCAGGCTGAACTGAAGGCCGTTGCTTCCGGTCTTCAACCCGGCATCGTCGAGTGCACGTTGCAGCTGGGGCGCGTCCTGCTGCAGCATGGCGAGAGTCTCCGGTTTCTCGACCGTCAGGTGCGAGATGATCTGGCCGTTGCGATCCACGGAGATGCGGACGTCGATGCGGCCGAGATCGGCGGGGTCGAGCCTGACGTCGAAACGAGTCTTGCCGCTGCGCACCGAGGCGGCGATCTCGATCGGCAGCCCGCTGAGCGGCACCGCGGAGGTACCGGGCGTCGCAACCCCCAAGGTCGAGGTTGAAGCGGCGGTGGTCGTTGCCACGGACGAAAGCTGCGGCTGCATGGTCGAAGTGGCCGGCATGCCCGCGTCGGATGGGCTGTCTGTCGCCACGGTCATCGAAACGTGATCATGGCCAGGGGCGGCGAATGAGGCGGTCGACGGCGCGCCGTCCGACGCCTGGGGTTTCACGGCAACCAGGTCGGTGTTGCCTTGTCCCTTTGCGCCGGAAGGACCCGGTGAGGCGTCCGGCGTTGCGGCTGCCGCAGGGCTTGCCGGTCCGGCGTCGGCTGACGCCGGCTCGGCGGTTGAAGCATCCGACCCACTCGCAAGATTTGCTGGCGACACTTTGGTGTGACTCTTGGCCGCACTCTTGACCGGTGTGGGCTGGATCGGCGCATTGGCCGCACCATTCGACGCCGCCTCGGCGTTCACAGCGTCAGTTTGCGGAGCCACATCCTGCTTGGCTCCTGCCGCCGCGACGATCGCGCTTGCGTTGGTCTGGACCGCCGGCTTTGTCGGTGCCGTAACGTCGACCGCCGGTGCCGGAGCGGTGGTTTCAGCGGTTGTTGGCGCGACTGCATCCGGGTCAGCTTTGGCCGGCGTCGGGGAGGTCAACTGCGCCGCGGTCGACGCGCTTGCCGCAAGGCCGGCGGCCGCAATGGCAAGCGGGGCGTTCGAATTGGCCGCAGCCTGACTCGCATCGGTCGGCACCACGGCTGGCGGTGCAATGACGACGGCAATCACCGCAGCCGTCGGATCCGGCGTGGCGGGCGAGGTGGCATCCTGCTGGGTGGAGTCCGTTGCGTCCTTCGATCCCGAAACGGAAGGGTCGATGTTGACCGTCACGGCCGCCTTCAGGCCCTCCGGCTTGGATGCGTCCGATTTTGCATCAGGCTGCTCAGATTTGGCGGAGTCCCCATTATTGGAGTTGGCCGACGGCGTGGAAGCTGGGGTATCGGTCGTCTGGCTGTCGGCCGCGGCCTGATCAGCTGACCTGCTGTTGGAGGCGCTCTTGTCCGGGGCCGACGAACGGCCGTCGGCTCGCCGCGGCGCTGAGCTTTGGTCTGCTTGATTGGTGGGAGCGGGCGCTTTTTCGGCAGGGAGATTGCTATCGACCAGCGCGGAAAAATCGGCACGGCCCTGCCCCGGTTCGGACCGGGTAGACTTGGGCGCGGCCTGGAACGACAGGCTTGCGGCTAATTCGGAGGTAACGCTGAACACGGATTGTCCCCTGCAATAGACTTGGCAGAAGGGGAGCAAGGACCAGGCCACTCTCGAATAATAAATTATGTCGTAGATTCAGTGACTTAGTTTTTGGCCGGGAGGTCTCCGAGTCCTCCTTTTCTGCCTGCCGGCAAGATTTGCCGCGGTCCAGCAAAACCCCGCGGTACGATTGCTTCGTGGAAATACGGCCTATATTAAAGAGCAGCAGCCGTTTTCGACCGGGCAAGCCGACTCCGGAACCGCCTAGGTTCCGTGCGCCGTCGGCTTTTCCCAAGAAGGGCTTTCTGATCGTGGGAGGAAACGCGATCGCACCAGTAACCGGAACCATGCTCAACAGTCTGGATCTTGATGGCCGTCCTCAGGACACACGGGTCGTCGTCGCGATGTCGGGCGGCGTCGATTCCTCGACCACGGCTGCCCTGTTGAAGTCCGAAGGTTACGACGTCGTCGGGATCACGCTGCAGCTCTACGACCATGGTGCCGCGATCCATCGCAAGGGCGCCTGCTGCGCCGGCCAGGATATCCATGACGCGCGGGACGTCGCCGCGCGGATCGGCATCCCGCATTACGTCCTCGACTACGAGGATCGCTTCCGCGAACAGGTGATCGACAATTTCGCCGACAGCTATGCTTCCGGCGAGACGCCGGTCCCGTGCATCGAATGCAACCGCGCGATCAAATTTCGCGACCTGCTCAAGACGGCACGGGAGCTCGGCGCGGTGGCGCTCGCCACCGGGCATTACGTGGCGTCGCGCCGCCTTTCCGACGGCTCGCGCGCGCTGGTGTGCGCAGCCGATGCCGAGCGCGACCAGAGCTATTTCCTGTTCGCAACCACGCGCGAGCAGCTCGACTATCTGCGATTTCCGCTCGGCGACATGACCAAGGCCCAGACGCGCGAGCTGGCGCGCCGCTTTGGTCTTGCGGTGGCCGACAAGCACGACAGCCAGGACATCTGCTTCGTACCGACCGGACGTTATACCGACATCATCACCCGATTGCGCCCGAACGCGATGGACCCCGGGGAAATCGTCGACCTTGATGGCCGCGTGCTGGGCCAGCACCAGGGCATTGCGAATTTCACCGTCGGCCAGCGTCGCGGCCTCGGTATCGCTTCCGGAGCGCCGCTTTATGTCGTGCGCCTGGAAGCCGCGACCCGCCGCGTCGTGGTTGGCCCGCGTGAGGCGCTGCGCATGAATCGCATCATGCTGCGCGACGTCAACTGGATCGGTGATGGCGATATCGATCGCGCGATCGGCAACGGCCTCGAGATCTTCGTCCGTGTTCGCTCGACCCGCGCGCCGCAGCCGGCCTGGCTGCGCGGCGGCAACGGCCAATACGAAGTCGACTTGATCGCGGGCGAGGAGGGGGTCTCCCCCGGCCAGGCTTGTGTTTTCTACGATGCGCCCTCAGGACAGGCGCGCGTGCTCGGTGGCGGCTTTATCCATAGCGCTGACGCCAGACGCGTGACGTCCGATCGCGCAACGCGGCCACTCGTCGAGGCGGTGCGCGGCTAGAACTGGTTGGGGCGGGGCATGGCATCGGATATCGACCGCGCGGGGGTCGAGAAGGCGTATGGTCGCTGGGCGCCGGTCTATGATCTCGTCTTCGGCAAGGTCTTCGACCAGGGTCGTCAATCGACTATCGAAGTAGCCGACAGGATCGGCGGCCGGATTCTCGACGTCGGGGTCGGCACCGGACTTTCGCTGTCGGATTATTCGCGCTCGACCAGGCTGTGCGGCGTCGATATCTCCGAGCCGATGCTGCGCAAGGCGCAGCAGCGCGTGCGCTTGCTCAAGCTGACCAATGTCGAGTTGCTTGCGGTGATGGACGCCAAGAACCTGGCGTTCGCAGATGGCTGCTTCGATGCGGTGGTCGCGCAGTATGTCATCACCGCGGTGCCCGACCCGGAAGGAACGCTGGACGAATTCCTTCGCGTCTTGAAGCCGGGCGGGGAACTTATCCTGGTCAATCACATCGGAGCGGAGAGCGGACCGCGCCGCTTGTTCGAGCTTGCCTTTGCTCCGTTTGCCAGGCGCCTCGGCTGGCGTCCGGAATTTCCATGGGCCCGCCTGGTGAACTGGGCGGCAAAACATGGCGGTGTCAGCCTGGCCGAGCGCCGTCCGATGCCGCCGATGGGCCATTTCTCGCTGATCCGCTACCGCAAAACGTAATCCTTTTGGCGGGAACCGCTGGCGCCAGGATTCGTTTTCGTCACATGCGGATGAAATCCTACGTGCTGTTCTCATGTATGCTGATGGCGGCCTCGCCTGCCGCGATTGCGCAGGCGCCGCCGGCACCGGCCACTCCTCCGACCCAGACCGCTCCGCCTGCGCCGCAGCGATCGAGCGAGTGTACGCCGACGCAGCCCAACCCGCCGCACGGCACCATCGTGCCGGAGGGGACAACCACCGGGCAGGCGCAGGAATCGCTTGGCGACAAGCTGGCGAGGTCGGACGGCGTGCTGTGCCCGCCGGCCGGGATCGATCCTGAAATGCGGGCGCCGGCGCCGGACGTCGGCAGGACGCCGGTGATTCCGCCGCCCGGCAGCCCCGGCGGGGATCCCAACGTCCGGCCGAAATAGGATCCGGTTTACAGGGACTTGGGAAGGGCACGCGGTTTGCTTGACAGGCCGTTGACCGGCTCCTTATATGCCGCGCGTTCGAGCGTGGCCGACCGGCCCTCTCCCTCGAACGATGTGGCGGGGTAGCTCAGCTGGTTAGAGCACGGGAATCATAATCCTGGGGTCGGGGGTTCGAGTCCCTCCCCCGCTACCAGTTAGAGCCGCAAACAATTCAAGATATTCAAGATATACGCAGTTTGATGTGGCGCGCCGAAGCGGGTCACAGGCTTGCCTCCCGCGCCAAACATGTTGATCGTGCCGGCCCGATGCACGAATTCTGAGAGCACGGCATGAGCCTGTTCGTCTTGCGGCGGCTTCTGACCTTGTTGGCGACGCTTGCCGGCGCCTCGCTGATCATTTTTCTGGTCCTGGATGCTTTGCCCGGCAATGCCGCGCAGATGTTGATGGGCGCCGACGCATCGCCCGATGCGGTGCGGGCGCTCACCATCAAGCTCGGCTTGGACCAGCCGCTCGTCAATCGATACCTGAACTGGATCCGCGGCATGGCCGTGGGTGATCTCGGAAACAGCTATGCCTATGGCACCTCGGTTGCCGAACTGATCGGGGAGCGGCTGACGCTCACGGTTCCGCTCGCGATCATGTCGATGCTGATCACGGTAGTGCTGGCGCTGGCGGCGGGCATCTACACGGCCGCCAATCACAACAGGCTGGGCGACGTCGGCGTGATGTCGCTGACCCAGATCGGGATCGCGCTGCCTAACTTCTGGTTCGCCATTCTTCTGATCCTGCTGTTCTCCGTGAAGCTGCAATGGCTCTCCGCCGGGGGATTCGCCGGATGGGACGAAGGCATCTGGCCCGCGATCCGATCCCTCCTGCTGCCGGCCATTTCGCTCGCCGTCGTGCAGGCCGCTATCCTTGCGCGAGTCACGCGCTCGGCCGTGCTCGAGGTGCTGCGCGAGGATTTCGTGCGAACCGCCCGCGCCAAGGGCATAAGCAAGCGCGGCGTGCTCTGGCACCACGTGCTGCGCAACGCAATGATACCGGTGATGACGGTAATGGGCCTGCAGTTCGCCAACCTGCTGGCGGGGACGATCGTGATCGAGAACGTCTTCTACCTGCCAGGTCTCGGCCGGCTCATCTTCCAGTCGATTGCCAATCGCGACCTGATCGTGGTCCGCAACTGCGTGATGCTGCTGGCGGCCATGGTGATCATCGTCAACTTCGTGGTCGATGTGCTCTATGCCTTCATCGATCCGCGGATCAAGGTTCACGACCTATGAGCGCCCCACTGACCGCTCCAGCGGGCGTTGCGACCGCAACACGGAGATCGCAGGCCGCGGCAGGTTTTTGGCAGCGTGCGCTGCGCCATCGGAGCTTCGTGGCGGGAGGCGTGCTGAGCCTCCTGGTTCTGTTTGCCGCGGTGCTGTCGCTGGTCTGGACGCCGTGGTCGGCCTATGAGCTCGACATCGCGGCCAAGCTGCAGCCACCCTCCGCAGCGCACTGGCTCGGCACCGACGCACTCGGCCGCGACATCGTCTCGCTGCTCCTGGTCGGCGCGCGATCCACCATCCTGGTCGGTGTCATCGCCGTCGGCATAGGCTTGACCTGCGGAGTGTGCCTCGGCCTGATCGCTGCGGCGTGCAAAGGCTGGGTGGAGGAGATCATCATGCGGATGACCGACTTCACCTTCGCATTTCCCGCCGTGCTCTCGGCGATCATGCTGGCCGCCGTCATCGGACCGGGGATGGTCACCTCGATCACGGCGATCGGCATCTTCCAGATTCCGATCTTCGTCCGGGTGACCAGGGGATCAGCCAATGCGATATGGGCAAGGGAATTCGTGCTGGCTGCGCGGGCGTCGGGCAAGGGCAGCTTTCGCATCACCATCGAGCACGTGCTGCCGAACATCCTTTCAGTGCTGATCGTGCAGGCCACCATACAATTCGCGCTCGCGATTCTCGCGGAAGCGGCCCTGTCCTACCTTGGGCTCGGGACGCAACCGCCGCAACCGTCGTGGGGACGCATGCTGAATGATGCCCAGAGCCTGCTGTTCCAGTCGCCGAGCCTGGCTGTCTATCCCGGGGCCGCGATCGCAGTCGCGGTGCTGGGTCTCAACCTGCTGGGAGACGGGTTGCGTGACCTGCTCGACCCTCGGCTGGCGCGGGAGCGCTGAGTGGAGAGCGGATCCGCACACGTGCCCCTGATCGAAGTCGAAAATCTCGGTGTTACGCTCAACACCAGCCGCGGTCCCGCGCAGGCCGTGCGCGCGGTCGGCTTCTCGCTCAAGCGCGGCGAGACGCTGGGGCTGGTGGGCGAATCCGGATGCGGCAAGTCCGTCACCGCGCTTGCGTTGATGGGCCTGCTGCCGGACAGGGCCGTGGTGAGCGGCAGCATCCGGCTGGACGGCCGCGAGCTGGTGGGGCTGTCGGATGCGGAGTACTGCGAGCTGCGCGGCAACCGCATCAGCATGATTTTCCAGGAGCCGATGACCGCGCTCAATCCCATGCACACGATCGGGCGTCAGGTGGCCGAACCGCTGCGGCGCCACAAGAACTGCTCGGCGTCCGAAGCGCGCAAGGAGGCCGTAGCCTTGCTCGATCGCGTCGGCCTTCCCGACGCGGCGAAGCGCGTCGATGCCTATCCGCATCAGTTCTCCGGCGGCCAGCGCCAGCGCATCACCATTGCCATGGCGCTCGCCTGCGAGCCTGACCTGCTGATCGCCGATGAGCCGACTACCGCGCTCGACGTCACGATCCAGCGGCAGATCCTCGACCTTATCGACGATCTGGTCGCCGAGCGCGGCATGGCGATGATCCTGATCTCGCATGATCTCGGAGTCATTGCCGAGAACGTCCAGAAGATGATGGTGATGTACGGCGGCACCGTCGTCGAGAGCGGGGCGACGGATGCGGTGTTCACGCGCATGGGGCATCCCTATACGCAGGGGCTGTTTCGCGCGCGCCCACGCCTCGGGGCGAGGAAGGGGACGCGGCTGAAGACGATCGCGGGAACTGTTCCTGAGCTGGCCGATCTGCCGGCCGGCTGCACCTTCGCCGACCGCTGCAGTCTGGTCGAGAGCCGTTGTCGCGCTGCGCTCCCGGGCGCGGTGGAAGTGGGAGGCGGTCATCGCGTGCGCTGCCTGAGGACGGACGTTTCAATGGCGAGCCCGGCAGGGGATCTTCCCGCATGATCATGCCGGACCAAACTCCATCCGTATCCGCGCCGCCGCTCCTCGAGGTGAAGGATCTCGTGCAACGCTACGTGCTGCCGCGCGAGAGCGTGTTCCGCCCGGCGGGGCAGGTGCTCGCGCTGAATGGGGTGAGCGCGCAGGTCATGCCGGGTCGGAGTCTCGGCGTCGTCGGCGAATCCGGCTCTGGCAAATCGACATTCGCCCGTCTCGTGATGGCGCTGGAACGGCCGTCGTCGGGATCGGTATCGCTGCTCGGCCGTGATCTCAACCGTATCTCGGCCGCGGAGCTTCGCCGCGCCCGACGGGACTTTCAGATGGTGTTCCAGGACCCGTATGGATCGCTGGACCCTCGCCAGACGATCGCGCGCATTGTTTCCGAACCGCTTACGGCGCTCGGTCGGCTGGATCGCACTTCGCTTCGCGAGCGTGTCGCGACGGTGCTGAGACAGGTCGGGCTGCGCGAGGCGGACATGGACAAGTTTCCACACGAATTCTCCGGAGGGCAGCGGCAGCGCATCGCGATTGCCCGCGCCTTGATCACCCAGCCGAAACTGATCGTGGCCGACGAGCCGGTCAGCGCGCTCGACGTTTCGGTGCAGGCGCAGGTACTCAACCTTCTGGAGGATCTCCAGGAGCAGTTTGGACTGAGCTACATCCTGATCAGCCATGATCTCGCGGTCGTGGATTATCTCTGCGACGAGATCGCAGTCATGTATCTGGGCAGAATTGTCGAGCAGGGCCGGCCCGAGGACCTGTTCGACCAGTGCGCCCATCCCTATACGCGAGCCCTGCTCGAGGCCGTTCCGCGCGCCCGCGCAGGCGGGGTACGCCGCCGTCGCACCGCTCCTGCGATCGTCTCGCAATCGGTGGGCGCGGCCGGATGTCCCTACGTTTCGCGGTGTCCAATGGCCGACCAGCGTTGTCGCGACAACGCGCCCGCGCTACGCCGTGTCGGTGCGACACATCTCGCCGCGTGCCACCAGGCAGAGGCGGTGATGTCGCTGCCGCAGCCGTCGCTGGACGGGGATTAGCCTGCGCTGCGGGATTGGCGTAGATTGGCAACGTAACAAGTCCGGGGGAGTACGCCCATGTTCAAGAAGTTATCCGTTCTCGCACTCGCTGCCGCTTTTGCTGCGCCGCTGCCGAGCCTGGCGCAAGGCAAGAAGGACAGCGTGGTCATAGGCATGGGGCTGGAGCCGCCCGGGCTAGATCCAACCACGGCCGCAGCGGCGGCCATCGCCGAGGTCACGCTCTACAACGTCTATGAGACGCTGACCAAGATCAACGAAGACGGCTCCGTGTCGCCCTTGCTTGCCGAGGGCTGGCAGGCTTCACCCGATCTGAAGACGTACACGTTCAAGCTCCGTAAAGGGATCAAATTCCAGAACGGCGAGCCGTTCGATTCCGCCGCGGTGAAATTCTCGTTCGACCGCGCCGCGGCACCGACGAGCACCAACAAGGACAAGAGCCTGTTCAAGAGTTTTGCATCGGTGACCGCCCCTGATGCAGACACCATCGTGGTCGCTCTGACGTACTCGGAACCTAACCTGCCGTTCCTGCTCGGGCAGGCGCCCGCTTCGATCGTCGAACCCAAGAGCGCGCCTACCGATGCCACGCAGCCCGTCGGGACGGGGCCCTATACGCTGGGCAATTGGGCCAAGGGATCTTCGATCACCCTGAACAAATGGCCCGACTACCGCAACGCCGCAGCGATCAAGCTCGGCAAGGTGACCATCCGCTTCATCAGCGATCCGTCGGCGCAGGTAGCCGCCCTCCTGTCGGGCGATGTCGATGCGTTCCCGAGAGTCGCGGCTGCGCGCAGCCTCGCGCAGTTCAAGTCGGATCCGCGTTTCACCGTGCTGGTCGGCGGCTCGAAGGCAAAGACGATCGTCGCCATCAACAACAAGAAGAAGCCGCTCGACGATGTGCGCGTACGCCGGGCGATTCTCGCCGCCATCGACCGCAAGGCCATGATCGATGGCGCCGTCGACGGGTTCGGCACTCCCATCGGCAGCTTCTACACGCCGGGATCGCTGGGCCATGTCGACACCACCGGCATCAATCCCTATGACCCCGAGAAGGCGAAGAAGCTGCTTGTGGAAGCCGGCGTCGCCACGCCGCTCGAGCTGAGCCTGAAGCTGCCGCCGCCGGCTTACGCGCGTCAGGGCGGTGAAGTTCTCGCGGCCCAGCTCGCCAAGGTCGGCATCCTCGCCAAGATCGAGAACGTGGAATGGGCGCAGTGGTTGTCGCAGGTCTTTACCGGCGCGCACAACTACGACCTGACCATCGTGTCGCATGTCGAGCCGTTCGATCTCGTGAAGCTGACGGAAAGCGATTACTATCTCGGCTACAATTCCCCCGCGTTCAATGAGCTCTACAAGTCGATCATGGCAACCCCGGGCGAGGGCGATCGCGCCAGGCTGCTCGGCGACGCGCAGCGCATGCTGGCAACCGACGCGATGGCCGGCTTCCTCTTCCAGCCGCAATGGATCACCATCACCAGCAAGCGGCTGAAGGGCGTCTGGAAGGAAGTCCCGCAATTCGAGAACGACTTCTCCGCCTGGTCCTGGGAATAGGCGTCCCCCATCGGAAGCGGAGGTTCGAATCCTCCGCTGCCGTGTCGCCGACGAGAAGATCTTGCTCTGCAGGTACGAGATGTCCCTTAAAGTCGATCCCATCACGCGGTCCGTCGTTCAGCATCGGCTGAGCTCGATCGTTGCGGAAATGGGCGAAGCGATGCTTCGCACGTCCTATTCGCAGATTCTCAACTCCAGCCGCGACTTTTCGCTGGCGCTCTTCGACGTGCAGGCACGGTTGATCGCGCAGGCCGATCACATTCCGGTTCACGTCGGCGCGCTGCCGTGGGCGACGCGTGCGGTCGAGGCGCGCTTCAAGGACGTCGCGCCCGGCGACGTCATCCTGATGAACGATCCCGATCACGGCGGCAGCCACCTGCCCGATCTGACCGCATTCGTACCGATCTTCGACGGCGGGCGACGGCTGTTCTGGAGCGTGGTGCGCGCTCACCAGAGCGACATCGGAGGCGCAACGCACGGCGCCTATAATCCGAGCGCTACCGAAATCTGGCAGGAAGGACTTCGCATTCCGCCCATCAAGCTGTACGAGGCGGGCCGGCTGCGTGACGACATTCTCGACATGCTGGCGCTGAATGTGCGCGATCCCTATGATTTTCGCGGCGATCTCGCTGCGATGATCGGCGCGGCGCACATGGGCGAGCGGCGGATGGCCAAGCTGTTCGCCGAATTCTCCGCTCCTGTCGTCGAAGCGGCGATCGAATCCATTCTCGACGCGGCCGAGCAGCAGACGCGCGCGGTCGTGTCGACCTGGAAAGACGGCGTGTTCCATGGTGAGGCGTTTCTCGACGACGACGGCCATGGTCGGAGCGATATCAAGATCGCGGCGAAGGTCACCAAGACCGGCAGCAATATCGAAGTCGACCTGTCGGACTCGGATCCTCAAACGACGAGCTTCGTCAATTCGTCGCACGCCAACATGCATGCTGCCGTCGTGATGGCATTCGCCTATCTGATCGATGCCGACATTCCCAAGAATGCGGGAGCGTTGCGGCCCCTCACCGTGAAGGCAAAACGGGGCACTATCGTGTGGGCCGACCCCGGGCGGCCCGTCACGCTGTGCACCAGCCATCCGTCGAACGAGATCGTGGAAGCCGTGATCAAGGCGCTTGCGGCCTCCTGTCCGGACCGTGTGATGGGCGGCTGGAGTCGCCGTTTCCGTATCGCAGTACAGGGCGAAGACCCGCGCACCGGCCGCACCTTCATATGGCACATGTTCCAGGCCCGCCCCGGCGGCGGCGCATCGTCCGGCGGCGACGGATGGTCGTCGATCGGCGAGTGGCACACGGTCGGCGGTCTCAAGTTCGGCAGTCTCGAAGTTGCCGAAGCGCGCTTCCCGCTGCTGTTTCGCAACCATGAATTCCGCCCGGATTCGGGAGGCGACGGTCAGTTCCGCGGCGGTCTCGGCGTGGCGCTTGATCTCGTGTTCGAAATCGAGAAGCCCGCGCTTGGCAACACGGCCGGCGACGGCGCGCGGCACGGATCGTGCGGAATGCTGGGAGGCAAGGATGGCGCACCCCACCATTACCAACTGCTCTCGGCCGGCCGGCCGCTGCGTGTGTTGCGCACCAAGGAGGTCGGGATCGAGATTCGGCCTGGGGACTGCCTCGAAGTTCGCTCGGCCGGCGGAGGCGGATGGGGGCCCCCGGAAAAGCGATCGCCCGAGGCCCGCAGTCGCGATCTCGCGCAAGGGCTCGTGACGCCTGAGGCAACGGCAGGGGTGGTTCGGTGAAAAGGTTCACGATCGGCGTTGATGTCGGTGGCACCTTCACCGATCTGGTCGCGATCGACGCCAGCGGGCGCACCGTGTTCGCGAAGTCGCTCTCGACACCGCAGGATCAATCCATTGGCGTCATGGCCGGGCTCGACGAGCTCGCGCTGCGATTAGACCTTTCGCGAAGCGAGATGCTGGCCGCGACGCAACGGCTTGTTCACGGCACGACGGTTGCGACCAACGCACTATTGGAGCGCAAGGGCGCCAAGGTCGCCCTGCTGACGACGGAGGGGCACCGCGACGTCATCGAAATGCGCGAGGGGCTCAAGAACAACCGGTACGACTTGCGCTCACCACCCCTGGAGCCGTTGGTGCCCCGCGAGCTTCGCTTCGGCGTGCGAGAACGGCTGCGGCCGAATGGCGAGATTCTGACGCCGCTCGACGAAGCTTCGCTCGGCGAAGCCATCGCGGCAATCCGGAATTCGGGCGCCACCTCGGTTGCCATTTGTTTTCTCCACTCCTACCGCAACCCGGCGCATGAGATCACGGCGGCCGAGCGTCTGGCGCACGAACTTCCCGACGTGAACGTGTCGCGCTCGAGCGATGTGCTGCCGCAGATCAAGGAGTACGAACGCGTCTCGACCACGATCGTGAATGCCTATGTCGGGCCGAAGGTCCGTCATTACCTGAAAGGCCTGGAGCGGCGCCTGGCGGAGGCCGGCTTTGGGGGCAGCCTGTTCATCGTTCTGTCGCATGGCGGCATGGCCCCGGTCGAGGAGGCGGCAAGGCTCGCCGCGGCGACAGTTCTGTCCGGTCCGGCGGGCGGCATCTCCGGCTCCCGGCGCTGTGCTGAAATGCTCGGCATTCCCGATCTCGTGCCGTTCGACATGGGGGGAACCAGCACCGACATTTCGCTGATCGCCAATGGACAAGCATCGCTGTCCGCCGATGGGGGACTGGCCGACCAACGCATCGCGCTGCGCAGCCTCGATATCGGCAGCATCGCGGCGGGCGGCGGCTCCATCGCGAGCGTCAATTCCGGCGGCATCTTTCGCGTCGGCCCCGAAAGCGCCGGCTCGATGCCGGGGCCGGCCTGTTACGGCAGCGGCGGCATGGCGGCGACGGTCACCGATGCCAATGTGATCCTTGGCTATCTCGATGCCGCGGCATTCATGGGCGGCCGCCGCCCGCTGGATCGGAGCGCGGCGGAGGCGGCTGTCGATCGCGTTGCCGTGTCACTCGGCATTTCGCGGACGGAGGCCGCTGCGGGAATCTATCGCCTGGTCAACCTGAAGATGGCGGACGGCATCCGGATGATGACCCTGCGGCGAGGCGTCGATCCCCGGCGGTTTGCGCTCTTGAGTTTCGGCGGCGCCGCCGGATTGCACTCTGCCGAGGTGGCGCGTGAACTTGATATCGGCCGGATCATCGTGCCGATCGAGGCCTCGGTGCTTTCGGCGTGGGGCATGCTGATGAGCGACCTGCGGTACGAGGTGAGCCGAACGCATTTCGAGACCGGTGCGCGCACGACGGCGTCCGATGTGCGTGAGATCTTCGCCAGCCTCGAACGGCAGGCTGCCGATCGGCTCCGCTCGTGGTTCGACGGGCCGATCGCGATCGAACGTTCCGCCGAGATGCGTTACGGGGAGCAGATCTTCGAGATCGACGTGCCGCTGAGCGACATCGATCTTGGCTCGACGTCGCTGGTCGCCGATGTGGAAGGACGGTTTCATCGTCGGCACGAAGAGCTCTACACCTATTCGTCGCCCGACCAGGAGGTGGTGTTCGTCAATGCGCGCGTCGCCGCCGTCGGTGCGGTGTCCCGTGCTGAAAAGGGCGATGGGTCGGTCCCGCCGGCCTCGCCATGCGCTCCTGTCGGAGCCCGGCAAGCATTCTTCGGCGAATGGCGCGAGGTGCCGGTCTACGCCTTGGAGAATTTGCGCCCAGGTCATTTTCTTGAGGGCCCTGCGATCGTCGAAGCCGAAACGACGACCGTCGTCATCAACAGGGGCGACCGCATCAAGGTGAACTCGCTGGGTTGGCTCGACATCCAGCTCAGGACAGCAGGAACGCAATAGATTAGTCTTCACCGCACCCGCTGCCCGCAACCAATCCTTGGCCGGCCAGACACCTGACAGTTTATGCTGCCGCGGCCTTCGTCTCCCGTTCGGCGTCGCGACGCAGGTCATCGAGGCAGCGGATCACCTCGGTTGAGGCCGTTTCGAGCACGTTCAGGAGCTCCAAAGCCTTGTCAACGTCGCCGCCGTTGTAGGCCCGCGCCGCAGCCACGCCGCTTTCATGAACCACGCGATGGTGGACGGCGAGCTCCTTGAAGGCGGGAAGCTCGCGGAATGCTGCTGCATCAGGGCCAAAGTACCATTTCCCGAGCCGGCAGGTGCGATCGCTCGCGAGCGTATCCGGATCGAGCTTGGCCAAGCCCATAACCAGGTCGGTCACCTTCTTCTTCCAGGCGATGTGATCGGCCTTGGCAACGAGCAGTATCTTGTTGGGAATGTTGAGGCTCGCGAGCGCGTTCAGCAAGCCGTTCATTTCGCCTTCGAGCTGGCTGAGCGCTCCCTTGCTCTTTTCGATCGCCGAAGCATTGCTGTCGGAGCGGGTCGCGACATTCTGGATGCCGCCGGAAATCTCGCGCGCGGCGGTTGACTGCCGAGCCAGCGTGCTCGACACGTCGCGCATGTTGTCGCTCGTTTCCTTGACGAGATCGCTGATCCCGTCCATCCTTCCCTCCATCGCCTGCATCGCCTGACGCACCTCCGCCAGGGCAGTCGTGCCCGAGCGCATCGCGTCGACGATACCGGACATCTCCTGGCGCAGGTTGTCGACCAATTCACCGATTTCGACCGTCGATTTCGCGGTCTGTCCGGCTAGGCTCTTGACCTCGCTGGCAACCACGGCGAACCCCCTGCCTGCGTCGCCGGCGCGGGCCGCTTCGATCGTTGCGTTAAGGGCGAGCAGATTGGTTTGCGCCGCAATGGATTCGATCGAGGCGAGAATATCCCCGATTGCTTCAGATGCCTTGGAAAGTTCCTCGGCCCGCTTTGCCGCCAATTCAACCGTCTGGCCGAGACCGGCGAAATGCTGCATGGCCGACTGCATCACGGAACGACCCTGATCCGTCACCTGCTGTGCCTGATCCGACAACTCGGCGGTTCTCTTCGCGCTCTCGTTGATGCTTTGCATGCCGAGGACCATGTCGTCCGTGGCCGAAGCCATGCCCTGGGAGTCGTCCCGCGCCTTGCGGATTCCGGATACGATATGGGCGTTGGCCATATTGCTTTCGTTGACGGTCATCGCGATCGTTACGGCTTCCTTGAGCATGTCTTCCGAGAACAGCGCCAGGCGCTGATCGATCTCCTCCATGCGCGCCAACGTGACGTTGATGGCCTCGCCGTAGGCGACGAAGTCGCCGCGAAAGCCCTTGAGCTGAACCTTCCGGTAGAAGCGCTTGTCCGCAGCGGCGGCCATCACCGCCTCGACCTCCTTGCCGAAGGACTCCACCTGATCGAGCATCCGATTGATGTCGTTGAGGAGGGCGCCGATGTCGCCGCGGCCGCGGATATTCTTCACGCGATCCCGCAGGTTTCCATTGGCCGCCGCCGATATTGCCGTGGACGCCTTCTTGACGCTCGCGCTGGTTCCGCGAAGCCTCACCCAGGCAAGCGCCGCGGCACCACAGCCGATCGCTGCGAGCACCGCAACCGTGGTGTCGCCGCCCCGGATGGCCAGGAAGGCGGCTGCACCGGAGCCGCAAGCACTGAGGAGAGTGGCCAGCGACGCGCGCTGCAGGGATGAAAGATTGAGCCTGTCATAAACCCAGGACAAACCGAGCATAATCGCCTCCGCGTTTGTCAATCATCCCGCACAACATTTCCATCGAGGCCTCAAGACCCTCCTTGCAGTTCGCGTGACGGTCTTCTTCGGCAAACAACGTCCCGTAGATCGGCCCGATGATCGATAACGCCCGCTTTTCGGCGGCGCGGCGGCTCGAATGAAAGCCGATCAGATTTCGAGTCCCGTCGTACTCCGGCGTTACATGGGCGAAGACCCAGTAATGGTCGCCGTTCTTGGCGCGATTGAGCAGGTAGAAGAAAGCCTCGCTGTGCTTTTGGATCGTATCCCACATCAACTTGAACACGCAGCGGGGCATGGCCGGATGCCGGATGATCGAGTGGGGTTTGCCGATCAGCTCTCGCTCGCTGTAGCCGGCGACCCGCATGAAGACGTCATTGCCGTAGGTGATCCGACCCTTCAGGTCCGTCTTGCTGACCACGAACTCGTCGTCTCCGAAGCGGCGCTCGACGCCGGTCAGGAATGGGAGCTTCATGTCTAACCTCCACAATGCGGTCTGCAACGCCGTGAGGGGCAGCGACTGGGAACAGCGGAGTCATGCTCTCGAACCATGTGTCCGAGGAGCTGGCATACGAATCGTTGCTTTCGATAGTGATACCCCTTGTCATCAGGCTAGATGCGGCGGCCTAACAAATTCATAAAACGTGCGTTATGACTTGAAGAAAACGTATGGTTGAGTGCGCGGTTTGCGGTAAGACCATACAGAAGACTTGTCCGAGGATGAGTTCCTCAGCGCCAGCAACAAGCCGGAACGAATCCCGTCCGGCTCGAAAAAGAGCTCAGGGCGAGTACCGGCGGCATGTGAGCCCATTCCGCTTGGCGGAGCAGCGGGGCGCGCCGGAAAGTCTGCTTGTCGGCCGATCGCGGCTCGATCCGATCGTGATGTGCTGGGCTTCAGACGCGGTTGTAGCGTCCAAATCCCGTCCTTCATCGTTGACGATTGGCCCTCGTCGGCACAAGATTTGGTCCAAGCATAACAATGATCCGCCTGAATGGCCGAAATCACCGTCCGTCGCAGGTTTGTTTCGCAGCGGACCGGCGCCCCTTAATTGAGGGGCGATCAGAAGATTGATCCGGCGAAAACGCGATAGAAGGGCCGGGCGGGGAGGAAAACGAGAACCACTGGATGAATACGACTTTGGAGGCTGGAACGGGCGACGATGCCGTGCTCGCCCGTATCGTGGAACGCTGCGGGCCGGCCGCGGTGGTGCCGGCTGCCGAGACGGCGACGCGGGCGTTGAACCTGCGAGGCGACACCTTCGCCCCGCTCCCGCTGATCCGCCCTGGCAACACCGCGGAGGTCGCGCTCGTAATCCGGCTCGCCCGCGAGGCGGGGAAATCGATCATTCCCGTCGGTGGCGCAACCGGCCTCGTCGATGCGCTGCGATCGGCCACGGGACGAGAATGGTACCTGTCCCTGGAGCGTATGCGCCGGATCGAGCGCATCGAGCAGGATTCGCGCGTCGCCGTGGTCGAGGCCGGGGTCGTGCTGCAAACCCTGCAAGAGGCTGCCGCAGAACGCGGTCTGCTCTTTGCCGCCGATCTCGGTGGGCGCGGCTCGGCGACCGTCGGCGGGATGATCAGCACCAATGCCGGCGGCGAGCGCGTGCTGCGCTTCGGCATGATGCGCGAGCAGGTGCTTGGGCTCGAGGTGGTGACGGCGGGCGGCGAAGTTCTCGACCTCATGGCGGAGGTGCTGAAGAACAACGCCGGCTACGATCTCAAGCAGCTCTTTATCGGCAGCGAAGGGACCCTCGGTATCGTCACCCGTGCGGCGTTGCGCCTGCGGCCGGCTTTTGCCGGTCATCATTGCGCGATGCTCGGCATCGATCTCGACCATCTGCCACGGGCGCTCGCGTCTCTGGAGCGGGGGCTGGGCGGCACGCTCTCCGCCTGCGAACTGATGTGGCCGGAATTCATCGAACTGATGACCGATGGAGCGGATGCGCCGCACCGGAGGCCGCTCGGGACGCGCTGCGAAGCCTATCTCCTGGTCGAAGCCGAGGGCGGCGATCCGGAGGGCGATCACAAGCGCTTTGTCGAGGTGCTTGAGTCCATGCTGGAAGGAGACATCATCCGCGACGCCACGGTGGCGCAGTCGGAAAGCGAGCGCCAGGCGTTCTGGGCCATCCGCAACGACATCCCGAGGCTGGCACGCGTGCTGGGTGGGGCGGTCGGCTTCGACGTCAGCGTCCCGATCGCCACCATGGCGGCCTATGTCGCGGAGCTGCGCGCGGCCGTGGCGCAGGAGTGGCCGCAGGCGCGCGTGGTCGTGTTCGGGCACGTTGCCGACAACAACCTCCATGTCGCAGTAACGCTCGGACCCGAGACCGAAGCGCAGGCAAAGCGCATCGCCGATTGCGTCTACCGAGGCGTCACGGCGCGGCGCGGGTCGATCTCCGCCGAGCACGGCATCGGCCTGCAAAAGCGCGATGCCCTTCATGCCCGGCTGCCCGCCCCGGTGCTGGCCCTGATGCGCCGGCTCAAGTCCTCGCTCGACCCGGACGGCGTGCTCAATCCGGGCAAGGTAGTTTAGGAGTCTTGCCATGTCCCGCCTCTACACCGACGAGCAGCTCGACGGGATCGCAAAACCCTTCGAGGATCATGCCATCGAAGCGCTTCGGCGCGGCGACCTTGAGCGCGTCAAGGAACTGCTGGCCGAGATGAAGAACGGACCGGCCGGGTTAGATGCGCTGTCGGGCCACACGCTCGCGCGCAAGGCCGCCAAGCTGCGCCGCGATTTCGGCGAGGAAGAAGCGCTGAAGCAGCTCAAGCGGATCGGCGCGCAGCTCATGCGCACCTGGGCGCGGCAGTACCTCGAAGGTGATGAGCGCGGCGCGATCGCCGATCTGGTTGCCGTCTTTCGCGAACAGACCGGCGCGAAGCTGGCGCCGCTTGCGGAAGACGACGACAAGGTCGTGCTCGATCTTGCCCCCTGCGGCAGCGGCGGCAAGCTCGAGCGGCAGGGTCTGCCGCAGAAACACCCCGACTGGTACGGCGGCTGGAGCGATGGCGTGAGTTCGTTCTGCCAGATCTGCAAGGCCTGCCAGGGGGCGCTGAACGGATCCGTCGGTGCCGATGTCTGGACAACCGAAAAGGGCCCGAATGGCGCATGCAGGTTGACGTTCAGCAAGCGCCAGACGCGGGGACAGGAATTGTTCAAAGCGGATGAGCGCGAAACCATCGTCAAGACCCGTGTCGAGCGGGCGCGCGAAAAGCTGGAGCAGGGTGAAACCGACATCGAAGGTCTGTTGCAGGGCCAGCGCAAGGACTGGAAGCCGTGGCACGATTTCGGGCTGGTCATGCTTGAATATTTCTACGGCGTTGCGCTGGAGAAGGGCGGCCCCGACTATCTGCAGGAAGTCCTGGAGCAGACCTATGCCCCGGCATTCAATGCGGGCTTTCCGCGTTATGCGGCGATGAGCGACGACGAACTCGTGCGCGAGATCGCACGCACGTGGAACTACCATTGTGCCGATTTCACGCTATCGGAGGAAGACGACCGCTTCGTATTCCGGCTCGATCCCTGCGGCTCGGGCGGCCGGCTGTTCCGCGGCCAGATGTGGCGCGACATGTTCCATTACGGCGAACCGCTTTCGCCGATCATGCCGAACGCGCACGACATCAATTTCAACCGGGCCGACGCGCCGGCCTATTGCACGCATTGCGCGGCATCGAACCGCGCGCAATTGCAGGACGCGCTGTCGCCGAAGACCCCGCTGTTCTTCGTGATCGACGGCCACGCGCAGCTCAAGCCCGGCATGCCCTGCCGCGTCTTTGCCTACAAGAAGAGCTGCGTACGCGAGAACATCGATCCCGCGCTGTTTCGCGAGATCGGCCTGACGCCGCCGAAGGAGAAAGGCGCGTGACCGCAGGCGCTACGAAACCGTGTAGTCCTTGAATTTGTCGCGCAGCGCCATCTTCTGCACCTTGCCGGTGCCGGTCATCGGGAATTCGTCCAGGAATTCGACCGCGTCCGGCATCCACCAGCTCGCGATCTTCGGGCGCATGTGATCGAGCAGCGTCTTGGCATCCAGCGTCGCGCCTTTCTTCCGCACCACCAGCAGCAGCGGCCGCTCCTGCCATTTCTCGTGCGAGATCGCGATGACGGCCGCCTGCAGGACGTCGGGGTGGGAGAGCGCGACATCCTCGAGCTGAATCGAGGAAATCCACTCGCCGCCGGACTTGATCACGTCCTTCGAGCGGTCGGTCAGCGTGACATGGCCGAGCGGATCGATCACGGCCATGTCGCCGGTGATCAGCCAGCCGTCGCGATCGAGCCCCTCGTTCAGCTTCATGTAGCCGGATGCGACCCACGCGCCCCGCGCCCGCAGATGGCCGACGGTCTTGCCGTCGCGCGGCAGCTCCTTGCCCCCGTCGTCGACGATGCGCAGCGCGGTGCCGAAGCAGGCGCGGCCCGACACCATGCGCCGGTCGAGCTTTTCCTTGTCGCTGAGGTTGGTGGAGCCCGGGCGCAGGCTCGGCATCGAACATCCCAGTGCTTCCGTCATGCCCCAGGCCTGGATGTAGTCGATGTTGTACTCGCGCTTGAGCCTCTCGACCATCGATCGCGCGGGCGCCGAGCCCGACGACAGTGTCGCGCGCAGCGTGGTGAATTTCTTGCCGGAGCGTCCCAGCCAGTCGAGCAGGATCAGCCAGAAGCTTGGCACGCCGGCCGAAATCGTCACCCTCTCGCCTTCGAGCAGTTCGTAGAGCTTGTCCGGCTCGTAGTTGCGGCCGGGCAGCACGAGCTTCGAACCGGTATAGGGCGCGGTGAACGGCATATTCCAGCCGTTGCCGTGGAACAGCGGCGCCATCGGCATCATCACCTCGCGCACGCCCTCGAGGTGACCGGGCAGGAAATCAAAGCCGGAGCAGACCATGGTCTGCAACAGCGCGGCGCGATGCGAATAGACGACGCCCTTCGGATTGCCGGTCGTGCCCGAGGTGTAGCAGATCGTCGAGGCCGATTTCTCGTCGAAGATCGGCCAGGCAAATCCGGCGTCGTTCTCGGCGGCGAGAAGGTCCTCATAACAGTACACCTTTGCGAGCTTGGTCTCCGGCATGCGCTCGCGCGAGGACATGACCACGTAGGCCTCGACCGTCGTCAACTTGGGTGCGATCGCCTCGACCAGCGGCAGCGTGCCGCGATCGATGAACAGGAGCCGGTCTTCCGCGTGGTTGATGATGTAAACCAGCTGTTCGGGAAAAAGGCGCGGGTTGATGGTGTGCAGGACGTAGCCCATGCCGGGCGCCGCATAGAACATTTCCCAGTGGCGGTGCGTGTTCCAGGCGAGGGTGCCGACGCGATCGCCTTGCTTCATGCCCAGCCGTTTCAACGCAAGCGCCATTCGCTTGATGCGCGGATGGGCCTCCGCATAGGTGTAACGATGGATGTCGCCCTCGATCTCGCGCGCGACGACCTCCGCCTCGCCATGATAGTCCGCGGCATACTGGATCAGGCCGCTGATCAGGAGCGGCATATCCATCATCAAACCCTGCATCGTTTCCTCCAGGCCACGTCGTTGCGTGGTGTCTTTGTTGGCGAAGCTGTCGCTCTACTGGCGCAAGATCGTCTCCCGCGCTCCCCGCGCCGAGTCGCTCACATTCTCGCGACAGGCTGTTCGCCATCTTGCGTCTTTTCGCTGCTCGCTTCTCGCTCTGGCAGCATGATCTTACCGGCTTCGCCTGCGGGCTTCCACATGTGATGCCTGTGCAGGCGTCCCAGAAGGTGTGAATCTTTCAGATCGGCGACCTAACCCTCAAGGTGAGGAGGCGCGTTAGCGCCGTCTCGAACCATGAGGCCCGGACCCGGGCCTTCATCCTTCGAGACGCTTGCTTCGCAAGCTCCTCAGGATGATGAGATAAAGCGGTCACCTCAGAAGTACGTCCCTACATCGAGGAAATCGACAGCCCGCCATCGACGACCAGGCTTGCGCCCGTGACGAATGCACCGGCGGGCGAGCTCAGATAGAGCACCGCGTAGCCGATCTCCTCGGGTCTGCCGACCCGCTGAACCGGCGTCTTCTGAAGGATACGGTCGCGCACTTCGCCATCGAACACGCTGGCGAGGCCCGTGTCGATCACTCCGGGCAGGATGGTATTTGCCCGGATGCCGAACGATCCGTACTCCAGCGCGAAGGCGCGGCTCATGCCGATCAAGGCCGTCTTCAGCGTGCCGTACAGCCCGAGCATCCTTTCCGGGTGCAGCGCCGAGACCGATGAGATGTTGACGATGCTGCCGCCGCCGCGCGGCTTCATCAGTTTGACCGCTTCGCTGGACATGAACCAGTAGCCGCGCAGGTTGACGTCGACCGTCTTGGCGAACAGGCCCGGATCAATGTCCTCGATCGCACGCCACGGGCTGAGCACCGCATTGTTGACCAGGATATCAAGCCCGCCATGCGTGTCCTTCAGATGCGCAGCGATCCCGACAATGTCGTCCATCCTGCCGATGTGGCAGACGTAGGCTTCTGCGCTCAGGCCTTCCTTGCGCAGCGCCTCGGCGAGGTGCTCGCATTCCTCTTGCTTGCGGCTCGAGACCACAACATGCGCGCCGGCTTCCGCCAGCACGCGAGCGGTGGCCGCCCCGATGCCGCGCGAGGAGCCGGTGACGAGCGCAACCTTGCCGGCGAGATCGAAAGGACAATTCTTGCTCATGTGCATGCCTCAGTCATGAGGTTATGCCACCGCGCTTGAGCAAGTCCTTGCCGATCGCTGCCAGGTGCACCTGATCGGGCCCATCGCCGATGCGGATGAAGCGCGCATAGACATAGGCTCGCGGCAGGAAGGTGTCCTGCGACAGGCCGGCAGCGCCATGGACCTGGATCGCACGGTCGATGACGCGGGCGGCCATGCTCGGCACCACGATCTTGGCGGCGGCGATGAGGTCGCGTGCGGCCTTGTTGCCTTCGCGGTCCATCTTGTCGGCCGCCTGCAGCGTCAACAGCCGCGCCTGCGCGATCTCGCAGAAGGAGTGCGCAATGTCTTCCCGCACGGAGCCCTGTTCCGCCAGCGGCTTGCCGAAGGCAACGCGCTTGACGGCGCGCTCGCACATCAATTCCAGTGCGCGCTGGGCGCAGCCGATCAGACGCATGCAATGGTGAATGCGACCTGGGCCAAGACGTCCCTGTGCGATCTCGAAACCGCGGCCTTCGCCGAGCAGGATGTTGGAAGCAGGGACACGAACATTCTCATAGTCGATCTCGGGGTGGCCGACCGGCGCATCGTCGTAGCCGAAGGTCAGCATGTCGCGCACGATCCGCACGCCCGGCGTGTCCTTCGGCACCAGTATCATCGATTGCTGGCGGTGGCGGTCGGGATGATCGGGTGCGGTCTTGCCCATCACGATCAGGATCTCGCAATCCTCGTTCATCGCGCCGGAGGTGAACCATTTGCGACCGTTGATGACGTAATGGTCGCCGTCGCGCCTGATGTCGCACTGGATGTTGGTCGCGTCGCTGGAGGCAACCGCCGGTTCAGTCATCGAGAAGCCGGAGCGGATGGTCCCTTCCAGCAGTGGACGAAGCCAGCGCTCCTGCTGTTCCGGCGTGCCGTACTGGGCAAGCACCTCCATGTTTCCGACGTCGGGCGCCGAGCAGTTGAAGACCTCTGGCGCCCACAGCACGCGACCCATGATCTCCTTGACCGGGGCATATTCGAGGTTGGTGAGGCCGCTGCCGTGCGGGCCGGACAGGAACAAATTCCAAAGCCCCTGTTCGCGCGCCAGGCGCTTTAGATTCTGCAGCACCGGCGGTGTCCGGTAACGCTGCGCTTCGGGCTTCACCTGTTCGTAGTACAGGTCCTCGACCGGTTCCACATGCTGCCGCATGAACTGGCGTACGCGTTCCTGCAAGGCAATGGAACGCTCGGAATGCTGGAAATCCATGGCCTCTCCTGCTCATGCCGTCGGTTCGCCATGCACGCCGCCGCCCAGGCGCATTGACTGTTTGGCGCGGCAGTGCATATGCCGGTCCCGATTTTCGGAGCCTCTGCTTGGCAACTTCCTAGGTGAGCGGAGATCAGCCATGGCGTCTTGTGTTGAGTTGCTGGCATTCGCAACGTTTAGGAGGCAACGCCAGCGCGTTTTCCTCCTACACTGGTGTTGCTGTCGAATGGATCTACCTGGGAGGAGAGAATGTCTGATTTGAACCGACGCGTGCTACTCAAGAGCTCGCTCGCAGTGGGACTAACGTCGCTGACTTCAAGCTTCGCACGCGCGGACGAGACCACTGGCATCACCGCGACGGAGATCAAGATCGGTTCGACGACATCCCTGTCGGGGCCTGTTTCCGCGCTCGGCATTCAGGCCCGCACGCAGGAAGCCTTCTTCAAGATGATCAACGAGAAGGGTGGTGTCGCCGGGCGTCAAATCAAATACATCTATTACGACGACGGCTTTCAGCCGCCGAAGACGGTCGAACAGGTGCGGCGCCTGGTTGAAAGCGACGAAGTCGCCTTCCTCTTCAACATGCTGGGCACGGCGCCGAATTCGGCCGCGGTCACCTACATCAACCAGAAGAAAATCCCGCACCTCTTTCTGTCGGTGAACGGCGACAAATGGGGCGACCACAAGAAATACCCGTGGACGATGGGGTTCGCCCCGTCGGCTCGCACCGAGTCGCAGGTCTACACGAAGTACGCCCTGCAGAAGAATCCCAAGGCGCGTTTCGCCATCCTCTATCAGAACGACGATCTCGGAAAGGATTACCTCGCCGGCGTGCGCGACGTGCTCGGCGCGGAATTCGACGCACGCGCCAAGGCGGTCTCGCACGAGGTGGCCGATCCAACCATCGACTCGCAGATCGTGTCCCTGAAGACGACGGATGCGGACGTGCTTCTTTCGGGCACGACCGCGAAATTCGCTGCGCAATCGATCCGAAAAGCCTACGAACTCCAGTGGAAGGCTCTGCACTTCATTGCCAGCGGCGCGGCTTCGATTACCGGCGCGATCAACCCGGCAGGTCCCGAGCGCGCCGTCGGTGTGACCTCGTCGGCCTACGTGAAGGATCCCAGCGATCCGGAATGGGCGAACGACAAGGGAGTCGGCGACTATCTTGCCTTCATGCAGAAATACTTCCCCGAGGGTAATCCGAAGGACATGTATTGCATCTATGCCTACACCGTCGCGCTTGTCCTGATGCAGATCTTCAAGCAATGCGACGGAAATCTTACGCGTGAGAACATCATGCGGCAGGCCGAGAACCTGAAGGACCTCGAGGTCCCGACGCTGCTGCCGGGGATTAAGGTCAACACCAGCCCGACCAACCACCATCCGCTGCGACAGGTGCAGCTGCAGCGCTGGGAGGGAACCGGCTGGAAGCGGTTCGGCCCGGTCATAGAGGGCGCCAATCTGTAGGTGTGATCAGCCGACCTTTTCGATTCCAGGGAGAGGTCGGCGCGGAGCGCCGGGTGAGGGGCGCGCTCTCCCGTGGGACCTGAGCTCCCTCATCCGATTTGCTGCGCAAAATCGCCCTCTCCCCAATGGGGAGAGGTAACCGAATTTGCGGGAACAGCGGCTCGACAAGGTCATCTTGCTCCAAAGGCGGCGGGCCGGCGCTGATCGCGTCCGCTGCGAGCAATATTGACAGTGTGCGGATAATAAGCATACTCACGATATTGGATCGCGAAGTTGAGCCAGCGGAGACTGAGCCAATCGACGCGGGGCGCCGGGGCAAGGTCATGCCTTGCGAAGCCTGCCCTGGGGAGTTTGAGCCGTCACGCGGCTCAATCCGGTCAAGGAGGAAACATGAGCGCACAAAAATCTTCGCTTCCCTTTCTCGTAGGCGGTGGCGGCATCGGCGGGCTGGCCGCGGCGCTAGCCCTCGTGCGCCAGGGATTCCACGTCAGGGTTCTGGAGCAGTCTCCCGAAATCGGCGAGATCGGTGCCGGCATCCAGCTCGGTCCGAACGCCTTTCATGCCCTTGATGCGCTTGGGGTCGGCGAAAGGGCGCGCGGGCGAGCGGTCTATACCGACGAGCTGGTGATGCACGACGCGATCGACGAAACCCTCGTCGGCCGCATCCCGACCGGTGAAGCGTTTCGCAAGCGGTTCGGCAATCCTTATGCCGTGATTCATCGGGTCGACATCCACACCTCTCTCCTCGAGGGAGCGCAGCAGACCGGCCGTATCGAATTCTTGACCTCGACCCGCATCGAGCGCGTCGAGCAGGATGAGGCGAGCGTGACCGTGTTCGATCAGCACGGGGTGGCGCACCGGGGTGTCGCGCTCCTTGCGGCCGACGGCGGCAGATCCGTGGTGCGCGCGCAGTATGTCGGGGATCCGCCGCGCATCACCAATCACGTGGTCTATCGCGCGGTCGTGGACAAGAAGGATTTTCCCAGGGAGCTGCAATGGAACGCCGCCAGCATCTGGGTCGGCCCCAATTGCCATCTCGTTCACTACCCCTTGCGCGGCGGTGAGCAATACAACGTGGTCGTCACGTTCCACAGCCGCAACAAGGAGGAGTGGAGCGTGACGGATGGCAGCAAGGAGGAGGTGCAAAGCTATTTCCAGGAAGTCTGCCCCAAGGCGCGGCAGTTGATCGATCTTCCAAAGAGCTGGAAGCGCTGGGCCACGGCCGACCGCGAGCCGATCATGCAATGGACGTTCGGCCGCGCGACGCTGCTCGGTGACGCGGCTCATCCGACTACCCAATACATGGCACAGGGCGCCTGCATGGCGCTGGAGGACGCCGTCACGCTGGGCGAGGCGTTGCGCGTGAACAACAACGATATTACGGCGGCCTACGAACTGTACCAGCGTTCACGCGTCACCAGGACCGCGCGGATCGTTCTGTCGGGGCGCGAAATGGGGCGGATTTATCACGCCAAGGGCGTTGAGCGGCTCATTCGCAATTCGCTTTGGAAGGGACGGACGCCCGAACGCTTCTACGACGCGCTCGAATGGCTTTACGGCTGGAATGTCGGCAACTGCCTCGCCGATTGACCCGCGCGGACGGGATTGAGCCGGGGCTCCTTCCACGTCATTCGTAACGGCCCAACATCTTAGAAGGAAATGCGAGATGGCACAGCTCGGAACCCTCGAAGAACTTCCTCTGGACTATCGGAACGACTTGACCGCGAACAATCTCGTCCCGCTGTGGCCAAGCCTTCGTGCGGCGCTCCCGTACGACATTCCCTCGCGCCGGACAAAACCGATGGTCTGGCGCTACGCCGACATCCGGCCGCGGCTGCTGCGCGCCGGCGAGTTGACGCCGATCGAGAAGGCCGAGCGTCGCGTTCTCGTGCTGGCCAATCCCGGCTTGGGCCTCGAGAACATGCAGGCGACGCCGTCCATCTATATCGGGATGCAGTTGATCCTGCCGCGCGAAACGGCTCCGAACCACTGGCACACCCCGAGCGCGATACGCTTTGTCGTCGAGGGGGAGGGTGGCTTCACGGTCGTCGAAGGCGAGAAGCTGCCGATGAAGAGGGGTGACCTGATCCTCACGCCGTCCGGGCTGTGGCATGAGCATGGTCACGAAGGCTCGGGTCCCGTGGTGTGGTTGGACGCGCTCGACCTGCCGGTAGTCTATGGGCTCGAAGCGTCCTATTGCCTCGAGGGGGAGCCGCAAACGGTACGCAACCGGCCCGACGCCTCGCAGAACCGGTACCGCCGCTCGGGGCTTATTCCCTACGCGTCGCTGCGGGCGCCGCGTGCTGCCTATCCACTGCGCCGTTTCCCGTGGGAGGACACGCGCGCCGCGCTTTGCGATCTGGCGACGGTGACGGACGGAGGCGAAATCGTGCAACTCGCCTATGTCAATCCCGAGACCGGTGCCGAATGCCTGCCGATTCTCGGCTTCTCCGCGATCATGTTGCGTCCGGGCGAGACGATAAAGCCGGTCCGGCGGTCTGCTTCCGCCGTGCTGCACGTGGTCGAAGGGGAGGGCGAGGCCAGGATCGACAACGCCGAGCTGGCCTGGGGCGGTCAGGACACGATGGCGATTCCAACCCATGCGCGCGTTGCGATCTCGAACCGCTCGTCTTCGAAACCTGCTTTTCTGTTCCAGGTCGACGATGCGCCGATGCAGAGCAAGCTCGGATTCTACGAGGAGCTCGAAGCTTGATCGTATGAAGGTCCGGCAGATTTCGGATCGACGTTTAGGCATGCCGGGCCGTAGCCCTTTCCTCAATCGCCGGTAACAACGCGGAGCGGCGCGCGTGAATACTCGTTGTTCAGCTCCACCAGGCGTGTGAGCGTGGTCATGAACCTGCGCTGCTCGTCTGCAGGCAATCGCCCGAGGAATCTTTGCTGAGCCCTCTGGACCGCCGGCTCGACGGCGGCAAGCAGGCGAGCTCCTTCTTTCGTCAGTTCGACGGTCTTCACGCGCCGGTCATGAGCGGTGCCCGAGCGTCGAATCAATTCTTTGGCCTCGAGGCGGTCCAGCACCTTGCCCAGCGTGGATCGGTCGAAGGCGATCAAATAGGAAAGCCGTGTCGCATCGAGCCCCGGATTCTCTCGTGCAGCGATCAGGCACGCATACTGAACCGGTGTGATGTCGAATGTGGCACATTCCTCCATGAACATGCCGACGATGATCTGCTGGGCACGACGGATGAGATG
The DNA here is from genome assembly GCF_016213215.1 of Bradyrhizobium sp. Classification (GTDB taxonomy): domain Bacteria; phylum Pseudomonadota; class Alphaproteobacteria; order Rhizobiales; family Xanthobacteraceae; genus Bradyrhizobium. The sequence goes on along the minus strand of NZ_JACRAW010000158.1, from coordinate 6,087 downwards.
GCCGGGCTTGGCATAAAGATCGTCCATCGACATAGTCCGCCTCGTGCGATTGATTGATCGCTTGCTGAAAGTAAGTCGGCTTACTATCTCTCGTGAGAGTATCCTTCTCAGGCATGCCGTCAATCGTGACGAAATCGGAAGGCCCCGCCCATGCGGCAGACACGCGTGGCACAAAGGAATCAGCAATCGAGGCGCTGCCAATGACGAGATTTCCGACGTTCTTCGTTTCTCACGGCGGCGGACCGTGGCCGTTCATAGACGGCACCAAGGAACAGTACGCTAAGACTGCGAGGGAGTTCAGCCTGCTGCCGCAACGGCTTCCTGCCAGGCCCGAGGCGATCCTCGTGATCACCGGCCATTGGGAGGCGCCCGACTTCACCGTTTCGACATCCGCGCATCCGCCCATGGTGTATGACTATTTTGGCTTTCCCGAGCACACCTATCACATCCAGTATCCAGCGCCGGGTTCGCCAGGTCTGGCAGCCAAGGTGAAGGGGCGGCTGGTGAGCGCAGGCATCAAGTGCGACCAAGATGCCGATCGAGGATTCGACCACGGTACGTTCGTTCCAGTGGGATTGATGTATCCCGACGCAGACGTTCCGATCGTCCTGCTTTCGCTCAAGTCGAGCTACGATGCCGCCGAGCATATCAAGGTGGGTCAGGCGATCGCACCGCTCAGGGACGAGGCGATCCTGATCATCGGCAGCGGTCTCACCTACCACAACATGCGAGGCTTCAGACGCGATGAGTCGACTGCGGTCTCGTATGCGTTCGAAGCCTATCTGAACGACGCCATAAGCCAGCCCGATCCCAGGCTGCGCAATGAGATGCTGGTGAACTGGCGCAGCGCCCCGGACGCCCTCCTGGCCCATCCGCGGGAGGATCACCTGCTTCCGCTCATGGTGGCGGCAGGTGCTGCGGGCGATGACATGGGCCACCGACTGTTTGTCGACCACGTCATGAATGTCGCCATGGCGTCGTATCAGTTCGGTGCGTAGAGCTTGAACGCCCTCCCAAACTCGTCATTGCGAGGAGCGAAGCGACGAAGCAATCCAGACCATTGCCGCGGAGATATTCTGGATTGCTTCGCTTCGCTCGCAATAACAAGACATCGCATCTGCGATGCGATTCGACGTCTCGCGCAAGCGGGACGAGGTAGCAATCTCAGCCCAACTGTCCTTCGCGCAGCTTGAAGCGCTGGATCTTGCCGGTTGCGGTCTTGGGCAGCTCGTCGACAAAGGCGACGAAGCGCGGGTATTTGTACGGCGCCAGCCTGTCCTTGACGAAGGCCTTCAGGTCCGAGTCCGTCGCCTTTTCTCCCGACCGCAGCACCACGAAGGCTTTGGGCTTGGTCAGGCCTTGCTCGTCGGAAATCCCGATCACGGCGGCTTCGAGAACGGACGGGTGCTGAACAAGCGTCGCCTCGATCTCGAAAGGACTGACGTAGATGCCGCTGACCTTGAGCATGTCGTCGGTCCGGCCGGCATAGGTGTGGGATCCGTCCGCGTTGCGGATGTACTTGTCGCCGCTCTTGGTCCAGTCGCCCTGGAAGGTCTCCTGCGTCTTGGTGCGATTGCCCCAATACATCATCGCTGCCGATGGGCCGCGGATGTAGAGATCGCCCGGCTCTCCGTCCGGGACCGGACCGCCATTCTCAGCCCGCAGATCGATCTCATAGCCGACGACCGGCCAACCGGTCGTGCCGTATCGTACCTTGGTGGGGTGGTTGGAAAGGAAGATATGGAGCATCTCCGTCGAGCCGATGCCGTCCACGATATCGATGCCGAAATGCCGTTTGAAACGTTGACCGATCTCAGCCGGCAAGGCTTCCCCCGCCGATGAGGCGAGCCGCATCGCGACCTGGCCCCGGGCCGGGAGGTTCGGGGCAGCCAGCATGCCGGCATAGCCGGTCGGTGCTCCGTAGAAGACGGTCGGCTTCAGGCCGGCCACGCCGCCGAGCCAGCGTTTGAACACGGCGTCGGGTGTCGGACGCTCCGCCATCAGCAGCGTCGTTGCCCCGACCGCCATCGGAAACGTCAGGGCGTTGCCGAGGCCATAGGCAAAGAACAGCTTGGCTGCCGAAAAGCAGACGTCATCCTCGCGCAACCGCAGAACATTTCTGCCGTAGAGCTCGGAGGTCCAATAGGGATTGGCCTGGGAATGCACGACCCCTTTGGGGCGGCCGGTCGAGCCGGATGAATAGAGCCAGAACGCTGGGTCATCGGCATGGGTAGGGGCGGGCCTGTCCAGCGGCGCGCTTGTCCCGATGAAGGCGTCCAATTCGATGTCGTGGCCGTCCAGCGCTCCTGTAGGGCGGGAGACGACGATCTTGCGCACTTCATGGTCGCTCATTGCCAGCGCGGCCCCCAAGGTGGAGCGCAGCGCCCCGCTCACCAGCACGGCCTGTGCGCGCGAATGTTCGAGCATATAGGCGTAGTCATCCGCCGTCTGCAGCGTGTTCACGGCGACGGGAACGATGCCTGCGTAGATTGCGCCCAGGAACGCGACCGGCCAGTCGGTGACGTCCTGCATGAGCAGGAGGACCCGTTCTTCGCGTCTGATTCCGATGGCGCCGAGTGCGGACGCGAGGCGCCGCGCCTTGTCAGTCAGTTGCGCAAACGTCAAGGAGCCGGCGTCGTCGACGAAAGCGAGCTTATCGGGCCGCTCGCCGTTGGCGCCGAGCAGGTGATCGGCGATGTTGAACTTCTCGGGAGGGGGCGAAACGGTACTGTCGTTCATGGTTTTCCTCCCTGACGAGGCTCCGCCGATGTCTCAAGAATGGAGCTGTTCGTATTTTTGCTGCAGCTGGTCCCGCGATTCTTCCCAGTCGGGATTTGGCTCGATGCACATTGCAGGACAGACGAGCTTGCACTGCGGTTCGTCCTCCGCGCCGACACACTCGGTACACCGCATCGGGTCGATCGAGTATTTGGGATCGCCGGCGGAGATCGCCTCGTTCGGGCAGGCCGGTGTGCAGGCATCGCAAGCCGTGCAATCGTCGTTGATCAACAGGGCCATGTTATAGTCCTCGTCTCGTTCAGGCAGCCCTTGCCAGTCCGGCAAGCTTGTTATGGCGGAACGCCCCCCAAAGGGCCGCACCGATCGCGCCCGCGTAGATCGCGTCCGGATGGGTTTCGACGGGAGCCTTCACCTTTTCACGCACGGCGGCTTCCTTCATCGCGTCCACGAGGCCCGCGTCCAGAGCTAGTCCCCCGGTCATCTGGATGACGCCCTCGACGGCACCGATCGTCTTGAGCAGCTTGGCCAGCCGATCCGCCATGGATTGGTGTATGCCGCGGAGAATGTTCGGGGCAGTAATGCCTCGCGACACCATGTTGATGACGTCGGTTTCCGCAAGCACCGCGCAGATGCCAGAGACCTTTTCCGGATCGTCGGCCTTCTTCGACAGCAATCCGATTTCGTCCTGTGCGATGCCGAGGTAGCGTGCGATGTTCTCCAGGAACTGGCCGGAGCCGGAGGCGCATTGGCTGGTCATTTTGTATGACTCCACCTTGCCGCGCTCGTCCATGCGGATCGCGCGGCCGTGCAGTGCGCCGGTATCGAGTACCGCGCGGCTTTCGGGACGCAGGTAGATCGCGCCGCGCGCGTGGGTCGTCATCGAGTAGAAGTGCCCGGTATGGAAGGCAAGCGACTCGCCCTCGCCCGTGGTGGCGCAGTAGGCGACGTCGGCGCGCGAGAGGCCTGCATGCTTCAGCAGGGCGTCATAGGCGTCGCTGGCGAGCTTCAGCGGATCGCGCTGCCGCACGCGCTCGACATTCTTTGCGATGCAAGTCTCACGGCCGTCCTCGACATTGAACAGGACGACCTTGATCGCACCGGTCCCGACGTCGATCCCTGAGGTAATCGGCATCACTTCCTCCGCTATTGCATGACCGCGCGGCGCGCGAACTCGGAAGCGCCCAAGGCGCCCGTGTAGATGGAATCCGGGTTGATGTTGATGGTCACCTCGCCATAATTCTCCTTGATCAGCTTGCGCAACTCGCGCACCGCCGCCTCGTTCTTGGCGACGCCGCCGGTGAAGGTGAACTGGTCGGTCACGCCGCCCGACCGCGAAATGATCGATATGGCCCTTAAGATGATCGCGCGATGCAGTCCGGCCAGGATGTCCTCACGCTTCTCGCCGAGCGAAAGGCGGTCGCGCAATTCGGCGCCGGCAAACACGGTGCAGGTGGAATTGATGCGCGCCGGGCGATTGGACTGCATGGCCAACGGTCCGAGCTCGTGCAGCCCCATGTTCATTTCGTCGGCGATATAGCCGAGATAGCGCCCGCAGCCGGCCGCGCAGCGGTCGTTCATCTGGAATTTCTCGACGATGCCGTTGCTGTCGATCTGGATGCCCTTGGTGTCCTGGCCGCCGATGTCGAGGACCGTGCGCGTGGCCGGATACATCATGTGTGCGCCAAGGCCGTGGCAGAGGATTTCCGAGCGGATGTGTTCCTTGGAGAACGGCAGCGTCACGCGGCCATAGCCGGTGCCGACAAGGTAGGTCTCTTCCAGCTGGATCTCGAGCACATCCTCGATCGTCTCGGCGATGTCCGTTTCGCGGTCGGCAAGCTCCGGATCCGTCTTCAGCATGCGCGCGATCGCGAGGCGGAACTTGTGGCTGAGGTCGCCCCCGGGCGGCCGGTTCTCGACCTCGATGATCGATTTGTCATAGGCGTTGAGCAGGATGTCGTGCGATACGCCGGCATCCCGCGCGATGGTCTCGGCATGGACATGGAAGCGCGAGCCGGCGATGTCGCGAAAGAAATCGGACTTGCGCTTTGCGCCCGGCGCGTAAAGCATCGGCGCCTCGTCGCGCAGTCGCTGGAACACCTCGTTCAAGGCGCCCTTCAGCGCGTCGGCGACCGAGGCAAAGCGTTCCGTTCTCAACTGCTGTCGGCAGGTCTCCTCGAGGTCGTCGAGCTGTTCGAGAAACTGAATCAGCCGGAAATTGCGTTCGAGCGCGGCGAGAAAGTCCTTGCCGTGCTCGTCGTCACGATGTGCGGCGTGAAGCGCGCGCCGGAACAGGGTGAAGCGCGCGTCGATGCGCGCTTCCTCTGAGGCCACCCGCGCGGCCGTGCCGTAATTCGAGCGCGAGTTGGTGATGCCACGGCCGATCACCTCCCTGTTGTCGTCGAGAAGGACCGCCTTGGTCGTGGTCGAGCCGAGATCAATGCCGACAAAGGTACGCATGTTGTCTCCTTCTCAGGCGGCGCCGCGAAGGCCGGCACGTTTCTGTTCGACCATCTGGAAATAGCTCTCCAGGCGGTTCTTGACGTTGGCTGCGGAAAAGTAGCGGGGATCGACGAGGTCGGTTTCGATGAAGGCCGCCGGCTTGCCGGTACGCTTTTCGACCTCGCGCATGATGAGCAACTGTCCGGCGGAGAACGAATTGCAGCTCTTGATCGAATTGATCAGAAGCCCGTCGGCCTCGTACTCGTTGACGTAGTTCTCGAGCATGTCGACGCGCATCGGAAGATTGCGGTTGGTGTAGACGTTGAGACAATACTCGGCGAGCGATTCGAGCGGCTTGTCCGGATCGTGCCGGAAACCGAAGTCGTAGGTGCCGCCGACCTTGGTGTAGCTGGAGGCGACGACGACCGCGCCTTCGTCATAGAACATCTTCCAGAACTGGCGGAAATTGGTGTAATTCGGCGGGCCTTCGACGACGAGGCGATATCGTTCTTTCGGCATGTCGCCGTCCGGCGTCACCGGTCCCTTGCCGTCGGCGATCCTCTGCTCGACCTCGGCGCGCAGGAAGCGGTAGTATTCGATCGCGTCGTCGGTGCCGCGGAACGCGCCGAAGATCGGGCCGATGTAATAGATGCCGCCGAAATAGGAGTCGATGGGCGACGGCTTGTGCTTGGCGCTCTGCAGAACCCAGACCAGATCGTCCTCGGCCTTGACCGACTTGCGCAGGTATTCGCGCAGCCGGTCGATATCGAACTTGATGCCCGAGATCCGCTCCAGCTTCGGAATCACGTCCTGCCTGAGCTGCTTGACCATGTAGCTGATCATGTCCCTGGTGATCTTGCCGTCCGCCATGTAGGGCGTCTGGAACATGATGGTCTCGCAGCCGTATTG
>NZ_JACRAW010000159.1 GCF_016213215.1 Bradyrhizobium sp. | reverse complement strand
GGCTTTGCCGGCGCGTTCTTCGCGACCCGGCAGGGCTTCATCAGCCCGGAATCCTTCACCTTCCAGGAGTCCGCGCTGGTGCTCGCCATCGTCGTTCTCGGCGGCATGGGCTCGCAGCTCGGCGTGGCTCTCGCCGCGCTCGCCATGATCGGCGGCTTCGAGCTGTTCCGCGGGCTCGAACAATTCCGCATGCTGGTTTTCGGCATGGCGATGGTGCTGCTGATGATCTGGCGGCCGCGCGGCCTGATCGGCCATCGCGCGCCGACCGTCTATTTGCATCAATCGCAGGCGATCTCGTCCGACCTCGTCAAGGAGGGCCACGGATGAGCGGGGATCACATTCTAACCGTCGATCGCTTGGCGATGCGCTTCGGCGGCATCGTCGCCGTGCAGGACCTGTCCTTCGCGGCCGAAAGGCGCAAGATCACGGCGCTGATCGGACCCAACGGGGCCGGCAAGACCACGGTGTTCAACTGCGTCACCGGATTCTACAAGCCGACCGGCGGCACCCTCCGCCTTAGCCATGAGGGCGGCAGGGAGATCGCGCTGGAGCGGCTGAACGACTATCGCATTTCCAAGCAGGCCAAGGTCGCGCGCACCTTCCAGAACATCCGCCTCTTTCCCGGGATGACGGCGCTCGAGAACCTGATGGTGGCGCAGCACAACACACTGATGCGCGCCTCGGGCCTTACGCTTCTCGGCCTGCTCGGCGTACCGTCCTGGCGCAACGCCGAGGAGCGCGCCATCGAACAGTCCACGCGCTGGCTCGAACGGATCGGCCTGCTCGAGCGCGCCGATGACGCGGCGGGCAACCTGCCTTACGGCGATCAGCGACGGCTCGAGATCGCTCGCGCGATGTGCACTGAGCCGGTCCTGCTGTGCCTGGACGAGCCGGCGGCCGGCCTGAACGCGCGCGAGAGCGCCTCCTTGAGCGAACTATTGCTCTCGATCCGCGCCGAACAGGGCACCTCGCTCCTTCTGATCGAGCATGACATGTCGGTGGTGATGGAGATCTCCGATCACATCGTGGTGATGGATCACGGGGTCAAGATCGCCGAAGGGACGCCGCAACAGGTGCGCGACGATCCCAAGGTGATCGCCGCCTATCTCGGCGCCGACGAGCAGGAAGCGATCGCGGTGATGGAGAGCGGGGCGTGAACCAACCCCTCCTCTCAATCCGCGGGCTGCGTGCCGCCTACGGCAAAATCGAGGCGCTGAAAGGAGTCGATCTCGATATCAGCCCAGGCGAGATCGTTGCGCTGATCGGCGCGAACGGCGCCGGCAAGTCGACGCTGATGATGACGATTTTCGGCAGGCCGCGCGCGCGCTCGGGACAGGTCCTGTTCGACGGGCAAGACATTACCGGGGTACCCACCCACGAAATCGCGCGGCTGCGCATCGCGCAATCGCCGGAGGGTCGCCGCATTTTCCCGCGGATGAGCGTTGCCGAAAATCTGCAGATGGGCGCCGATGCCACGGACTGCAGCGAGGCCGAGCGCGCCAACGCCCTGGAACGCGTATTTGCGCTGTTTCCCCGGCTCAAGGAGCGCATGGCGCAGCGCGGAGGAACCCTTTCCGGGGGCGAGCAGCAGATGCTGGCTATCGGCCGCGCCTTGATGAGCCGCCCTCGCCTGCTCCTGCTTGACGAGCCTTCATTGGGCCTGGCGCCGCTGATCGCGCGGCAGATTTTCGAGGCCATCCGCACCTTGAACCGGCAGGACGGGCTTACGGTTCTCATCGTCGAACAGAATGCCAATCACGCCCTCAAGCTGGCCCACCGCGGCTACGTCCTGGTCAACGGCCTGATCACCTTGTCAGGAACCGGCAGGGAGTTGCTGCAGCGCCCAGAGATCCGCGCTGCCTACCTGGAAGGCGGCCGGCGGGCCTAGGCCGCGAGCATGCGGCAACCGGCGCCCCCGTCAGAGGCGCTCTGCCCGAAATTTGCCGATGACTTCTCGGCAAATTCATTCACAATGGCGCCGGTTTAGACCGGGCCTGCCCCGGCAATTCCCACAGGCGACCACCGCGAGGTATCTCATGAATTCACTCAAGCTCATCGGTCTGGCATTCGGCGCATCAATCGCGCTGTCAACGGCGGCATTCGCGCAGGATGTCACCGTCGCAGTCGCAGGCCCGATGACCGGCGGCGAGTCCGCCTTCGGCCGCCAGATGAAGAACGGCGCCGAAATGGCAGTGGCCGACATCAATGGCGCAGGCGGCGTGCTCGGCAAGAAGCTCGCGCTCAACGTCGAAGACGATGCCTGCGATCCCAAGCAGGCGCGCTCGGTTGCCGAAAAGATCGCCGGCGCGCGGATTCCGTTCGTCGCCGGACACTACTGCTCGTCGTCGTCCATCCCGGCATCGGAAGCCTATGCCGATGGCAACGTCCTCCAGATAACCCCCGCCTCCACTAATCCCCTGTTTACCGAGCGCAAGCTGTGGAACGTGGCGCGCGTCTGCGGCCGCGACGACCAGCAGGGCCTGATCGCGGCCCAATACATCGCGAAGAACTTCAAGGGCAAGAACATCGCGATCCTCAACGACAAGACCACCTATGGAAAGGGTCTCGCGGACGAGACCAAGAAGGCGCTCAACAAGGCCGGCATCACCGAGAAGCTCTATGAGTCCTACAACAAGGGCGACAAGGACTTTAACGCCATCGTCTCGCGCCTGAAGCGCGAGAACATCGACCTTGTCTATGTCGGCGGCTACCATCAGGAATCCGGCCTGATCCTGCGCCAGATGCGCGACCAGGGCCTGAAGACCGTGCTGATGGCAGGCGACGCGCTCGCCGACAAGGAATACGCTTCCATCACCGGCCCAGCCGGAGAAGGTACGCTGTTCACCTTCGGCCCCGACCCGCGCAACAAGCCGACCGCGAAGGCGATCGTCGAGCGCTTCAAGGCGAAGAACATCGATCCGGAAGGGTATACCCTCTACACCTATGCCGCGATGCAGGTGTGGTCGCAGGCAGCGAAGAAGGCCGGTACGACCGACGCCAAGAAGGTCATGGATACGATCAAGTCCGGCAAGTGGGACACGGTGATCGGCCCGATCGAGTACGACACCAAGGGCGACCTCAAGCAGATCGACTATGTCGTCTACAAGTGGGATGCCAAGGGCAACTACACCGAGATCAACGCGAAGGGGTCATAGGCAGTTCGTCTCGACCTTTAGACAGCAACGCCCCGGCTTGGCCGGGGCGTTTTCGCATCGGCGGCTGGAACCGCATAGCCTTGCAGGAAGTCCGCAGCCGACTATCCGCTGGCGCCCTGCGCTGCCTTGAGCGCGCGCAACAGGTCGTTCGGCCGGAACGGCTTCTGCAAACAGATCACGTTGGCAAGACCGGGCCCATGTTTCACGAAGTCGAGCGCGGCAATCCCCGACACCGCCACGATCGGGAAACCGGCGGCACGCTCGCGAATTGACGCGATCACGTCGACGCCGCTGCTGTCGGCCAAGAAGATATCGATAATCGCGGCGTCGAAGCTGGACTCCTCGAACGACCTCAATCCCGCCGCACCGGTTTCAGCCTCCACCACCTCGTAATCATTGACACGTAGCACCATGGAGATCATGGCGCGCACTTCCTTCTGGTCGTCGATGACGAGTATGCGAGGCATCAGGCAAATCCCGATTTCGTCATGAAAGCAGCCCGCAATGCGGCAATCAGTCCCAGCTTGCCAAGCGGTCCATTATTTCGCCATCGAGTAAAGGCCCCTTATCCTGTCACCGCAGCTGGTCAACTGGGTGAGATTCAACCTCGGCCTCACTCGAACCCGCAACCGGAACCTGCCTTGGACGCGCCAGTTGTTCACCTGGCCGACAAACACGCTTGTGCCCGGGTTGGCGGGAGGCCGAACGAGACGGCGCGGTCGACACAGTTTGCAAGAGGTGAAAGTGCTGACGGGTAGCGGCCGCAGCATGTTCCTTTCGACCTTGCCGGCGACGCGGCGCGACCGCACCGTTGCGCTCGCGATTGTCGGGGTATCCTCGCTGCTGTTCATGCTGGCAGTTCCTTTTGCGGATTTGCCGCTACCGCAGGTTCCCGCATTCGTCGCCAGCTATCACTCGGCGCTGGCGGTCAGCGATCTGATTACCGCGATGCTGTTGTTCTCACAATTTGTCATCCTCCGCTCGCGATCGCTGCTTTGGCTTGCGAGCGGATATCTGTTCACCGCGGCTGCGGCGACCCTTCACGCGCTGACCTTCCCGGGCCTGTTTGCGCCGGTCGGCCTGTTTGGCGCCGGATCGCAGACCAGCGAATGGCTGTACGTGTTTTGGCACGGCGCTTTCCCGCTGTTCGTGCTGGCCTACGCCTTGACCAAATCCGAGGATGGCGGCCCGAATATCGGCGGTCAGACCACCAACGCGATCCTCGGCAGCGTCCTGGCTATCGCCACGGCGATGGTTGTCGTCGCCTGGATAGTGACCGCCAGGCACGACCTGCTCCCCATCCTGCTGAGCGGAGACCGTTACACGCCAACGATGACCGGCGTCGCATCTCTCGTTTGGTTCCTCAGTCTCTCCGCGCTGATTGCGTTGCTGCAACGCCGGCCGCAGTCGGTGATCGACGTCTGGCTGATGGTGGTAATGTGCGCCTGGCTGTTCGACGTCGCGCTTTCGGCGATTGTCAACGTGGCCCGCTTCGATCTCGGCTTCTACGCCGGGCGGATCTATGGACTTTGTGCCGCAAACGTCGTGCTGGCGATCCTCCTGATCGAAAACGCCGCGCTGCATACGGAGGCGACCCACCTCGTCCAGGTGCTGCGCTGGCGCGCCGCCTCAGCCAGGGATCTCCACACCGAGCGGGAACGGCTGTTCAGCGCGGTTGTGGAATCTTCCAACGACGCCATCATCACCAAGTCCCTCGACGGCACCATCACCGCCTGGAACCGCGCCGCCGAGCGCCTGTTCCGATACTCTGCACCTGAAGCGGTCGGAAGACGGATAGACATCTTGGTGCCCGAAGAGCGCCGCATGGAGCTCGACGACATCCTCGCGCGGATCCGCCGTGGCGAAATGATCGCGCAGCACGAAACAGTGCGCGTCCGCCAGGACGGCCGCGAGCTCAACGTGCTGCTCAGCATTTCACCGTTGCGGTCGGCGAGCGGCGAGATCATCGGCGCAGCCGAGATTACGCGCGACATCACCGAAAAGCGCGCCGAGGAAGCCCAGCTCAGACACGCCCAGAAGATGGACGCGGTCGGACAGCTCACCGGCGGCGTGGCGCACGACTTCAACAACATACTCACCGTGATCACCGGCACGATCGGAATCCTGACCGACGCCGTCGCCGACCGGCCCGAGCTCGTTTCGATTGCCAAACTGATCGACGATGCCGCCGAGCGGGGCGCCCAACTCACCAAGCATCTGCTCGCGTTCGCCCGCAGACAGCCGCTGCAGCCGCGCGAAGTGGACGTCAACACGCTGGTGCTGGAAACCGCAAGACTGCTGCGCCCCACCCTCGGCGAGCATGTCACGATATCGGTGCAGCTGGCCGACGATGTTTGGTTGGCGCTGGTCGATCCGAACCAGTTGACCACCGCGATCCTCAACCTCGCCCTCAACGCCCGCGACGCCATGCCCGACGGCGGCAAGCTCGTGCTGGAAACCCGCAACGTCCATCTCGACGATGGCCATACCGGCATGAAGAGCGATGTCGTCGTAGGCAATTACGTGATGATCGCGGTCAGCGACACCGGCACCGGCATACCCGCCGAGCATCTCGAGAAGGTGTTCGATCCCTTCTTCACGACCAAGGAGGTCGGCAAGGGCACCGGGCTCGGGCTAAGCATGGTATTCGGCTTCGTCAAGCAGTCCGGCGGACACGTCAAGATCTACAGCGAGGAAGGCCACGGCACGAGCCTGAAACTCTATCTGCCGCGATCGACCGGCGTGCAGGAGAGCGAGGTCGGGGCGATGCAATTCCCGACCGTCGAGGGTGGCGATGAGACGATCCTGGTGGTCGAGGACGACGCGCTGGTACGCCAATACGTGATGGCCCAGATCTTGAGCCTCGGCTATACCGCACTGGAGGCGGCCGACGCGACCGAGGCCCTCAACATCATCGACGGCGGCGCCGACGTCGACCTCTTGTTCACCGACGTCATCATGCCCGGGCCGATGAATGGCCGCCAGCTTGCGGACGAAGCGCTCAAGCGGCGGCCGGCGCTGAAGACCCTCTTTACCTCGGGCTATACGGAGAACGCCATCGTACATTACGGCCGGCTCGATAGCGGCGTGCTCCTCCTGGCAAAGCCCTATCGCAAGTCCGAACTCGCCCGGATGATCCGCGTTGCGCTTGCCAGTTGAGCGGTCGCCGCGGCCGATATATCGATGATGCGATCCCTTCAGTTCGAAAGGCCCTTGCGTGAAGAACCTCCTGACCGATATCGCCGGCGTCCGCGTCGGCCACGCCGACGACGCCCGGATCGCGTCCGGCGCCACGGCGGTGATCTTCGACAAGCCGGCGGTAGCGGCAATCGACGTGCGCGGCGGCGGTCCGGGCACGCGCGAGGATGCCCTTCTCGACCTTGCCAATACCGTCGAGCGCATCGATGCGATCGCGCTGTCTGGCGGCTCGGCCTTCGGGCTTGATACCGCTGGCGGCGTCCAGGCCTGGCTTGCCGAACAGGGCCGTGGATTTGCGATCCGCGACGCGGTGATACCCATCGTGCCCGGCGCCATCATGTTCGATCTGCTCAACGGCGGCGACAAGTCGTGGGGCCGCTTCTCGCCCTATCGCGATCTCGGCTTTACCGCCGCGGTCAATGCGAGCACCGATTTTGCGCTGGGAAGCGTCGGCGCGGGACTGGGGGCGACGACTGCCAACTTCAAGGGCGGGCTCGGCTCGGCCTCCGCCGTGACGCCGGGCGGCGTCAAGGTTGCCGCGCTGGCCGTCGTCAACGCGGTTGGCAGCGTCACCGTGGGTGATGGTCCCTGGTTCTGGGCGGCGCCATTCGAAGTCAGCGGCGAATTTGGCGGTCGCGGGCTGCCCCCGGCCTTCACGGCGGACATGCTGGCGATGCGCATCAAGGGCGGCTCCGCCGCGAGCTCGGGCGAGAACACCACGCTCGCCGTGGTGGTCACCGATGCCGAATTGACCAAACCGCAGGCTAAGCGGTTGGCGATGATCGCGCAGACCGGATTTGCCCGCGCGATCTACCCCGTGCATGCGCCGCTCGACGGCGACGTGCTGTTTGCGGCGGCGACCTGCGAGAAGCCGATCGATCCGCTGGTCGGCCTTACCGAGCTCGGCATGCTTGCGGCCAATGCGGTTGCACGCGCGATTGCGCGCGGCGTTTTTGCCGCGACCGCCCTGCCCTTTCCGGAGACGCTGCCGGCCTGGAAGGATCGGTTCGGCTAGGACGATCGCTGCACAGCTCAGGCGGTGACAGAGACCGATGAGGCGGCGGAAGCGGAAAGGGCCTGCGCCTCGCGCTGGATCATTTTTTCGATCCAATTGTACGACGAAGTCGCCGAGCTCGAGGCGTTCGATGCCGCCGGCGTCGTCATCGACACCTTGCTGCCGTCGCCATATGTGATCGTCGTGGTGGTCGAGCCATCGCTGTTGGTCACCGAAGTGGAGGAGGCGCCCTTCAGCGCCTGCGGCAATGGATCGGAGTTCGAGCCGTCGTCGCCCGAACTCGGGCCGTTCGCCCCGTTCGCGCCGCCGGCATGGTGGTGATGATGGCCGCGACCCATCAAGGCCTTCGCCATTTCGTTCAGGCTGACGCTACCGTCGCCATCGGCGTCCAGCTTGCTGAAGACGTTGTCGGCGTTCGCGAGATTAGTGCCACCCGCCCCCAGCGCGTTCTCGAACTCTGATTTCGAGATCTGGCCGTCGCCATTGCCGTCGATCAGCGAGAACAGATCCTTTAACGAGTCCCACCGGTTGTTTGGCGGTGATGTCGGTTCGCCGCTCGAAGACTGGCCCTGCGCGGCGAGCAGCGCGCTCATGGTCTGCGGCGAGATGCCGTAGCCTGCCGTTCCGGAGGTAGAAGCCGATCCGCCGGCGGCTGCGCTTTCGATATCGAACGGGTTCGAGGGGCCGTGGTTGAAGCCGGTCTTTTGTCCTGACGATGATTTCGACTCAGTCAGCGACTGCAGCGCATCGATCGCGGAAGATACCGCGCCGAGAGCAAACAACATGGCAGAACTCCACCGGATGCCGCGCCATCACGGCCGGCAGCTTCCGCAAGGGGCGAGCAAGCGGCGTGCCATGGCAAAAAGCCCAATGAAAACGGCCTTTCCGGCCCTCGTATCGGGCGGAGAACACCGGCAATTCATGCCGCTGCGGCAAAATCTTCCCAGCCGGGCTGTGGCCCTGCTGCATTGCTCCGGCGCAAGGCGCATGTTAGGCGAAGCGGTTTTCGCAATGCTTCCAGAAACGGCTTTCGGAAGGCCCCCATGACCCAGCCATTCGCGCCCCGCCCTCTGGCTATCGCACCGTCGATCCTCGCCTCCGACTTCTCCAAGCTCGGCGAAGAGGTGCGCGCGGTCGACGCGGCCGGCGCCGACTGGATCCATCTCGACGTGATGGACGGGCACTTCGTTCCGAACATCTCCTATGGCCCCGCCGTCATCAAGGCGATGCGCCCGCATACCAGGAAGATCTTCGACGCGCATCTGATGATCTCGCCTTGCGATCCCTATCTCGAGGCTTTCGCCGACGCCGGCTGCGATCAAATCACGGTGCATGCCGAAGCAGGTCCGCATCTGCACCGCTCGCTGCAGGCGATCCGGGCGCTGGGCAAGAAGGCCGGCGTCTCGCTCAACCCAGCCACTCCGATCAGCGCCATCGAGTACGTCGTCGACATGATCGATCTCGTTCTGGTGATGTCAGTCAATCCCGGGTTCGGCGGCCAGGCCTTCATTCCCTCCGCGCTCGCGAAGATCCGCGACATCCGCGCCATGGCTGCGGGACGCGCTATCGACATTGAAGTTGACGGCGGAGTCGGACCGGACAACGCCGCCGCGCTTGCCGCTGCCGGCGCCAATGCGTTCGTCGCCGGGACCTCGGTGTTCAAAGGCGGCACGCAGGAATCCTACAAGACCAACATCGCCGCGATCCGCAACGCAGCGGCCGGCGCCCGCGGCGAAGCCATCTAGAGCTCATCGACCATTAATCGTCTCGTGGAACTCCGGCACGTTCCGCAGTTCCCATGCCCACCGCTAAAGTGCTGACCGTACTCGTCCGGTCTTCCCGGATTTGGTTGAATCGTTGCACAAGGTGCGCCTCCGATCTCATGGGAGTGCGCATCATGACGATGACCCTGATCTGGACTGGCATCGCGTTATGGCTGGGCCTGAACGCCGCAATCGCCGCCCGCTGCATCTATGTGGCCCTGCCGGCGAGAAATGACCGAAGTTCCGCCCGCGTTGTCCACCTGCAAAGACGTAGGGCTTGAGCCATGCGTACCAACATGAAGCCTCAGCCCAAACGCAGATGCCTTATGCCGCGGCGGCGGCATCCGGACCTGGATTTCTTCTTCCGGCGCTACGACCGGATCCGACGCGAGGCAGGCGTATGCGACGACGGCACCGAACCGGATTGTCACATCCGAACCACCGAAACCCTGCCGCTGCGCCGGCACTGACCGGCTCTTGCAGGATCGGTTACCCTGCAACTTCACCCGCTTCTGCGCCGGCGTGCTCATAGCTGGAGTGCGCCAGTTGCGGCGGGCGCACCACCGTCACGGTGCAGCCCGCCTCCGAGGCGACCTTGGCCGAGACGCTGCCGAGCAGCGTGCGCACCAGCGAATTCTGCCGCGCGCCGATGATGATGTGGTCGACGTGATTGGCCGCGGCGAATTCCAGGATCGATGTCGCCGGATCGACCGCCTCCAGCACGTGCACCGACAACCGGCTTTCGTCCAGCTTCAGCGGCGCGGCCCAGTGCTGTAGCGCCACCAGCCGGTCGACATGCTTGTTGCTGCCCTGCTCGTCCAGGGTGCGGTCGAGCGCGATGCGGCTCAGTCTCAGCACGTTGAGGCAGGCCAGCCGTGCCGCCGGCAGGGTTGCGAGAATGCGCTGGGTAGTGACGCGCAGCGCCTCGTTCAATTCCGGCGCGCCTTCGGCCATATCGAGTGCGACCGCCACGATCGGGCTCGATGCGAGTTGCGCGGCGACGTCCGATTTCGGCTTCGGCTGTATTGCACCCTGATTGAAGCGGCGCCGCCACACCGTGCTCAACGGGTCGCGCTTGAGCCGCTCCGATCGCGTGGTGAGCTTGACCTGGTCGGGATGGGTCAGGTCGAAGGCCAGTTGCGAGGCGGTCGGATAGCGCCACACCGGCTCGATCTCCAGGCAGCGCAGCACCACCTCCTGCAGCCACGGCGGATAGTCGGAGCGCAGTTTGCGCGGCGGGTGCGGATCGCGCCACAGCCGCCGCCGCATCGCGCGCAACGTCTCGGCCTCGCCGAACGGACGCTCGCCCGTGGTGAAGAAGTAGAGCAGCACGCCGAGCGAAAACAGGTCGCTGCGCGGATCGTCGCGCACGCCGAGCAGGCGCTCCGGCGCCATATAGGGCGCTGTTCCGTAAGGCAGGCGGAATTCCTCCTGCAGAAGGTCGGGCAGATGATTGTGGTGCGACAGCCCGTAATCGATCAGCACGGCCTCGCCGCTCGGGCGAAACATGATGCTGCTCGGCTTGATGTCGTGATGGATCACGTTCTGGCGGTGCAGATCGGCGAGCGCGGACGCGATCTTCGCCACCAGGAGGCGAGCCTCGTCGTAAGTCAGGGGCAGATCGGGCAGCCGGCCGTACAGCGTGTTGCCGGGGATGAGCTCCAGGACGATATAGGCTTGGCGAGAAAAACCGCCGGTCCCGAAGCACATCGGCACGTGCGGTCCGGCAAGCCGCGGCAGGATCATCTGCTCCATCTCGAAGCTGACGATCGCGGCCGGATCCTCGCCCTCGGAGACGCGCGGCACCTTCATCAGGAGCGGCATGTCGAAGTCGGGATGAGTGACGGTCCACAGCGTCGCCATGCCGCCACGGTGCACGCACTCACCGACGGTGAAGCCGTCGATGACCGCGCCGGATTTGATCAGCGATTTAGGCATCCTTCAGCGCCCCTGCCGCAGGCGTTCGGCGAGCCAATGCGGCAGGCCGTTCTCCCGGATCCGGTTCGCGGCGGTGTCGATGTCGTAAGGCACGCGGCAATAGGTTAGCTCGCCAGACTCGGTATCGAACATCGCGAACGCCGCGGCCGGATTGCCATCGCGCGGCTGGCCCACCGAGCCGAGCACGGCAAGCCACTGCCGGCCGCGGGTGAGCTGCACCGGCACGTCGGTCTTCGGCACGAAACCCGTCATCTTAGCCGTCACCGACATGGAATAGAGCGCGGGCCGGTGAATGTGGCCGCAAAAGGTCACGTGGGCGGACGTCGCAATCAGGCTGCGAGCGGCATCGGCCGTCGATCTCACATAGTTCCATCTTGCCGGGTTCGACGCCTCCGAATGCACGTACAGCCGGTCGTCGTCCTCGACGGATAGCGGCAGCTCGGCGAGGAAGCGCCGCTGCTCAGCTCCCAGCCGCCCCCTCGTCCACTCGATTGCCATCTGCGCCTCGGCGTTCATCCCCTCGCGGGAGCTGCCGACGGCGTTATCGTGGTTGCCCCGCACCGCCACCGCTCCCCTCTCGACCAGCCCCATCACGGTATCGACCACCCACTCCGGGTCGGCGCCATAGCCGACGAAATCACCCAACAGAAGGGCCTGCTCGGCACCGCGCGCGCGCGCGCCCTCAAGGCACGCGCTGAAGGCCTGCCGGTTGGCATGGATGTCCGCAAAAACTGCCAGCAGCACGCTTTCCTCCCTTTCAAGCCTAAGTGCCGCATCATTCGCCAGGCTTGAGGAACATCAAACACCATGCGCCAAAGCCGGCCGGTTTTCCACCTTGGGCCGGCCGCCGCGGGTGGCCTCTTCCGGTACGATCTGCTAAAGGGCGGCGTAAAAAACAATTGGCCGGAAGTCGCGCCGCGACCCGCCCCACTCTGCCCGGAGCCCTCGATGATCCCCCGTTATACCCGCCCGGAAATGGCCTCGATCTGGGAGGCGCAAACGCGTTTCAAGATCTGGTTCGAGATCGAGGCGCACGCGGCGGACGCGATGGCGGAGCTTGGGGTCATCCCCAGGGAATCGGCCAAGGCGGTCTGGGCCAGGGCCCGCGACGCCATTTTCGACGTGGCGCGCATCGACCAGATCGAGCGCGAGACCAAGCATGACGTCATCGCCTTCCTGACCCATCTCGCCGAGATCGTCGGCCCCGAGGCGCGCTTCGTGCACCAGGGCATGACCTCCTCCGACGTGCTGGATACCTGCCTCAACGTGCAGCTCACCCGCGCAGCCGACCTCCTTGTCGACGACGTCGACAAGGTCCTTGCCGCCCTGAAGAAGCGCGCCTTCGAGCACAAGATGACGCCGACCATCGGCCGATCGCACGGCATCCATGCCGAGCCCGTTACCTTCGGGCTCAAGCTGGCCTATGCCTATGCGGAATTCAGCCGTGCGCGCGACCGGCTCGTTGCCGCGCGCAAGGAGGTCGCGACCTGCGCGATCTCGGGCGCGGTCGGCACGTTCGCGCAGATCGATCCGCGTGTCGAAGCGCACGTCGCCAGGCAGATGGGTCTGACGCCCGAGCCGATCTCCACCCAGGTCATCCCGCGCGACCGCCACGCGATGTATTTCGCGACGCTGGGCGTCGTCGCCTCCTCGATCGAGCGCCTCGCCACCGAGATCCGCCATCTCCAGCGCACCGAGGTGCTCGAGGCCGAAGAGTTCTTCTCGGAAGGCCAGAAAGGCTCCTCGGCAATGCCGCACAAGCGCAACCCGGTGCTGTCGGAAAATCTTACCGGCCTCTCGCGCATGGTGCGCGCCTACGTGACGCCGGCGCTAGAGAACGTTGTGCTGTGGCACGAGCGCGACATCTCGCACTCCTCGGCCGAGCGCATGATCGGGCCGGACGCCACTGTCACGCTTGACTTCGCCCTGATCCGGCTGGCCGGCCTGATTGATAAGCTCCTGGTCTACCCCGCCAACATGCAGAAGAACCTCGACCGGCTCGGCGGCCTCGTCCACTCGCAGCGGGTCCTCCTGGCGCTGACACAGAAAGGCGCCAGCCGCGAGGAGGCCTACACGCTCGTGCAGCGCAATGCCATGCCGGTCTGGCGTGGCGAAGGCGACTTCCAGACCCTGCTCAAAAAGGACACCGACGTGAGGAAGTATCTCACCGAGGCCGACATCGAGGAAGAGTTCGACCTCGGCTATCATCTCAAGCACGTCGACACGATCTTCAAGCGGGTGTTCGGGGAAAGCTGAGAACTCGGGGGTTGTTGGAGGGGAACTCACACGGGCATTGCCTGGGAATGCCGCATCGCAACCTCCAGATTCCGGGCGGCCAAAGGGCCTGAGCCGGCTCGCCCCGAATATAGCGGATCAGGGTCAAGACAGCCGAAAATGTCTCTGTGATTGGCACATAATCGCTTCGCCCGTGTTGCTAGATTGAACCGGCGACAGCGATCATGCTCTTCGACAGACCGAAGTTCCCTCGCCCACACCGCCGTGCACCGAGGCGGCATTGGGCGCGCGCGCTCTCAGTGGCCGGTGGGATGACGTGCACGCTGTTGTCGCCCTCCTACGGACAGGAGCCGGCTCGGCAAGGCGCAGCCGAGTCAGGACAGCTGCTGTACAACAATGCCTGTCGGACCTGCCATACGACCAAGGAGGGCGACAATCGGCTGGGCCCTAACCTGCACAAGATCATCGGAAGGAAAGCCGGCTCGTTATCCGGTTACGGCTACTCCGCCGCGATGAAGGAAGCAGGCTTCGTGTGGAACGAGGAGAATCTTGACCGCTTCATCGCCAATCCCGATGAGGTGGTGCCAGGCCACAACATGAAGCCGTATGGCGGACTAGCATCCGCTGAGGAGAGAACACGGATAGTTTCCTTCCTGCGATCGGCCACGTCCGGCCAATGAGTGTTGACGGCGATGACGCTGCCGCGCCATCGTCTTCGCGGGTCACCTCTCCCGACTTCCAGCGCAAGACTAGCCGCCCGCAACGGCTCTCCAATCTAGCGTGGCATCGCAGCAGCAGCTTTGCCGAAGCCCATGGTCAACGCCTCGTCGGTTATTCTCGGGCGCGGAGACAAGACGGCGATGTGATGGGGAGAAGCCGGCATGCCGCCCAATGTCAGCGTTGGAGCAGGTGAAGCTTCCTCGATATTGGCCGATCCCATCACGGAAATCTGGTGTGCGGAGATCGGGAAGCCCATCCGTTCATAGGTGGGAAGCTCCGCAGCCGCTACAGCGGCGCCTCTCAGCATGAGCAACGTAATGGCTGCAGACACGAACAAGCGTTTCATGATGAATCTCCTTTGGATGAGGAATTGCCACCACGAATTCCGAAATGATCCTAATCCGCTAACCCCGCCGTCGCTGTGAGCCTGTTCACAGGTGCGGTAACTCTTGAATCGCAAGGGCTGATGGCTGAAGCGGCCTGTTGTCGATCCCCGCCCAGCCTGATTTGTCATCCTGCCTGGTTTGCTCGAGGCGCCGGCTGTAGCGAGACCTGGCAAAGCAAAACCAGGGCGGATTAGCCGATGGCAATCTGCCGTTGTCCCGTGACAACGCGGCGGGTTAGACTGGGCTAATTCTGCGCGCTATTCGCTCTTATCTGCCAGCAGAATGAATTTGCTGAGCCGCAATATGTTGCAGAGAAAGGTTGAACCATGGCCGCTCGACCAAGCCGCGTGCTGCACCGTAGCCTGCGCGAAACACCGCCCAAGGCGATCGGCGGCGAAGGCGTCTGGCTGATTGCCGAAGACGGCCGCCGGATCCTCGATGCCTCCGGCGGCGCGGCCGTTTCCTGCCTCGGCCATCAGCATCCGCGCGTGCTTGAGGCGTTATCCAGGCAGGCCTCGAAGATCGCCTATGCCCACACCTCGTTCTTCACCTCGGAGCCGGCCGAGGCGCTCGCCGACCAACTCGTGGGGGAAGAGCTCGGCGGGCTTGCCTATGCGTATTTCGTCAGCGGCGGATCGGAGGCGATCGAAGCCAGCATCAAGCTCGCGCGGCAATATTTTCTCGAGCGCGGCGAGCCGGAGCGCCAGCGCTTCATCGCGCGGCGGCAGAGCTATCACGGCAATACCCTCGGCGCGCTGGCGGCCGGCGGCAATGCCTGGCGTCGCGCGCCCTACGCGCCGCTGCTGTCACCCGCGTTCAGCCATGTGACGCCCGCATTCTCTTACCACGAGAAGAGCGAGGACGAATCTGAAGCCGGTTTCGTTGCCCGCCTTTCGGCCGAGCTTGAAGCAGAATTCGAGCGCCTTGGTCCGGCGACCGTTGCCGCGTTCATTGCGGAGCCGGTCGTCGGCGCCACCGCGGGATGCGTGCCGGCGCCCGAAGGCTATTTCCGCAGCGTTCGCGAGATCTGCGATCGCCACGGCGCGCTCCTCATCCTCGACGAGGTCATGTGCGGCATGGGCCGCACCGGGACAACGCATGCGTGGCAGCAGGAAGGCATCGCGCCCGACATCCAGGCCGTCGCCAAGGGGCTCGGCGGCGGCTACCAGCCGATCGGCGCGATGCTCGCGCGCGGAACGATCATCGATACCATCCGCGACGGTTCGGGCGCGTTCCAGCACGGCCATACCTATCTTGGGCATCCCCTCGCCTGCGCCGCCGCGCTCGAGGTGCAGAACATCATCCGCGACGAAAACCTGCTCGAGAAGGTCAAGGAACGCGGCAGGCAACTTGAGCAGCGGCTGACCGAACGCTTCGGCAATCACCGTCACGTCGGCGATATCCGTGGCCGCGGCCTGTTCCAGGCCATCGAGCTGGTGGCCGATCGCACCACGCGAACCTCCTTTGATCCCGGCTTCAAACTCCATCAGCGCATCAAGGCCGCGGCCTTCGCGAATGGCCTGGCGTGTTACCCGATGGGCGGAACGAAGGACGGCCGCATAGGTGACCACGTCGTGCTGGCGCCGCCCTATATCGTCACATCAGACGATATCGACCTCATCGTCGAAAAGCTCGGCACCGCCGTCGATAGCGCATTGCGGAGCATCGATCACTGAGACGGTTCACCTCGTCCCGCCCGCCGGGAGAATAGGTCCAAAGACTGCAACGATGCGCATCGCCCTCATCCACGCGCTGAAACATTCGGTCGCTCCGATCGAAGCCTCGTTCGCGAGGCTTTGGCCGGAGGCGCAGCTGATGAACCTTCTCGACGACAGCCTCTCCGGCGATCTGGCGCGCGAGGGCAGGCTCACCGACGCGATGAGCGAACGGTTTCTGAGGCTCGGTCGCTATGCGGCTTCGACCCGCAGCAACGCAATCCTGTTCACCTGCTCCGCCTTCGGCCCGTGCATCGAGGCGGTGGCCCGGGCGCAGGCGCCGATGCCGGTGCTCAAGCCCAACGAGGCGATGATCGAGCAGGCCGCGGCCAAAGGGCGCAGGATCGGCCTGCTCTCGACCTTCGCCCCGACGCTGGCGTCGATGCCGCGCGAGTTTCCCGCTTCCGTCGAGATCGTGCCCAAGCTCGCCGACGGTGCGCTCGTGGCGCTCGATCGCGGCTACCCTGCCGAGCACGATGCTCTGGTCGCCGAAGCCTCCAAGGAGTTGTGCGATTGCGACGTTATTGCGTTGGCCCAGTTCAGCCTGGCGCGGGCGGCTCCGCTCGTCGCCGAAGCAACCGGCTTGCCGGTCCTGACGACGCCGGACAGCGCCGTTCTGAAGTTGAGGCACCTTCTGCTCCCGGCGAAGGCCTGAATCGCCCCGGATCGGCCTTCACCCCCTCTTGGATTTGATCCAGCGCAAAGGCTGGCAGCATTCACAGTCCTAGTTTTGAACAGTGCACTGTGTGGATCGATTCAATATGATCATTGAGCTTCTAAGCCGAGAGCATCGAAATATCGAAAAGCTGCTCGCCATCCTCGAAAGGGAACTTGAGATTTTCGACCGCGGAGACCGCCCCGACTACGAGGTTATTCGCGCGATCCTTGATTATTTCGAAGTTTATCCGAAGTCATACCACCACCCCCAGGAAGACCTGGTCTTCGCCAAGCTTAAAATTCGCGATCCCGCCGCGGCGGCAAAGGTTGGCGATCTCGACCGCGAGCACCAAAGAGGCGCCGAACGCCTGCGCCGCGTCGCGGAAGCGGTCGACAGTATCCTCGCGGATCGCGAGGTTCTCCGGCAAGATGTCGACACCATCGTTCGTGATTTCATAGAGCAGGAGCGTCGTCACATCGTAATGGAGGATCGGGACTTCATTCCTGCCGCCGTCAAGGCATTGAAACCTGAAGACTGGTCGGAGATCGCTTCTGCCTCGACCCGTCATAAGAATCCGCTGTTCAGCGATGTCGCCGAAAGCGTGTTCAATGCGCTGAGAGTGCATATCCTGAAGCTGGAGCAAGAGGCTGAAGCCGAACGGCACTAGCCGACGCAGCTCCCAGCCTCGACGAACTGCACCCAACGCTGCGGGGTGCAAGGCCGTGCTGAACTCTTGGGCAGGCACAGCTCAACTCAAGGCAAGGGGCCCAGATGGGCTCCCATTTCTCTGTGGCATTGTCGTTCGAGCCCGACTTGCCCGATGGCGCGCTTCCGTTCATATTTGTGCGCACACCGCGCTCTGCCGGCCAATGTCGGCCAGCTTCTTCCCGCCCATTACTCTTTACAGCGAGCAGACGACACTTCTCATGCCCATCATCAATCGCATCGCCGCCCTCTCCGACGAAATGGCCGCCTGGCGTCATGATTTCCATGAGCATCCGGAACTGCTTTACGAAGTGCACCGCACCGCCGGGATCGTCGCTGACCGCCTGCGCGAATTCGGCTGCGACGAGGTGACGACGGGAATCGGGCGCACCGGCGTGGTCGGCGTCATCCGCGGCCGCAAGAGCACCTCCGGCAAGACGATCGGGCTTCGCGCCGACATGGACGCGTTGCCGATCGAGGAAACCTCGGGCCTCCCCTACGCATCCAAGACGCCGGGCCTGATGCACGCCTGCGGTCATGACGGGCACACCGCCATGCTGTTAGGGGCCGCCAAATATCTCGCCGAGACGCGCAATTTCGACGGCACCGCGATCGTCATCTTCCAGCCCGCCGAGGAAGGCGGCGCCGGCGGCAAGGCCATGATCGACGACGGACTGATGACGCGCTGGGGCATCCAGGAAGTCTACGGCATGCACAACATGCCGGGCGTTCCCGAAGGCCATTTCGCCATCACGCCGGGACCAATCCTCGCTTCGGCCGACAGCGTCGAGATTACGGTCCGCGGAAAAGGCGGCCACGGCGGCGCCGGCCCGCACAAGGCCGTCGACAGCGTGCTGATCGGTGCGCAGATCGTCAACGGACTGCAATCGATCGTGGCGCGCAACGTCGATCCGCTCAAATCGGCCGTGATCTCGATCTGCGAATTTCACGCCGGCACTGCCTTCAACATCATTCCGGAGACCGCCCTTTTGCGAGGCACGGTGCGCACGCTGGATCCCGAAGTTCGGAATCTCGTCGAACGCCGGATTGGCGAGGTCGCCGACGGGATCGCGCGCGCCCTGGGCGGATCCGCCGAGACGAAATACACGCGCATGTATCCGGTGACGATGAACCACGAGCGAGAGGCTGCCGTCGCGGCCGACGTCGCCCGCGACATCGTCGGACCCGAACGGGTGAACGAGCGAGTCGTGCCGCTGATGGGCGGCGAGGATTTCGCCTTCATGCTGGAGGAGCGTCCCGGCGCCTTCATCCTGCTCGGCATGGGTGACGGCAAGGAGTGCCATCACCCGGCCTACCAGTTCAACGACGCCATCCTCGGACACGGCGCCTCCTACTGGGTCCGCCTGGTCGAGAAGACCATGCCCGCGGGCTAGCTGACCATCGCGCTTGCAAGGTAGCCAACCAGGGGAAATCCACGTAGTCCGTTCGGCGCACGCCCGACCCTGCGCCGAAGTTGACGGATCTGCAGCCACATGAATCAAGGTCCACCGCAGGAATCCCGGATTAATGAACACATCGCGTATCGGCCCGCGCGACCCGAGGACAGCCGGGCCATCGCCCATCTGATTTGTCAGGCCGGAGGCGGTCTCTACGAGTTCCTGTTCAACGATTTGATTCCGTTTGTGAGCGCTCTTGACGTCGTCACGGCGGCCGTACAGACAGATGGCTCCCCGCTATCCCATGCGAATTGCTGGGTCGCGACCTGCGGGTCGGCCCAGATTGTTGGCGTGGCCAACGTATTTCCGGCTGACCTTATCAAGGAGGAACCGTTCGTTCCCTTCGCGTCGGATCGGTTGGCCCAGATTCGACCGCTGCTGCAATTGCAGGATTGGGGCAGCATGCTGCTCAATGCGATCGCCGTGGCCGACAACCATCGTGGCAGAGGCATCGGCACGAGTCTGCTCGACTGGGCCGAGATTCATACGGTGCAAGCCGGACTAAGCCGCCTGAGCCTTCACGTGTGGGCCGACAACGTCGCCGCTATCAAGCTCTACAGGGGTCGCGGATTTGTGGAAATCGGTTTTGCCAGGATTGCTCCACACCCGAGGCTGCAACACGTGGACGGCAGTCTTCTGATGCAGAAGAATAGGTTGCATCCGGCGGTTCAAGCCCCGTGACTTTCGCTGCATCTGGCGCACGGATGTGACAAGATGATCCTGCCCTGCATCCGCGACGAGGATCGGCAACGACATGTCCCTCGAAGAATTTAGCCGGCAAGTCATCGAGTTCGTGCGGGTTCACGAAGCTTGGGCAGCGCCGATAGTCTTTGCTCTGGCGTTCGCGGAATCGCTGGCCTTTGTCTCGCTGATCCTGCCGTCCTGGGCCGCCCTCGTGGGAATTGGCGCTTTGATGAAGGGCAGCGGTCTCGAGCTCGTCCCGGTCTGGCTGGCCGCCGGGATCGGTGCTGCCCTCGGCGACTGGCTCTCCTACTGGATCGGAGCCAAATGTAAACGGTCGATCATCCGGGCATGGCCATTCTCAAGGTATCCAGACTTGTTGCGTCGCGCCGAAGCGTTCATCAAGCGTTGGGGTGTACCGGCGATCTTCATCGGGCGCTTCTCCGGACCATTGCGAGCGTCCGTGCCCATTGCTGCGGGAATTCTGAACATGTCTTACTGGCCATTCCAGCTTGCCAATTTCAGTTCCGCGTTCGTTTGGGCGGCGGTCCTCCTGATGCTCGGCGATGTCGGCGCCACGATCACCACGTGGTTGTGGGATCATGTTTTGGCGAAGCTCTGGACGTAAGGAAAGCTTCTGCGCGGAGGGGCTGCTGAGATCGCGGCGTGCAGCGGTGATGATGCCGTCGCAATTGGTGTGGAAGGGGCGGCTTCCACTGCGGTCCCCGCCCCTGCCGCAATCAACTCCGGCCATTCTCGACGAATTCTGTCTCGGATAACCTCAAGAGCCAGTTTCCGGCCCCATAGAGCAGAAGGAAGACACCGCAACCGGCTGGAATCAGCATCCATTCCGTCATCGATGGCCAGTATTCGACATAGCCTGCCCAGTAGCCTTTGAAGAGCGGCACCTTCTGGCCGATGATCAGAAATTCGAGACGGGCGCAGAAGATGCCGATGTTAAAGAGCGATGCCGCGACAAACTGGATCATCGGAGCGCGACGTATCCGGTCAGAAACCATCAGCGCCGTCGGGATGAGCAACCCAGCGATGATCTCGATCCAGAAGAACGGGGAGCTTAGTTCCAGCCAGTTCGCTTCCATGCCCTCATAGTTGCTCCACAGCCCGGTAATTACTTGCCCGGCACGCATTCCCATCACGGCCAGCAGCACGACGAAGAACAAGCGCGGCAAGATCTCGTGGTACAGATGGTCGACGTTTGGTGCAGTGGTCTTGTCCCGCGGCAGCAGACTCGTGAAGAACAGCAGGAACGAGACCGCCGTCGCGAAGCCGGTGAGGATGAAGTACATCGGCATGATGTTGCTGTACCAGGCCGGCCGCATCGCCATCATGCCGAAGACGAGGCCAAGCGTGCCTGGCGCCAGGATGCACACGACGAACGAGAGTTTGGCAACGAAGTGGCTGAGGCGGCTGTGCCAGTCGCCCACGTGGATCAGATAGAACTTGACGAACAGCAGCACCAGATCGATCGAGTACAGGACCCCCATCCACCACATCGGTGAGCGAACCTGGAAGCTGAACGGCAGAGACCACAGCATCCGGAAAGGTCGCCCGATTTCGAGGGCCAGTATCGAAAACCCGGCGATCAGGCAGATCAGGGACAGAAACACGGCCCGCTTGGCGACCGGATAGAACACGTGCAAGCCGAAGACGCTGTCGAGGGATGCCACGATCGACAGGCCTGAAGATGTCAGAAGGAAAAACAGATAGAACGCGATCGGTGCTCCCCAGGCCATGTCGCTCGACGTGTTGAAGGCGGCATGCCCTTGCTCCATGAGATTATAGAACACGTATGCCAGGCCGACGGCCCCCGTCAGAGCTCCGACAACCATCAGAGCGAGGTCCATACCGGCCGGCGTCTTGCGGAAATCAGCATAGCGCGCCAAGGCGTCGCTGTAGGTGGCGCTCGTCATAGCTCACTCCATTCTCAGGTTTCCGGCGATTGTTTGGGCTTCCGAACGCTTCGCGTTTCGGGAATGACTGGCGCCTCGCCAGCCAAATAGTACACTTGCGGTCGGTTGCCGGTTTGATCGAGCAATCGGGTGCCCCGCTTCTCCGCGATCAACTTCCGAACGTTGCTTTCGGGGTTGTCCAGGTCACCAAAATACCGGGCGCCCGGCGCGCAGGTCACGACGCACGCCGGCGTGAACTTCCGCGTAGCGGGGTCATTCGGATCAAGGTCTTTCAGGCCCGTCGGCGCTTTGCTCGTCCGGTGATAGCAGAACGTGCATTTCGAAACGACGTTCTTCGGCTGAACGCCGACGCCGTGTTTCGGATCCTGCACCTGCTCCGGCATCTTGTACGGCGGATCCCACACCTTGTCGCCCTTGGCGGGGAAGACGTCGCGGATATCGGGTTGCGTTTTCTGCTTCTCCTCGGCGTAGAAGCGAACGCCATACGGACAGGCGATCATGCAGTACTTGCAGCCGATGCACCTCTCCCAGTCTATCAAGACTGCGCCGTTCTCCGCCTTGTACGCAGCCCCGGTCGGACAAACCGCTACGCACGACGGATTTTCGCAATGCATGCACGGTCGCGGAAGCCAAGTCAGCTTGCCGCTCGGATACTCGCCTTCACTATAGAACAGGACGTCCTGCCACATCTCTCCGGGCAGACGACAGTTCTCCATCTGACAGGCGGCGGTACAAGCCTGGCAGCCCGTGCATTTCTCAAGGTCGATGACCATTCCCCAGCGTGGCATGGCTGCTTCTCCTATGCTTTCTCGACGGTAACCAGGGTCGAATAGTTGCTGGTCAGACCGGAGATCGGATCAGAAACATTTGGAATTATCGCCGAGGCGTTCTCGCCACGGTTCTTGGCCCATCGACCCTGAGCCCAGTGGCCGAAGCCGAACGGCAGGACGATCGTGTCCGGCCGCGCCGCCGGCGTCAGATGCACGCGTGCAGTGATAGATCCAATGTCCGACTTGATGCGGACAAGATCGCCATTCTTAATGTGTCGCGCCTTGGCAGCCTTCGGATGCATCTCGAGGAACATCTCGTTGCGTCCTCCGGATACGGGCTGATAGATCGAGATCGCCTGCGGAATGTTGGCGCTCCGTCCTTCCGCGTGGATCGGCGTTTTCGGCGTCACCAGGAACAGGTCACCCTTTCCCGAATAGTTGGGAGGAAGCCATTGCGGGAAGCCGACCCGGTCCTTGGGAACACCAAGCTTTGCGTTCACGAAGTCGGCGTAACGCTCGAGATAGGAGGACCGGAGCTCGAACTTGCCCGATTCCGTCATGAACAGCTTCTTCTTCACGTCCTCCGGCGTCATGGGCTTGCGATAGTCCGAGCCATCCCATTCGAAGAACTCGCCGTTGATCTGGCGCCACGAATAGGGCTTCCTGTACCAGACGCCCTTCTCGACCCAGGTGTCGAAGCTGTTGACGCCGTTGTCGCCCGGATTCTTCTCGAAGCCCTTCGCCAATGCCCGGATCACGTTCTCCACGTTGCCGACCTGGCGATAGTATTCGCCCATCTTGCCGTTGATACGCTTGCCGATCTCGATGAGGGTATCGCCGAACACTTTCGTTTCGTGTACCGGCTTCACGGCCGGCACGCGCAGTCCCGCTAGAGGGAAGCCCTGGAACGGATAGGTTGGCGTGTCCTGCAGCCGCTCCAGATACGTATGGTCAGGCACGATCAGATCGGCGAACATTGCGGTTTCACCGGGAAATGGCGATGTTTCGATCACGAAGATGTCCTGCAGCGCACGCTCCCAGCGCGTGCAATCGGGCGTCGAGAACATCGGATTGGTCAGGTAGAACATCAGGGTGTCGAGCTTGTAGGGCTTGCCTTCCATGTGGAAGTCGGGAATGCCCTGAATCATGTTGGACCATAGCGGTCCTTCCGAGGTCTTCACGCGATCGATCCGCGGAAGCTTCCTGGCGCTGGCGGCCTTTGCGGCCTCGTCGATATAATCGTCCACCTTCCAGGGAAGCGCTCCATAAGGCACGCCCATCTGGTTCGCGAGGCCGCCGACAGCATACATCGAGCCGACCAAGGCGTTGAGCGCGTGAATGCTCATGCCATTGTAGATAGCGTTAGTGTGCGTTGTCGGTCCCCGCTCGAAGATCGCCATCGCGGGCCTCGTCGTACCGAACTCGTGCGCGACCTTTACGATGTCCGCGGCGGGAATGGTCGTGATGCCGGCCGCCCATTCGGGCGTGCGATCCTTGACTTCAGCGTTCCACCACTCGATCAGTCCCTTCGTCCACCGTTCGGTGAACGTCGAGGGATCCAAGGTGGCGCCGGCCTTGAACAGGTTCTTTCCTTCGCCAAAGTCGCCGACAAACTTTTTGTCCCACAGTCCTTCGGTCAGGATCACGTGCGCGATCGCGAGCGCGAGCGCCCCGTCCGTTCCGGGCTTCACCAGCAGCAGATGGTCCGCGGCCGCCCCCGTCGTGGTGACCCTGATATCCACCACGGTGACCTTGGTCCGGGGCGCCTTTGTGCGCATGTACCCCCACGCCTGCATGTTGGCATTCAAGGGCCGATACGCTTCGAGAAATGCCGCTCCGAAGTTGAGAAGGTAGTTGGTATTGCGATAGTCGTAGGAGTTATAGGCGTAATTTCCGTCCATCAATTGCTTGGCACGCTTGCTCGCGTCCGAACACATGGAGGAATGGCCGAGCGTCGCATTCGGCGTGCCGAACAATTTGCCGAAATTGTCTGTCAGCCCGGCATCGCTGTTGCCCCATCCACGGCCGGTCAGGAGCGCGAACCGATGCTGCTCCCCCTTCTCGCGCAGGGCGTTCAACCGCGCAGCGATGGTGGTGAGCGCCTCGTCCCAGGATATCCGCACGAATTTCGGATCTTCGTTGCGCCCCTTCTTGGGATTGGTGCGCTTCATCGGTCCGGGAAAGCGGTCCGGATCGTACAGGATGTATGTGCCGAAATGCCCTTTGGGACAGAGTTTGCCGTTCGAGATAGGATGATCCAGCGTGCCATAGATCGCATGCACTTTGCCGTCCGTGACGTAGACGTCGATTCCGCAGCGCGCCGGGCATTGATGGCAGACATTCTTGACGATCTTTGTCTCCGACTTGGCCGGAGTACCGGCCGCCTCGGCTTGCGGCGGTTCGGTCAATACGTTGCCTACTGCGCCAGCGACGCCCGTTACAGCGGTGGCCTGGAGAAACTTACGCCGGTTCGTGGTGAATTCGTTCTCGCCCATCTTAGCCCTCCTCGCCCGCGCGCGCGGGCATTGGATCCGCATGAACAGCCGGCCGTAGCCTCATGGCCGACAACTCCTGCATGACTGCCATTGATTTCGTACAACTCGGACAGAAGGGATCGCCGGCGGTTTGCGGGAAGCTGTCCCCGCAACCGGGACACACAGCCGTCGGCCGCGAGGATACGATCACCTCGCTCCTGACCACGGCGCCGTCACCTTCCGGCCAAAGGCTCAGCGCTTTGTTTGCGCAGTTTCGCTCGCACAGCCCGCAAGCGGTGCATTTCATCGCCTCGAAATGAAGCTCCAATCGGTCGTTGGTGCGTTCAACCCGCAGTGCGCCGGTCGGGCACACGGCTGCGCAGATACCCTTCAAATCGCAACCGTCCGCAACTTTCACCGACGGCATCAGCGTGCGCGGGAACGGCCGCTCATAAGCGCTCGCAAGAGCGCCCATCGACTCCAGCATTCGCTGCCGTTTGTGCGGTGTGACGTACCCCCGACCGAAGACTATGCGCCGCGATTCCTCTCGCGAAGCCGGCTTTGCCGCCAAGCCGGTGAAGCGCCTCAAGAAGTCCCGACGCCCGACCTGCTTGTCCGGCCGCAGGGAAGCAACGATCGGCTGCGCCAGGTCGTTCGACAAGAACCTTGTTTCGACGGTCAGCCTGTCCCCGAGAGACGGTTCGACAGAATTAAGTAAGGACCGCGATTCATCGAGCGCAGACCGCCAAGGCGCAGCGCATTGAGCTACCGCGCACTGCTCGCACCAGCCGTGATCGATGAGAGTGACGTCCCTTTTGGAATCAGCCGCGACGGCGTCGAGAATGTCGACCGCCGTCAAACCGCCAAGACACGAGACAACAATTGCATCGGGATCGCGATCAGCCGGCGCAACACGACGACATTCAAGCAGAATGGAGTCGCCGGCTAAATTGTCAGCGAGTGGCGAGCACCCGTCGACCTGTAACGCCCCGGTCGGACACTCGGCTGCGCAAAGAC
Source organism: Bradyrhizobium sp. (assembly GCF_016213215.1). GTDB lineage: Bacteria > Pseudomonadota > Alphaproteobacteria > Rhizobiales > Xanthobacteraceae > Bradyrhizobium. Next base: position 45,986 of record NZ_JACRAW010000159.1, on the reverse strand, counting down.
CGCACCCTACGCAACGATCGGGCTCAATGTTGATCGACCATTCGGTTCCGGTAAGGGCCGCAGCTGGACATACCTCGCGGCACACGCTGCAACGGGAACCTGGCCGGCGCACGATGAGGCAGGCTTCGGATGCAAACCGAACCGGCTCGTTGGGAGCGAACTTCTCAAAGCTCGCAGTGATGAGCTGGTTGTTATGCATCGTTTCCCCCTGAGTCGAAGGTTGATCCCCTACGACCTTTGTCGCATTGCGCCAGATCAAGAACTCGATCTTCGCGAAGACGGCGGCCGCCATGCGTTCGGCGCATCGTTAGATCTCGATATATGAACATACAGATTGCGTTCAGTTTCGGCGCAGAGAACGCGGCTGCGCATGGCTACCGCTGCTGCGGGCGGAGTCGACGGCACAGCGGTAGCGAAATTGGCCGCTTGGCTGACCGGCTTCGTATGATCTGTTCAGCGTTCGACGTGCGCGAGTTTTGTTGAACGCGAGCAACGCAATTAATGCATCGTTTACCGTTCCAGAATGGACACAAATATTCTATCTTCTCGTCTGCAGTAGCCATGCTGGCGTAATCGACACTGCGTGCCGGTCCTGAACGCAGACCTTCTCACAATTCCGTAACGCGGAAGAATCAAGCGACGAAGGATGAAAGCAGCTTCGAACGCTGCACCAGGCAAACGATTCGCTGCGCGTCATCGCCGGACGTTTCGCTCGGATTTACAACGTCCGTATTTTCCCGGGTTGAGGCTGCTGGGATTGCAGAGGTCACTTCGTCGGGCCGATCTTGAATTGGCTGATGATCATCGGACGATGCTCTTTAGATTCGTTCCCGGAGGTAGTTTGAGACCATTGGGCTGATCGATCTGAAAAAGGTCGTTTCGTCGATCACGCCCCGCCTCCTTGATTTCTGCCGGCAGGCGAGCGCGGTCTCGAATGGGCGCATTCCGATGCCGCCGCGGGCAGCGGCGCGCGCCGGATGGATCTCCGTCAGCAGTCCTGATTTTCGGTACCGTGCACCCGAACAGCAGCGCGCCCACGATGTCATTGAAGACGATGGGGAAGTTCGCCGGCGCCCAGAATGAAAGGACCTGCATCCGAGGGCCCATGAACCAGGTCCCCGGGTGCAAGATCAGTGTCGAGCCGAGCCGATGCGGCGCGACAGGTCCGGCGCGTTGCAGGACACGGCTCGACACGCCTATTCAGCGTCACGGCTCAGCCGGGTGTTGCTGCTTCGACGGTGCCGGCCCCGCAGCAGCTGTCCGCCTGCTTGCGTACGGCGGATCGCTCGCCCATGAGCTCATTCACCAGTCGGTCGATGCTCCCGTGCGCCCCCGCTCGTATTGATTTTCCGACCTCGACGGCTTGAGCGATCTCGTCCTCAGGGACGCCTTGGTCGCGGGCTTTCTTGGTGTGATATTCGAGACAGGTATGACAATTGGCGCCGATGGCGGTGCCAATGGCGATCAGTTCACGAATGCGGTTGTCGAGTTGCATGACGGGTCTCCTTTCCCGCTGCTATTGACGAGCCGGGGCAACGAAAGGATACAGCGGCGTCATGAATGGGATGGAGCGGCCGCCGCTTTTCGGTCGCAGGCGAGTTCGGTCGATGGGGTTCGGTAGAAATCGCACCCGCTCTCGAGCCGCAGCTTGAGCTCCCGTCGCGCGCGGTGCAGTCGTATCTTGATCGTATCCAGGCTCAACCCGAGCATCTCCGCGATCTCCCGGTTCTTGAGACCCTTCAGCTCGCTCATTCCCAGCACGACCCGATAGCTGTCCGGCAAGGTGTCGACGAACGTGGCGATGCACGCATTCATTTCACCCCGGATAATTGAAGTCTCGATGGAGCATGCCATGTCGTCGGCCGCGAGATCGATCATCTCATCGGCCTGCGCCGCCGACTCGGAAGCTGCCCGCGCGCGCATGCGATCGAGGGCTGCATTGGTCGCGATGCGATAAATCCACGTCGAAAGCGATGCCTCGCGGCGAAAATGCTTCAATCCGGCATGGACCTTCGCGAACACGTCCTGGCAGAGATCCTCGGCATCGTTTGGACCGACCATGCGGCTCAGATGCCGAAGGAGCTTCGGACGATATTCGGCATGAATCTCTGCAAAAGTTGAATTGGCGTCCGCCATCTGGGCCGTCCTGATGTGGCACGGAGGAGAATGCGGGGTGACCTGTGACTCGTCAGCCGGCAAATCAGGGTTCTGGCGGATGGGGCGAACCCGCGTGGAGCGCCCCATCCGCAACCGCGGGCTCGGCTATCCGCAGCAGCGCGATGCGGCGGCGGCTCCCGGCTTCACAGCGCGAACGAAGGCGCTCATGATTTTTCCGTCAAATGTCTTTGCGATCGCGTCAACGTCCACGCCCTTGCCGCTCAGGAATTCACGCGCGTCCTCGGCGCGATAGACGCGGGTCGGTTCGATCCCGATGCTCTCAAAGCCCGCTGCGGCCAGTTTGGCGCGGTAATCGTTCTCTTCGAGAGCGCCCGCGATGCAGCCCACCCAGAGGAGAACGTCGCGCCGCAGCTGCTCGGGTATCTGGCCGCGGGTGACCACGTCCGAGACCGCGAAGCGGCCGCCCGGCTTGAGAACCCGAAACGCCTCGCGCAGGACGCGGTCCTTGTCGCCCGACAGATTGATGACGCAGTTCGAGATGATGACGTCCACGGAGTTGTCCGGAAGCGGAATGGCCTCGATTTCGCCTTTGAGAAACTCGACATTCTCGACTCCCGCCTTGCGCTGGTTCTCGCGCGCGAGGGCGAGCATCTCGTCCGTCATGTCGAGCCCATAGGCTTTTCCGGTTGGTCCGACCCGCCGTGCCGACAGCAGCACGTCGATGCCGCCGCCTGAGCCGAGGTCCAGAACCGTTTCTCCTGCTTTCAGTTCGGCAAGAGCCGTCGGATTGCCGCAGCCAAGCGAAGCTAGTACCGCAGCCTCGGGCAGCTCGCCCGTCTCCTGGACGCCATACAGGTTCGATGTGATCGGGCTCGCGCCCGCGACCGCCGTGCTGCCGCAGCAGCCACTGCCGACGCGGCGGGCGGCTTCTGCGTACTTCTCGCGAACGGCTTCCTTGATGTTTGCTTCCGTCATGACGCTCTCCTCGTACAAGTTACGGCTTCGGGTTTGATGGCTTTGTTGCGCGTGCAGCACTCCGCAAACAGAAAGCCCAGGATCTCCTGCAGGGCGGCAGTGTTGGCCTTGCAGCGCAGGAACGTGCTCTCGCGTTGAACGGAAACGAGGCCCTCGTTCTTCAGCTTGTCCAGGTGATGCGAAAGGGTCGATGGCGGGATGCCGAGCTCGGCACCGATCTCGCCCACGACCAGCCCGTCGGGATGCGCGCCCAGGAGCAGTCGAATGATACGCAGCCGCGGCTCGGTGCCGAGAGCGGCCAGCATGTCGGCGTAACGTGCGAGTTGGTCTTCAACAGGATCGGCCATGAGCACCTCTTTCCATAGTTCTATAAATGTAGAAATATCGAATGTCAATACCGGATTGTCGCGCGCTGCCCTTGACCAAGCGGGGCTCAACCTGCATATGCATATGCGGTTATGCGCATAGGCACATGTTATGAAGAACCCCATCAATCCCGTCACGATTCTATCTGCCCTTGCAGAACCGACGCGTCTGAAGGCCCTTCGGCTGGTGTGGGATGGGCGCGAGCACTGCGTCTGCGAATTGATGCGGGAGCTCGGCGCCACTCAATCGCGCATGTCCCGTCACATCACGGCGCTCAAGCTTGCCGGCCTCGTGGTCGATCGCCGCGATGCGCAGTGGGTTCGCTATCGCCGCGCACCGAATCTTCCCCGGGAAGTCGTCGCCCTTGTTGATGCTGCGCTGGCGATGCCCGCAATAGATGAAAGGCATGCCGCATGAGCTTCGACTCGATGTCAGAACGTGCGGTGGATGCGCGCCCTTCGACCGCAAGGTGGATCGGATGGACGGTCGCTGCTCTCATTGCCTGGGGCATCATTTACAGCCAGCTCGTTCCGTTCTCGGCGTGGGTGACCGCAGCCACCCGCATCGATCCCAACAGTCATCTCGGCGAGGCCGTAAGCTTCTTCGCCTACGATACGCCGAAGGTTCTCATGCTGCTCGCCCTCGTTGTGTTCGGCATGGGCGTGGTGCGCAGTTTCTTTTCGCCGGAGAGGACCAAGATCCTGCTTGCCGGCAAGGGCCAGGGGATCGGCAACGTGCTCGCCGCATCGCTTGGTATCGTTACCCCCTTTTGCTCCTGCTCCGCCGTGCCGCTGTTCATCGGCTTCGTCAGTGCCGGTGTGCCGCTTGGGGTCACCTTTTCGTTCCTGATCTCCGCGCCGATGGTGAACGAAGTTGCACTCGGCCTGCTGTTCGGACTCCTCGGATGGAAGGTGGCGCTCACATATCTCTGCTTCGGCCTTGCCGTTGCCATCGTCTCCGGCTGGATCATCGGCCGGCTCCATCTCGATCTTTGGCTGGAGGATTGGGTTCGCAACATTCGTGCGGCCGCGGTCGATCTTCCGGCGGAAGAACTCTCGGCCATCGATCGCATCAAGGCGGGCATCGAGGCCGTGTACGACATCGTCGGCAAGGTCTGGCCTTGGATCATTGCCGGCATCGCCGTCGGCGCCTTCATCCATGGTTATGTGCCTGCAGACCTGCTGGCAACCATCATGGGGCGCGACGCATGGTGGTCGATACCGGCGGCGGTCGCGATCGGAATCCCCATGTACTCCAATGCAGCCGGTATTATCCCGATAGTCGAGGCACTGCTCGCAAAGGGCGCCGCGCTCGGAACCGTACTGGCGTTCATGATGTCCGTGATCGCGCTATCGCTTCCGGAGCTGATCATCCTGCGCAAGGTTTTGACAATCCGACTGATCGCCGTGTTCGTCGGTGTGGTCGGAAGCGGCATCCTCGGCGTCGGCTTTCTTTTTAACTTTCTCTTCTAGCGCCCACGGAGAAACCCCATGAAAGAGGTGAAGGTCCTTGGCCCCGGCTGCAAACGCTGCGTCGCCACAGCCGAGATGATTCAGAACGAGGCCGACAAGCTCGGCGTGGCTGTCAGGGTTGAGAAGGTGACCGACTATGCGGCCATCGCCGGCTACGGTATCGCCTCGACGCCGGGTGTCGTCATTGACGGCAAGGTGGTGCATGCGGGCGGTCTGCCCAAGCCCGATGACCTCGCCCGCTGGCTGACAGCTTGAACACGCTTGAGCGGAATTGACCAGACCGCAGGGTGTTACTCCACTTCCGTTTGACTCAGATCAACGGTGCCGGGGCAAAGGCGCGCCAGTCTCGCAATCAGAGAAGCGGAGGCACAATCATGGCCAACACGCAATCATCTCTCGCCCCATCCCACGACCCTCCGGATCAACACGAGGTATCTCGTCAGATTGATTCAGGTGCCTGGGCCGCATTCTTCATCTGGCTTGGCCTCGTCATGCTCGCCGGTGTGCCGTGGGCCTGGTTCCTGGTCGGCCTCGGGATCCTCATCCTGGGCGCACAGTACATGCGACGGCAGCGGAACCTGAACCTCGAGAGGTTCGGCGTTGTCGTCGGGTTCATCATCCTGGCAGCCGGCGTGTGGGAACTTCTGGACCTGCCGTTGCCGCTCATGCCCATCCTGTTGATCGTGCTCGGCGGCTATCTGCTTTGGAAGACCTTTTCGCCAAAAGCGGAATCCCAGTAGGTGCGGAGTCCCCGACTGCGCGCCGATCTTGACTCTTCCAAGTACTCTTCCATAAATCTGGATATATGGAAAACGAACAAGCCGTCTTGGCGCTCGCTGCCCTGGCCCAGTCCACGCGGATGCACGCCTTCCGTACCCTCGTAAGACACGAGCCCCAAGGGCTTGCTGCCGGCGATCTTGCTCGCCTGCTCGAAGTTCCCCAGAACACGCTTTCCGCTCATCTCTCGGTGCTGTCACGCGCCGACCTCGTCACGTCCGAGCGGCACAGCCGCTCGATCGTCTACCGGGCCAATCTCGCCGAATTCCAGAAGGTCGCTCTGTTCCTGCTGCAGGACTGCTGCGATGGCCGCCCGGAGGTCTGCGCGCCCGTGGTCGAAAGCCTTAAGCCCTGCTGCCCGCCCAAGAAGAAGGAGCGATCCCGTGCCTGAGCGCATCCACAACGTGCTGTTCCTCTGCACCGGAAATACGGCGCGGTCGATCCTCGCGGAATCGATCCTTCGGAAGGACGGCGCCGGACGCTTCCGCTCCTTTTCAGCAGGCAGCACGCCGAAGGGCGAAGTGAATCCCTTCGCCGTGCGGGTCCTGAAGAGTCTGGATTATCCCGTCGATGGAATGCGCTCGAAGAGCTGGATCGAATTCGCAAGTCCCGATGCGCCCGTCATGGATTTCGTGTTCACGGTCTGCGACAACGCGGCCGGCGAGGCCTGCCCGGTGTGGCCCGGCCATCCGGTGACAGCGCATTGGGGCATCGAAGATCCCGCCTCAGTCGAAGGCACCGAACTGGAGAAAGTGGCCGCCTTTCTGACGGCCTTCCGCTATCTGAAGAACCGCATCGGTGCGTTCACCAGTCTGCCGCTTGCAGGCATCGACCGGCTGGCCCTCGGTACACGTCTTCGCGAGATCGGCCGCAGCGAAGGTGCCACCTCCTCACGCCCTGACGTGGCGTAGCACGATGAGCACCTTCGAACGTTACCTGACGATCTGGGTCGCCCTGTGCATCATTGCCGGCGTCGCGCTGGGACATGTCCTGCCGGGCGTATTTGCTGTCGTGGCATCTGCGGAAATTGCCAAGGTCAACCTGCCAGTCGCAGTGCTGATCTGGCTGATGATCGTTCCGATGCTTCTGAAGATCGATTTTGGCGCGCTGGGAGGCGTGCGCGAGCACTGGCGCGGCATTGGGGTCACCCTGTTCATCAACTGGGCGGTCAAGCCGTTCTCGATGGCCCTGCTCGGCAGCTTTTTTATCGGACACGTCTTCGCGCCGATGCTGCCAGCGGCCCAAATCCCCTCCTACATCGCCGGGCTTATCCTGCTTGCGGCGGCCCCCTGCACCGCAATGGTGTTCGTGTGGTCCAATCTTTGCGAGGGCGAACCGCACTACACCCTGAGCCAGGTGGCGCTGAACGACGTGATCATGGTCTTCCTGTTCGCGCCGCTGGTCGGACTTCTGCTTGGTGTCGCGTCGATTAGCGTCCCCTGGGCGACCCTGCTTCTTTCCGTCGCGCTATATATCGTCGTGCCGGTGATCGCCTCGCAGCTCTGGCGAACTGCCATGCTTCGTGCCGGTGGCGGGCTATTGGAGCGCACCATGCACCGGTTGCAGCCGGTCTCGCTTGTCGCGCTTCTCGCCACCCTGGTGCTGCTGTTCGGCTTCCAGGGCGAGCAGATCCTGCGGCAGCCGGTGGTGATCGCGATCCTCGCAGTCCCTATCCTGATCCAGGTCTACCTGAATGCCGGGATTGCGTACTGGCTCAGCCGGCAGCTCGGTGTCGCATGGTGCGTCGCCGCGCCCGCCGCACTGATCGGCGCGAGCAATTTCTTCGAGCTCGCCGTCGCTGCCGCGATCAGCCTATTCGGCCTCGACTCCGGTGCAGCTCTCGCGACGGTGGTAGGCGTGCTCGTTGAGGTTCCTGTAATGCTCTCGGTCGTTCGCATCGTGCGGGCCACGCGCGGTTGGTACGAACGGCGCGAGCGCGTCGACGTTCCGGCATAGGGTTACCCGGCGTCTCTGTGCATACGGACGTGCCGGTCTCGTCCTGTTGGTGGTTCGCACCGGCGCGGGCGGCGGGTGTGATCGCCCGTCATGCGCCTCTGCCGCGCAGAGTACGGACGGCCGGACTGAATCCAGCCGTCCGCCGCGATCAGCTCGTCAGTCGATCAGAGCCCAGTCGTTGTTCTTCACTTCCAGCATGCGGAAAGCCGAGAGGTCGAGGCCCAGATGGTCGGTCGGCGACATGGTGAACGTGCCGTCGGCGCCGATGAAGCCCTTGGTCTGCTCGATCTCATCGCGCACTTTCGCTTTGTCGACGCCATTTGCGCGCTTGATCGCACCAACCAGGATCATCAGCGCGTCGTAGGCGTGACCGCCAAAGGTCGAGATGTCCTCCTTGTAGCGCTCGGAGTAGGCCTTGGCGTAACCGAGAGCCACGGGCTTCTGGGGATCGCTGTCCGGCAATTTCGCGGCAACGAGCAGCGCGGCAGCCGGCAGGCGGACCCCCTCGGCAGCCCCCTCCGACAGCTTGATGAATTCTTCCGAAGCCACGCCGTGCGCATGATAAATGGGCATCTTCAGCCCGAGCATCTTCGCGTTCTTGTTGACGATCGCCGGCCCCTGGCCAAGCCCGAATACGAACAGCGCCTGGACGCCCGCAGTACCCCGGATCTTGGTGAGCTGGGGTGACATGTCGGTATCCTTCGGACCGTAGGTTTCGTTGGCGACAAGCGTGATCCCCATCTTGGCCGCGGCAGCCTCGCTCTCCTTCTTGCCGGATTGACCGAAGCCGCTGGTCTCCGACAGCAGTGCAATGTTGGTCAGGCCCTGCTTTTTCATGTGCTGGAATACGCGCTCGGCCGCCATGCGGTCGGTATGCGGGGTCTTGAACAGCCACTTCTTGACCGGCTCGACGATAACCACGCCGCCCGCCAGTGAAATGAACGGAATCCCGGCCCGATCGGCCAGCGGCGCCATCGACATGGTCGCGCCCGTGGTTGTGCCGCCGATCAGAAAGTCGACCTTGTCGCTTTCGATCAGGCGCTTGCCGAAACTATTGGCGTTGTTGGCATCAGAACCATCGTCGTAGTGCACGAGTTCGAGCGGTCGCCCGAGCACCCCGCCCTCCTTGTTGATCTTTTCGATATAGAGCCGAAGGGTCTTCAACTCGGGATCGCCCAGGAAGGCGGCCGGGCCGGTGACCGAAAGCACCGACCCGATCTTGATCGGCTCGGCGGCATTGGCCTGCATCGCCAGAGCGAAGCCGAACACTGCGGTCAGACAGGCTTTCAAGAATGCATTCATGTGACGTTTCCTCCTTTGGACGGTATTGATGACGACTGAAGAGATATTCCCCTGCTCAAATGCCGAGATAAGCTTCGCGAACCCGCTCGTTCTCGAGCAGCTCCTTTCCGCTGCCCGACAACACGACCTCGCCGCTCTCGATGACGTAGGCCTGGTCGGCGATTGCCAGGGCAGCATGCGCATTCTGCTCGACGAGTAGGATCGTCATGGCCTGCTTGCGCAATTCGGTGATGGCGTTGAAAATTTCCTCGACGAGGAGCGGCGCCAGACCCATCGACGGCTCGTCGAGCAGCAGCAGGCGCGGACTTCCCATCAGTGCCCGCGCGATCGCCAGCATTTGCTGCTGGCCGCCCGATAACGTTCCGGCGGGAGACTTCGCCTTTTCCTTCAGAATGGGAAACATCGCGTACATGCGCCCAAGATCCTCGGCGATCGCGTGCTTGTCGGTGCGACAATAGGCCCCCAGGCGCAGATTGTCCTCGACCGAGAGCGGGCCGAACACGCGGCGGCCTTCCGGCACCTGACAGATGCCCAGTCGCACGCGCTTGTCGGCTCGCAGCGCCGTGATGTCCTCACCATCGAATTCGATGCGACCGCTCGTCGCCTTCTGCACGCCGGAGATCGTGCGCAACAGCGTGGTCTTGCCGGCGCCGTTGGCGCCGACGAGAGCTATCAATTGTTGTCGGCCGACGGAGAGACTCACGTCACGCAGCGCGGCAATAGGGCCATAATGGCTGCCGAGCCCGCGAATGGAGAGAAGGGGCGCTGCCGAAGCCGGTTCCGGCGCGTGGGTGGGCTGGACCGTTTCCCGCGCATTCGCCATGGCGATCAGGCCGCCTTGCCGAGATAGGCGGCTATCACGTCCGGGTTGCCGCGGACTTCGCTCGCGGATCCTTCGGTGAGCTTCTTGCCGGAGTTAAGCACAAGGATGCGGTCGGAAATGTTCATGACCATTTTCATGTCGTGCTCCACCAGCACGACGGTCACGCCGCCGTCGGCGATCTTCCTGATCAGGCGGTCGATCTCGGCGGTTTCCCTTGGATTCAGCCCGGCGGCAGGCTCGTCGAGAAAAAGGATGCGGGGTTTGGCCGCCAGCGCCCGCGCAATCTCCAGCCGCTTCAGCGCTCCATAGGGCATGGCGCTGGCCTCGCTTTGCAGATAGGCGTCGAGCCCGACATAGGCCATGAGCTCGGTCGCCCGGTCGCGCAGGACGACGTCGGCCCGTCTCAACGACGGGAAGTGCAGCATGCTCCTGAACAGATTCCGGTCGACGGACAGGTGACCGCCAACCATGACATTCTCGACGGCAGTCATGTTCATGCAGATCTGCAGATTCTGAAACGTGCGCGCCATGCCCTTGGCCGCGAGCTGATGCGGCGCGAGCCCGGTCACCACCTGGTCGTCCAGCCGGACCTCGCCGACGCTCGGCGCAAGAAGGCCGGTGATCAGGTTGAAGAGCGTGGTTTTTCCGGCGCCGTTGGGACCGATGACCGAATAGACGATGCCGGTCTCGACGGTGAAGCTCACGTCCTCCACGGCCAGCACGCCGCCGAACGCCTTGGTGAGATTGCGTACCTCCAGCCGCGCCATCAGCGTCCCTTCCCCAGCCTCGCGGCGAGCGTCGGAACGAGGCCCTTGGGCATGAAGATCATCGACAGCATCAGAACAGCGCCAAAGACCACCGTTTCCCAGCCCTCGAAGGTCGCCAGCGCCTGCGGCAAGGCGGTCAGCAGGACGGCGCCGACCACCGAACCATACACCGAGGCCATCCCGCCGACGACGACCATCGTCACCAGCTCGATCGAATGAAGGAAATCCGCGACGTTGGGAGTCACGAACCCGACATAGTGCGCCGTCAGGCTTCCCATGATGCTGGCGATGAATGCCGAGAGGACGAAGACCGCCACCTTGTAACGCGCCACATCGACGCCGACGACCTGCGAGGCGACTTCCGATCCGTGGAGCGCGCGCAGCGCCCGTCCGAACGGCGAATCGATCAGGTTCTGGCAAGCCCAGACGCTGAACAGGAGAACCGGGGCGAACAGCCCGTACCACTGCCTCTCACCGAAAATCTCGAGCCCGAAGAGAGATAGCGGCGGCACCGGCATGCCATCGGGTCCTCCGGTAAAGGCGGTCTCGTTCTTGAGGACGATGGAAATGACCACGCCCAGGCCCAGCGTCGCCATGGCGAGGTAATGGCCGCTGAGGCGAAAGATCGGCGGCGCGATCACCGAGGCCAGCAGCGCCGCGCCGGCGGCACCGGCCCCCATGGCCGCAACCGGCGGCCAGCCATAATGCGTCGGGAGGATCGCCGACGCATAAGCGCCGATGCCGAAGAACCCCGCATGCCCGAGACTGATCTGGCCGGCAAAGCCGATCAGGAGGTTGAGTCCCAGAACGACGATCGCGTTGATCGCCATCCGGTTGACGATGTCGAAATAGAAGGCGTTCGGAAGCAGCAGCGGCAGCACCAGCAGGATGGCGCCGAGCACGAGCAGGCCGGGATGGGGACGCCTCATACCCGCTCCGTTTTCTTCGCGCCGAACATGCCGCGCGGCATGAAGAACAGGACGACAAAGATCAGCAGGAAAGGCGCGGCGTCCTTGTAGGCCGAAGAGATGTAGCCGGCAGTCAGCGCCTCGATGATTCCGACCAACAGCCCCCCGGCGACGGCGCCGTGGCCGGCCCCGAGCCCGCCGACCACAGCCGCGACGAAGCCCTTCAGCCCGAGCATGATCCCGACGTCGTAGGAGGTCATCGTGATCGGGGTCAGCAGGATGCCGCCGATGGCGCCGACCGCGGCCGAAAGCGCAAAGCTAACCAGCAGCACCCATTGCGTGTTGATACCGGCCAATTGCGCCGCAAGCGGATCGACCGAGGTGGCCAGGATGGCCTTGCCCGCGACGGTGCGATTGAAGAACAGCCACAGAGCGAGCACGATGACGCCCGACGTTCCGATGACCCAGAGGCTCTGCGGCGCCAGCGCCGCGCCGCCGATGATGATCGGCTCGTTGCCGGAAAATGCCGGGAAGACCGCCGGACCCTTGCCGCGCCAGATCTGCACGATGCCTCGAAGCACCAGCGATGCGCCGATCGTGATGATGATCAGGCTCACCGTATCGGCCCCCTTGGCGGGCTCGATCGCCAGCTTCTCCAATAGAATGCCGACCACCGCGGGAACGGCGATCGCCAGGACGATCGCGGCGGGCATCGGCAGGCCGGACTTGAGAAAGAACACCGTCAGCATGCCGCCCAGCATGATGAACTCGCCCTGGGCGAAATTGATCACGTTGCTCGCGTTGTAGATCAGCGTGAATCCCAGCGCCGCAAGCGCGTAGGTCGCGCCTATGGTGACCCCGGAAAACATGAACTGCAGAAATTGCGAGAGCATCGCGTCTCCTTGCTACGGGCTCGGCGCCGGCGTTGGCGCCTGTCGCAAGCTGTTGCCGCGCGGTCTTGTGCCGTGCAGCATCAGTTCGTCCGCAATGTTGAGTGAAGACGGCGTGCGCAGCACCGCGGTCGACCACAAATACCGTATCAGTTGCACATGCTTCTCGCTTGCCCACCCCACATCGGAGCGACCGCCGCCCGATGCGCTCGGGACCATAGTGCGCGCCAAGCCCACCGGTAAAGGGCAATAAGACACGGAAATTCAGTACGATGTCGATAGGCCCGGCGGAGCGAGGCCTATCGAGGTCGGATCGGTCGATGCGTCAGGTCAGTCGGAGCATGACGGCCTGTCAGTGGCGAGCGACATGCCCCCCGGGCCGTCGGGCCCGCAAACCGACTTTGTTCCTTCCCGGCTCTAAATTCCAGGGCGGCTGCTTCCTGGACTCGTCGGGTCCCCTTCGGTCTTCGAAGGGGACGATGAAGCCGATATTGATGCATGTCGGCCTTGGGCCATAAGCGGTCGTGAGCAGTGTGACCCGGGCCAGTCAATCCTAGTCGCCCCAATCGCCGGCTGCTACGATGAGGCCGGCGTTTCACGACCGCGTCGCTATTGCGGGTGCACGCTGGGATTTGTGAGGCCGGAGCAACATCATGACCAGAGGCTCGGCAGCTCTGGGGTCGGTGGTCTTTTTTCTGATTGCCCCCACGACGGTCGCCGGTGTCGTGCCGTGGTGGATTTCGCAATGGCGTCTGCAAGCGCCGTTCTTCGATCTCCAGCTTATCCGATGGTTCGGCGTGGTTCTGATCCTGCTCGGCATTCCGGTGTTGGTCGAAACCTTCACACGATTTGCGCTGCAAGGCGGCGGCACGCCAGCGCCGGTCGCACCAACGCAACATTTGGTGATCACCGGCCCCAATCGTTATGTCCGCAATCCGATCTATCTTGCCCTAGTGGCGATTGTACTTGGCCAAGGACTGATCCTCGGAAACGCAAGGCTTCTGGTCTACGGCGCGCTACTGTGGATCGGCTTCCACATCTTCGTTCTGGCTTATGAGGAGCCGACGCTGCGTAGGACATTTGGAGCGGAGTACGACACCTATTGCGCCAACGTGTCGCGCTGGTTGCCACGCTTGCCCGGCTCTACGTCCTCGTCCTGATCGACCGCGAGTGCGAGTGCCGCGGCCATCGTCGCCGGATCGTGGGCGTTGTGTACGATCAAATGTGCCAGCAGCAGTGTGACCAGCGCATCGGCTACGGCGGCGGGGTTACGACCGGGCGCATATCCCAAATCGGGGGCGCGTAGCGCCTATCTCGCATTGCGGGATTTCGATCCGGCTAATGTCTCTTGTGCGTCACAAACGGCGGTCGGAGGATCGCAGATGCGAAGTCCGGACTGCCCTCAATAACAGACTAACCCGGAGCGACGAAGGTGGTCGGCTTGGGGCCAACAGCGGAAAGGTGGCAAGTTGGCCGTGTTATCCACGGGCCTCCTCGATCTTTTGTAGGATAGAACGAAAGCACCGTGCGATGCTGTCCCCGAAGACGCTCGCGATGGCGAGCCCAACGAACGCCCCAATGCCAAGGCCACCAAAGCCAAAAAATACGAGAAGAGTGACGATAAACGCTAGGGCCCAATCAGCGTTCGGAGAACCCAGAACCGCCAGAAAAAAGGAGAGCGCTGGGATATTGGTGCAAATCGTGAGACCCCAAGCCAAGACTGGATGATTGCGAGCCAGAAGAGGAAATGCGAGAGCAGAAAACGCAAATGCAATTGCGTTGCAAAAAATAATGTACCGCATCGTCGCTTCTTTCGACCGCGTTTGTTGACTTGGAACAGTGCACCGCGATCGTACTCACGAAGTAAATGTTTTGCTTCGATTTCGTGTGTTGTGAAGGGTTCAAAGCTGTGAACGGGCCCTCGGAACGGTCGCAAATAAGCGAGCGCGCTCTCAAGGCTGCAATGGGTCAGGAGCGTCGGTCTAGCCGAACGTCGGCCATTTCCGGTCGACCCCCTGGCAGCCGACGTGAGGACGAGCGCCGCATTCGTCGGTACGGGCCAAGAGGAGACTAACCCGTCTTGGCGCGAACATACGCCTCCGCCTGCTGGAGCAGATGATCGAGCGAGCTAACGGCCGTATCGAGCACTAGGTGTTCTCGATCCCACGGTTCATAGTCTCGGTTCACTACCTCATCCCACGTTGGCAGCTTGAGGCCGCTGATGTCTGAGGTGCGCGTTTCCACTCGTTGCCGATGCAAGATCACGTCGCTGCAAACCACTTCAATCTCAACGAGGCATGCCGACTTTTGAGCGGCGGTCTGTCGCCATCCGACACGGCTTGCCAGGACTGGATTTACGCAGTCTGCGAAAACGACACGACCTAGCTCGAGATTTTCAGCCGCGAGTGCGTTCGCTACCACATAGCCCATTGCGCCGATCGGATGGCCTGCTGCCCGTAGCGTCTGCTCAATGGCATCGATACGAAGATACGTGGCCGCTAGACGTCTGGTCAGCTCCCGAGAAACCGTTGTCTTGCCCGTGCCGGGAAGGCCGCCAAAGACTATCAACGTAGGTGCGTGGCTTGTCATGCGACATCATCGGCCGGTATTCGGAAGTCCGCAATGGGTCAAAATCGGCGGTCTGGACGGATGCGAGTCGCTTCCGGTCTACACTCGACAGCTGACGCTTGGACGGGCATCGTGTTGGGCAGCCTCGGGCCATCAAGAAACATCATTCATCCCGCAGAAGCAAAAGAAAAAGCCGCCTCACGGCGGCTCTCCAGAGCATTGTTGATAGGGCGATGACAGAAGACTAGTTCTTCATTATCATACTGACTTCAGCAAAACATCAGTCAACCAATCCGGCTCGTTAATCATGACAGGGTGGCCGGATGTCGTATTTTCTACGACTGTCCAAGACTTGTCAGCCTTGCACTCGGCAAATGCCTTGTCCAATGCAGCCAACGGAAATTTCGGTAAGCGAATGTAGGTCTTTTTCGCGACCCTTTCGCGCGCACCTGAGAGTTTCACCGGTTGCAGCCAGGTGCCGATCGGTTGTGAGGTTGCTTTCGACAGGAACCAAGCAGCGTCTTTGGGGTCTTGATAGGCGTCCGGACGGACCGCTTTGGGAGCTGGAATGCTGATCGCGCCATCTTCCGCCTTAAAGGGCACCTCATCACGAAATGACTGACCATCCGAAGGCTTCAATGCATCAACCCAAACGATGGACGAGACACGGCTTCCGATGCGTTCGAGCGCGCCTGACGCCGGATAGCCCGCGTAAGACCATGCCACGAGGCAAATGTCGGTGAGGTCTTCCCATTCCACTAAATTGGCTATGTCCGCTATGTGCGTATCGAGATTGATATCCTTGCTCAAAAGGTGCGAGCGGTCTCCCAGGCCGGTAAGTGAAAGCGAGTAGACCTTATGACCTTGCTTCTCGAGCCTGTCCGAAACGCGACGCCAACACCAGGCCCCGCTGAAAGCGCCGGGAACCAGAATGAACGTCTTTCGCGCGGATTGAGCCCGCGCGCCACTTATAAACGCGTCTGACGAGATTACGGCGGCCGCGCTTACTCCGGCCGCAAGACCGCCGATCATTCCACGGCGGGTGACGTTTGACAAAGTCATGAAATGCTCCCCTTGCAAAAGAAACGGAAGAATACGACTGGCGAACGGCTGCCGCCAAAAACGAGAACGCGGCAGTGTAACGGCGAAACTCGGCATCTGGAAGACTTCAAGGGAGCCGTCGATGAAAGAATGCTTCGGGTCGCCAATGTCTCAGTTGGGTCACAAGCCGGCAACGACGACCAAGCGCACAACGTCCGCTCAATGCTCGACAGCCGACCTTTATGAGTACATGCCCCAGTTCGCCCCTACTTTGCATGGGGTTGTTTTCGCGATTTGCGTACCGGCGCTGCGGTTACCGCGGCACAGCGGGCCGAACGTGCCTTGGAGTCTTAGGCAGCCGTCGATCGGGTGTTCAACAGCAAGGGTACGTCGGCAGCGGGAACAGCGCGGCTGAACAGGTAGCCTTGCGCTTCGCTGCAGCCTTCGACGCGAAGCAATTCGAGTTGTTCGCGGGTCTCCACGCCTTCGGCCGTCGTCGACATGCCGAGGCTCTTGCCGAGCGCAAGCGCGAAGGGCAAATAACCACAAGAATTCAGCATGCTGTCGTCGGCGGTCGCGGCGGCCGGGCGCAGCGACCGCGCTACGGTGGAAGGCCGTCGTCCCCCGAGCCTGGCGCATCGCAACGCCTCGGTATCGGGGAATTGCTGCATCGTCGAGTCCCGGCCACCCGTGCCTCACATCGCAGCGAGGCTTGGGTCTCCCACGCGCCCCAACCTGCTCATTGCCGGGAACACTCGGGCTGTTGAGGTGTTGCACTCCACTTCGAGTGCAAACGATGAACCTGACCCTGCCGGCTGACGAGGCACTAGCAAAGACGGCCGATGCGCTTCGCCGCTCCGTTGTGGCTCAAGGACGCCCTTTCCCACTTGGTGCGACATGGGACGGCCTGGGCGTGAATTTTGCGATTTTCTCGGCCCATGCCACCAAGGTCGAACTCTGCTTGTTCGACGACAGCGGCGGGACCGAGCTCGAACGCATCGAGCTTCCTGAATACACCGACGAAGTTTGGCATGGCTACCTGCCCACGGCGCGTCCGGGCACTGTCTACGGCTATCGGGTCCATGGCCCCTATGATCCGGACGCCGGTCACCGCTTCAACCCAAACAAGCTTGTCATAGATCCCTATGCGAAGCAGCTCGTTGGCGAACTGCGCTGGGGGCCGGAGTTGTTCGCGTACCAGCTTGGCCACCCCGACAAGGACAAGTCCTATGACGACCGCGATAGCGCGCCCTTGGTTCAGAAATGCCGCGTCATCGATCCGGCATTTACTTGGGGCAGCGCGCGCAAGCCGGAGATTCCGTGGGAGCGCACGATCATCTACGAGATGCATGTGAAGGGCTTTACCAAGCTGCACCCGCTGGTCGCCGATCCGGACCGCGGCACTTTTTCCGGGCTCGCCAATCCCGCCATTCCCGCGTACCTGCGCTCGCTCGGTATCACCAGCGCCGAGCTTCTGCCCATCCATGCCTTCGTCGACGACAGCTATCTCGTGGAAAAGGGGCTGCGCAATTACTGGGGCTACAACACGCTCGCCTTCTTCGCGCCCGAGCCCCGGTACCTCAAGACGCCCTTCGCGAACGAATTCAAGGCCATGGTCAATCAATTTCATGCACACGGCATCGAAGTCATCCTCGACGTGGTCTACAACCACACCGCCGAAGGAAACGAGCTCGGTCCCACGCTGTCCTTCAAAGGGATCGACAATGCGAGCTACTACCGTCTGCTCACCGATCAGAAGCGCTATTACATCAACGACACTGGCACCGGAAACACCGTCAACCTCTCGCATCAGCGCGTACTGCAGCTCGTGGCCGACTCGTTGCGCTATTGGGCGACAGAGATGCGCGTCGACGGCTTTCGCTTCGACCTGGCCACGATCCTGGCGCGTGAGCCCTACGGTTTTGATGAAGGTGGCGGTTTCCTGGATGCCTGCCGGCAGGATCCTGTCCTCTCCAGCGTCAAGCTGATTGCCGAGCCTTGGGACATCGGACCGGGCGGATACCAGGTCGGTCAGTTTCCTCCGGGATGGGCGGAGTGGAACGACAAATTCAGGGACACCGTACGCGCCTTCTGGAAGGGAGATGCCGGAGCGCTCCCGGATCTTGCCAAACGGATTTCCGGTTCGGGTGACCTCTTCAACAAGCGCGGGCGCAAGCCCTGGGCCAGCGTCAATTTCGTTACCGCCCACGACGGATTCACGCTGAACGACCTCGTCTCGTACAACGACAAGCACAACGACGCCAACGGCGAACGCAACCGCGACGGCCACTCCGATAACCGGTCCTGGAACCACGGCGTTGAAGGGCCGACGGACAATCCGGACATAGCGGCCCTCAGAGAGCGGCAAAAGCGCAACTTCCTGGCTACGACCCTGTTATCGCTCGGCACTCCCATGATTCTTGCAGGCGATGAATTCGGCCACAGCCAAAACGGCAACAACAACGCCTATTCGCAGGACAACGAGACAGCCTGGCTGGAGTGGCCGCGCATCACCATGCGCGGGCGCGCCCTTCGGGAATACCTGCGAAAGCTGACGGCGGTGCGCAACGCCTTTCCGATCCTGCACCGCAGCCGCTTTCCTGTCGGGGCGTATAACGAGGAGCTGGACGTGAAGGACGTCGCTTGGCTCTCGCCGTCGGGACAGGAGATGACAACCGAGCAGTGGGAAGATCCGAATGCCCGCTGCCTCGGCATGCTGCTCGATGGACGCGCGCAGGCCACCGGGATCAAACGACGTGGCTCCGATGCGACGCTGCTCTTGATATACAACGCGCACCATGACGTGGTGGACTTCGTCCTGCCAACCGTCCCTGAAGGACGATCCTGGATCGCCTTGATCGATAGCAGCGAGCCCGAACTGGAGGCGCAGGAGCACCCGTTCGAGCAACCTCTCCCCGTCACGGGCCGGTCATTGGTGTTGCTCGCGCTTTCAGGCGCACGCGTGGGCGCACGGCTTCGTCAGGGATTGGACGCCATCTTCAACCTCGTGGAGTCTCCTCTGACGAGCTGACCAAGGAGGGATCAAGCGACGTCGTCATAAAGCCAGGAGAAATGGTCGCCTCCAGTTCGACTGAAGACCGGCAAGATCCGACGCTTCGGTTGCAGGACACATCGAACATCAATGGCAAGCCGGGAGACAAGATCCACGCCCGGGTGATCCGGGGGAGTCTCGACGAATTCGCGCCATCCGCTGCGTTGGTCAAAGACATCGTGGACCTGCTGTACCGGCGCGACCAGTTTGCACGCGACGAGCTTCGCGTGCTCGGCCGGCAGGTTGGTTCCGACGCGCTTGCCGGAGTACCGGTTGCCGCGATCGTCGACCATTCGAGCCGGCTGGTGCCGCCTGCATCCGCTCTGGAACCGCTCATCGCTCCGAGTGTGTTCGCCGGAGATCGGCGTGGGCCTGCAGCACGTCGGTCCCTTGGTCGGCCGGATTGCGCACCGCGAGATCTGGCCGCGCGTCATAGACTGGATGCGCAAACCATCGGACGGTCCCAAGCCGGCCTAGGCCGGTGCTGCCGACCGCGCGCCAGCAGCGAGCCGTCCCTCGGGCGCCGGATCACGTCAGGTACGCACAATTTCTTCGGCTCAGGAGACGGATTGCTCGATCCTGTCGTAACACTTGGCGCGTTTGCCTTGATTGGATGTCGTTGCGTCGGCACCCTGTTGGCAACAATGGTCAAAACGAATGTCACGCCGATGATCCAGCCCGTCGGGCTGTTGATGCGGCTTCGATCACTGGCTGGCCTGCTGTCGTTCGCATAAGTCTCATCGATCTCTTGTTTCTGACCGGGGCCGCGCTTGCCTGAATTGCATTCAAAACCAGCGCCTCTGGCTGCCCGCAAATCACCTCGAAGCCTGTCAAGCCCTCGCGGCAAAAATATTTCTCTTTTACCGAATTCGGATTTGACGTATAGCTCGCCCGTCTCACCCGATACGAGGGGCGGATCGCGAGTCGTCACGAAACGCGGGTTGGGATGCGGTGGACGCAATTGCGCCGGCGCGAAACGGAATCGCAGGGCGAGCCTTGGGCTCGTGAGTGAAGTCCGGCGCGCATGACGAACGGCGCAAGCGCGTACGGCAAGACCGTGTGGTCCTGGCACCCGTCGCTGGTGTTAAGCCCTGCGGAGGCGAAATCGATCCAACCGGGTCGATCAGCCGTTAATTCGGGGGCGACGGAGGCAAGACGAATTCGTCTCCGAGGAGAGCGCGGCATAAGTCGTCAAGCCACTGCGCAGGGAAGGCCGGGTGTCGTCGGCTGTACCTGTATGCTCGTGTGCGGCTTCTTTGCGCAATTTGCACACGAGACCGCGGGTGCAGCGGGCACCCGGTCTTCCCTGCGCCCTCTGCCAGATAAGAGGGTGAAGAGGACAGCAAAGCTCGGGCACTTCGTGCCGCGAGAATGCGAAACTGTGCCTCTTGCGTCATTTGCGAGGAGCGAAGGGATGGAAGCAATCGAGAATGCATCGGCGGACGTAGTTTGGATCGCTTCGCTTCGCTCGCGATGACAGACAGAACAAAGCGACAATCAATCTTATTGCGGGGGAGGCAGTATGGGTTCGCTTCGTCGCTATCGCCCTCGCAATGGACTACTTTGCGGTAGTGAGGTGTGTCGGTACATTGGGTACCGCCTCCGCCCTGCCACAAAAACAACTGATTGCTAACCCCTGATCACCTAGAATCACGCCGTGTCCACACGCCCCACCATTCTCGTCTTCGATTCAGGTCTTGGCGGCCTGACCGTGCTGCGCGAGATCGCCGCGACGCGACCGGACGCCCATTACGTCTATGTGGCCGATGACGACTTCTTCCCCTACGGCCACCACAGCGAGGAGGCAATCATCACGCGGGTCGTGCCGTTGATCGGCGAGCTCATCCACGCGCACGGTCCCGACCTCGTCGTTATCGCCTGCAATACCGCTTCGACGCTGGTGATGTCGCACCTGCGCACCGCCTATGACGTTCCTTTCGTCGGCACCGTGCCGGCGATCAAGCCCGCCTGCGCCCAGTCAAGGACACGGCGCGTCTCGGTGCTCGGCACCAAAGGCACGGTCAAGCGCGAATACACCCGTGCACTGATCCGCGACTTCGGTCAGGGCTGCGAGGTCACGCTGGTCGGCTCGCCCGAGCTTGCTTCGCTTGCCGAACGCGCGCTGTACGGCGAGGAGGTCAGCGACAGCGAGATCCTCGCCGAGCTTGTGCCGTGTTTTGTCGGCGATCCCGACGACGAGACGGCCCGCACCGACACGATCGTGCTGGCCTGCACCCATTATCCGCTGCTGCTCGACCGCCTGGTCAAGCTCGCGCCCTGGCCGGTCGACTGGATCGATCCCGCTCCCGCGATTGCCCGCCGCGTATCCGATCTGCTTGGTCCGCAGGTCGCGGCCAGGGATGAAGCGGGCGCCGAGCTGGTCTTCACCTCGCGCCGCCCGCACGATCTCAGCCGCGTCTTGCAGCCGTACTTCGGCGGCCGCGTCCCGGCCTGACGACGCCGGCTGCTTCTCGGTGCGAAGCTACGCTGCTAGCCTGCGCTGCGATAACGACCGCCGTGCTGAGGGATTCGCATGTCAAGCTCCCCCGCCCAGCTCAACCGCCTGCGCCAGATGTGGCGCGAGAAGCGTCCCACCTTCGGGGCCATCGCCACGATGCCGAGCGTGCAGGCGGTGCAGATCATGGCGCGTTTGCTCGACTGGATCATCGTCGATCTCGAGCACGGGCCGATCGACCTCACTGCGGCTCATGCGATGATCGCCGCCACCACGGGCACGCCCTGCGTGCCGCTGGTGAGGATCGCGGCGAACGAGCCGTGGCTTGCCAAGGCGCCGATGGACATCGGCGCCTTCGGCATCAATTTCCCGATGATCTGAGTATCGATGCAGGACTACATGGCTGCCGCCGACGACGAGATGATCTGTATGATCACCATAGAGCACGTCGAGGCGGTCAACCGCATGGACGAGATCATGGCGACGCCCGGCATCGACCTTGCGGTGATCGGGCCCGGCGATCTCGCGACCTCGATCAACAAGCGCGGCCAGATGGACGATCCCGAGCTGCTCGAACTGATCGCGCGCTGAAGCCGGCATCATGAAGAGCCGCGTGCCGATCGGCGGCGTGGCGCGCAGCGCCGAGCAGGCCAACCGCATGATCGAGCGTGGCTATCTCGTCATCGCGCTCGGCTTCGACTGGTCGCTGTTTGCCCGCGGTATTGCCGCGAGCCTCGAAGGTATCAGGCGCTAGTGTTCACTTGTGGACGGGATTGCTAGCTTCGCCCGCCCACGGAGGAAAATATGTTCAAGAAAAGTCTGCTCGCCCTCTCGATTGCCGCCTTTGCCGTCGCCGGCGCCGCTACCGCCCAGCAGGGCGGCATCAAGCGTACGCCGTTGCAGAAGATCGAATTTCCAGACGGCTATCATACCGTGACGGGCCTCGTCGAAGTGCCGCCGGGCGGCAGCGCCGGACGCCATACCCATCCCGGTATCGAGACCGGATACCTCCTGGAAGGCGAGGCAATCCTCGTGATCGACGGCCGGCCGGACCAGCACCTCAAAGCCGGGGATTCCTACCAGATCCCGGCCGGGGTGGTGCATGACGCCAAGGTCCATGGCGACAAGCCCATGAAAGCGTTGGGAGTTTACGTCGTGGACAAGACCAAGCCGCTGGCATCTCCGGCGCCATGATGAAAAGAACGAACTGGCCTGAAGCCCGCCAGTTCGCTAAATCAGGGCCGGCGGGCCGGGTAATCTGAATCGCCGGCTGATGGCTTTGTCTGACTCGACAACAACGGGGACGGATGCGCGGTAAGTTTCGAAAAATCTCGCTGCCGCGCCGCCTGATCGCCGACCTGATGCACGCGTCGGCCGGCGTACCCTTCGTCTCCCTGTCTCGGACCCTGGACGTTGGCGCCTTGGCGGAAGCCCGTCGGGAGACGCTGCGATCGCCCGGCTGGGCGGCGATTTTCGTCAAGGCGTTCGCCCTGCTGGCGAGAGATGAGCCCATCCTGCGCACGCTCTACGCCAAGTGGCCATGGCCCAGCTTCTACGAGCTGCCGAAGAGCGTCGCGATGATCGCCATCGCCCGCGTCGAGGACGGCGAGCATTGCGTGCTGCCGCAGCGGATCGCCGCGCCCGATACGCTGCCGATAACCGAGGTCGACGCGCTGATCCGTCAGGCCAAGGAGGCACCGATCGAGGAGGTGCCGATCTTCCGCAAGATCATGCTGGTGACGCGGCTGCCCCTGCCGCTGCGCCGGCTTGCCTGGATGCTCGGGCTCAATTTCGGCCGCCAGCGCGGCAACTATTCCGGCAGCTTTGCCGTGACCTCGGTGGCGGCGTATGGCGGCGGCCAGCTCCATGCCTTGAGCCCGGGACCGTTCATCGTGAGCTATGGGGTGGTCGAGCCGGACCAGACCATCAGCGTCGTGATCCGTTGGGACCACCGGGTTACCGATGCTGCGTTGATCGCCAAGACCCTGACCCGGCAGGAAGAGGTCCTGAACGGCGAAATCGCCTCCGAAATCAGGGGATTGTGCCCGCATGCGGAGACCAAGCCTGTTCGCGCCGTGGCGACTTGAGGCGGCACCGCAACGGGAGCGGGTTCCCGATTGACAGAACAGCGGTTTTTCCCCTAAAAGCCGCCTGCTCGCGGGCCGGTTTTGGCCCGCGAAGCGTTTCGCGACCCGTGGCCCATCCCTTGAAGCTTTGGGGCTGGACCTGTCGGCTCCGGGATTTCCCGGCGGCACAGGAGGGCGCGTTTCCTCAAACCCAACCGACACGCCGTTGCCGAAAAGCGACGGCCATTTTGAAGAGGACGCGATGACTAAGCGCAGTGAGGCGAAGTACAAGATCGATCGCCGCATGGGCCAGAATATCTGGGGCCGCCCGAAGAGCCCCGTGAATCGCCGCGAGTACGGCCCCGGCCAGCACGGCCAGCGCCGCAAGGGCAAGCTCTCAGACTTCGGCGTGCAGCTGCGCGCCAAGCAGAAGCTCAAGGGCTACTACGGCAACATTTCCGAGCGCCAGTTCCACGGCATCTATGTCGAGGCCGGACGGATGAAGGGCGACACCGGCGAGAACCTGATCGGCCTGTTGGAGCGCCGTCTCGACGCGGTGGTCTATCGCGCAAAGTTCGTGCCGACGATCTTCGCCGCGCGCCAGTTCATCAACCACGGCCACATCAAGGTGAACGGCCGCCGCGTGAACATCGGCAGTTATCAGCTCAAGGTCGGCGACGTCGTCGAGGTGAAGGAAGCCTCCAGACAGCTGCCGCTGGTGCTCGAAGCCGGCCAGCTAGCCGAACGCGACGTGCCGGACTATCTCGAGGTCGATCATTCCAAGACAACCGCGAAGTTCGCCCGCATTCCCGGGCTGTCGGACGTTCCGTTCGCGGTCCAGATGGAGCCGCACCTGGTCGTCGAATTCTATTCGCGCTGATCAATCGGAGATCACGCATTCAAAGGCCCCGGGTTCCGGGGCCTTTTTCTTTGTCACCTCCGCCTGTTTCCAGCACTCGGACTTGTCCCGGTCGCCCGCGGCCTTATGGTCGCCGGGCAAGACAAAGGTGAAGTCGCCATGCTCTACACCCCTCCCCCGCGCGATCCCGACGCGCCGCCGGTCCGGATCAATCTGTTGTCGGATACGCAGACGCGCCCGACGCCCGCCATGCGCGAAGCGATGGCGCGTGCGGAGGTCGGCGACGAGCAGATCGGCGACGATCCGACGGTGAACCTGTTGTGCGAGCGCGTGGCTGACCTCTTGGGCAAGGAAGCCGCGGTGTTCATGCCCTCGGGCACGATGTGCAATGTTGCGGCGACGCTGGTGCATTGCCGGCCGGGCGATGAAATCCTGGCGCATGAGAGCGCGCACATCATCGCTCGCGAAGGCGGCGCCCATGCCGCGCTGGGCGGCTTCCAGATCACGCCGCTACCCGGCGCAGACGGACAGTTCTCGCCGGAGACCTTCCGCAAGGCGCTGCACCCGCGCAGCCGCTACCAGCCGCCGCAGGTCCTAGTCAGCGTCGAGCAGACCGCCAATATCGGCGGCGGCACCATCTGGAAGAAGGGCACACTGGACGAGATCGTCGCGCTCGCCAAGGCCAACGGCATCGCGACCCATATGGATGGCGCGCGGTTACTCAATGCCACGGTCGCGACCGGGATTCCTGCACCCGCGATGGCTGCGGGCTGGGACTCGGCCTGGATCGACTTCTCCAAGGGCCTCGGGGCGCCGATCGGGGGAGTGCTCGCCGGCTCGCGCGAGTTCATCGATGCGGCGTGGCAATGGAAGCAACGCCTGGGCGGCTCGATGCGGCAGGCCGGCATCTGCGCGGCGGCGTGCATCCACGCCCTTGACCATCACGTGAGGCGGCTCGCCGACGACCACGCCAATGCGCGCGCGCTGGCACGCGGGCTGTCGCAGATCGCGGGAATTGAGGTGCAGGAGCCGGAAACCAACCTCGTGTTCTTCAAGCCTGACGGCGCAGGCATCAGCGGTGACAGAATGGTCACCGCCCTGCGCCGGCGCGGCGTGCTGCTGGCGATGATGGACGGACGAATCCGCGCCTGCACGCATCTCGACATCACGGCTGCGATGATCGAAGAGACGATCGGCTACGTGCGCGAGATCGTGAGGACGGCGTAGGCGCGACGAAGCTAGCGTTCCAGCGCCTCATAGATCAGTTTCTTCAGTTCGGCCTGAATACGTGGCCGCTGCGACGGCGACTGCATCATGCAGATCGCGAATAGATCATCGCCCGGATCGACGAAGAAGAACGTGCCCGCCACCCCGTCCCAGCGATACTCGCCGAAGGGAAAAGGCGGCTTCGCCACCGTGCGCACGGCAAAGCCCAATCCGAACCCGCTGTCCGGCCCCGGAAAATAGAAGGCGTCGCGTCCAATCCCGGTCTCCGGGCCGATGTGGTCCGAAATCATCAGCGCGACAGTCTCCGGCTTGAGATAGCGCCGACCGTCTAGCCTGCCACCGTTGAGTAACATCTGTGCGAAGCGCGCATAGTCGCCGATCGTGCCGATCATGCCGGCGCCGCCCGATTCCCAGCGCCGCGGCAGGATCGGATCGGTGATTCCGGCGACGGGTCGGTCGAACCGGTCCTTCGGTAGCGGCTCGGCGACACGGCCGCGCCGTGCATTGTCGGCGAGATAGAACGCGGTCTCGCTCATGCCAAGCGGATCGATCAGCCGCTCCTTCTCGAACTGAAACAGCGATTTCCCCGACACAACTTCAACAACCCGGCCGAGCACGTCGGTGGAATGGCCGTAATCCCATAGCGTTCCCGGCTGTTCGGCCAGCGGTAGTCGGGCAAGCCGCTCGACAAACGCGGCATTGTCAAAGTCGCCGTCGAACAGGTCCGAACGGGCATAGAGCTTGCGCACCGGCGTATCGCCGTAGAAACCGTAGGTGATGCCTGAGGTATGGCGCAGCAGGTCTTGGATCGTGATTGGCCGCTTGAGCGGCTCGAGCTTCAGCGTTCCATCCGGCTGAACGAGGGCGACCTTCACATCCGCAAATGCCGGTATGTACTTGGCCAGCGGGTCGCTGATCGACAGCTTGCCGTCATCCACCAGCATCATGACCGCCACTGACGTGACCGCTTTTGACATCGAATACAGCCGGAAGATCGTGTCCGCCGTCATCGGCGCTTTGGTCGCGACGTCGCGCACGCCGAAGCTCCGGAAGTAGATCGGCCTGCCGTGCTGCTGGATCAGGACGACGGCGCCCGGGATCCTGCCGGTCGCGACCTCAGTGGAGAGGTACTCGCCAACGCGCTCCAGTTTCGCGCGCGACAGCTCGCGTGGCGGCGCCGCGGTCCCCGCATCGCGTGTCTTCGCGACGGTCGCTCCGACCGCGGCAAGGAACAGAGCAAGCGCCGCGATTACAAAGCGGCGGCGCGTGGGAGCGTCAGGTTTCGATCGCCTCATGATTCCAGCGAGCAAGACAATCAGGCGAAAGAGCTACCGAGCCTGGCCAAGGCATCGGTGTGAAAATTCGCGCTTTCTTCTGAGAAGCAGCAAAACACAACGCGGGCCAGCGACGGAGCGATCGAAAGTGCTTCCGCCGTTGTCCTGACGGCAATCTTCGCAGCTCGTTCGGCAGGGAAACGATAGACGCCGGTCGATATGGCGGGAAACGCGACCGATGCTAGATTATGCTCCTGGCACAACTCCAGCGAGCGGCGATAGCAGGAGGCGAGCAGATCGTCCTCGCCGCGCATGCCGCCGTGCCAGACCGGGCCGACCGCATGAATGACGTGCCGGGTCGGCAACTGATAACCCTTGGTGATCTTGGCATCCCCGGTGGCACAACCGCCGAGTGTCTGGCATTCGGCCAACAGTTCGGGCCCAGCCGCATCATGAATCGCGCCGTCGACACCGCCCCCGCCGAGGAGCGATGAATTGGCGGCGTTGACGATGGCGTCAACGCTCAACGTCGTGATGTCGGCGACGATGACGTCCAGCTGCGCGCCACCCAGCCGGCGCGTCAGCAAGCTCAAGTTCAGGCCGCCGCGTTGACCGCGATGCCCTTGTCGGCAAGGAGCTGCTGCAATTCACCGGCCTGGAACATCTCGCGGACAATGTCGCAGCCGCCGACGAACTCACCCTTGACATAAAGCTGGGGGATGGTCGGCCAGTTGGAATAGACCTTGATGCCGTCGCGCAGCTCGGCGGATTCCAGAACGTTCAGGCCCTTATAGCCGACGCCCAGATGGTCGAGGATCTGGACGACCTGCCCCGAAAAGCCGCACTGGGGAAATTGGGGCGTGCCCTTCATGAACAGGACGACGTCGTTGGACTTCACTTCGTTGTCGATGAATTCCTCGATGCTCATATCCATTTCCTTTTGCGGCCCAGCCTTGAAAAGCCTCGGGCCGGCTAGGCCCGTCTGAACCCGATACTCGGCATATATGTAGCGCAAACGCTTGTGCATCCAAAGTAAAATGCCGGCGAAACCGCCCCGCCCGGGCCTCCGCAGCTGGTCCAAAGCCGGTCGATTCATAGCCTGACGGCACCAATATCATAGCTTCAGGAGACTTTTATACCGCCGGGGACGCCCTATTTAGGACAGACCCGCTGCGGGGAACCGACCGCCGCCTGTGACGTTCTTTTGCCAATTGGAGACAACCGTGACGCCATTAGCCTCCGCAACGGCCAGACCCCCTCACCCGTCACAGTTCTCCGATTCAGGCAGCCTCGCCCAGAATCTGGCGGAGGCCTATCTGACGATTCGCGGCGAGACCGAGCGTCGCGCGGCCCCGCTTTCGCCGGAAGACCAGCAGATCCAGTCCATGACGGACGCAAGCCCGACTAAGTGGCACCGCGCTCACACAACCTGGTTTTTCGAGCAGTTTCTGCTCACCGAGCACTCCCCGGGCTACAAGCCCTTCCACCCCGACTACGCGTTTCTGTTCAATTCCTATTACGTGAGCGCAGGCCAGCGGCATGCCCGCCATCGCCGCGGCGACATCACCCGTCCGAGTGCGGAAGAAGTCACCGCCTATCGCCGATATGTCGATGCGGCGATGGTCGCCTTGTTTCGCCAGGCGAGCGCCGAGAAGCTGGAGACCATCAGCCCCCTGGTGGAGGTCGGGCTCAACCACGAGCAGCAGCACCAGGAGCTGATGTTCACCGACATCCTGCACGCCTTCGCCCAGAACCCGGTCCTGCCCGCCTACGATCAGGCTTGGCGCTTCCCGGCTTCAAGCCGCTCGGGCGATCAATGGCTGGCGCTCGCCGAAGGCATTCACACCGTCGGGCACAGCGGCGGCAGCTTCCACTTCGACAACGAAACGCCGGCGCATCGAGCCCTGGTCGGACCGGTCAAGATCGGACGCAGCCTCGTCACCAATTCCGAATGGCTCGCCTTCATGCAGGATGGCGGCTATCGCACGGCGACCCTTTGGCTGATGGACGGATTTACGTCGGCCCAAAGCGAAGGTTGGCAGGCGCCGGGCTATTGGCGCGAGGTCGACAGAGAGTGGCAGGTAATGACATTGGCCGGTTTGCAGCCGGTCGACCCGACCGCCCCGGTCTGCCACGTCAGCTACTACGAGGCCGATGCGTTTGCGCGCTGGGCGGGCAAGCACCTGCCCACCGAGATGGAATGGGAAGTCGCTGCGCGTTCGGGCGAACTCTACGACGCCTTCGGCATCGTCTGGCAATGGACCCGCAGCGCCTACTCCCCCTATCCCGGCTACCGGGCCGTGGAGGGCGCGCTCGGCGAGTACAACGGGAAGTTCATGATCAACCAGCTCGTACTGCGCGGATCCTCGCTGGCAACCCCGAGCGGGCACAGCCGTTTCAGCTATCGCAACTTTTTTTATCCGCACCAGCGCTGGCAATTCTCGGGACTGCGCCTCGCCGACTACGATTGACCTTCATCCGAGATCACCGCGCGCCGGACCGCGCGTTCAGGAGAGTATCATGAATGTGCATACCGGAGCTTTGGCCGAAGCGCATCTTCCCGACGAACAAACCATAGCGTTTGCGCGCGAGGCGACCCGCGACCTCGCGCAGCATCCCAAGCGGATGTCTCCGAAATATTTCTACGACGCAGCCGGCTCGGAACTGTTCGAGGCCATCACGCGGCTTCCGGAATATTATCCGACGCGCACCGAGCTCTCGATCCTGACGGAGTACGGCAGCGAGATCGCCGCGATCATTCCAAGGCATGCAGCACTGGTCGAATTCGGCGCCGGGGCAACCACCAAGGTCCGGCTCCTGCTGAGGCGTTGCGACTTCTCGGCCTACGTTCCTGTCGATATCTCGACCGACTTCCTGAACATGCAGGCGGAAGGCTTGCGCAAGGATTTTCCCGCGCTTGCCGTCCATCCGGTCGGGGCTGACTTCACCGCGCCATTCGCGCTGCCCGCGGCAGTCAGCAATATGCCCAAGGTCGGTTTCTTCCCGGGATCCACCATTGGCAATTTCGACCCGCTTGAGGCGAGAACCCTCCTGCTCAGCGCCCGCGAAATCCTGGGCAAGGACGCGCAGATGATCATTGGCGTCGACCTCGAAAAGGACGAACGCGTTCTTTATGACGCCTACAACGACTCAGCCGGGATCACCGCGCGCTTCAACCTCAATGTCCTGGTGCGCATGAACCGCGAGCTCGGCAGCAATTTCGACCTGTCCGCCTTCAGCCACCGGGCGATCTACAATCGCGAGCAGCACCGCATCGAGATGCACCTGATCAGCAAGAAGCGGCAGACCGTGCGCATGCTGGGCACGAGCTTCTCATTCCGTCCCGGCGAAAGCATTCACACCGAGAACAGCTACAAATACAGCCTCGAACGCTTCAGTGCACTTGCACGCGGCGCCGGGTGGGGGGTCAAGAAGTCCTGGACCGATCAGGCGAAGATGTTCTCGGTCCACGCCCTGCAGGCGCTGGACTAGGCTGTCCGACGCTATGGCCGCTCGGCCCTGATCGTCCTGGTCGAGGGCTTTCGGTCATGCCCCCCGGGAACGCCGCCGGTGGTGGTGATCGCGATGATGTTGCCGTTGATCCTGACATCGCCATCCCAGCGGTCGCCGAGCGGCACGCTGCGGATCGTCGTGACATTCAGCCGTTGATAGCGTTTACCGTCGCTGTCGATGCCGTGGCCGGGTTCTGCGGACAGAATGTGCAGCGTGTAGAACACGCCCGAACCACCGCCGCTATAACTCGTAACCGCCACGAGGAGCTTATTGGCTGTGGCCCCGATAAAGCGATACGCCTCTTCCTGGGTCAGGTTCTTGTCGTGGGGGTCCTGTCTCGACTGCGACACCCAATCTCCGTTCCTTCTGATCGGATCGGCGTAGAGATTGCTGCCGGTGGCGGCCTTGACGTCGATGGTGACTATGATGCTGCCCGAATCCGCCATGTCGCCGTCGCCCATGTCCCGGAAGATTTCCGGCGGCACCGGATCACCGCCCACCGTGAAGCTGGCTCGCAGTTCGTCGATCGGGGCAAGGCGCTTGGCGTCTGCCGATTGCAGGGCAATCGCCAACCAGCAGGCTGCCATCAGGGATAAGCGAATGAACCGGCTCACGAGTCTATCAGCCATTGCGTTAGCATGTCGCGCACCGACCAGGCCTTGGTGCGCAAATTGTCGATCCGCCAGTGCCCTTGTTCGCGGACGAAGTCATAGGTCACGACCGCCGGCGGTCCCGGCCGATAATGGGGTTTTCGATAGTTCAGCTTCACGGCCAGGACCGCAGCGCTGTAGCTTGCGCTCTCGACTTTGACCTCGAAGGATTTAAGCTCCAGCGCGTTGGTGTCGGTCGTCAGGTCGAAATCGACCGGACCGGCTTCGCCCTCGGGCGGCTTCTTGGCGTCGGACTTGGTCCACAGCGCCAGCAGCGATTTCGACAGATACTGGCCGCGCCGCTCCGGCTCGAGCCAGTTCGAGGTCGAGCCTTTGACCGCCTCTCGATAGATGCCGCGCAAGATCTCTGTTGGCGCTGCCGCACCGGCCGCATGGCATGAGACAGCGAGTATTAAGAGAAACAGCAACGCCGCTGCGCCGGAGCAAACGGCGGAGAGCCAATCGTAGAAGAACTTCGAGGAGCGAGACAAGTTGGCCAGCTTTCCGTGGTTGAACATGCCGTTTGACGCCAACATGCAGCCGACGGTTCGATACCAGCATCGCGCAGTCTTGGGAATTCCCGAGGGAGAACTCTTCGCCACCACCGGCCATTGCCCGATTAAACGACCCGCTAACCACCAGGCGGACGGCAAATCACCGAAGAGAGTGCCGGCCGGACCGTTTAGCCCGCCTTCGATCGTAGCGAGATCGATTCCCATGCCGCAACGATGATCAAGATCCCCGTGGTCAGGAGGGAAAGCCAGAGCGGTGATAGGCCGCCGGCAAACCAGGCGAGCCCCGCGAGGGCGGCGATCCCCGCCATGTGAGAGAGTTGCAGCCAACCGCGGATCGCGAGCTTGAACAGGATTGTGCCGAACAGGAACAACAAGGGACCGCCGATCGCGCTCAGAGCAGTCCTGAGGTCGGAATGGCCGTCCGGATGTTTGAGGACGAGTTCGTCGGCGACCGCGGCGAGGATGATGCCGGCGACGATCGGCATGTGAAGATAGGTGTAGGCAAGCCTGGCCAGCCGGCCGGGTTCGGCGGAATTGGAGATCAGCTCGGTGCCCGCTTCTGCGCCCCTGTGGAAATAGATCCACCACATGGCGATGCTTCCGGCGAGAGCGGAAGCGAAGGCAGCCACGTTCCCGAATGTCCAGGTCAGTTCAGCGAAGGTCGCGCCCGTGACCACGATGGATTCACCGAGCGCGATGATGATGAACAGGGCGCAGCGCTCGGCCATGTGCCCGCCGTCGACCGTCCACTCCTGCATGGTGGAGGCGCCCAGTCCAGGCACCCAGAACCGAGCCGCCGGGGAGACGTATTCGATGGCGAGCGCGACGATCCACAGGGCGAGCCGCCATTCGCCTTCCGCAAAACCGCCTGCGATCCAGAAGATCGCCGAAACCGACAGCCAGACGAGGATGCGAATCGCATTGTTGCGTCCGGCATGTCCGGCACCGGCCGTGGCGGCCAGCCAAAACGCGGTGCGGCCGACCTGCATCGCCGCATAGGCAATTGCAAACCAGCGTCCACGCGCCTCAAAGGCGTCGGGAATCGAGGTCGACAGCACAAGGCCGCCGAGCATCAGGCAAAACAAAAGGATGCGGACGGAGGTAAGTTCGGGATTCAGCCAGTTGGTGATCCAGGCGGTGTAGACCCACACCCACCATACCGCGAGAAACAACAGCGTGGTCTGCACCGCGCCGAGCGGCGTAAAGCGGCCAAGCAGCGTGTGCGATATCTGCGTCACCGCGAACACGAACACCAGGTCGAAAAACAGTTCGGCGTAGGTGACGCGGCTGTGCTGATGCCGGACAATGGGACGGAACAGTGCGCTGCGGTCGTTCTCCACGGCCAATCCCTGCCCGTTTCGATGGCTTGCGCCGCTAGTGCTCCGGCACCCCGGTCTGCAGCGCGAGCGCGTGCAGCACGCCGCCCATCTGGCCGCGCAGCGACTGGTAGACGATCTGATGCTGCTGGACCCGGGACTTGCCGCGGAAGGATTCCGAGATCACGGTCGCGGCATAGTGGTCGCCATCGCCGGCGAGGTCCCGGATGGTCACTTCGGCGTCGGGGATCGCTGCCTTGATCATCGCTTCAATATCGCGGGCGTCCATCGGCATTCCTGTCGGTCTCCTTTTCTGGCCTTCGAATCACCGCCGGGGTCCCCGGGACCGGCGGACCAAACTTAGCGTGATCGGTCTTCTAGGTCACGCGCCCTGGTACTATATTTCGGATCCGATCAATAAAGGCACGACAAAGTGCCGCGTGACCGCAAGACCGGGCGAAGAGACCAATCATGAAGCTGCCAGGCCCCGACCACCCCATCACCATTACCGCCAATCCCAGGCGCGTGCGCATCACCGCGGGCAATGTCGTGATCGCCGACACCACCAAGGCGCTGACGCTGAAGGAGGCGAGCTACCCGGCCGTCCAATATGTGCCGCGGGAAGACGCCAATATGGCGCTGCTCGAGCGCACCGCGCGGATGACGCATTGTCCGTACAAGGGCGATGCGAACTACTTCAGCATCAAGGCTGACGGCAAGACGCTGGAGAACGCGATCTGGACCTACGAGACGCCGTTTCCGGCGATGGCCGAAATCGCAGGCCGCCTGGCCTTCTATCCGGACAAGGTGAAGATCGAGGAGGTCGGCTAGCAGGCGGCGCTATGCCCTGAATATCGTCAGGCCCAATATCAGGAGCACCAGGAAGATCACGACAAAAACGTAGAACAGGAACCGGGCGATGTCGGCCGACGCCTCGGAGATATTCGTGAACCCCAGAATGCCGGCAACGATCGAGATCACGAGGAAGAGCAGCGCCCACTTCAGAATTGTCATTGATTACTCCTGATCGACGCCGTTGCGGCACGTGCGCGATACGCGCCACAATAACTTTCAAGGATGGGAACTGGTTCCAGGTGCGAAACCGGGGGCAATTGCCTCACTTGCGTGCCCCATGTGGATACGCCGGTGGCTTTGCGCCGAGACGGATGGTGCAGCGCCGCAAAGGACTGCCGCGGCGAGAAGGCAGGCCCTCGGCGTATCCGGCCGTTCCGGGGGTGAGCGAGACGAAAGCTCACAATGTTGCGACGGGGGCGTCGTTGATGTCGCACCTCGTGCACACTTCCTTGGAGCTTGCTGAATCACTCAACTGGCGGCAACATAATGCCGCTATCAGGCGACGGGGCGCGCATGAGCACCATCTCCCACCTGGCGACCCGCGCGGATATCGGCGCCGCACCGCAAGCAAAGGTACGCAATCCCGCGCTCGATCGCGCCCGCACCTTTCTGACGCTGGTGGTGCTGCTGCATCACGCCGTCATCCCCTACACCTATTTCGGTCACACCGATCCGACCTACTGGATCGGCTTCGACATGGTCGTGCTCGCCACCGACAGTTTCTTCATGGCGATGTTCTTCTTCCTGTCGGGACTGTTCGCCTGGTCCGGTATCGCCCGGAAGGGACCGTTGAACTATCTGGCGGACCGCCTGCTCCGGCTTGGCCTGCCGTTCGTGATCTGCGCGTTCACACTCATTCCGCTCGCCTATTACGCGATCGCCCTGCGGCACCATCCCGAAATCGCCTTTTCGGAATACTGGTGGAATATGGTCACGAAGGGCCCGTGGCCGAGCGGGCCGATCTGGTTTCTTTGGGTCTTGTTCGCCTTCAACCTGCTTGCCTGCGTGCTGTACCGGCTGTCGCCCAATCTGCTCGATCCGATCAATCGCCTCTCGCTGCATGGCCGCCGCCGGCCCGCGGTGTTCTTCGCGGTCATGCTTGCCGTCACCGCCGCGTTCTACGTTCCCGGGCTGGTTCACTACGGACCAAGCAACTGGTTGGAGTTCGGGCCGTTCTCGGTCCAGCACGGGCGCGTGATGCTCTATGCGAGCTACTTCTTTTTCGGTGCCGGCATCGGCGTTGCGCAAATGGATCGCGGGCTGCTCGCGCCAGACGGCCGGATGGCGAAGGTCAGCTGGGACTGGATGGTGCTGGCGATCGTTCCATATTGCCTGTTGTGGGTGCTGATCTTCATCAAGCGCGAAATACTGGGCAATCCGTCGCCCTTGCCGGACTGGTATGAGGCGCTCTATGCCATCTGCTTCACTGTCTTCAGCGTGGCGATCATGTTTCTGATCCTGGCCTTTTTCCAGAGGTTCAGGCAATCAGGCTCAGCCAAGCTGCTCGACCCGATGCGGGCGGACGCTTACGGCATGTTCCTGGTGCACTACCCGATCGTGCTCTGGCTGCAATACTGGTTGTTCGACTATGGCCTGCCGGCGATCGTCAAGGCCACGATCGGGTTCGTGCTGACAGTCGCGGCGAGCTGGGCGCTGACGCGAGCGTTGCGGCAGATCCCGGGGGCCAGCAAGGTGCTGTGAGGAAGCGGCACGGACTCACATCAACTTTGCGAGCGCAGCGAAGCAATCCATCTCACGGCAAGCGGCGGCATGGATTGCTTCGTCCCTTGCGCTCCAATGACGATGGAAACGGCGGAAAGTTACGCGGCCTTGCCGGCCATAAATTCCGGCAGCCAGCGCTCGAAGGCTGAGCGCAGGGTCTCGATCAGAACCGAAGCCTCGCCGACGATCGTGATGGCGTCACCGCCGGTGGTGCCGATGCGGGTGCAGGGCACTTCGCAGCCGCGCATCTTGGCAAGCACGATTCCGGCGTGCTCCTCGGGAACGGTGACGATGTAGCGCGCCTGATCCTCGCCGAACCAATAGGCGTGCGGCACCAGCGCCGTCGGCGCGGCCAGAAGCCTCGCACCGACGTTGCCTGCCAGCGCCATTTCGGCCAGCGCAATCAGCAGACCGCCGTCGGAGAGGTCGTGAGCGGCCGTGGCCGTGCCGGAATGGATCATGCCGCGAACGACGTCGCCGTTGCGCTT
This sequence comes from Bradyrhizobium sp., assembly GCF_016213215.1. Taxonomy (GTDB): domain Bacteria; phylum Pseudomonadota; class Alphaproteobacteria; order Rhizobiales; family Xanthobacteraceae; genus Bradyrhizobium. The sequence goes on along the minus strand of NZ_JACRAW010000159.1, from coordinate 10,031 downwards.
TTCGGCGGCGAGATCGACCGGCGGCGGGGCGCCCTCTTCGCGGCCACAGACGTCGCGCAGGTACACCGACTGGCCGAGCCAGCCATGAGTCTCGCCGACAAGCAGGATGGCTTCGCCCGCAGCCTTGAAGGCGAGCGTTGCGGACTTATTGAAGTCGTCAAGCACACCGACGCCGCCGATCGAGGGGGTCGGCAGGATGGCGCGGCCGTTGGTCTCGTTGTAGAGCGAGACGTTGCCGGAGACGACGGGGAAGTCGAGCGCGCGGCAGGCTTCCGAAATGCCCTTCAGGCAGCCGACGAACTGGCCCATGATCTCGGGGCGTTCCGGGTTGCCGAAATTGAGGTTGTCGGTGATCGCGAGCGGCTTGCCGCCGACGGCGGTGATATTGCGCCAGGCTTCCGCCACCGCCTGCTTGCCGCCCTCGAACGGATCGGCCTCGCAATAGCGCGGCGTCACGTCGACGGTGAGCGCAAGGCCCTTCGGACCGTCCTGCACGCGCACCACAGCGGCATCGCCGCCCGGCCGCTGCACCGTATTGCCGAGGATGACGTGGTCGTACTGCTCCCACACCCAGCGCTTGGAGCACAGTTCGGGCGCGCCGATCAGCTTCTCCAGCGCCGGCATGAGGCCCATCGGCGCCTTCACCTCGCGCGCATGCACGACAGGCAGCTCGGGCGATGGCACATGGGGCCGGTCGTAGACCGGCGCCTCGTCGCCCAATTCCTTGATCGGCAGGTCGGCCACCACGTCGCCGCCGTGCTTGACGCAAAAGCGCTTGCTCGGCGTGGTATGGCCGACCACGGCGAAGTCGAGGCCCCATTTGCGGAAGATCGCCTCAGCTTCCTCCTCTTTCTCGGGCTTGAGCACCATGAGCATGCGCTCCTGGCTTTCCGAGAGCATCATCTCGTAGGCGCTCATGCCGGTCTCGCGCGTCGGCACGGCGTCGAGATCGAGATCGACGCCGAGATCGCCCTTGGCGCCCATCTCGACCGCCGAGCACGTGAGCCCCGCCGCGCCCATGTCCTGGATCGCGATCACACAGCCCTTGGCCATGATCTCCAGGCACGCCTCCAGCAGGAGCTTCTCCGCGAAGGGATCGCCGACCTGTACGGTGGGACGCTTTTCCTCGGACTTGTCGTCGAATTCGGCCGAGGCCATCGAGGCGCCGTGGATGCCGTCGCGACCGGTCTTCGAGCCGAGATAAACGATCGGCATGTTCACGCCGGAGGCGGCGGCATAGAAGATCTTGTCCGCATCCGCGAGGCCGACCGCCATCGCATTGACCAGGATGTTGCCGTTGTAGCGGCTGTGGAAACGCACCTGCCCGCCCACCGTCGGCACGCCGAACGAATTGCCGTAGCCGCCAATGCCGGCGACGACCCCAGAAACGAGGTGGCGCGTCTTCGGATGGTCGGGCGAGCCGAAGCTGAGTGCATTGAGGCAGGCGATCGGGCGCGCGCCCATGGTGAAGACATCGCGCAGGATGCCGCCGACGCCGGTGGTCGCGCCCTGATAGGGCTCGATGTAACTCGGGTGGTTGTGGCTCTCCATCTTGAACACCACCGCCTGGCCGTCGCCGATATCGATGACGCCGGCGTTTTCGCCGGGCCCCTGGATCACCCAGGGTGCCTTGGTCGGCAGCCCGCGCAGATGGATGCGCGAGGACTTGTACGAGCAGTGCTCGTTCCACATCGCCGAGAAGATCCCGAGCTCGGTGAAGGTCGGCACCCGCCCGATCAGCTTCAGGATGCGCTCATACTCGTCCGGTTTCAGCCCATGGGCGGCGGCGAGTTCGGGGGTGATCTTCGGTTCATTGGTGAGCATGGGCTGACACTTCTTGCCGGAATGGCCCCTATTAGGAACATCCGGCAGCGGGGGAAAGGCCCTTTATGCGGCAATTTCCCGCTGTCCAGAATTTTACGCCCCGGCGCCGCGCCGGAACAGGATTTGCACATCCCCGAGAGATCGGATTTAAGGACAAGAACCCGCAATTGAAGGCTTATTTCCTTGCACGACGTGACCAAATCCGCATTCCGCCACCGCCCCGACCTGCATATCGGCACTGAAGGCGAGTTCAAGGGCTGGCGAACCTGGGTCCGGGACACCTTTGAAAGCCACAACGGCCCGTTCTGGCACCGGGTTGAAGAGGACGGCAGCGTCCGCTGCGCGTTCCGGGTGGAAAAAAAGCACCTCAACGGCGCCAGCAACGTCCATGGCGGCTGCTTCATGGCGTTTGCCGATTACTGCCTGTTCGCCATCGCCGGCCATGAGCTGCACAGCCCGGGCGTGACGGTCGGATTCGCCTGCGAATTCCTCGATGCCGCCCGCGAAGGCGAACTGATCGAGGGCACGGGCGAGGTCACCCGCGCCGGCGGATCGCTGATTTTCGTGCGCGGCCAGCTGAAATCCGGCAAGCGGACATTGTTCACCTTCTCCGGTACCATCAAGCGGGTGAGACGGAAGGGATCGCCCGAATCAAACGCATAGCTGTTCGCCTTTTCCTTATGCACCCCCAAGGCTATGAGTGCATCGAGCGCGCCGGTGCGCCAGGGGGGCAGCAAGGTGCCGAAGAGCGCATCACCGACGGACGGTGCGGAGACGCCCGATCCCACAGCGTTTCCGCCCACGATGAAGGGTCGTCATCACGGCTGGCGTGACTATGCCCTCCTGCTGGCGCTGGCCTGCCTGTGGAGTTCGACCTATCCACTGACCAAGATCGGACTCGGCTCGATTCCTCCGATCACCTTCATCTCGGCCCGCTCGCTGATCGCGGCGCTGTTCCTGCTGGCCGTCCTCTGGATGCGCGGAATCCGGATGCCGACGGACCTCGGCGCCTGGAAGCTGTTCGCTCTCCAGCAGACGATCAACTCGACCATCCCGTTTCTGATGATCACCTGGGCGCAGCAATATGTGCCGGCTGCCAACACGGTGGTGCTGACCTCCACGACTCCGATCTTCGCCTTCCTGATCACCTGGGCCATCACGCGGCACGAGCCGGCCACGTTCCTGAAACTGATCGGCGCTATCCTGGGTCTTGGCGGCACCGCCGTCATCATCGGGCTCGACTCGCTTCACAGTCTCGGCAGCGAGATCCTTGCCGAAACGGTTACCCTGGCCGCGACCATCTCCTTCGCTTGCGCCACGATCTTCGGCCTGAAATTGTCAGATTACGACCCGATGGTGGTCGCGGCCGGCTCGCTCCTGTTCGGCGGCCTCGTCCTGTTGCCGCCTTCGCTGATCATCGATCAGCCTTGGACCTTGCACCCGACGCCGCAATCGCTCGCGGCGGCGATCACCATGGGAATCTTCTCCAGCGCGCTCGGCTTGATGCTGTTCTACATGTGCCTGAGCCGGCTCGGCACGCTGACGACCAACGCGCAAGGATACCTGCGCATCCCCATCGGCGTGGGTCTGTCTGTCCTGCTGCTCGGCGAATCCGTGCCGCCGAACCTCGCGCTCGGATTGGTCCTGGTCATGGCCGGCGTCGCGACCATGACGATGCCAAGCTCCCGGCTGAGCCGGCTGCTGCGGAACGATTAGGCCCGCCTTCCTCTCGAAGAAGGCGAGCCCCTCGTTCACGCCGACAACTGCTTCTCCGCGATCGAAAGCCATTCAGCCTGCGCCTTGCGAAGATACTTGGGCGCGCGTCTCATTTGGATCAGCAGCTCGTTGAACACGATCCGCGCCTCGGCGGTGCGGCCGACCATGTTCAGCAGCATGCCGTAACGGACGCGGGCCTCGGCGCCGGGGAAATATCCGGAAAGCGCGTGATACTCCTCAAGCGCCTCGTCAACGCGTCCCACTTCGGCGAGAGCGCGGGCGTACAGCAGATGGCCCTCCGGCGATTCAAACTCCGGCCACTGCTTCTTCAAATCGTCCAGGGTCTTTAGTGCATCGGCCGGACGGTTGCCGGCGAACTCGGCCTCCGCCTTTCCCAGCGCATAGGCCGGGTCATGGCCCATCGGTAGCTTCAGGATGTGATCATAGTGCCGTTCGGCTTCCGAGAATCGCGCGATCGCCAGGCATTCGGCCGCAAGTGCCGCGCGGTTGGCGATGGTATCGGTGATGGCAACCTGTTCGGCCGATTCGCGATAGCGCTTCTCCGGATCTAGCCGGTTGGCAACGCGCTGACGCGCCTGTCGTGCTTCTGGACCATGATACCATTCTGGTATCAGTTCGACCGCGATGTAGGCGAGCGCGCCGAACAACGGCACCATCAGGATGATGAACGCCCACGGCTGCAGCCGTCCCGTCCGCGATGCGTGATAAATCAGCGTAATATCGAGCAACAGTACAACCAATGCGACGGGCATGCGGAATCCGACTAAGGCAGACCGACAGCGCTTGAGCACTCCTTGTTAGCGGCTAGCCCGATCAAACAATCCTAAGTTGTTGATCGGCGCAGACCGGCAAGTACGAGTGCCGGCGCTTTATGGGCGATGTGGTGTCGATTGGTCGCGACGTCCGCACCGCAGGTTCACGGCGCGCGGACTGCTTGGCTCACGCTGCGCGGTCGAGATGCGCCACCAACCCCGCGAACAGGCCGCGGCCGTCGGTGCAGCCCATGAGGGCTTCGACGTGGTTTTCCGGGTGCGGCATCATGCCGAGCACGTTTCCCGGCTCGTTGACGATGCCGGCGATGGAATGCGCCGCACCGTTGATGTTGTAGCGTTCGTCGACGACGCCTTCCGCCGAGCAGTAGCGATAGAGCACCCGCCCCTCGCCTTCGAGGCGCTTGAGCGTCTCTTCATCCGCCTCGTAATTGCCCTCGCCATGGGCGACCGGCACCCGGATCACCTGCCCGGCATTGTAGCCGCGCGTGAACGGGGTGTCCGAACGCTCCACGCGCAGGTGCACGTCGTGGCAGATGAACTTCAGACCGGCGTTGCGCATCAGGACGCCAGGCAGAAGGCCGGCCTCGCACAGGATCTGGAAGCCGTTGCAGACGCCGAGCACGAGCCCGCCCCTGGCCGCATGGTCGCGCACCGCGTTCATGACCGGCGCGCGCGCCGCGATCGCGCCGCAGCGCAGGTAGTCGCCATAGGAAAACCCGCCCGGCACCACCACGAGATCGGTGCCCGAAGGCAACGAGGTCTCGGCATGCCAGACCATCGCCGGCTCCTTGCCCGAGATGAGCTTGAGCGCACGCGCCATGTCGCGCTCGCGGTTGATTCCGGGAAAGACGAGGACGGCGGCTTTCATTGTGAGGTTCCGGATCGAGGACAGGAATCGGGGTTGGGGCCAACCGGGCAAAGACATAACCATTTGACGCAGGTTTTGCCAGTGTTAGCCTCGCCCGGCGGCTCAGTGCACACACTATGGCCTAACCATTTTCGCCCGGGATTGAAGCCATGAACGTCCCGTCGCTGCCAACGTCCGCAACCGAGCCGGTCCCTACCGAAGGCGTCGTTGCCGCGGGCGCCTATGTCGACGGCCGGCGGGTGGCCAATATCGCCATCAATGAAGCTTCAAGCTGGCGCGCGAAACCGGGCCATGTGGTGTGGATCGGGCTGCACGAGCCCAATCTCGCGCTGCTCACCAGCGTGCAGAAGCAGTTCGATCTGCACGACCTCGCCATCGAGGACGCCAACCACGCCCATCAACGCCCGAAGATCGAGCAATATGGCGATGGCCTGTTCATCGTCGCACGGACGGCCCAGCTGATCGAGAGCCGGATCGCCTTCGGCGAAACGCACATTTTCGTCGGCGAAGGCTATCTGGTTTCGGTGCGTCACGGCGCATCCGCGTCTTATGCGGCGGTGCGCGAGCGCTGCGAAAGCTGCCCAAAGGCGCTGGCCCGGGGCGAGGATTACATCCTGTATGCCATCCTCGACTTCATCGTCGACAACTACTCGCCCGTTCTCGAAACCATCCACGAGGAGATCGACGAGCTCGAGGAGTACGTGCTCTCCAACACCATCACGCGGCCGCGGATCGAACGGCTCTACATGCTGCGCCGCGACCTCTTGCGGCTTCGAAACGCGATCGGCCCGTTGGTGGAAGTCTGCCGACGCCTGGAGCACGACGAACTGCCGATGGTGCGCCCGACTATGCAGCCCCTGTTCCGTGACGTCACCGACCATGTCCGGCATATTCAGGAACGCATCGACTCGATGCGCGAGGTGCTGGCCTTCGCTTTCGAGGCGAGCCTTCTTGTCGGGCAGGCCCAGGAAACCGCGGTCTCGAAGAAGCTGGCCTCTTGGCTCGCCATCATCGCAGTCCCGACGGCGATTGCCGGAATCTACGGCATGAATTTCGAGAACATGCCGGAGCTGAAATGGGAGTACGGCTACTTCGCCCTGCTGAGCCTGATGGCTCTGGCATGTATCACGCTTTACGTGCGTTTCCGCCGCGCCGGATGGCTGTGACGTCCGGGCCGCGGCAGCGCCAAAGCTACACGATCTCCACCCGGTAGTTCTCTATCACGGTGTTGGCGAGCAGCTTGTCGGCCGCATCCTTCAACGCGGCCTCGGCCTTGGCGCGATCGGCGCCCGCGACCTCGATGTCAAACACCTTGCCTTGGCGGACGCTGGCGACGCCTTCGATGCCGAGCGACTTCAGCGCGCCCTCGATGGCCTTGCCTTGCGGATCGAGAATGCCCGACTTGAGCGTAACGGTGACACGTGCCTTCACTTCGCAAAGCTCCTTCAGCTCTTCACCAGAACCGGTCCCGAGCCCGCCGGCCGCTCGTTCTCCATGAGGATGCCGAGCCGCTTGGCCACCTCGGTATAGGCCTCGAGAAGGCCGCCGAGATCACGGCGGAAGCGGTCCTTGTCGAGCTTCTCGTTCGACTTGATGTCCCACAGCCGGCAGGAGTCCGGCGAGATCTCGTCGGCGACGATGATCCGCATCATCTCGTTCTCGAACAGGCGCCCGCACTCCATCTTGAAATCGACGAGGCGGATGCCGATGCCGAGAAACAGGCCGGTCAGGAAGTCGTTGACGCGGATGGCAAGCGCCATGATGTCGTCGATCTCCTGGGGCGTCGCCCATCCGAACGCGGTGATATGCTCTTCCGAGACCATCGGATCGTTTAGCTGGTCGTTCTTGTAATAGAACTCGATGATCGAGCGTGGCAGCTGGGTGCCCTCTTCGATCCCCAGGCGCTGCGACAGCGAGCCGGCCGCGACGTTCCGCACCACCACCTCCAGCGGCACGATCTCGACCTCGCGAATCAGCTGCTCGCGCATGTTGAGGCGGCGAATGAAATGGGTCGGCACCCCGATGTCGTTGAGGTGCTGAAACAGGTACTCCGAAATCCGGTTGTTGAGGACGCCCTTGCCCTCGATCACCTGGTGTTTCTTGGCATTGAACGCGGTGGCGTCGTCCTTGAAGTGCTGGATCAGGGTTCCCGGCTCCGGACCTTCGTAGAGGACCTTGGCCTTGCCTTCATAAATGCGACGCCTACGGCTCATGGGGATGTACCGTGTTTTGTTGAAATCCATGAATTTGGTGTGCTCCGGTTGACAAGGATTTAGACCCACGACGGAGCTGCCGTGAAAGGCCCGGACCTCAAGGAAACAGAACAAGAACCAAGCCTTAAGGCAACCTATCCGATTGGCCGATCCAGCACAATCGATCCGACCCGGTCGAAGCCCATTTATACCGCCCAGACTGCGGCTTAACCGCTTGTTGTATTGCCGATCCGCAGTACCTATTTAGGCATGCACCGGGGCCGCCGCAACGAGGCCGCCGTCCATTCAGCAGAGGACTGGAACTGAAGGTCATGACCACGTTCGACAAGCGCGAGGAAGGCTTCGAGAAGAGGTTCGCTCTCGATGAGGAGCAGAAGTTCAAGGCGCAGGCGCGGGGCACACGGCTGCTCGGCCTGTGGGCGGCCGAGAAGCTCGGGATCACCGGCGATGCAGCCAATACCTACGCCAAGGAAGTGGTCGCAGCCGACTTCGAGGAAGCGGGCCCTGGCGACGTCATCCGCAAGCTGCTGCGCGACTTCGGCGCCAAGGGTGTCGAAGTCACCGAACAGGCGATTCGCACCAAGATGGACGAACTCCTCGCGCAGGCGGCTGAAGCGGTAAAGGCGGGGAAATAGGCGAATAGGGAGCGGCGAATAGCGAATAGGGGCGGCCCCCATTCACTACTCGCGAGTCGCCATTCGCGCCTCTCAGCTCTCCTTGAATCCGTACTCCGGCACGTTACCGCTGGCGCCGTAATATTTGTACGGCAGGAATTTGCCGCTCATCGTGATCTTGACCCGGTCGCCCTTGGGGTTGGGCAGGCGTTCCATCACCATGTCGAAGTCGATGGCCGACATGATGCCGTCGCCGAACTCCTCCTCGATGAGCGCCTTCCAGGCCGGGCCGTTGATCATCACCAGTTCGTAGAACCGGTAGATCAAGGGATCGGTCGGCGGCATCGATACGCCTTCCCCGCGCATTGGCGTCTCGTTCAGCATCGCAACTTCCGATTTCGACAGGCCGAACAATTCGCCGGCGTTGGCCGCCTGCGGCTTGGTCAATTTCATCTGGCCGAGGATCGCACCGACGATCAAGACTTCGGAATAGCCTCCGATCTTCTCGCAGATGTACTTCCAGCTCCAGCCTTTCTCGCGCTTGATGTCGAGCAGCTTCTCGGTGAGGTCGGAACGTTTCATGTCAGGGTCTCCTTTCAAAAGCATGATCCGGAAAAGTGTTCAGCGGTTTCGCGAAAGATCATGCGCAAACAACATCAAGCCGTCATGCCCGGGCTCGTCCCAGGCATCCATGTCTGTCTTGTTTCGCTGGCGTCAGACGCAACCACAAGCTCCGGCTTGCCGATCTGTACCACCGGCACGTTGCGCCGATCGTGATCGGGGTTTTCGGCCGTAAAGCTCTTGCTGCGGCTGACCAGAAAATCGACGATGTGGTTGCGCACCGCATAGTAGAGCGGATGCCGGTGCAGGTCGGTGCGGCCGCGATCCTTCGGCAGCGGATTTTCCACGACCTCGGCCAGCACGGCGCCAGGTCCATTGGTCATCAGGAAAATTTTATCGGCGAGATAGATCGCCTCGTCGACGTCGTGGGTAATCATGAAGGTGGTTTGCCCCGTTTCCAGGCAGATGCGCCTCACCTCATCCTGCAGGGTGCCGCGCGTCAGCGCATCCAGGGCCGAGAACGGCTCGTCCATCAGCATGATCTTGGGCGAGATCGACAGCGCCCGCGCGATGCCGACGCGCTGCTTCATGCCCCCCGAGAGTTCGGATGGATGCTTGTGCTCCGAGCCGGTCAAGTGGACCAGATCGATGAACTTCTGCGCATGCGCCTTGACCTTGGCGCGGTCCCAGTCGCGCCATTTCGACGTCACCGCGTAGGCGACGTTGCCGAGCACGGTGCGCCACGGCAGCAGGGCATGACTCTGGAAGATCACCGCACGATCCAGGCTCGGGCCTTCGATGGCGCGGCCGTCGACGATGACGGCGCCCTCGCTGGTCGTATCCAGGCCGGCGAGAATATTGAGCACGGTGGTCTTGCCGCAACCGGAATGGCCGATCACGCAGGCGAATTCGCCGCGCGCCATCGACAGCCACAGGTCTTCGAACACCGTGGTCCGGCCGCCCCCGGCCGCCGGAAAGCGCTTGGCAATGCCCTCGAAGGAGATGAATTTGCTGCCCATAGCCCTACTCCGGAAAGGTCACCATGCGCGCAAAGCGCGCGAGGATCTGGTCGAGAAGCATGCCGATGATGCCGATCAGGAGGATGGCGATGATCACGTTGGTGATCGAGAGGTTGTTCCACTCGTTCCAGACGAAGTAGCCAATTCCGGTGCCGCCAACAAGCATCTCGGCGGCGACAATCACGAGCCAGGCGATCCCGATCGAGATCCGCAGGCCGGTCAAAATCGTCGGCGCCGCAGCGGGCAGGATCACCGTGAAGGCGCGCCTGAAGTTACCGACCTCCAGCGTACGCGCGACGTTGATCCATTCCTTGCGCACGCTCGCGACGCCGAACGCCGTGTTGAGCAGCATCGGCCACACCGAACAGATGAAGATGACGAAGATTGCGGAGATCGAAGAGTCCTTGATGGTATAGAGCGCG
>NZ_JACRAW010000156.1 GCF_016213215.1 Bradyrhizobium sp. | reverse complement strand
TCGGTTTCGAGGATCCGGCCTATTTCTGCCGCTTCTTCAAGCGCCATACCGGCTCCAGCCCGCGCGACTACCGACGCGCCGCCTCCGCAGGGGATGGCTCGGAAGGCATTCCGTTCTGAGCGGCGATCAGGCTTTTGGCTAGACGGGCATGTGCGCCGCCGCGCTGGCAAGCGCGGGAGCGACCAGGATTTCGAGCTGCTGGCGCAGCCACTGGTGCATCGGATCGCCTTGATGACGAAGATGCCAGACCATGTACATCGGCATTGGCGGGCACTCGACCGGTACCGGCACGATGGCGAACCCACGCAGCATGTGGGCACGCAACAGGCTCGGCAGGGTTGCGATCATCGTACTGCCGTGCAGGAACGGGCCGATGCCTGCGAAGCTCGGTACCTGGACGACGAAGCGGCGATTGATGCCGCGCTCGGCGAGCACGTCGTCGAGGTCGAGCCGGCGCCTCGGCTCATACAGCACCGTCACGTGGTCGGCGGCGAGGTAGTCTTCCACCGTGAGCGGGGCGGCCCGCCGCGCCGAATCGTAGAATACGCAATAGGTGTCCTCGAACAGGCGCTTCTGCAGGATGTCGGTACCGGCGGGTGGACGCGGCGTGATGATCAACTGACAATGTTCGTCACGCAGCATTTCCGCCGTGGGTATGCCCGAACTGATCACGCGCAAGGCGAAGCCGGGCGCCTGGCCCCGCACCTGGCGCAGCAGCAGCGGCAGCAGCAGGTCGCGCTGCAGGTCGTTGGCCGCAATGGTGAAGCGCGTCGACAGCCGCGCGGGATCAAACGCCGCCGCGCTGCTGAACCTGTGCATCTCGTCGAGCAGGTGGCGGGCGCGGCCGGCCAGGAGCTGCGCATGGGCCGTCGGCACGATGCCGCGCCCCGATTTGACGAACAGCGGATCGCCGACGATCGCGCGCAGCTTGTCGAGCAAATGGCTGACGGCCGATTGCGTGACGCCCAGCCGCTGCGCGGCGCGCGTGATCGAGCCTTCCTCGATCACCGCCAGCAGCAGTTGAAGCAGGTGGCCGTCGAGGTCCAAATGATCGAAATCGCTCATGGAAATGATCGGATTCCGTGCCTTTATTTCCGGTAGTCGCTGCCCATAGTGCCCGTCCGACCGGCGCCGGAACTTGATCCAGAGCAAGGCGGCCGGCAGCCTGAAACAAGGCACTTTGCAGGGGGAGAGCAACATGCCCACGCCAAGCCGGCGCCAGCCCGTGCCCGGCACCACCATTTTCGACAGCGAGCAGGCCCGCAAGGGCTACGCCCTGAACAAGATGTGCTACTCGTTCAATGACGCCGCGAACCGCCGCGCATTCCTCGAGAACGAAGACGCCTACTGCACCAAGTACGGTCTCAATGCCCAGCAGCGCGAGGCCATTCGCAACCGCAACGTACTGCAGCTGATCGAAGCCGGCGGCAACGCCTACTACCTTGCCAAGTTCGCGGGGATCTTCGGGCTCGACATGCAGGATATCGGCGCACAGCAGACCGGCATGACCAAGGAACAGTTCAAGGCCAAGCTTATGGCGGCGAGGGATTAAATCATGGCGAAAATCGTCGGTACCATCACCACCTCGCACGTGCCCGCCATCGGCGGCGCCATCGCCAAAGGCCTGCAGACCGATCCGTATTGGAAGCCGTTCTTCGACGGCTTCCCGCCGGTGCGCGACTGGCTCGCGAAAGTCAAACCCGACGTGGTCGTGCTCGTCTATAACGACCACGGGCTCAACTTCTTCCTGGACAAGATGCCGACCTTTGCGGTCGGCGCCGCGCCCGAATATCGCAACGCCGACGAGGGCTGGGGCATTCCGACGGTGGCTCCTTTCAAGGGCGATCCGGAATTTTCCTGGCATCTGATCGAGTCGCTGGTGGCTGAGGATTTCGATCTTGTGACCTGCCAGGAGATGGTGGTCGATCATGCCTTCACCCTGCCGATGGCGCTGTGCTGGCCGGACCAGAACTGGCCCGTGCGCACCGTTCCGGTATGCGTGAACACGGTCCAGGCGCCGCTGCCGTCGGCCGCGCGCTGCTATCGACTGGGCCAGGCGATCGGTCGCGCCATCGAATCGTGGCCGCGGGACGAGCGCGTCGTGGTGATGGGGACGGGCGGCTTGTCGCATCAGCTCGACGGTCAGCGCGCCGGCTTCATCAACAAGAAGTTCGACCTGGACTTCATGGAAAGCATGGTCGCTGATCCGGCCTGGGCGACCAAGTACTCGACGGTGGAACTCGTCGAACTGTCGGGCACGCAAGGCGTCGAACTGCTCAACTGGCTGGTTGCGCGCGGCACGCTGCCAGCGAAGGTTCGCAAGCAGCACGCCAACTATCACATCCCGATTTCCAACACGGCGTCGGGGCTGATGGTGCTGGAACCTGCTGCCTAAGTTACTACTGCTGCTTCTCGCGCGGATGATGCCTCATCGTCCGCGCTGAGGTTGCGCCTGCCAAGCGGCCCAATCTCCATTTGTGCGTAACGCCGCTGACCAGCTGCGCTCGACAACAGCGCAGTTGGGACGCGTTCGCGTTTGCGCAGAATCGTTTTCATCTGCACTAGCGCAAATCTTTGATCCAAAAGAAACAAATCGCCTGATGCAGAGCACGTTTCTGCCGATCTGCTCATCATCGCTTAAGCTTTCTGACTCTAAATAGCCTCGAACTGATTCCGACGCGCGCGCCAATGCGCCGTCGCCCTCCTCCGAGGACAACCACATCATGAAAACGGTAACTCCAACGGGCGTTGAGCGGACGCTTGGTGAAGAGGAACTGATCGTCTCGAAGACCGACGTGAAGGGCCGCATCACCTACGCCAACGACGTCTTCATGCGCATGGCCAAGTATTCGGCAGACGAGCTGATCGGCGCGCCCCACAGCATCGTCCGTCACCCCGACATGCCGCGCTGCGTCTTCAAGCTGCTGTGGGACACTATCGAGGCCAAGCAAGAGATCTTCGCCTACGTGCTCAATCTCGCCGGCGACGGCTGTCACTATTGGGTATACGCCCACGTCACGCCGACATTTGACAATCAAGGCAACATCATCGGCTATCACTCCAATCGCCGCAAACCGGATCGCGGGCCAATCGAGAAGGTCAAGCCGATCTACGATCTGTTGTTGAAGGAAGAAGCCAAGCACGCCAACGCCAAGGAAGGCATGAACGCGAGCTTCAACATGATGGTCGATTTTCTCAAGCAGCAAGGCGTCGGCTATGACCAATTTGTGCTCTCTCTCTAAGTCAAAGCTGGCCGCATCGGTCGCCGCCATTCTCAGTGTTGCGGCGTTTGCCGGCGCCATGCTGCTGGACCCGTTGCCGCGTCTGCCCGTGGCGGGGCTGCTTGTGGTCATGATGGGCCTGCTCGGATATACGGTGTGGAATCTGCGCACCGCCACCTCTGTGCTTGAAGAAGCCTCAGAGGTTTGCCGTCACGCGCGTGAGGGTGATCTCGAACTCCGCGTCCTCAGCAAACGTCAGCCCGGTACGCTCGGCTCAATGCAGAAGTCGATCAACGACATGTTGGACATCGTCGATGCTTTCGTCCGGGAGGCGGCGGCCTCGATGGATGCCGTCAGCCAGGGCAAATGCTACCGCAAGATCATGGTGCGCGGCCTGCCTGGATCCTTCCGCCGTGCCGCGAGCACCATCAACCATGGAACCGACAGCCTCGGCAAACGCGTCGTCGAAATTGCGCAGCTGTCGAAAACCTTCGGCGAACACCTCGACGCGATTGCGGCCGGCCTCGCTACGGCGGCTTCGGACCTCGAGCTCGATGCGGAGCAGATGGCGGCCGCAGCCGAAGAAACCAGCCGGCAGTCTTCCGGTGTGAGGTCGGCCTCCGATCATGCCTCGAGCAATGTCGAGATCGTGGCTTCTGCCGCGGAGCAGTTATCGACGTCCATCGGCGAGATCACGCGCCAGGTCAGCCGCTCGAAGGAAAGCACCGGGCGCGCGGTCAGCGAAGCGAGCCGTGCTGACGCTCAGATCCGCACGCTTGCCGATGCGGCGATGCGCATCGGCGACGTGGTCAGGCTGATCAACGAAATCGCCGAACAGACCAATCTTCTCGCCCTGAATGCGACCATCGAGGCCGCGCGAGCCGGCGAGGCGGGCCGCGGATTTGCGGTGGTGGCCGCGGAGGTCAAGAATCTTGCCTCGCAGACTGCGAAGGCCACCGAGGAAATCACCTCCAAGGTGAGCGAGATGCAGCACTCTACGACTATCTCGGTCGGCGCGGTCGAGACCATCTCCCGTACGATCACCGAACTCAACGAGATCACGACGTTGATTTCGGCCGCCATCGATCACCAGGGTGCGGCTACGACCGAAATCGCGCGCAATGTGCAGCAGGCGTCCGCCGGCACCTCGGAAGTTGCGGCCAATGTCACCGGGATCAGCGAGGCGGCTGCCGATACCGGGCGCGTGGCAACGAGAGTTAACAGCGCCTCCGAACGCGTCCACGGCGAGGTCCAGAAGTTGCGGCACGAGGTGTCGGATTTCCTGCAGCGGTTGATCGCGGCATAAGGCGGCAGGACGTTTTCAAGGCGAGCTCGGCTGGTTTTATGCCAGTTCCGGGCTTGTCTTGACGGGCGGCTGCTCTTGCTTGGCTGGCCCGCTCCGCCACAGGTTCGCGAAGATCATTCCGATCAGCATTGCGCCAACGAACAGCAGCACTTTCGGCTCCAGCGTCGGAAGGGCTGTGAACGCCGGGCCGGGGCAGATGCCCGCAAGACCCCATCCGATGCCAAAAAGGGCTGAGCCGCCGACAAGGGGAAGATCGATCCGTCGCTTTGTCGGCAGATCGAACCTCTCGCATGCGAGGGGGGCGGCGCGACGAAGAACCAGCCCGTAGCCGACGATCGTCACGGCAAGACCGCCGGCCATCACGAACATCAACGTCGCATCCCAGCTGCCGGCAACATCGAGAAAGGCGAGAACGCGCGCCGGGTTGACCATGTCGGAAATCATGAGCCCCGCGCCGAAGATAACCCCAGCCAGAAGCGACCAGATCACGGGCATCGCAAATCCCTACAGTACGTGGCGGATGACGAAAACGGTTGCCACAGCCGCAGCGATGAAGGTGGCCGTCGCGACGATGGAGCGGGTCGAAAAGCGGGCCAGACCGCAAATGCCATGGCCGCTCGTGCATCCCGATCCGAAGGTCGCCCCGACGCCGACGACAAAACCAGCGACAACCGTCACAGGCAGGCTCGCCTGGAATTGAAGATGGCTCCAATCCTTAAGGCCCGCCGCGCCCACCAGCATTGCGCCCAAGGGGAGTCCCAGCAGAAATGCGACACGCCACAGCCTGCCGGAGCCGTCATAGTCGGTCATTGCGTTCACCGCGATGCCGCACACGCCGGCAATGCGGCCGATCGTGAGCATCAGGATCGTCGCTGCGAGGCCGATCAGGGCGCCGCCGATCAGGCCCGAAACAGGCGCAAAACCCGCCATGCTGTCCTTGCTTTCTCTGCAGTTCGCCAGCCGCTCACGCGGAACCTGACACGCTAATGATTATCTTTTGCAACTTCTCCCGGTTCGTGCAACTGCAAATAATGCAATGAAAGATAGTATTATATCAATCTACTACTTTAAATTGTGCAACCCGCATTGTGCCGAAAGGACCGGACTAACCGCGCCTCTTCGATGACAGACCGATTGCTGTCGGCCGGGCCAAATGGAACCCGACAAATCCTCGTGCCGCCACATTCGCCCAGCACTGATTGCGCAAGGGGATGTCTACTCATGAAGAAAACGCTGTTCGCCGCGGCCGTGATCGCCGCCCTCTTGCCGACAAGCGCGCTCGCCCAGGAGCGGGCCGGCGACGCCGCCCTGGGCGCGGTGTCGGGCGCGATCGTGTTGGGGCCGGTCGGAGCCGTCGCCGGAGCATTGATCGGCTATACGGCAGGACCGTCGATCGCGAGATCCTGGGGCCTGCGCCAGTCGAGGCCGGCCAAGACGCGGCCGTATTCGGCCGCGAACGGCAGGCCGCCGGCAAGCCCCGCTGCACCCACCGCGGCGCCCACCGCGGCAAATGGCGGCGGCCGCGTAGCCAATTCGCAGGTAAGCGTTGCTCCTCCCGCGCCAGCAATTCCACTCGCGCCAGCCAGGAGCACAGCCCCGCCCGTCCAGGGCTTCGACTGACGCCTGGGCGGCCGAAGGCCACGACCACGCTGGTTTCACCACAGCGCCATGACACCTGCCGATCGTCAGGTCTTGCGAACTAATTCGCGTGTCCGCATCGGGCCTTTGACAGCAGAAGACGCGCTGCTAGTTTCGCCGCGACCAAACATCGGGGGAAACATATGAGCCATCTCCACAGCGGGGGCACGGCCGGCTCGCTTATTGTGAGCGCCATCATCCGTCATGCCAGCCGGCCCGCACTCGCCGACGGCAACGTCAGCTGGACCTATCGCGATCTCGGCGATGCGATCGGCCGCTTCATCACCGTCTATCGCGGCCTCGGCCTCACCAAGGGCAATGCCCTTTCCGTTCTTTCATCCAACCGTGCCGAGAGCTGGGCGGCGATGTGCGCCGCCCTGATCATGGGGATGCGCTACACGCCGCTGCATCCCCTCGCGGCCGAGGACGATCATGCCTTTATCGTCGAGGATGCGGAGATCGACGCGCTGATCGTCGAGGGTTCGAAATTCGCCGAGCGCGGGCTCGCGATCAAGCGCCGCGTGGCAAGTCTGAAGCACTTGTTGTCGTTCGGAGAGGTCGCGGGTGCGAAGGACGTGCTCGCCGCGGCGAAGGCTTGCTCGCCGGCGCCGCTGGTCGACGAGAGCGAGGCGGAAGCGATTGCCTGGCTTGCCTATACCGGGGGTACCACCGGCCGCTCCAAAGGCGTGATGATCCCGCACCGCGCGATCACCACCATGGCGACGGTCATCTGCGCCGACTGGGACTGGCCGTCGGAGATCCGCTATCTGGCGGCCACCCCGATCAGCCATGCTGCCGGCGTGACCATCTATCCGGTGATGCTGCGCGGCGGCTATACGCGCCTGACGCAAGGCTTCGATGCCGAAATTTTTTGCCGTATCGTTGCCGAGGAGAAGATCACCTCGACGTTCCTGGTGCCGACCCTGATCTACGGCCTGATCGACAACGCCACGGTCCGCGCGCGCTACGATCTGTCGTCGCTCGACCTGATCGTCTACGGCGCCGCGCCGATGTCGCCCGACCGCCTCAAGGAGGCGATGGGCATCTTCGGCAAGATCTTCCTGCAATTGTACGGGCAGACCGAAGCGCCGCAATGCGTCAGTTGCCTGCGCAAGATCGAGCACGACCTGGCAAGGCCCGAGCGGCTTGGCTCGTGCGGGCGACCCAATCCGCTGGTCGACGTGCGCCTGTTCGATTCGGAGATGCGCGAGGTCGGCGTCGGTGAACCCGGCGAAATCTGCGTGCGCGGCACGCTGGTGATGCAAGGCTACTGGAAGCGGCCGGACGCGACCGAAGAAGCGTTGCGCGGCGGCTGGTTGCACACCGGCGACGTCGCGGTGAGGGACGAGGAGGGTTATCTCTATATCGTCGACCGCACCAAGGACATGATCATCTCCGGCGGCTTCAACATCTATCCGCGCGAAGTCGAGGACGCCCTGATGTCGCATGCGGCGGTGGCCTCCGCCGGGGTGATCGGAGTGCCCGACGCGAAGTGGGGCGAGGCGGTCAAGGCCTTCGTCGTGCTCAAGGCCGGCGCCAAGGCGGATCCCGCCGAGTTGCAGGTGCATGTGAAGGAAAAGCGCGGCGCGCCGTGGTCGCCGAAGTCGATCGAATTCGTCGCCGAGATTCCGGTAACGGGTCTCGGCAAGATCGATCGCAAGGTGCTGCGCGCGCCCTACTGGGAGGGCCGCAGCCGCGGCGTGGCGTAGAGCGTGACGCTGGGTTGAAGTGTTGCCGCATTGAAGGTTCACCTCTCCCCGTCGGGGAGAGGTGACCAAATTTGTCGCCACACCGGATCAAAGTCATCGCGCTCGGCAATAGGAGCTTACCATGGGTCTGATCGACACTCCATTCGATCCCACGCGCGAGGCCGCGCTGGTTACCGGCGCGGGGAACGGCATTGGACGCGCGATTGCGCAGGCCCTGGTCGGCGAAGGGGTGCGAACGGTTTTTGCCGATGTGCGCCCGGATACGCTCGCGGCGGCGGTGGCGGCTTCACCGCGTCCCGAGCTTGCGGTGCCCTGGGTCGGCGATCTCGCCGATCGTGCCGCCTGCGATGACTTGCTGGCACATGCGAAGGCGGCACTCGGCCGGGTGACGCATTTCGTGCACAGCGCTTCGCCGCCCAGGCGCGAAGCCGATCATGTCCTTTCGGTCAGCGACGACACCTGGGCGCAAATGCGCGCGGTCAATGTCGATGCCGGCTTTCACCTCGCGCGCGAGCTGGCGCGTCAGCTCATCGCCGCGCATGAGCCCGGCTCGTTCCTGTTTCTCACCTCGCTGCACGCCGGTACGCCGCGCAACCTGCCGCATTACAGCACGGCAAAGGCGGCGCTCGCGATGCTGGTGAAGGAGTTCGCCAAGACCTTCGGACGGTTCGGAATAAGGGTCAATGCGCTGGTGCCCGGCGCGGTCGCCGCGGGCGGCTTCGTCGCCGATCCTTCGCTGGCGCGCCATATTCCGCTCGGCCGTCTCGGCCGCAGCGAAGATCTCGCGCCGATGGCGCTTGCAGTGCTGTCGAACCGGATCTCGGCCTACGTCACCGGCGCCGCGATCGTCGTTGACGGCGGTCTGTCGTTGACGAACTGGTTCGATCCGCCGGCGCTTGATGATCTCTGACGGAACCCGGGCAGCTCAAGCTGCCTCGGCAACGAACTCCGCGATGGCTGCAATGGCCTGCCGTGCCTCGGGCAGGACCGGCGCGAACAGATGCCAGACGTGAGGCATGCGCGGCCACACCTCGACCTTGCTTTGCGAATTGTGACGGCGCAGCTTCTGCGCCATCCGCACCGCGTCGTCCAATAGGATTTCGTCACCGCCGACGTGGATCAGGACCGGCGGAAGTCCGCTCGTATCGCCGTAAAGCGGGGAAGCATAGGGCGTGCGCGGATCGGCCCCGGCCAGGTAATATTGAGCCAGTTCGGGCAGATCATCGGCATTCAGCATCGGATCGGTGGAAGCGTTCGATCGCAGCGAGGCCCCGGTCAACGCCAGATCGGTCCACGGCGACAACGCCATGGCGGCCTTGGGAAGCGGCTTGTTGTCGTCGCGCAGTTTCAACAACAGGCCGAGGGTCAAGCCGCCTCCCGCCGAGTCTCCCATCATGAGCAGCTGCCGGTCCTCCGGCGTCGTTCCGATCAGCCAGTCATAGACGGCTTCCGCATCGTCAAGCGCGGCCGGATACGGGTGCTCCGGTGCCAGCCGGTAGCCGAGGAGCCAGATATGGGCCTTGAACGCATCCGCCAGGCGCCAGGTGAAGTGCCGGTAGTGCCGCGGCGATCCCGAAACATACGCGCCACCGTGGAGGTAGAGGACATGACGATCATTCCGCGACTCCGGCGTCGTAACGCGATGAACAACGAGGTCGCCGACATTCAACGTGACCGTCTGGCAGCGTCGGGGCGGCGCCGGCACCAGCTTTTCCATGCGCCGCATGGCGCTTCGCAACTTGCCGAGGTCGAACTGCTGATGGGCGCGCCGCCTGAGGAAGATCCTGATCCCGAAGCGCAGCAGCTCCGCCTGCAGGCTCATGTCACCGTCCTTTCGCTCACATCTTGAGCGCGGTCACCTTCGGCAAGTGCTTGTATTCGGATTCGTTCGCGTCGACGAGCCGGCCATCCTCGATGTGAATGATGCGGTCCGCGAACGGAACGACGCGCGGATCGTGCGTCACGACCATGATCGCGCGCGACCGCTCCTGCGCGATCGATTTCAGGATCTTCATGATCGCCTGGCCGTTTTCGCCGTCGAGCGCGGCCGTGGGCTCGTCCGCCAGCACGGCGGACGGGTTTGCGACGATCGCGCGCGCGATCGCCACGCGCTGCTGCTCGCCGCCACTCAGCTGCTGCGGCAGCGAATGGACCTTGTTCTGCAGCCCGACCATGGCGAGCGCCTCGCGTGACTTCTTGACGGCGGCGCGCCCACGCTCGCCGCGGATGTCGAGCGCAAGCTGTACGTTCTGGGCTGCCGTCAAGGTCGGAAACAGGTGATAGGACTGGAACACGAATCCGATGTGCTCGCGCCGCAGCTTTGCCAGGCCCTCCTTGTCGACGTCCTTGGTGGGTTGACCGCAGATGGTCACGCTTCCGGAGGTCGGCGTCAGCATGCATCCGAGAACGAGCAGGAGGGTGGTCTTGCCGCTGCCGGATGGACCCATCAGCAGCGCCAGCTCGCCGCGCTGCAAGGACAGGTCGATGCCGCGCAACGCCTCCACTTGCCCGGCGCCGGCGCCGAGGGTCTTGTGAACGGATGCGGCCTCGATGATGGCATCGTTCATCGCATGAACACCGTTGCCGGATCGGTACGCACGACCCGGAATATCGCCCCGATCGCCGAGATCACGCACATGATCAGGGTCAGTGCGGACAGTCCGGCCATCAGGGAAGGGGTGATGACAATCGGCAGCGCGCTGCGCGCGGTCGCCTCGACCACGACAAGGCCGATGGCCGCAGCGACGCAGAACCCGATCACCGCATTGAGCACTCCCTGATAGATGATGACGTTGTAGATGTATGAATTGGACGAGCCCATCGCGCGCAGGGTCGCGAATTCGCCGAGGTGATCCTTGGTGCTGGAGTAAAGGGTTTGTGCCACGATGATGGTCCCTACGATCACGCCCAGCAGCGCGCCGGCAAAAAGGGCGGCCCCGGCGCCCGTGCCGAACAGCCAGAACGAGCGGCTGCGGCTCTGGAATTCACCGTTGGTGAGGACTTCCGCATCGCCGACCTCGGCGCGGATGGACTGCGCGACCTTCTCGGGGTCGGTGCCTTGCTTGAGCCGCACTAAAAGGTTGCTGGCGCGGTCCGGCGGCGCGCCGGTGTACATTCTTGCGTTCTTCAGATCGACGAAGACGTAAGGCGTAGTGGTGAATGAGCGGATGCGGTCGGTGACAGCGGCGACCTTGACCCGCTTGCCGCGGATCTCTGCGGTCGAACCGACGCCGTTGACGCCGAGCCGGTCGAAATAGGAGCGGTCCACCGCGAGCGCGCCGCGCTCCGACAGGGCTTCGACCGTGCCGTCGACGATGTTCCACGGCTGCAGTCCGGGCTCGCGCAGATCGACCCCCACCATGAAGACCGGCGTCATCTCGCCGGACTCCTGACGCCAATCCGAAAAGCCGATCACGAGAGGAACGACACCGGCGACGCCATCGACATTCCGCACGCGATTGGCGAGCCTCGCATCGAGCAGGGAGGGATCCTCGAAGCATTTGGCGCCTTTCGGCACGACCCAGAGGTCCGCCGTGGCGTGGTCGATCATGGTCGTGACCATCTGCCCGAAGCCGAGGAACAGCCCCATCTGGATCATGACGAGCACGACCGAGAACACGATTCCGACGAGCGTCGCGATGAAGCGCAGGCGATCATGGAACAGGTTGCGCGATGCGAGCGTCAGGGCCAGGCGCATGGTCGTCGGTCCCTATCGCAAGTGATTTGGCACCGCGCGCCGCGCGGTGAGCTCGAAGCCATGACGAAGCAGCCTCAACGATGCCGCAGCCGCGGCCCAGCTCGCAGCGAGCCCGCAGGCAAGGACGGTCGCGGCTTTCGCCAGCACGGGAAGCTCGCTGCCGAGCAGGGCGTATTGCAGCCACACCACGGGAACGTAGTGCACGAGATAGATGCTGTAGGCATTCTCCGAAAGCGCATCCAGCGCAGGATGACGCATGGTGAACAGCCGCAGGCAGACCGCGAGAAAGCCGAAAAGCCCGGTGGCGCAGGCGATCGGGAAAGCGAGCGCGGCGGCGAAGCGAGCCGCATAGGGACTGTCGTTCCAGTTCGGCATGGTCAGCGAGGTGAAGCCGCCCCACAGCATGAACGTTGCAATCGCCGCGGCAAGCCACAGCAGCCATTTTCGCGCCAGGGGACCCTCCGGATGCAGCAGGCCTTTTTCGGCAGGGGTGCAGCCGAGTGCAAAGCCCGCAAGGAAATACAGGGAGTAATGCAGCGGCCGGCTGAGCTGGAATGAGAACGGGCCGAGAAAGGTCCAGTCCCACGGGCCGAAAATCATAGCCAGCGGCGCGTAGGCGAGCAGGGATAGCGCCGTCAGCACGAGACAGAACGCGAGCGGGCGGTCGTGCAAGGCGTGCGTGATGTTTCCCAACCGGCTTCTTGAGCCGGGAAAGAAGAAGACAAGCGCGGCGGCCACCGCGCCAAGCAGCAGGATCTGCCACAAGAACCAGGCAGGTCCCGACGGCCACATCGGCAGTGCTTGCCAATGCTGCCAGAATGCTTCGAGCGACGGATCAGCTGCGGTGGTCCGGAACGAGGCGAAATAGGCCAAGGGACTCAAGATGCCGACCGCCAGCAGAAACGGCAGTCCGATGCGTCGCGCCCGTTCCAGGAGGTAAGGCAGCGTCCCCTTGCGGGCCAGGCTCGCGGGCGTGAATAGCCCTGCAAGGAAGAACATCAGCGACATCAGGCTGACGTCCTGCCAGGCGCAGAACAGGTCGAAGCCGAACCAGCGGTCACGATCCAAAATCGGAAACGCGATCCAGCGGTACGGCGCCGCATCAAAGGGATAGGGCTGGGCAGGTTGCGAGGCGAGGTAAGGCAGCACCGAGTGAAACGCCACGACAATGACGATAACGACGGCGCGCAAATTACTTAGCGGCAAACTGCCTGAATGAACGTGGACGCGAGAAGTCACATGGCGCCACCATCGATTGATACGGAACCCTGCCGAACAACGGGGCAGGGCCCATCTGGTTCCTCAGCGAAGCAGTCCCGGATGGCGGCGCTGAGGCAGCTTGATGAACGCGCTTGATGATTTTGCCCGCGATGTATTTCTATACCGTAGGGATCGGTAAGAGAGCACTGGCGAGAGGCAACATCAGTTGGATGTCTTGATTGCGAACCCGTCCGGCAACTCCGCGGCGCGCGCCTGTTTCGTGTTCGCCCATGGGGCTGGCGCGGGAATGACTCATCCGTTCATGAAAGAGGTTGCCGTCGGACTTGCCGAACGCGACATCGTGACGCTGCGCTATCAGTTTCCTTATATGGAGAAAGGCAGCAAGCGGCCGGATCCGCCCGCGATCGCGCATGCCGCCGTTCGGGCCGCCGTCGCCGAGGCCCGCCGGCAATTTCCCGGGCTGCCGCTGATTGCCGGCGGGAAATCGTTTGGCGCCCGCATGACCTCGCAGGCCCAGGCGAAAACGCCGCTCGAGGGTGTGCGCGGCCTGGCGTTCTTCGGCTTCCCCCTGCATTCGGCCGGCAAACCTTCCAGTGAGCGCGCCGCGCATCTCGCCGACGTCCGCATCCCGATGCTGTTCCTGCAGGGCACACGCGACAAGCTGGCGGAGCTGGAATTGCTGACGCCGGTCGTGAAGCGGCTCGGTTCGTTGGCGCGGGTGCACCTGGTCCAGAATGCCGATCATTCCTTCCATGTGCCGGCAAAGTCCGGCCGCAAGGACAGCGAGGTGATGGCGGAAATGCTGGATGTGTTTGCGGACTGGCTCGGCGAGCTTGGCCAAATCTCGGGGCAGTGACGCGCGCCGCAGAAAGTAATACACAGCGGACGCCGCAGCCGGCATTTTGCCGGATCGTTGCAAGGACCTGAACAAGAGGATCGTCCATGACTGCTCATCCCGTCCTGTGGAATCTCGATGAACGCGGGGTTGCGATGGTCACGTTCAACAGGCCCGAAGTGAACAATGCTTATGATGGAGGGCTGATTGGCGGCGTGCTGTCGGCGATGGACGATCTGGGCAAGCAGCCCCATTTGCGAGTTGTCGTCCTCAAGGGCAACGGCAGGCATTTCCAGGCAGGCGCCGACCTGAAATGGATCAACGGCGTGCGGCCGCAATCGGCTGAGGCGAACGAGGCGGCGTCACGCGCGACCTTCGAGGCGGTGCAGCGGCTCAACACCTTGCCCATCCCGACCGTGGCGCTGGTGCAGGGCGGCTGCTTCGGCGGCGGTACCGGCGTCATTTCGGCGTGCGACGTGGTGATCGCGGCCGACAACGCCGTGTTCTCGATCACCGAGGTTCGATGGGGGCTGACCGCCGCCATCATCATCCCGCAACTGTGCGATGCGATGGGCGTGCGCCAGGTTCGCCGTTATGCGCTGACGGCCGAGCGTTTCGGGGCCGAGGAGGCGCGCCGCATCGGCCTCGTGCACGAGGTGGTGCCGCTGGCCGAACTGGAGGCCGCAGGCGCCAAGGTGGTCGAACAGCTGCTGGCCAACGGTCTCGAGGCGCTGGCTGAAACCAAGGCGCTGGCGCTGGAAAGTTCGTTTGGCGGCATGAGCGTCGACGATGCGTCCTATGCCCGTCTCGTCCGCATGCATGCAGCGCGGCGGCGGACCGCGGAGGCCGCCGAGGGATTGGCCTCCTTCGCCGAAAAGCGCGCGGGCAATTGGGCCGTTCGCAAGACGTGATTCATTACGAGGATCAGTCTGCCGCCGCGTGCTTCGCTTCCGCCTTCGCTCGTTGAGCTTCGGCGGACAAGTCGCTTGCAATGACGAAATAGCGTGGCAATAGCTAGGCGTTGCCGCGATCTTCGCGGAACAGGTCGAGCTTCTGCTGCACCGGGCGATCGGAGAAGCTGAACAGCACCGAATCGGCGTCAGCCTCGTGCGTCACCCAGTGCCAGCTCGGCACCACGAACAGGTCGCGCGGGCCCCATTCGAAGGTGCTATCGCCGATGCGGCTGCGGCCCTTGCCTTCGATCGCGGCGAACACCGTCGCGTCCGTCGAGCGGTAGCGCGCGGTGGAAAATCCCTTGGGCAGGAGCTGGATGAAGGTGCCGATGGTCGGCATGGCGAAATCGCCGGTCTCGGGGTTGGTGAACTTCAGCTTCAGCCCGTGACAGGCATCCCATTCGTTGCTCGACTTGGCTTTCTCCAGCGCCTCGCGCGTATGGCTGTAGGGGTAATTGAAGATCGGCGAGGTTTTCGAACGCGGCTTGGAATCCACCGGCAGAAGGTTATGGCCGTAGCGGGCAAAGCTGTCGCCTTCGGGCCGTGTGACCGGCTGCTGGTCTTCCTCCAGGCGTTCGACAAACGAAGCATCGAAGAACTGCACCACCGGAATGTCGAGCCCGTCGAGCCAGAACATCGGCTCGTCGGTCTCGTTGGAGTGATCGTGCCAGGTCATCGACGGCGTGATGATGAAGTCGCCCGGCTCCATCGCGGTGCGCTCCCCGTTCACCGCGGTATGCGCACCCTTGCCTTCGAGCACGAAGCGCAGCGCCGACTGGCTGTGCCGGTGCGCCGGTGCGACGTCGCCCGGCACCACCATCTGCACCCCGGCATAAAGGGACGTGGTGATCTTCGACTGGCCGCGCAGTCCCGGGTTTTCCAGGATCAGCACCCGCCGCTCGGCTTCCCGGGCGGTGATCAGCTTGCCCACCTCCATCATGTAGTCGCGGATGAGATCGAACTTCCACAAATGCGGCCGGCAGCCGCTCCTCGGCTCCGGCGTGATGAGGTCGCTCATCACCGTCCACAGCGCGGTCAGGTTGTCGCCGTCGATCTTCCGGTAGAATGCCTCGCGTTCGGGCGTCGTCGGCACGGCTTCCATGGGCGGCTCCCGTCGGTGTTCGTATTCTGTCGATTGACAGCATACTGACGGTCTGGGTACCGTCAATCGCATCGGTGGGATGGAACCATCAACTTGCTGGGAGATTCTGATGAGGTTGCACGGTTACTTCCGCAGCAGCGCGGCTTATCGGGTACGGATTGCGCTCAACCTGAAGGGGCTTGCCGCCGAGCACCTGCCGCATCACCTGCGCAAGGGCGAGCAACGCGCGCCCGCTTATCTCGCCATCAACCCGCAGGGATTGGTACCGACGCTGGAGAACGATGCCGGCGCCATCTTGACCCAGTCGCTGGCGATTATCGAATGGCTGGAGGAAACCCACCCGCAACCGGCGCTGCTGCCGGAGGATCCGTTGCGACGCGCCAGGGTTCGCGCCTTCGCGATGGCGATCGCCTGCGATACCCACCCGGTGCAGAACACCAAGGTGCTGCAGCGGCTGCGCCAGCTCGGGCTTGCCGAGGACCAGGTCACGGAATGGGCGGCGTGGGCGAACCGCGAGGGGCTCGCTGCCTGCGAGGTGTTGATCAAGGACGAGGCCGGCCCGTTCTGTTTCGGCGATGTGCCCGGTATGGCCGACCTGTGCCTGGTCCCGCAGCTCGGCAATGCGAGGCGTTTCGGCGTCGACGTGTCCGCCTATCCGCGCCTGCTGAAGGCAGAAGCAGTCGCGAGAGCGCTGCCGGCCTTCGCGGATGCCGCACCGGAACGGCAGGCAGATGCCGAGTAAGCCGTCCGCGAGTAAGCCGTCCGCCCTCACCATGGACGCGGTCTACACCAAGCCGGGCTATCTGTTCCGGCGGATGCAGCAGATCGCTGTCTCGATCTTCGTGGAAGAATGCAAGGCCTTCGACCTGACGCCGGTGCAATACGCCGCGCTGGTCGCGATCGAAAACCATCCCGGCATCGATGCGACCCGGCTGTCGGCCGTCATTGCCTTCGACCGCTCGACGCTTGGCAGCGTGATCGAACGGCTCGAGACCAAGGGCTACATCGAGCGCACGCCGGCGCCGGAAGACAAGCGGGTCAAGCTGCTTTACCTCACCAGAGCGGGCGCGGCGCTGCTGCGCGCCATCATGCCGTCGGTCGACCGGGCGCAGGCGCGGATGCTGGAGCCGCTCAAGCCGGCCGACCGCAAAACCCTGCTGGCGCTGTTGTCCCAACTCGTTGACCTCAACAACGAGGCCTCGCGCGTGCCGTTGCGCGCGGAAGACGCGCTCGAACATCTCGGCAAATCGACCTGATAGCAGACGCGCTGAAGAACTGGCCGGACTGAGTTTGTGGGCAGGGCGGGCCTCATACACCGCAGTCGTCCCGGCCTTCGCCGGGACGACAGTTGAATGGTTGGCGACCTAAATATGCCCCTCACATCCGCAGCAACGCCTGGCGGTCGATCTTGCCGGTGCCGGTTTTCGGCAACTCGTTTATGAAGATGACCTGGCGCGGATATTTGTAGGGCAGGAGCCGTGCCTTGACGAAATCCTGCAGCTTCTTCCTCGCCTCGCTCTCGTCAAAGCTCTTGCCGTTCATCACGACGACCGCCTTCAGCGTCATGCGGCGGTCGGGCAGCTCCGCGGCGAACACCGCGCATTCGCGGATGTCGGGATGCTCGGCCAGGCACAGTTCGACCTCGAGCGGATAGACCCATTGCCCGGAGATCTTGACGAGATCATCGGCCCGGCCCCGGAAGTAGTGAAAGCCCTCGGTATCGCGCACGAAGCGGTCGCCGGTATAGATCCAGCCGCCGTCGCGGATGGTCTCGGCGGATTTGTCCGGCCGGTTCCAGTACAGCGGGGTGTTGGAATCGCCTCGCACCCACAAGATGCCTTCCTCGTTGTCGGCGACCTCGTTGCCGTCCTTGTCCCTCAGCGCGATTTCGTAGCCGGGCACGCGTAGGCCGGCGGCGCCGAGCTTCTTCTTCTCGGGCCGGTTGCACAGATAGATATGCAGCACTTCGGTCGAGCCGAGACCCTCGACGATCTCGAGCCCGGTAAGCCTTTTCCAGCCGTTGAAGACCTCGGCCGACAACACTTCCGCCGCGGAGACCGCCATGCGCAGCGAGGAGAAATCGACCTGCTCCGCGCCGTCGGCCTTGGTCAGCGAGGTGTAGAGCGTCGGCAGTCCGAAAAAGACGCTCGGGCGATATCGTTCGATCGCCTCGAAAATGGCCGCAGGCCTGGGCTGGCCAGGCAGCAGCAGCGTGGCGGCGCCGGCAGAGAACGGGAAGGTGATGGAATTGCCGAAGCCATAGGCAAAGAAGATCTTCGGCACCGAGAAGCAGATATCGTCCGGCTCGAGCTTCAACACGTTCTGCGCAAAGGCGACCTCGCTGTAGGCCATGTCGTGCTGGAGGTGAACGATGCCCTTCGGCCGGCCGGTCGAGCCGGACGAATACATCCAGAACGCCATCTCGTTGCGGTGGGTATCGGCCTCGGCCAATTCGGCCGGGAAGCGCGGCAGCCAGTCCGCCGCGGCCATTGCCTCGGGCGCGGCATGCTCGCGCGCTTCGCCGCTCACGATGATCAGGGTACGGAGCGCCGTGTCCTTGCAGGCTTCCGCATCGAAGCGGGCGCCGAATTCGGCATCCGCCACCGCAACGCTGGCGCCGGAATCCGCGAGATAGAATTGCAGCAAATCCGGGGGCGTCAGGGTGTTGATGAGGAGCGGCACGAAGCCGGCGCGCACCGCACCGAAGAACGCAGCCGGATAGGCCGGCGTGTCGTCAAGGAAGAGCAGGATGCGGTCGCCGCGCTTCAGGCCCAGCGAGGCAAGGCCGTTGCCCCAGCGGCAAGCTTCGCTGCAGAGCTCGGCATAGCTGCGCGTTCCCGCAGGTCCCGTGAGCGCGATCTTGTCGCCGCGGCCCTTGGCGAGATTGTCGAACAGGACGCGGCTGGCGTTGTAGCGCTCCGGAATCGCAAACCCGATCTCGCGCGCTCCGGGGCTGTCAGCCGGCACCTGATCCGCAATCTCCCTGCTCATGACGAGGACCTTCCGGCTCTGGCGGCCTCATAGCGCGCCATGAAGGCGGGCGACATCGCCCGCAGCCGGGCATCGTCGATACGCCCGGACCGGGTGATGTAGCTGTAGGCGAAGTCCATCAGGTCGAGCTTCATGTGCTCGCCGAAATGCTCGTACCAGTCGGCGCTGGTCCGCGCGGCGGCGACCAGCTTCTTCACGATCGGCTTGCGCTCGGCCTGATAGCGGGCGAGCGCGGTCGCAACATGCGCTTCCGACTCCAGCGCCTTGACCAGCGCGATCGCGTCCTCGATCGCAAGGCGCGTGCCCGAGCCGATGGAGAAGTGCGCGGTGTGCAGGGCATCGCCGATCAGCACCATGTTCTTGAACGACCAGTGCTCGTTCCAGATCCATGGAAAGTTGCGCCACACCGACCTGTTGGAGATCAGCGACCGGCCCCCGAGCGTATCGACGAAGATGTCTTCGCAGATGGCCTTGGACTGCTCGATGTCCTTGTTGGCAAAGCCGTAGGCCTGCCAGGTGGCATGATCGCATTCGACCAGGAACGTGCTCATGGTCGGCGAGTAACGGTAGTGATGTGCGTTGAAGGCGCCGCGGTCGGTCTTGATGAACGTCTGCGACAGCGTATCGAAGCGCTTGGTGGTGCCGTACCAGGCGAACTTGTTCGTCGAATAGGACAGCGACATGCCGAAATCGCCTTCGAATGTGCGGCGTACCAGCGAATTCAGCCCGTCGGATGCGACGATCAAATCGTAGCCGGTGAGCTGGTCGAGAGATGTGATCTGGGTGTCGAACTGCGGCGTGACGCCGACCTCGCGGGCGCGCTGCTGCAGGAGCTTCAGCAGTTCCAGTCGTCCGATCGAGGAGAAGCCGACCCCGTCAATGGCCACGCTTTCGCCGCGCAAATTGAGCGTGATATTTTCCCAGCTTTCCATGTGCGGGGCGATGGCGTCGACCGTTTCGGGATCGTCGGCGCGCAGGAACTCGAGCGCTTCGTCGGAGAACACCACGCCGAAGCCCCAGGTGACATCGGCGGAGCTCTGCTCGAATACATCGATCTGCGCTTCCGGATGGCGCTTCTTCCAGAGATAGCCGAAGTACAGCCCGCCGGGCCCTCCGCCGATCACGGCAATACGCAACATTCCCCTCCCAATTGACAGTATACT
This sequence comes from Bradyrhizobium sp., assembly GCF_016213215.1. Classification (GTDB taxonomy): domain Bacteria; phylum Pseudomonadota; class Alphaproteobacteria; order Rhizobiales; family Xanthobacteraceae; genus Bradyrhizobium. The sequence continues at coordinate 38,382 of NZ_JACRAW010000156.1, read as the reverse complement.
GTTGATTGGGGCCGAGACTAATCCGGTCCGGGCGCTCGCGCCAGTGGAATTATTCGGGCGGTCGTGGCCGGCGCGGGTTCGTTGCCGCGCCGCGGCGACGCGCGGTCGCTGGCCCGAAGCCGCTATTGCGCTGCGAACCGGGCGAGAACGCCCCTGCAGTCCGGCGATAGCGAAGCGGCTTGCGTTGCCAGGCACTGCATGATGCGACCGCCGCCGGGTGCCACACCATTGCAGAGCGTGCGGACGTCAACGCTGCATGCCGAGCGCAACACGAACAGCTCTTCGCGCGGCAACATCGGCCGCAGCACCAGGGGTTTGGGCGGTGCCGCAGCCGGAGCTGTGGGAGGACTCGCCGCGGCAACCGGTGCTGCGGGCTTGCTCACCGCCTTCGGCGCTGCGGCAGGTTTTGTCGTCGTGGCCGGAGCAGCCGCCGCCCTTGGCGTCGCGGGCGCATCGGTCTTGGCGGTGGACGCGGCATCATCGGCCTTCGGTGCAGCGGGAGCTGTGTCCGCCTTGGCTGCCGGCGGCGCCTGTTCGGCCTTCGGTGCAGGCGGGGCAGCTTCCGCCTTTGGCGGGGCGGGCGGTTCCACGGCGCGTACCGCGGTCCGACAGGCGGGTGAGAGGCTCGCCGTGTTCTTCTGCAGGCATTGCAAGGCTTCGGCTCCGCCCGGCGTCACGCTCGAGCAGTGCGCCTGATAGTCGGACCGGCAGGATGAGCGGATCGCGCTGCGCTGCGCATCCGTCACCTGCGAGAAGGCGGGACTGGCTGCTGCCAATACGACAGTGACTACCCACGTCACTGCTGCAGCCTTCAATGCCCTGCTCATGTCATCCATCCCCTGATTATTGCCGTCAAGCGGCCGGTGCAGATCTTCGAAGGTTCTCAGAAGTGTCGTGATCCGGATAGTGCGAGCGACGACGTGCTCACAGCTTGATCATCCGCTTGCCGCGGTTTTCTCCCGCGAGCAGCCCGATCAGTGCTTTCGGTGTATTCTCCAGCCCTGCGATGACGTCTTCCTGCACCTTCAGCTTTCCGGAACTCACCCACGCCTGAAGATCGGACAGCGCGCGATCGCGGCTTTCCATGAAATCCATCACGATGAAGCCTTGCATGATCAGCCGCTTCACCACGATCAGGCCGGGCACGCCGCGCGGCCCGTGCGCCGAGGGCACCCCGTCATATTGCGAGATGGCGCCGCAACAGGCGATGCGGCCGTAGTTGTTCATTTGCGGCAGGCAGGCTTCCAGGATGTCGCCGCCGACATTGTCGAAATAGACGTCGATGCCGTTCGGCGCCGCCGCCCTGAGCGCCTTGAACACCGCGCCGTCCTTGTAGTCGACCGCGGCATCGAAGCCGAGATCGGAGGTCAGCCAGTTGCATTTGTCCTTGCCGCCGGCGATGCCGACCACGCGGCATCCCTTGATCCTGGCAATCTGGCCGACGATGGATCCGACCGAGCCGGCCGCGGCGGAGACGACCACAGTCTCGCCGGCCTTGGGCTTGCCGATTTCCAGGAGGCCGAAATAGGCGGTCAACCCGGCGATGCCGAACACGCTGAGCAGATGGGTCAGCGGCTCCATCTTCGGCATCTTGGTGAGCTGCTTGGCAGGCACCGCGGCGTAGTCCTGCCAGCCGGTGTCGCCGAACACGATGTCGCCGGGTGCGAGCTCCGGCGCCCTGGACGAAATGACTTCGGCGATGGCGCCGCCAGCCATCACCGTGTTGGTCTCGACGGCCGAGCGATAGGTCGCGCCGTGCATCCATGCCCGGTTGGCCGCGTCGAGCGAAATGTAGCGCACACGCAGCAACGCCTCGCCGTCCTTCGGCTCCGGGATCGCACCCTCGACCATCCTGAAATGTTGAGCCCCGAGCTTGCCGCTCGGCTTCTCCACCAGCAGGATCTGACGGTTGACGTTTCCGCTCATGGCATTTCCCCTCGAGAGTACGTAATGATTTCGGCGCGCTTGCCGCACGGGAAAGGCAGCCGCATCCCTGATGGAGGCTAGACGGACATCATCGCGCCCACAACGGGAACATATGGGCAAACCCTTGTCGCGCGCGCTCTGCCCGACTCAGTCAGCGCGGCAGTTCCGTGTTGAATATCCGATCGAGGGCAGCGCCATAGGCCGCGCACACGACGTCCGGATACAGTTTGCCGAGCTCCTCCATCATCACGCCCGAGTTGATTTCGAGAACTTTCCAATCGCCGCCGGTGCGGACGAGATCGATCGATGCGAAATGGATATTGATGGCGCGGGCGGCGTCCACGGCCGTCCGGACGCAGATCTCGCGGGTTTCGCCGTGATCGAGGAGAACCGGCCGGGCACCGGCGTCGAGATTGTGGCGCCAGTTCAACAGGCGTTGCTCGCCGGCAGGGACGATCGCGTCAAACTCGGTCCTGTCGAGATCCTCGAAGCTGCCCGCCAGCAAGGCCGATCGTTGCTCCGGCACGGCCGCCGTGGCGAGTTCCAGAAGCGAGTGCTTGCCGTCGCCGACCACCGATGGCCGGCGCTTGGCGTAAACAACCAGCGGAGCATCGTCGAGAAGGATCACCCTGACTTCTTCCTCGATCTCCACGTACGGCGCGATGGCGATGGCCATGCCAAGCGAGGAAATCTCGGCAACGGCCGCCTCCAGCTGGGGACGGCTCAATACCCTGAACACGGACCTGCCGGCAGTGCCCTCGTTGGGCTTGACGACCAGGCCGGCGGGATTTTGGTCGAGAAGGCGGAGCATCGTGTCCCACGACTCCGGGGAGGGGACGTGCTCCTTCGATTTCGGGTTCAGAAAGAGCCGGTGAGGAATGGCGGGAACACCGGCAAGCGCGAGCATCTCCGCGGTGGCCGACTTGTCGTTCGCGATCCGGTGGGCGACGGCGCTGTTGATGCCGAGATCGTAGCCGAACGCGAGGTGCTGCTGCCGTCCCTGCCGCATCATGACGAGCCAGCCCTCCGCCAGGAGCTCCACGGCGATGCCGTTGCGTTCGCAGTGCTGCCGGATGGCCTTCAAGAACAAACGATCGTCATGCGCCATTTGCGGAGCGTGGGTATGGTGGAATCGGGGTCTATTCTTAACGTAATCGTTACCCGCGGGCCGCGGAAATTAAATACTGCGACGACGCTACTTTGCGAAAAGAAATTACCTCATGCCCGTCGAACCGAAGAAAATTCATCGAACCGGAGACGGGCTTGAAGCGACTGCTATTTTGATCGGCATCAATTGCCGTCAACCGAGGTTGATTATCTCCGTCAATTGCGTAGATCACTCACGCAAAATCATTCGGCAGATCAGCACTGGTTTGTCGCTCCTGCGGGAGCCTCTCAACTCTTGTGCCATACGGCAGCTACGGGAACATCGAAGACACATGAGCGCGTTCTATCGAGAGAAAGTTCTTTCCGTTCGTCACTGGACCGATACGCTTTTCAGCTTCCGCGCCACCCGCGATTCCGGTTTCCGATTCCAGAACGGTCAGTTTGCCATGATCGGCCTCGAAGTCGACGGCCGGCCCTTGATGCGCGCCTACAGTATGGCCAGCGCCAATCACGAGGAAGAGCTCGAATTCTTCTCGATCAAGGTCCAGGACGGACCACTGACCTCGCGCCTGCAGAAGATCAGGGAGGGCGACGTCATCCTGGTCGGCCGCAAGGCGACGGGTACGCTCGTGGCCGACAATCTTCTTCCCGGCGACCGGCTGCTTCTGCTCTCGACCGGTACCGGTCTTGCGCCGTTCGCGAGCCTGATCAAGGACCCCGACGTCTACGAGCGGTTCGAGAGCATCGTGCTGGTGCACGGCTGCCGCCAGGTATCGGAGCTTGCCTATGGCGAGCAGCTGGTCGAAAGGCTGCGTGACGACGAACTGTTTGGCGCGCTGCTTTCCGAGAAGCTGGTCTATTATCCGACCGTCACCCGCGAGCCGTTCCGCAATCGCGGCCGCATCACTGATCTGATCACCTCCAGGCAGCTGTTCAACGACATCGGCCAGACGCCGCTCGATATCGCAGGCGACCGCATCATGATGTGCGGCAGCCCGGCGATGCTAGAGGAGCTGCGCGTCATGTTCGAGGGACAAGGCTTCGTGGAGGGCAACAGTGGCGAGCCCGGCCACTTCGTGATCGAAAAGGCCTTCGTCGAGCGTTGACCTATCGGCCATCCCGGCGAATTTCTCTCGTCCCGGGACTGGTCAGGGAGATTGAAGGGCCCGGCCGCGATCTCGTAGTTCATGGTGCCGCCGCTCTGCCGCCTGACCGGCTCGCGCTGCGAGCAGACAGATGATCACGCGCCATCGACAGCACGGGTGCATCGCTGGCGCGGGAGGGGCTGCGGCAGAGCCGGATTCCCGAGGGGGCCGGCCGCGCACATTCGGTGCGGAAGCACGCCGGCAGACGATTGATTTGCGGTGGCGTTTCGGGTCATGCTTCCAGGACGATCGGGACCAGGCCGCCGTCAACGAAAATAAGCCACACAATTTGCCCCGAGGATCTCATGGAAACGCTTCTGCTTCCATTCTCGCCGCGTTTCATCGTCCTGACGATGTGCGCGGTGGTCACGGCGTTGCTGTTCGGCATCGGACTCGTCGACAGCAAGGTGTTCGAGATCGTGCTGGTGCCGATGGTGGTCTTCGGCGGACTGACGCTGCTCGGCGTTCGCGATCTCCTGCAAAAGAAACACGCGGTGCTGCGCAACTATCCGATCTCCGCGCACTTGCGGTTCCTGCTCGAGGAGATCCGGCCCGAGATGCGTCAGTACTTCTTCGAGAGCGAGAAGGACGGCAAGCCGTTTTCCCGCGACACGAGGGCGCTCGTCTATCAGCGCGCGAAGATGGAGCTCGACAAGCGTCCGTTCGGCACGCAGGAGGATGTCTACGGCGGGGGTTATGCATGGATGCATCATTCGGTCGCGCCGAAGCCGCGTGCGCAGGAGAAATTCCGCGTCACCATCGGCGGGCCGGACTGCACCAGGCCGTATTCGGCGTCGGTGTTCAACATCTCGGCGATGAGCTTCGGCGCGCTCAGCCCCAATGCGGTGCGGGCGCTGAACGCGGGAGCGAACAAGGGCGGCTTCGCCCATGACACCGGCGAGGGCGGCGTCAGCCCCTACCACCGCGAGATGGGCGGCGACCTGATCTGGGAAATCGGCTCCGGCTATTTTGGTTGCCGCAACCGCGATGGCAGCTTCAACCCGGACGAATTCGCCCGCGTCGCTTCCGACGACCAGATCAAGATGGTCGAGCTCAAGATCAGCCAGGGTGCCAAGCCCGGCCATGGCGGCGTGCTCCCGGCAGCCAAGGTTTCGGAAGAGATCGCCAAGATCCGCGGGGTGGCGATGAACGAGGACTGCATCTCGCCCGCCCACCACCGCGCCTTTTCGACGCCGCTGGAAATGATGTCATTCATTGCCGAGATGCGCCGGCTGTCCGGCGGCAAGCCTGTCGGTTTCAAGATGTGCATCGGGCACCCCTGGGAGTTTCTCGCCATCTGCAAGGCGATGCTCCGGAGCGGCATCTACCCGGACTTCATCGTCGTCGACGGCAACGAGGGCGGCACGGGCGCGGCGCCGCTCGAATTCATGGATCACCTCGGCATGCCCATGCGCGAAGGCGTCAACTTCGTGCACAATGCGCTGGTCGGCATCAATGCGCGCGACCGCGTCAAGATCGGCACTTCCGGCAAGATCGCGACTGCCTTCGACATGGCGCGCGCCATGGCGATCGGCGCCGACTGGTGCAATTCGGCGCGCGGCTTCATGTTTGCGCTCGGTTGCATCCAGTCACTCAGCTGTCACACTGACCGCTGTCCGACCGGTGTGGCCACCCAGGATCCGATCCGCAACCGCGCGCTTTATGTGCCGCTCAAGATCGACCGCGTCTACAACTACCACCACGCGACGCTGCATTCGCTCGCCGAGCTGCTGGCCGCCGCCGGGCTGGAGCATCCGCGCGAGCTGAGACCCATTCACTTCTCCCAGCGGACCTCAACGACCGAAGTGCGGTCGTTTGCGAAGCTTTATCCGGCACTTCGTCCCGGAGAACTGCTTGAGGGAGCCAGCGATCCGCGGTTCCAGGATGCCTGGACCATGGCGCGCGCCGAATCGTTCCACCCGGCCAGCTAACACGCTTCTAAGAGGCAATAGCGAATAACGAGGGCCTGCGAGTTACCGTTTCTTTGTGAAAATCGGGTGTATTCTTCAGACCCAAATGGGAGCCCAAGTGTAGACGGCCGAAGATGAGCGACAAGCGCGGCAAACCGAGGCAACGGGTTTTGAAGGCCGGAACGATCGAGTTCGGCGGCGGTGCCATCGATTGCACCGTTCGCAACGTCTCCGACGGCGGGGCCGCGCTCGACGTCACAAGTCCGATCGGCATACCGGAGCGATTTATGCTGGTGGTCTCGGATGGGACCCAACGGGCTTGCCGCGTCATGTGGCGCAAGGAAAAGCGCATCGGCGTGAAGTTCGAGTAATGCCGGCGGGCCTTGGCATCACAGCTGGATGCCGTAGCGCGCCAGGATCCACGCGGTGATCAGATAAAGCACGAAGGTGAGAACACATCCGGCGGTGAGGGCCGGCCAGAAACCCGTGCCATTCCGCAGCATCGCCGGTACGACCAGGAACATCGGGAGTGACGGCAGCACGTACCAGAACGTCGCTTCGAGTTGCGAGGCAATGCGGGCGCTGTCACCGGTGTCCCGCCACAGCCAGATCACGGCGAAGATCGAGATCAGCGGCAGGGAGGCGACCAGCGCGCCGAAGGCCGGACTGCGTCTTGCGACTTCCGAGACCAGCGCCGTGATCAGGCCGGACAGTGCGGCTTTGACGGCAAAGTAGAGCATCTGCGAGCCCCTCAATCGATTTCGGTGTGTGCTTTGAACGCACCAGCTCGAAGTTCCTGCCGATACTACGCACGGCCTTGTGACGCTACCCCGGCATGCGGTTGCATGTGCAATGCCGCCAGAGTGGGGGTGCTACGCAGGGCCGCAGGCCTCTGGCAAATCAAGTGGACATCGGTTCGCTGACGCGACGTGCCAGTATCTTGTCGATTCTGCGTCCGTCGAGGTCCACCACCTCGATGTGCCATCCTTCGAAATCGAAGGCGTCACCGACGTTCGGCAGCTCACCGAAGTGCTGGAGCACCAACCCTGCCACGGTGTGGTAGTGCCGGTGCGGCGGAAGCGGGATCGACAGCAGGTCGCCGAACTCGTCGACCGGCATCCAGCCCGCAATCAGGAGTGAACGGTCAGCCCGGCGCACGAATGCCGGCTCAGGCGGGCCTGCTTCCGAATGGAAAGCGCCAACGATGGATTCGAGAATGTCGGTGGCGGTGACCACGCCTTCGAACATGCCGTACTCGTCGTGCACTAGGCCGATATGCACGGGTGCCGCTTTCAGGATGGCCAGCACGTCGCGCGCATCGGCCGAAGCCGGGATGACCGGCGCCTCACGCACGAGACTTCTCAAGTCGGGCGAGCTGTCTTGCATATAGGCGACGAGGAGGTCCTTCGACTGAATGATGCCGATGGGGCGGTCCCGATTGCCATCCGAGACCGGCCAGCGGGTATGCAGGCTCTTGGAAAGTATCTCGCGAATTGCGGCGGGATGATCATTCAGGTCTACCTCATCGACCTCTGTTCGCGGCGTCATCACCGCGCCGACCGGTCGGTCGCCGAGCCGCATGACGCCGGCAATCATCTCCTTTTCCCCGGGCTCCAGGACTCCGGCGCTTTCGGCTTCGCTTACGAGATGACGAATCTCGTCCTCTGAAATCCTTTCCTCGACTGCCGCGTTCCGTCCAAGCAGGGCGAGAATGAGTTTGCCGGAGAGATCGAGCAGTACCACGAGAGGCAGAGAAATTCTTGCCAGCATGTCCATCGCGGGAGCGACCTTGATGGCAATGATCTCGGGGTCCCGCAGGGCTACCTGTTTCGGGACCAACTCGCCGACAATGAGTGTCGCATAGGTGATGATCGTCACGATGCTGGCGACGCCTACGACTTCGGCGACCGCATGCGAGAGCCCGAGTTCGATCAACCACTGCGTCAGCCGCTGCCCGAGCGTGGCACCCGAAAACGCCCCCGAGAGGATTCCGACCAGCGTGATCCCGATCTGAACGGTCGAGAGAAACTTTCCCGGGTCGGAGGCGAGCGCCAGTGCGCGTTGGGCGCCACGCACGCCCTTGCTGGCGAGGAGTGCAAGCCGTGCCGGACGGGACGAGACGATGGCCAGCTCGGACATCGAAAGCAGGCCATTGACGACGATCAGGACGACGATGATTGCAAGCTCGAACGACAACATTGCGGCCCATGACCGGGCGAACTTCGGCCCGGCGGCCGGCGCCCGATGGCCTCAATATAGGGCATGTTTGTCCATTTCTCCGGGGTCCGTCCAAATTGCCGCACCTTCCGGTCAGGCACTGATGAACCGCGGAATCTTGCCTGTTTGACCAGGAAGGGAGGTCGGCGCTTACCTGCGAGGGCGCTAGAATTCCCCGTGCAGCCGTCCCGAGAACACCGAAACCGGGCCGCGATCGGCATTGTAGGCGGGGTTGGTGATGAGCTGGTAGTCGGCGGTGAAGGTGAGGGCCTTGTTGAGCGCCAGCGCGTAATAGGTTTCGAGCACCCGCTCGCGCCGGTAGTTGAGCCGGCCGTCGCCGATCAGGGGGCCGAGCCCGCCGGCGGCGATGAAGTCGCGATGGTCGCGCGACAGCGCGTTGATCGCGCCGGCGATGCCGATCACGTCGTCGGGACGGCCCCACCGCGCGCCCTTGATGGATGCGCCGAGCGAAAGGCTCGCGTCGATGTCGGTGAACGACATGATCTCGGTCTTGCCATTGTTCCAGCTCCAGCGGCCGAACAACCCGATGTCGTCGGTCAGCGCCTGTTCCAGATTGAGGGCATAGCCGTATTTGATGCGTCCCCTCCGGGTCTGGCTGATGTCGAGGTTGAGCGCCGGATCGTCCAGCGTCTCGCGATAGCTTCCGGAATGCGCGCTGTTGAGGAAGGCAAGCGTTCGCAGCTTGCCCGGCTGGCCGAACAGCGCATAGCGCGTCTCCAGCTCGACCACATATCCACCGCGCTCGAGGACCCTTGGGTCGAAGTGGTTGGAATTGGACCGGCCGCCGATCAGGAAGTAGCCGCCGCGCAGCGCCCAGTGCTTCTGGTTGAGTTCGGCGGTGATGCCGTAGCCAAGCCCGAGCCGGTCGGCAGCATAGTCGAAAGCGCCGGCTGCCCAGATCGACCAGTTCATGAAATCCTTGCGCGGATCATGCGCATAGGAATTGCCGTCGAATACGTCCACGACCGAGAACTTGCCTGCCTGCAGCGTCAGGCGCGAGACGTCGACCTTCTCGGCCAGCTGAAACTGGCTGCTGGCGAGCAGTTCCTGCTCGCCGCCGAAGCCGAAGGTCTGGCGAACGAACAATCGCGAGGTGTTGTAGTGCGGGTGGGGGAAGCCCGACTTTTGCGCCTCGCCATTGGGATAGCCGGCGGCGCCGGTGGTGTTGTTGAAGCCGAAGCCTTGCAGCAGCTCGGGATTGTAATAGATCTCCCCGCCGTCCCACAGCCTCGCATTCAGATAAAGGCTGTTGCTCCAGGTTTGCTGCAGCTCCGCCGAAGGCGACAGGCTGTTCGGTCCCGTGTAGGGCGCCCGGAACGGCGGGTAGCCCTGCGCCAGGAAAGTCCCTTGCCCGTGGATTTCCCAGCGGTCCGACTCGGTATCGGTTGGTGAGACCTTCGGATCGTAGGCCGGCATTCCCGGCCATTCGATCTTGCGGTTGAGGCCGAGCCGGATCATGTGCAGATCCAGGGTCGATGAGTAGTGTGTGCCGGACAGGAAAGTGATGTTGGCGTTTTCGAACGACCGGTAGAGATATTCCAGTCGCGCGCTCCAGTGCGGCGCGAAGGCATATTCGACGCCCGCGCCGGTGATCCAGCCGAGGCGTGTGTTCAGCGCCTTTTCATTGTTGCCGCTTGCTTGCTCGTTGAGAAAGCGCTCGCCGGAAAACGCGATGCCTCCGGTCGTGTAGAACAGCCAGGAGCCCGCCGCATAACCGATGCGGCCGCGAACGCTGGCGACATAATCGAACTGCTCCTGCGCGTACGAGCGGGCGGTTATGATGGAGGAGGTGACGTGGCTCGAGGGCATATAGTTCGGAAAGGAAATATCGCCTTCCGCGCCGAGCAACAGTCCGGAACTCAGGCGATAATTGTAGCCCGCCTGCACGCCGCCGGTCATGCCGCTGAATACGTTGCTGTTGGTGCCGATGGTGGGATCAATCAGCACCGCACGCGACGAGCCCTGGTAATAGCCGGCATGGGCGCCGACATAGAAACCGGTCCAGTCGTAGACGGCCTTCAACGCCGGCGCCTTCAGCGGCAGGTTGGCCGCATGGCCGGGTGCGGCGGCCGGCAGCAGGCCGAATCCGAGGCTCACGAAGATTCGTACTATTGATCGGCCGCGGGCGTGCATCGACGGATTTTCCACTGCGAGAATGACACTTGTTATCACTGCAAACTGTTATGCAGCGCAGCAAGCGGCCATGTAGCGGGACGCTGTGGAATTGCTCGAGATTGGAAACGTTCAAGAATTTCCAAAAGCCCGCCTGTGTAGTCGGCGGGCACAACTTTAATTGCAACTAATTCGCAATTACAAGCATCTGGAACTTGCGGTCGTTCGTCGCAGGGGCGCCGGCAGGCCGGCAACCATCGCATGCTTGGGGGCCAAAAAAGGTGACCCGCCCGGGGGGACGACCGGGCGGGTCTGGGGCACGACACGGGGTGGATGAGGCGCCCGTGCCGGACGCTAGATCAAACAAATCAAGGCGGTGTTGGACGATGGGTCAGTAGCAGGTCTGCACCCGGCCGATGTAGTTGCCGTAGATGTCGTACTGGGGTGCCCAGCGGCAGCGGGGCTGGCGGTAGTAGTAGGGAGAGGGCTCGCTCGCAGCGATGGCACCGCCGATAACGGCGGCGCCGAGGAGGCCGGCTCCGACGCCCCAGCCCACGTGGCCGTGGCGATGGTGGTGGTGGTGCTTCGGCCCGGCCTGGGCGGACACCACGCTGGCGGTGACGGTGAGCGCAGCAACCGCGAGAGCGGCAAGCTTGGACTTGATCGACACGTTGGTCTCCATCCGGTTGAGGCCGCCATTGCGGCCGATGTGCTACTTGGACGGAGGCTTCTCGATTCCGGTTCGAGCGGCCGCGCAAGCCCTCGATTCAAGACGTTTATCCAGGAATCACAACAGGATAAGGCTGGAGCAAGCTAGTTTTGGGGCGCTTGTCCGAGCGTGTTCACATCGAAGTTATCGATCTCGCCCAACAGTTCGCAAAACGCCCGCGCGCCGTTCTCGATCAGCTGATCGCCCTTTTCGGCGGTAGCGAGGGCAGCATTGCCGACGGCGCCGCCCGGGTGCAGGTCCTGCGCCTGCCAGGCGAATGGCGCGGGCCGTTGCGCGGAAAGCCAGCGGTATTCCTGCTCCATCGCCGCCCCGCGCGAGGGGAAATCCGCAATCGCATCACTTCGCACCTGCTGGCGATACCGCGACATCATGATCGACGTCTCCACGGCGCCGCCGTGGATGCCATGGCGGACTTCGTCCGCCATAAACAGACTTTCCGCCGCAGAAAGGCGTGACCACGAGGTCGTCACCACGAACAGCCCGTGCTGCGCGCGCAAGTCCTGCGCCGCGAGTGTCATGGCCGCGCTGTTGCCGCCATGGCTGGTGACAATCACGAACTTCTTCACCCCCGTGCGCGCCACGCCGGCGCCGATCGCAATCCAGCTTCGCAGCGCGACCTCGGTCGGCAGCGTCAGCGTGCCCGGATAGTCGACATGCTCGGTGGAGATGCCGATCGGTTGAAGGGGGAGGAACGTCGCGGGCAGGCTCGCCGGCAGGAGCTCGCGCACCCGCGCCAGATAAGCCCCTGCAATCATGACGTCGGTTCCGAGCGGTAGATGTGGCCCGTGCTGCTCAGTGGCGGCGAGCGGCAGGATCGCGATCCAGCGCGCCGGCTGCCCCGGTCCGATTTCGGGCCAGCGGACCTCGGTCCAGTCGCGGGGTGGGGGCGAACTCATCGATGTTTCTTTGCGCGGATTTGCACGGTAACTTGTTGCACTGCCTGCTGGGTTGGGACGCCGTTCAGCCGGCCGCGTCCCGCACAATAATCCATCTATCATGGGCCAGAACGATCGACGGAGTCCAATCATGAACCCGGTCCATCTGCTGCGAGCGTTAACGGCTGGCTTCGCCGCCGCCCTCCTCGCGACTGCGCCGGCGCGCGGCCAGACGCTCGACAAGGTTTCCTTCGGCACCAACTGGGTCGCCGAGGCCGAGCATGGCGGGTTCTTCCAGGCGGTGGCCGACGGCACCTACAAGCAATACGGCCTCGATGTCACCGTCGTTCCGGGCGGACCGAACGTCAACAACCGCATCCTGCTGACAGCCGGCAGGATCGATTTCTTCATGGCGGCTAACACACTGATGTCGTTCGACGCGGTCGCCAATAACGTTCCCGTGGTGGCGGTCGCCGCGATGTTCCAGAAGGATCCGCAGGTCATGCTGACGCATCCGGAATCGAAGGTCGCAAAGATCCAGGACTTGAAGCCGCTGATGCTGTTCGTCTCCAAGGAGGGCATGACGAGCTACTTCCAGTGGCTGAAAACGGAATTTGGATTCAGCGAGAAGAACGTACGGCCCTACAATTTCAACCCGCAGCCCTTCATCGCCAGCGCGCGGAGCGCGATGCAGGGCTACGTCACTTCGGAGCCCTTCGCGGTGGAGAAGGCCGCCGGCTTCAAGCCGGGCGTGCTGCTGCTCGCCGATTACGGCTTTGACGCCTATTCCACCCTGATCGAAACGCGGCGGGAGCTGATCGAGAAGAAGCCCGACCTCGTGCAGCGCTTTGTCGATGCATCCATTATCGGCTGGTACAACTATCTGTACGGAGATAACGCCGCCGCCAACGCCCTGATCAAGAAGCTCAACCCGGAAATGACGGACGAGTTGCTCGCCTATTCCGTCAGCAAGATGAAGGAGTACGGCATCGTCGACTCCGGCGACGCCTTGCGCAAGGGCATCGGCGCCATGAGCGACGATCGCTTCACCAGCTTCTTCGACAAGATGGTGCGGGCAGGCGTGGTACGATCCGACCTCGACTATCGCAACGCCTATACGCTGCGCTTCATCAACAAGGGCGTGGGCCTCGAACTGCGGCCCAAGAAGTAATGCAGGACTCTGCTGCCGCGTTCGAACCCGGTGCCGGCCTTGCCGTCAGCCTGCGCGGCGTCACCAAAGCCTATGACAGCCGCGTCATTGCGCTGGGCCCGTTGGACCTTGCCGTGCGCAAGGGCGAATTCGTCTCGCTGCTCGGGCCTTCCGGCTGCGGCAAGTCGACGGCGCTTCGCCTGATCGCCGGCCTGAGCGCGCCGACGTCGGGATCGGTCCAGGTCTCGCATCACCAGGGCGAGCTGCGGCCGGGACACGCCATCGGCTTCGTGTTTCAGGAGCCGACCTTGATGCCATGGACCAGCGTCGGCGAGAACGTGCGCCTGCCGCTGAAGCTCGCCGGCGTGCCGGCGGCGAAGGCCGATGCGCATGTCGTGGAAGCCCTGGAGCGCGTCGGGCTTGCCGACTTTGCCGAGGCGTACCCACACGAGCTGTCCGGCGGGATGAAGATGCGGGTGTCGCTGGCGCGCGCTCTCGTCACCGATCCCGAGATCCTGCTGATGGACGAGCCGTTCGCCGCGCTCGACGAGATCACGCGCTTTCGCCTCAACAATGACCTGCTCGCGCTGTGGCGCGACCTGCGCAAGACCGTCATCTTCGTCACCCATTCGGTGCTCGAGTCGGTCTACCTGTCCCAGCGGGTGGTGGTCATGACCGCGCGGCCCGGCCGCATCGGTGCCGAGATCGCCATCGAGACTCCGGGCGAGCGCGGCGAGAATTTCCGCGCCTCACAGGCCTACTTCAGCTATTGCCGCAGGGTGTCGGACGCGCTCGCGCCGTCCTATTCCGGGAGGGCGGCGCTATGAGTTCGCTGCCGCCGCAGACCGTTGCGCCGACGACCGCCGCGACCGGCAGCGCCGCCCTGCGCGTCGTGCGCATCCTGCTTCCGCTGCTCGTGCTCGCCGCCGGCCTCGCCGTCTGGGAGCTCGTGGTCCGCCTCAACAACATCCCTCCCTACGTGCTGCCGTCGCCGATGGCGGTGTTTCACACGCTTCTGGCCGACTGGGCGGTGCTGTCGCAATCGTTATTGACGACGCTGCTCACCACGCTCGAAGGATTCGTTGCCGCCGCGGTCGGCGGCATCGCGCTGGCGCTGTTGTTCAGCCAGTCGCGATGGCTGGAATATTCGCTGTTCCCCTACGCCGTGATCCTGCAGGTGACGCCGGTCATCGCGATCGCGCCGCTGCTTCTGATCTACCTGCCGCAGCAGACCGCGGTGGTGGTGTGCGCGTTCATCGTGGCGTTCTTCCCGATCCTGTCCAACACCACGCTCGGGCTGAGCTCGGTCGATCGCAACCTCCTGGGCCTGTTCCAGCTCTACGGCGCCTCGCGCCTGCAGACACTGCGATTCCTCAAGCTGCCGTCGGCGCTGCCGTACATCCTGGGTGGCTTGCGAATTGCCGGCGGGCTGTCGCTGATCGGCGCCGTCGTCGCCGAGATTGCGGCTGGCACGGCCGGCGCGGGTTCCGGACTTGCCTATCGCATCGCCGAATCCGGCTATCGACTCAACATACCACGCATGTTCGCAGCGCTGCTCCTGCTCTCGCTGGCCGGGATTGTCATCTATGGGTTGCTGGCGCTAACTTCGCATCTGGTGTTGCGGCGCTGGCATGAAAGCGCGCTTGGAAAGGAAAGCTGATGGTGGGCGGTCCGATTTCTTCCGAGAAGATCGACCTTGTGATCTACGGGCCGCTCCGGCCGATCATCGAGAACGGCTTCACCGATCATTACGTGCTGCACAAATCGGAAACGCGGGCCGATCTCGAGCGGCTTCCGCCGTCGGTGTTCGAAAAGGTTCGCGGCATGGCCGTGACGTATCACACGGTACCAGCCGACAAGGAATCGCTGGCGCGCTTTCCCAGGCTCGAGATCATCGCGAGCTTTGGCGTCGGCTACGACCATGTCGATTCGGCCTATGCGCGCGAGCACAACATCGTCGTCACCAACACGCCTGACGTGCTGACGGAAGAGGTCGCCGACGTCGCCATGGGGCTTCTGATCGCCACGTTGCGCGAATTCGTCAAGGCCGACCGCTACCTGCGCTCCGGCCTGTGGCTGACCCAGAATTATCCCCTGAGCGTGGGCTCGCTGCGCGACCGCAAGGTCGGCATTGTCGGGATGGGCCGGATCGGACAGGCCGTTGCCCGGCGCCTCGATGCCTCGCGCGTTCCGGTCGTCTATCATTCGCGCAATCCGGCGAGCGGTGTCGCCTACAAGCACTATCCCGACCTGATCGAGATGGCCAAGGCGGTGGATACGCTGATCGTCATCGTGCCCGGCGGCGCCGCTACGACGAAGATGATCAATGCCGAGGTGCTGAAGGCCTTGGGGCCGCGCGGCGTGCTCATCAATGTCGCGCGCGGCTCCGTGGTCGACGAGCCCGCTTTGGTGCAGGCGCTGAAATCGGGCACCATCCTGGCGGCGGGGCTGGACGTGTTCGCCAACGAGCCGAACGTGCCGGATGAATTAAAGACCATGCAGAATGTCGTACTGCTGCCACACATCGGTTCGGCTTCCGTGGTAACGCGGAACGCGATGGACCAGCTCGTGGTCGACAATCTGAAAACCTGGTTCGCCGGAAAGCCGCCGTTGACGCCGGTCCCGGAGACCCCGGTGAAGGACCGTGGATGATTATTCGTTTTGTTGTCGGGCCTGCGATGTTGATCGCGCTCGCCGCCCTGCCGGCGCGCGCGCAGGACACGACGAGCCTCAAGAAGGACATGATCGGGCAGTGGGAGCTTTCCACGACCGAACGCAGCAAGACCTGCGTAGTCACGCTCAAGAGTGATGCGGCGGGACAGGGCTCGAAGCTTGAGCTTGAGCCTGGCTGCGCGAAGGCGCTGCCGTTCACCAGGGAAATCACCGCCTGGAGCGTCAGGGGCCTCGATATCGTGCGCCTGCAGGACGCCACGGGCGAATCGGTGATCGACCTCACGGAAGTCGAGACCGGAATCTTCGAAGGGCTGCGCCAGGGCGAGGGCGTCTACATCCTGCAGAACCTCGCGGCCGCGCGCTCAATGGCGAAGTCGATGGACCAGATGATCGGTGACTGGGCCATGGTGCGCCGCAACGGCCAGCCGATCTGTGGGCTCACGCTGACCAACAACGATGCCGGCCAGGATAATTTCCAGGTCTTCGTCAAGCCGAAGTGCGATCCGTCGATCGCGCAATTCAACCCGTCGCAATGGCGACTGGAGCGCGGCCAGATCATCCTGATGTCCAATGGCGGCGAGGCCTGGCAGTTCGAGGCCGACGACAATGCGCAATGGCGGCGCGTGCCCGATACCGCCGACCCGCTGATCATGCTGAGGCAGTAGCCGGCTGACGGCAGCCGCCGCCGAGGGCAGTCGCTCGGCTCGACCGGAACTGCATCGAATCGCGATCGCACGGCAGCCACGCCGAATCGGCGTCCTGAACGCCCGTCCCATTCGGCGCGAGGGCGATTCGAACCGCTGCGGAATTCGCTGCGACTATTCACCAGCGCCCCTCGGGTCCAGCGTCGCGAACCGGCCTTTTTTCGCGGGTAACCGCGGACGGTTGACCTTTGTCAATCTGCTGCGAACAACGTAATAGCAGGGGCGAAACGGAGAACAAGAAATGCTTCGAACTCTCGGAATTGTGGCGTGCTTGACCACGGCCATGGCGATGCCGGTCCATGAGGCGTCGGCTCAGGATGCCATCGGCGGTGCAATATTGGGCGGCGTCGGCGGAGCCATCGTCGGTGGCGCCATTGGCGGCGGCCGCGGCGCCGCTGTGGGAGCGATCGTCGGGGCGGGAACGGGGGCAGCGATTGCTTCCGAGGGCGAGCGGCGGCGCGCGGGCTATTACTACTACCAGCGGGGCTGTTACATGCAGCGTCCCGACGGTCACTATGTTCGCGTCGATCCCCGTTACTGCTACTGAGACGGCCCGGGCCATTTCATCCGACTGATCGCCCGCTCGTAATGAGGGCCGGATTCTCGTGGCAATGCGAGCAGGGCTCCTGCTCGCCGGGCTATTGCGCCAGGTGACGCCTCACTCTTTACCTGAACGGCGCAGGGCGTCCCACGCCGCCTGCGCCAGCACTTCGCGAGCCTCTTTCAACGGCGCGCCCGGTGCAGCCAGCCAGCGTTTCACATACTGTCGCGCCGGCCCCTCGATGATCGCCATGATGTAGTCCGGGGCGATCTCGCGCAGTTCGCGCGCCTTGATCTTCTGCCGAAACCAGGCGCCGACTTCCGGCATGAACTCCGCATTCTTGCGTTCGATCTCGGCGGCATAGCGCGTCTTGTCGAGATATTCGCGCGCCTTGATCAGGAACGAGGTGGCTCCAGGATCTTCTTCCGCGCAGTCGAAATAGGCGCGGACCAGCGCCTTGGCGCCGTCGGCAGTCGTTTCCGCGCCGCGCAGCCGCGCCCGTGCCTTGGCAAAGAACATCTCCATCCCCTCGAGATAGAGCGCGGCGGCAAGGCCGTCCTTGCCCTTGAAGTGCTGGTACAGGCTGCCGATGCTGGCGCCGCTGCGCGACAGCAGATCCTCGACGGTCGTGCCTTCGACACCGGATTCGGCAAAGCACGCCCGGCCCGCCTTCATCAGGTCATGCCGGCGCTGGCCATGGGCGGCGCGGGCGGGACGGGGCGATTTGCTGTTCTTGACTGGCATATATAGAACGATATTATATAATTGTATTCTATATTATTCGGTAGCTGTGCGCATGCGTAATGTGGCCGGGAAGTGCGTGGCAAACCGCCCGGGCGGTGGACGATGACCCGCGTGATTGTCGAACACCGGCGCCCGCCGTCCGCTTTTGCCTTCATGGCGCGCGCCTTCCTGCGTTCGCCCCGCCTGCCGAAGCAGCCCGAATTGCCGGATCTGGTCGAGCGCTGGACAGGGGTCCGTATCGGCGGCGAGCACGAGGCGCGTTTCCGAGAGGCGACGGGACGAGAGGCCGGATGCGTGCTCTACCCGCATGTGCTGGGCTTCCGCCTGCAACTGGCGGTGCTCACTCATCCCGCCTTTCCCCTGCCGCTATGGAATGCGCTGCAGATTCGCAATCGTCTCGTTCGCCACCTTCCGCTCGACCGCAATGCCGAGTACGCCTTCGAGACCTCTATCGGCGGGCGTCGGGTCGTTGAAAAGGGTTTGGAGGTCGATCTTCACACCCGCTTGTCCCCCGGCGGTGATTGCGATTGGGAAAGCGTCGTCACCTATTTTTACCGGGGACGTTTCGACCAGCCGTCGGCGCCTGTGACTCCGCCCGCCTCTCCCGACCTTTCGGCAGCGTCCACGGTTGCGGCGTTTCGCACGCCGAAATCGGGCGGACTGGCCTTCGGCGGGCTGACCGGCGACTATAACGGCATCCACCTGTGGTCGCCTTACGCCAGGGGTTTCGGTTTCAAATCCGCCTTCATGCATCCCCAGCGCGCGGTCGGATTGTGTCTTGCCCATCTCGAGATTCCCGAGCGCGAGGCGGGAGCGCTCGCGCTCTGGATCAAGGGACCGATCTTCTACGATACCGATGTGATCCTGTCGGCCGTGCAAGAGCCCGACAACATGCACTTCGGTCTTTCGCTCGCCGGCGATCCGCGCCACGCGATCGTGGGAAGCTGGTCGGCCGCGGCGCCGTGAGCGGGCGCACTTTCGTGCGATCTTTGACGTGCCGTTATGTAGCAGCTGAGCGCCAAGCTCGATCGAACGGTGGGTATGCTCAGCTCTTCTCCGATGCCCGCCTTGGCGAAGCCCGTAGCATGATCGCCTCGTGCTTGATCAAAAGCAAAGCGCGATGATGACCTATTCTGATCTCATCGCGCTTTGGTCTCGGTCGCTGTTGATTGCGTCGCCCGCTCAAATCAATCGAGGAGCCCTTTGAAATGGACCTCATTGCGAACCATCCCGTCGGCTTGCGCCGGCTCGATTGGCCCACTCAGTTTCTCGATCCAATCCAGGAGACTGTCGATCAGAAAACCCGGGCTCAGCATCGACAAGAACCCGTCCCACACGCGCACTGCCATCTGATTGATCATCGATCGATCCCCTCCGTTTCGATGATGAGTTTTTGTCTCACGGAACGCGTGAAACGCGAAGCGGAGAGTTAACAGATGGTAAATGCGAAGCTCGACGAAAGGTCAGCAAGCCTGCCTGATGTCAGATGAGCCGCATCCCCTTCAGACTCGCGTGTCCGCTCTTGCCGACAATGATGTGGTCGTGCACGGCGATGCCGAGCGGCTTCGCGATCTCGATGATCGCTTTCGTCATCTGGATGTCGGCCTGCGACGGCGAGGGGTCGCCGGAGGGGTGGTTGTGCACCAGGATCAGCGCGGTCGCCGACAATTCCAGTGCGCGCTTGATCACTTCGCGCGGATAGACCGGAGTGTGGTCGACCGTGCCGGTCTGCTGCACCTCGTCCGCGATGAGCTGGTTGCGCTTGTCGAGGAAGAGCAGGCGAAACTGCTCCTTGTCGGCGAAGGCCATGCTGGTGCGGCAGTAGTCGATGACCTCGTTCCAGGACGACAACGCGCTGCGCTGCTGCACTTCGCCCCTCGCCACGCGGCTGGCGGCGGCGGCGATCAGCTTGAGCTGGTTGATGGAGGCTTCGCCGATGCCGTCGATCTCGCGCAGGCGCGCGACGGGGGCGTGAATGACTTCGGCGAACGAGCCGAAGGACTTGATCAGGGTCTTGGCCAGTGGCTTGGTGTCGCGTCGCGGGAGCGCCGGAAACAGCGCCATCTCCAGCAGCTCGTAGTCGCTCAGCGCGTCGGGGCCGGCCGCGTAGAAGCGCTCGCGCAGCCGCTCGCGATGGCCGTGGTAATGCGGCGCATCTGCTGCTTCCGATTTGCTGGACTTGTCGTCGGATCGGGCGGCCATCGCCGCCAGCATTGCCATGCCCGCGCGCGTTTGCAACCTCCAATATCGAGGCGACGGCAACGCCCGCGGGCTCCGGCCGCGGCTGGACGGTTCGATGGAAGGCGGGACTGCTGACGGCCAGATCCGTACGCGCTCCAGGCCAAACCTAATCGACCTCGAGGTAGTGGGAAGGAGGAAGCTCGGGAAAAGGAGCCGCGGGCAGCGTCTGGTACCAGAACGCGACCGAGGCCACGTCGTCCCGCAGTGGCAGGTATTTCGGCTCGCTTGGGCCAGAGCGCCAGCCAAGCGCCTGCATGGTCACGCGCAAGTCTTTTTGGAAGCGCACCGGATCGGGGATGTGCCAGCGGTACATGCCGAAGCGCTGCTGCGATCGGTAGACGCCGTCGGGCCGTATGACCTGCGGCAGCCCGGCATAGGGCGTGTTGTATTCAAGAAAACGAGGCTGCGGCCCGCCAGTCTGTCCTGGATGTCCGAGAAGCCAGGGTACGTGCGGATCGAAATTGTAGGCGCCGCAGAAATAATCCTCGGTTCCGGTGCCGCAGATCGTGGGGAATTCGCCATCGCCGTCGAGGTAGAACTTGATCTCTCCTTCGCCCCACCAACCGTTGTTGTTGACACCCCAGGCCATGTACGTCCCGACGTAGTGGCCCGTCCCGGAAACGCCATCCAGGATGGTGTGGACCTGCTTGTAAGGGACCGGGTTGGTGCGCCGAAACTGCGCATGGAAATAGGCGCAGTCCTCCGGCACGTCCGTGAGCGTGTAGTTGATCTGATAGTAGACGGTCTGCGTCTCGTCGCCGCGGTTTTCGAGCGTGAAACGCGCGCGCTTGCGGAAGGGCATTTCCCAATAGCAATTGAAACCGCGGCCCGGATTGACGCACACCGCAAGGGAGGAGACCTGGGCAAACTCCTCCCATCCGCAGGCAAAGAAGTCGCCCACCGGACATTCGACGCTCGGCTGGACCTGATCGTCCCAATAGGCGCGGAGGATGCAGTGGCGAAGACGGCCGCGCGCCGCGATGGTCATCCAGATCTGTTGTATAGCGCCCTGACCCTCGATGTCGGCCAGCGTGAATGTCGTCCCCGGCGCGATCGTCACGTAAGGCGATATCTTCCAACCTTGTCCCAGGTCGCGCGCCTGGGCAGCCGCCGGGCCGTCCACCGACATCCCGCCCTTGCCCTTTTCTCCGGTGAAGTTCTCGGGGCTGATCGAGCGCGACAATGCGTTCGACAGACGCGACAGGTTTCCCAGATGCATGCCCAATCCCGAAAACGTCATATTGCCCGGCTCTCTACAATTTCAATCGCTTGAAGATCCGTTCCGGCATCAGGCGGATGATCAGCATCACCAGCCACCAAATGGATCGCACGTAAATCACGTCCTTGCGTCGACCAAGAGCCTTGAAGACCGCCTCGCCCACCTCCGCAGGGGCGGCGGTGAGGAGCGGCGGCAGCTTCATGTCTTCCGTCATCTTCGTTCTTACGAAACCCGGCTTGACCGTCATCACATGAATGTTGCTGCTGATTGCCAGGCGATTGCGTAAGCCCGAGAGAAAGGCGCTGAAGCCTGCCTTTGCGGAACCGTAGAAATAGTTTGAGCCGCGCCCCCGGTCGCCCGCAACCGAAGAGATGCCGATGATCGCCCCGTGTCCGCGCGCGACGAACCGCTCCGCGAACAGACTGAGGATCAGCGCCGGGCCCTCATAATTCGAGCGAATGATTTCCTTGGCGTGCTCGGTATCAACTTCGGAGCGAGACTGTTCGCCCAAAAGGCCGACAACTGAAATGACGAGATCGGGGAGCTCGGGAAGGGTATCGGCGAATTCGACAAATGAACTGGTGTTGAGCACGTCGAATGCGTGAACAGTCACCTTCCGGCTGGTGCGCGCCGAAATATCGTCAGCCTCGCGCTGAAGCTCGGAAAGCGTGCGACCGGCGAGACGAACAACCCAATCATGCCGCGCGAAGACGAGTGCGGTCGCCCTGGCGATGTCCGACGTGCCTCCCAGGATCAGAACGGTTTGTTGGGCAACAGCCATCGGTCTTCCTCAAATTCCAATGCGCTCGGAAAGGCGCGATTTGATTTTCCCCGCGGGGTCGGTCGATCGCCGGATTTCGCGAAAGCGAGACAGGTCGGGGTAGCCTGCCTCGAACGTGGTTCGTGACTGGCGCGCGTCCTTGGCGAGGTAAAGCCTGCCCCCAGCGGCGATGACGAGTTCATCCAATTCGTCGAGGAAGGAAAACAGATCGCCTCGCATCGGAAAGTCGAGCGCCAGCGTGTAGCCGGGCACCGGGAAGGATATGATGCCGCTTCCCGCGCCGAGCTTCTTCAGGACGGCGAGAAACGACGAGCCGCCCCGCTTGGCGATGCGACCCAGCATTTCGGCCAGGGTGCCTTGCGCATTCTGCGTGGGAATCACGCTTTGGTGCTGAATGAAGCCGCGCCGACCGTAAATTCGATTCCAGTTGCCGACGGCATCAAGTGGAAAGAAGTATGGATGAGCGGGGACCAGGACAGGAGAAGCCGCCTTGCGCGCGCCGGCCCGGAAGTAGAGTTCGTTGAATGCCGCGACCGTCCAATGGTTGAGCGCGAAGGCGGGCGCATTGATTGGCACCGACAGTGGAGTTCGGCCAACCGGGAAACGGTTCGCGAGTGCGTTTCCGTGCAGTTCGGCAGAGCGGGCGTGCTCGCCAAGGAATATCAGCGAGCGGCCAAGCTGAGCGCCTCTTGCCAGGCAGTCGATCCAGGCAACGGAGTAGGTGACGCTGTCGCTACTCTCGAATGCGGAGAAGGCCGCAGCGAGATCTTTGGCCACGATTGTCCGTTGGCGGATCCAGCCGGTCTCGACGGGACGCAACCTGATCGCCGCTTCCAGGATTGTGCCGGTCAATCCCATTCCGCCAATCGTCGCGTGAAACAGATCCGGGTGTTCGTCACGTGATGCACGAATCGTCTCGCCCGTGGGCACCGCCAACACGATGCTTTCGACATATTCGCCGAAGCCGCCCTCCTGGTGGTGGTTCTTGCCGTGGACGTCGGCAGCAATGGCGCCACCAACGGTGATCAAGCTGGTGCCGGGAACGACATACGGGAAGAGCCCGCGCGGCAGGAACGTGTCGATGATGTCGGAAAGAAGCAGCCCGGATTCGACGGTCACCACGCCTTTCTCGGCATCGAACGACCGCAGCCGGTTGAGGTGCGTCATCGAGATCGTCTGCCGACCTCCAATGGCTGCATCTCCGTAGGCCCGGCCATTGCCACGGGCGACTGTTTGATCGCCCCGCACTGTCGCCCGTTGGGCGGCATCCATCGTGCGGGGCCGGATCATTTCGGTGTCAACGATGGGATAGCGGCCCCAACCCAAAATCGCCGTCACGGTCCTCAAGTCCTCAGCGAGCAATGTACGAGCAAAGATATCCCGACGCTCACGTCGCGATGTAAAGGATCTCGGCAATCAGGCCGAACGCGACCAGGCTGTTGAGATCCTTGAGCGCAAAAAGGATCGGATCATCGTCCATCGCACGCCGGTGAGCCAACATCAGTATCCTGCTCAGCCAATACATCAGGATCGGGCAGATCAGCCACAGCGCATCCGGACGACGATAGAGATGGTGGACCGTGTCCGAGGAAATATAAAGCGCAAATACAGTCACCGCGTTGAAGGCCGCTCCGGCGGCCAACGCCGCGACGACGCTCAGATCCGACTTGCGATAATCGCGGTTTGATGGATCGGGCAGATCGGCGTCGAGCCGTGCGGCCAGCTCGATATAGCGTTTCATCAGCGCCAGCCCCGTGAAGATGAGAATGGAGAAGACAAGCAGCCACTCGGACAAGGGTACTGCGACGGCCGCCGCTCCAGCCACGACGCGAGCCGTGTACAGGACTGCCAGCGCAATCACGTCGACCAACATCTTGCGCTTCAGGTAGAAGGAGTATGCCGTCGTCAGCAAGAGGTAAAAGACCAGAACGCCAGCCAACTGGGCTGTGACAAAGAAGGCGAGCGTGGTCGAGGCTACGACGAGAACACCCGCCGTAGACAGCGCGGCTGCCATCGGCACTGTCCCAGCCGCCAGCGGACGGTTCTTCTTGGTCGGATGCTTGCGATCGGCCTCGATATCGACCAGATCGTTCAGAATGTAGATGGCGGAAGCGGCGAGCGAAAAGGCGACAAAGGCCGCGATTGCGCTGCCGAGCGCCGGAAGGTCGAAACGGTGAGCTGTCACCAATGGGACGAAGACCAGTGCATTCTTCGCCCATTGATGCACCCTGAGCAATTTTGCCCAGGCGCGTGCACCGTTCGTGCCTGATTTGAGGAAGACCGTTTCGCGATCGAGCTGAGCGAGCTTGGCGCGAGTTGCAGGCGATTCCCGCGTGGCGAAACGTTTGCGCGCGACGACCCAGATCGGATAGTCCTCGCCGCTCGTTCCAACATAGTCGAAGCCGTGCTGTCCGAAGGTATCGGTCAGAAGCCGCGCCTTGGCGGCTTGCGAGAGATCCGCCTCGCCGGTCGAGGCCAGCCATCCGGTGAATAGCCCGAGATGCTGGGCCACGGCGCGAACGTGGCGTTCATGGTGTCTGGAGACGAGGTAGACCGGAATTCCGCGTACGACGGAATCACGTACCAGGCTTAACACTTCTTCATCGTAGGGGAGTTCGGCGACGTCGACGGTTGTCGTGGCTGCGATGTGGGATTTGAGAGTCGCCTTGCCGCCCCGGAGAGCCTTTGCAATCTGGTCGAATGGGAAACCATTCTGAGCCAGATGCGCAAAGATGAATTCCAGCCAAAGATTCGACCGTATGAGGGCACCTTCGAGATCGACCACCAGAGGAGTAGCCGACCACTGCAGCACGGGATCCATTGCTGCTTTTGTCCCTGCTGTCCCCGGATTCCGCTGGCCTTCGGAATCCTGGACGTGGGAAGTGTTGGCCGATCCCATCAGCATCGAAACCGTCAATTCTCAGCGATCCGCTCAGGGCTTTTTCAACCGCTTAACCTATTGGCTCTATCTTAAGTTTTCGCAAAGAAGCTCGCTGTGATGTTCGCAAAAACCCTTGAAACGATCGAGTCCTCGGCGCCGAAGCGTGCGCTTTATGCCCGTGTAATCCTCGCGGCGCTGGCAATTGGCCTTGTGTTAAGGACCATCTGGTTTGCCCGATGGGGCATGGGGCACGACCGGGGCCTGGTGGATTTCGATGCCTTTTACATCGTTGCACAGCGGGTATGGCTGGGTGACGTTGACCAAGTCTATCAGTTCCTGAAACTGTTCGACATGCAAAGAGAGGCAGGTGGGGGCGACAGCTTTATGCCCTGGACCTATCCGCCGCAGTTCGACCTGTTGCTCGCCCCCTTCGCGCTTGTTCCGGCCAGCGTGGCGTACTTCCTGTTCACAGGAGCAACGCTTGGATTTTATATCGTTGTTCTGAGGTCGATTGCCTTCAGCCACTTTGCGCTCGCCCTGGTCATTCTGTTCCCGGCGATAGAGATCACGCTGGCTTGCGGCCAAAACGGCTTCCTCACGGCTGGACTGCTAGGATTGGTCTGCCTGTTCATCGATAAGCGGCCGACAGTGGCTGGCTTCGCGCTCGGCCTCATGGTCGTCAAACCGCACCTTGCTATCGCGTTCGCTGTCTACTCACTCCTGACACGTCGTTGGGTTGTGGTCATGACCGCTGCAGCGGTCGTCCTGGCCAGTTCGCTGCTCTGTACGGCTGTGTTCGGCGTCAAGATCTGGGCCGGATTTCTTCAGAGCGTGCACGATTCCTCGATATTCCTGCAGCGGGCATACTATCCGCTGTTCCGGATGATCTCGATCTATGCCGGCCTGCGAAGCCTGGAGCTACCTGCCGCGGTGGCCTTGCTGGCACAGGTCGCTGTCGCCGTCTCGGCGCTTGGGATCATCGCCATCGCACTGTACCGGGGATTTCCCGCGCGTTGGTGCCTCGGCTTGACTGCGATGGTGTCGGTCTCGATCAGTCCCTACGCTTACGACTATGACTTCCTGATCTTTGGTATGGGTCTGGCGCTGCTACTGCCCGAGTTGCAGAAATTCGCGCGCGAGGGTGAGCGAGCCGTTATCTACGCCGCGCCGATGATCATCGGTGCCTATGGTAATCTACGATCCACTCAGGTGGGAACGTCACTCACCGAGCTTGAACGCACGGATGTGCTTTCGATCGGAGGATTTGCGCTCGTTCCATTGATCGCGCTGATCTTCATGGCCATGTTGCGCGAATCGAAGTCCGAAACAGTGCCGCACTTGTCAATGAAGGCCGAGCAGGCTTGAGATCGGCCTCAGGGCTGATCTTGCCGCAGCCCTGGCGCCCGCGCTATTCAGAATGGGTCTTGTGTGATTTCACCGAAGGTGAACGTCACGACCTTCGTTGCTGGATCTCGACCGCTGCCGGGGAAGGGGGCGCCGCGTGACACCGTTCAAGACCATCCTGGGCCGGGCCGAAAAGCGCAAGGGCGGCGCCAAGGCGCTCGAAAAGCTGCTGCCGCCGGTCGGAAGCGCGAAAGCCTTGATCAAGCTGACGGACGACCGCGTGCTCGCCGAGATGACGAGGCGCGTGTTCTGCGCCGGCTTTGCCTGGAGCGTGATCGACAATAAATGGCCAGGATTCGAGCAGGCATTCCACGGGTTTCAACCGAAAAAGCTGGCCTTCGAGCCCGACGAGTTCTGGGAAAAGCTGGCGAGCGATTCGCGCATCGTGCGCAACGGTGCCAAGATCATGTCGGTACGCCACAACGCCCGCTTCGTGCAGGAGATCGCCAAGGAGCACGGCAGCTTCGGCAAATTCCTCGCCGGCTGGCCGTCATCCGACGAGATCGGCCTTCTGAACCTCCTGGTGAAGCGCGGCAACCGGCTGGGCGGCAACACCGGGCAGATGCTGCTGCGCTTCCTCGGCTGGGACGGTTTTGTCACCTCGAAGGATGTCGTCGCCTGCCTGCGCGACGCCGGGCTCGACATTGCCGAAGAGGTGAAGTCGAAAGGCGATCTCGCCAAGGTCCAAGCGCAGTTCAACGCCTGGCACGAGGACACCGGCCTGCCCTACACCCACCTCTCGCGAATCTGCGCCATGTCGATCGGCGAGAACTACGCCCCGAGCGAAATCGCCGCCCGCCTGCGCGGCGACGATTGAATCAGGTCGCGACCGGCGGCTTCTCGTGGTTGCGCTCGGACAGCGTGAAGATCTCGACGCCGGTGGCGGTGACGCCGACCGAATGCTCGAACTGCGCCGAGAGCGAGCGGTCGCGCGTCACGGCGGTCCAGCCGTCGGACAGGATTTTCACATGCGGCTTGCCGAGATTGATCATCGGCTCGATGGTGAAGAACATGCCGGGCTTGAGCATCACGCCTTCGCCGGGCCGGCCGATGTGGATGATGTTCGGCTCGTCGTGGAACATGCGCCCGAGGCCGTGTCCGCAGAAATCGCGCACCACGCTCATGCCCTGCGGCTCGACGAAGCTCTGGATGGCGTGGCCGATGTCGCCGGTGGTGGCGCCCGGCTTCACCGCGGCGATGCCGCGCATCATGGCCTCATACGTCACCTCGATCAGCCGCTCGGACTTGCGGGAGATCTGGCCGATCGCATACATGCGGCTCGAATCGCCGTACCAGCCGTCGACGATGAAGGTGACGTCGATATTGACGATGTCGCCTTCCTTCAGCGCGCGATCGCTCGGCATGCCGTGGCAGACCACGTGATTGATCGAGGTGCAGGTCGAATAGCGATAGCCGCGATACATCAGCGTCGCCGGAAAGGCGCCATGGCTGAAGGCGAATTCGCGGACGAACTCGTCGATTCGCGAGGTCGGCACGCCGGGCTTGACGATATCGGTGAGCTCGTCGAGGCACTTGGCCACCAACGCGCCCGCCTTGCGCATGCCGGCAAAGCCGGCCGCGCCGTGAAGCTTGATCTGTCCGGTCTTGCGCAAGGATGAGGTATCGGTGGCTTCGACGTAGCTCATGGGCGTTTCTTGATGATCTTTCCGGGGTGCGCTTCTTCCAGGCAAGCCTTCGGGCGAGACCTCGATGTCGGCGGCGCGCTTGGTGATCGACCTAATTTAATGATCGGGGCGTGCCGCGCAAGCGACGGCGGGCCGCCCGGTTGGCAAAAAAGCGCTCAATTCGGTACCTCCACCGTGGTTTCGACCGGCAGCGCCCCGCCCCGGATACGGATTTCTCGCACCGGATAGGGAACCCGGATCCCTTCGCGCTTGAACGCCTCCCACAGCGCCAGCATCACCTCGCTCTTCACGTGGTCCATGCCGTCAGGATCGGCGATCCAGAAGGTCAGCGAGAACTTCATCGCGACCTCGCCGAATTCGGTCAGGATGCAGTTCGGCGGCTTGCCCTTGAGCGCGCGCGGCGCCGCCGCGGCGATCTCGGCGGCCAGCTTGCAGACCACGCGCGGGTCGGCATCGTAGTTGGTGGCGAAGGGGATCTTCACCAGCGTGTTCTTGTCGGTGTAGGTCCAGTTGACGACCTTCTGCGTCACCAGATCTTCGTTCGGGATCAGGAATTCGCGCCCGTCGCCGGCGGCGACCGAGATGTAGCGCGTCTTCATCGCGCTGATCCGTCCCGAGCTGTCGCCGATGGTGACGAGGTCGCCGGGCTTCACCGACTTGTCGGCGAGCAGGATGATGCCCGAGATGAAATTGGCGACGATCTTCTGCAGGCCGATACCGATACCGACGCCGACGGCGCCGGAGAACACGGCGAGCGCCGACAGGTTGATGCCCACCGTGCTCAGGGCGATCACGATTGCGACGACCAGAAGGCCCATGCGGATCATCTTGACCAGCAGGACCTGGATCGATGGTGTCAGGTCGGTCGCGCTGGTGATTCGGCTCTCGATGAAATTGGACGCGATGTTGGTGAGCCATAGCGCCACGATCAGGAGCGCGCCCGCCTTGATCGCAAGAAGCGGCGTCAGCCGCAGTCCGCCGAGCACGATCGCGAAGGAGTCGAGCATGTCGACCGTGGCATCGAGCTGGCCGATGATGCTGAGAGCGGCGATGAACCACGCGGACACCGACACCACGCGGACGATGAAGGCGTTGCGCAGCACCGAGGTGACGAGGCGAATGACCAGCCAGGCGAACCCAAGCTTTGCGGCGACCATGAGCAGATAGCTCCGGCTCGGCCAGGTCGCATTGATCATGATGATGCGCGCCGCGATCACCAGCACCGTGAACGTCGCGGTGGACGTGCTGCCGACCATGACGCGCACGAAGTGCCTGAGCGGCAGCGGCCAGCTCATCGCCAGCGAGGTCATGTCGACGCGCGCGCGAACCGCCGCCTGGGCGGCATAGGCAAGCCCTGCGGCGATCAGGATCAGGCCGAATTGCAGGTAGAACCACGGCGAGGCGACTTCCGCGCCGACCGACCGCGCGGTCGTCTGCAGAAATTCGATGACGCCGTTGAAGTCCATATCCATCGGGAAATCTCAAAAGCCCGGAAAGGCCAAATTGATTCGAACGTGCGGCAGAATCCCACAAACCGGGCGGGCGGACCATCGCTAGATCCACTGCCGAGGCAGGTTCAGGCGGCAAAACGGGGCACATCGCCGCAAAAGGAAGAAATGGGTTGGCGTCCAACTGTGGCGACGATAAGGATGCCATTGCAAACACTTGTCCCTGAAAACGGATGGCTTCCCTCGATTCAGTCAGCATAGCCATATTGCTCGGCGCCGTTCTGGTGATGGCTGGCATCCTGTCGAGCCTGCTGGCGCTGCGCTTCGGCGCGCCGCTGCTGCTCGTCTTCCTGATCATCGGCATGCTCGCCGGCGACTCAGGTCCTGGCCAGCTGCAATTCGACGACGTAAGGACGACCTATCTGGTCGGCTCGGTGGCGCTGGCGCTGATCCTGTTCGACGGCGGATTGCGCACGCGCTTCCAGAGCATCCGTACCGTGCTCGCGCCGTCGGTGGTGCTCGCCACCGCCGGCGTGCTGCTGACCGCGGTCATCACCGCGCCCTTTGCCAAATACGTCCTCGACCTCAACTGGACCGAGGCGCTGCTGGTCGGCGCGGTCGTGGCATCCACCGATGCCGCGGCGGTATTCCTGCTGGTAAATACGCAGGGCCTGCGCCTGCGTCCGCGCGTCGGCGCGACGCTGGAGGCCGAATCCGGCACCAACGACCCGTTCGCGATCTTCCTCACCCTGATGCTGGTCGAGTTCATCTCGCTGGGCCAGAGCTCCCCCGGGCATGTGGTCATGGAATTCGTCCGGGAAGCCGTGCTCGGCGCCGTCATCGGCGTGCTCGGCGGCAGGCTGGTGGTGCTGGCGCTCAACTACGTCGCGCTGCCCCAGGGCCTGCACGCGCCGTTCGTGACGACGGCTGCGCTCGTCATCTTCGGCGGCTCCCAGATCGCGCACGGTTCCGGCTTTCTCGCCGTCTATCTCGCCGGCATCATCATCGGCAACCGGCCGACGCGCGCGCATAATTCGGTGGTGACCTTCCTGGACGCCGCGACCTGGCTGGCGCAGATCGTGATGTTCGTGCTGCTCGGCCTTCTGGTCTCGCCGCATCGCCTGGGCAGCAGCATCATGCCGGCGATCGCGGTGGCGCTGGTCCTGATGCTGGTCGCGCGGCCGGTGGCGGTGTTCCTGTGCCTTGCGCCGTTTCGCTTCAACTGGCGGGAGAAGGTGTTCATCGCCTGGACCGGCCTGCGCGGCGCGGTGGCGATCTTCCTTGCTTCCATTCCCATGCTGGTAGGGCTGTCGAAGGCCTATCTGTATTTCGACGTCGCCTTTGTCGTGGTGATCATTTCGCTTTTGTTGCAGGGCTGGACGCTGTCCGCGGCGGCGCGCCGGCTGCACGTGGCCTTGCCGCGCGCCGAGCGCGGCCCGCGCCGGGTCGAGCTCGACCTGCCCGGCCAGCTCGAAAAGCAGCTCGTCGGCTATGCGGTCCGTCCGAAGAGCCTCTATTTCCGCCGCGGCCTGATCCCGTCCTGGTCGAAGCCGACGCTGGTCATCCGTGACGAGCGCATTCTCTCGCCGCCGGAAGCCGATCCGATCGCGCCCGGCGACTACATCTATCTCCTGGCCCCGCCGGAAAAGGCCGAGGCGCTGGACCGCTTTTTCCTCGACATGCAGCCGAGCACCGCGCCCGATCCGCATCTGCTGGGCGACTTCATGGTTTCCGGCGAGCACACACTGTCCGAACTGGCCGAGATCTACGGGGTCAAGGTCAATGAGGACGAGTCGCAACTGACGCTTGCCGATTTTTTCGACATCCATCTCGATCGCGCGCCGAACGAAGGGGCCGAACTCGCGCTCGACAGCATCGTGCTGGTTGCCCGCAGCATCTCCGGCGGCCGCGTCAACCTGGTCGGGCTCCGCCTGCCCGAGGAAGCGGAGGAGCCCGAGCCGCTGACGCGGATGCAGGCCTTCAAGCGCAAACTATCCGAACTCTGGACCTCGGTGGCGGGGATCTGAGCGTCGTCGCCGTCAGCTCGCGCGCGCCCGCCCCGCCTCATCCTGCTGCAATCGGTTCGGTATGGACGCAAAGAGAATAATCGACAATTCTGTCCGTCAGCGCCCCTTCACCCTGCGCCAGAAAAGAGGCAGGTTGCGGGATCGCGGCCTCGGCTTTCGAGAAACAAAAAACCCCGCCGGGCGCGGAGCATACAAGGAGGAAACAGGGAATGACGGGCATCCATCTGCTCGATCGTATCATCGGCAGCGAATATCCGAGTCTGGCCACGGACACTGAGGTTCGGGCCCTCGAACAGGTCCCCTACAGGGACCGCATCGCCGCCCAGAGCACGTATGATGCCATCAGGCTCGGCGCGGCCAACAATCCCGATGCTCGCGCCATCCAGTTCCTTCCCAATGCCGACCCGGCGGATACGCCCGTCGTCGTCTCCTACCGTGACTTCGTTGCGCGCGTCACCCAGGCCGCCAACATGTTTCATGCCCTGGGCGCGGGCAGCAACGACGTTGTGAGTTTCCTCCTGCCGCTTCTGCCGGAGGCCTTCATCACGCTGTTCGGAGCGGAAGCCGCCTGCATCGCCAATCCGGTCAACCCGCTTCTGGAGCCGCATCAGATCGCGGAAATTCTCGAAGCCGCCAACACCAGCATTCTTGTCGTCCTCGGGCCCCTGCCGGGCACGGACATCTGGCAGAAGATCGAGCAGATACGTCCCAGGCTGAAGAACCTGAAAGCCATCGTGCAGGTCCACGGCCGCGGCGATCCCGGAAACGGAATCCATTCGTTCAGCGACCTCATCAAGGACCAGCCGTCCGACAGGCTGGTCAGCGGCCGGAAAATTGCCGCGCAGGACGTTGCGGCGTACTTTCACACCGGAGGCACCACCGGCACCCCGAAGCTGGTCTGCCACACCCACGAAAACCAGGTCTACCAGGCCTGGGCCGTCAACCTGCTGCTCAAATCCAAAGCCGGAGGCAATCTGCTGTTCGGCATGCCGTTATTCCACGTCGGCGGCTCGCTGACCCAGGCTCTGGCGGCGCTGTCGGCCGGCAGCTGCCTGATCGTGCTGTCGCCGGCCGGCTGGCGCAACCCCGCTTCGGTCAAGAACATCTGGGGCCTGGTCGAACGCTTCAAGCCCGAGGGGCTGACGAGCGTGCCGACCGTTCTGGCCGCAGCGCTTGCGGTGCCGCCCGGCAACGCGGATCTGTCGAGCCTGAAATTTGCCGCTGGCGGCGGATCGGCGATTCCCGTGGCCGTGGGCAAGGCGATCCAGGAAAAGTACAAGCTGCCGGTTCTCGAAGTCTACGGCATGACCGAGACCTCGAGCGTCCACACCATGGCGTTTCCGGATCGTCCCATCCGTCTCGGCTCGGTCGGTCTGCCCGTGCCCTATGCCCGCGTTCGCATCGTCAAGCTCGACTCCAACGGTCGTGTCGAGCGTGACTGCGACGTCGACGAGATCGGCGTCGTGATCATGGCCGGGCCCGGTGTGTTCCGTGGCTATCTCAACGAGATGCACAACAAGGGCGCGTTCGTCGACGGGCATTGGGTCAACTCGGGGGATCTCGGCCGGCTCGACAAGGACGGCTTCCTCTGGATCACCGGCCGCGCCAAGGACCTCGTGATCCGCGGCGGCCACAACATCGATCCCGCGCCCGTCGAGGAGATCATGTTCCAGCATCCCGCCGTCGGCTTTGCCGCCGTGGTCGGCCAGCCCGACGCCTATGCCGGCGAGTTGCCGGTAGGCTACGTGCAATTGAAGCCGGGTGCGCACGTCGCCCCGGGCGAATTGGAGTCCTTCGTCCGCGAACGCACGCCGGAGCGCGCGGCCGTTCCGGTGCAGATCATCCCGGTCGATCCGATGCCGCTCACCGGCGTCGGCAAGGTCTTCAAGCCCCAGCTGCGCTGGGATGCGGCGACGCGCGTCTTCACCAACGTTCTCGCCCCAATCGTGGAAAAAGGCATCGACTGCAAGGTCAGGGTCGGGGCCCATGGCAGCCACGGCAGCATTGCCACCGTCACGCTCGCTCACGTGCCGGAGCACCAGCGCGAGGCGATCGCGGGTGAGGTGCAGGCGTTGCTCGCGCCGTACGTGATGCGCCACGAGATCGTCTATGTGTGATGACGCCCGCTCTCTGCAGGAAACCAGGTGATCCCGTCAGAGGATAAGCAACCAGCAGCACAATCGCGATGCGCCCGGGCAGATCGGGCGCAACAATTTCTGAAAGGCTCGTTCGGAATATCTTCTGAGAAAAGCTCTAACCAAGAACAAGGGGAACGCTCATGACCGACGCAAGGCTGAAGCATTACGGCTGGGGGCGCGAAGGCGAGGGGATGAGCGCAGAGGAACGGACGTTCGTCCTCGGTCGTTACCGCGCGAAATTTGCAGCTGACGAATTCGACACGATCCCTGTCCCGCCTCTTGAAGATGTCGCCCTGCGGCAGCCGCGCGTGACGCCGCCCGCCTCGCTCGCCGCCTTCTGCACGACAGAGCGCTACGACCGCGCTGCGCACACCTACGGCAAGTCCTATCCCGACTACGTCAGGGCCATGCTCGGCGATTATGATTGTGCGCCCGACGTCGTGGCCTATCCGCGCAGCGAGGCGGAGATTTCAGCCGTCATGGATTGGGCCGGCGCTGTTGGCGCTTCGCTGACGCCGTTCGGCGGGGGTTCGAGCGTCTGCGGCGGCGTCGAGCCGCGCATTGACGGCATCAGGCACAAGGCCGCCGTCACCCTCGACCTGCGCAACCTCTCCAGGGTTGTCGAGGTCGATCCGACCTCGCGCGCCGCCTTGATCGAGGCCGGCATCTACGGTCCGTCCCTGGAAAGCCAGCTCAAGCCGCACGGCTTCACCTTGCGGCATTTCCCGCAGAGTTTCGAGTATTCGACCCTCGGCGGCTGGATCGCGACGCGATCGGGCGGCCATTTCGCCACGCTTTACACCCACATCGACGATTTCGTCGAAAACCTGCGCGTGGTGACGCCGGCTGGCGTCCTGGAAACGCGCCGGTTGCCCGGCTCGGGTGCCGGCCCCAGTCCCGACCGCATGTTCATCGGTTCGGAAGGAATTCTGGGCGTGATCTCGCGGGCCTGGATGCGATTGCAGTCACGTCCGACATACCGGGCCGGCGCGTCGGTTCGCTTCCCCTCGCTTTTCGCCGCCGCACGCGCCGTGCGTGCCGTCGCGCAAGCCGGCCTCTATCCGTCGAACTGCCGCGTCCTCGACCCGCAGGAGGCGTTCAATACCGGCGCGGCCGAAGGCGGCGTTGCCATCATGGTGCTGGCGTTCGAGTCCGGCGATCATCCGGTCGAGGCCTGGATGGCGCGCGCGCTGGAATGCTGCGCCGACCATGGCGGAACGCCGGAGTCCGCCAACGCCGGCGAGGCGCATCTGCAGGGCGCGGCGGGCATCTGGCGCAATGCGTTCATTCGCATGCCCTATGCGCGCGAGTTTCTGACGCCGGCGGGGCTCATCAACGATACGTTCGAGACCGCGATCACCTGGGACCGGTTCGAGGAGTTTCACGACAAGGTCAAGGCGGCGACCGAGCGTGCGATCGTCGAAGCGACCGGCGTTGCGGGCGAGGTCACCTGCCGCTTCACCCACGTCTACCCCGACGGCCCCGCGCCCTATTTCACATTCCACGCCCTCGGCCGACACGGCGCGCTTCTCGAGCAGTGGCAGGCCATCAAGAATGCGGCAAGCGACGCGCTGATCGCGGCGGGCGGCACCATCACCCATCATCATGCGGTCGGTCGCGATCACAGGCCCTGGTACGACCGACAGCGGCCGGAGCTCTTCGCCGCCGCGCTGCGGGCAGCCAAGCGCGAACTGGATCCACAAGGCATGCTCAACCCGGGCGTCCTGATCGATCCATAAGCGCTCGCGCGCGAAGCGGCCTCTCACGGTCACGGGGATATCTCGGCTGAGCTTTTGCTCAATCGAGAGCGCGGGTTAGGCTCTGCGGCTGAAGCGTGGTGATTGTTGGTCCAATCGGTATTGTCGCGAGTCCGGATACCTCTCCCCATCGGGGAGAGGTCGATTTGCGAGGCAAATCGGGTGAGGGGGGCAGGTCCCACGAGAGACCGCGCCCCTCACCCGGCGTTCCGCGCCGACCTCTCCCAATGGGAGAGGTGGACTTTTGACTCGGCACAATCCAACGTAATCTCATCACGCTTTGGGGTAATATCCGTGATCGTTTTGGGGAAAGCGATGATCGTCCTGCGTCTGTTTGCTGTCCTGGCTTGCCTGCTCGTCGCTTCGTCAAGCTTCGCCGCTCCCCTGGAGCGGATTTCGCCGCGCCAGAAGGTCTATCTGCTGCGCGGGTTCACCAACGTCCTGTCGCCGGGGATCGATCAGCTTGCCGAAGAACTGCGCCGGCAGAATGTCCCCAACACCATCACCAATCACGCCTTATATCCGGCCGTGGCGCAGGAGGCGCTCGATGACTGCAAGAGCGGGCGAGTGAGCTCGATCGTCCTGGTCGGGCATTCCTTCGGGGCGAGCGCCGCGATCGCCATTGCCGAAAAGCTGCAGCAGGAGCGAGTGCGGGTCGCCTTGATCGTCACCTTCGATCCGGTGATCAAGAGCGCCGTTCCGGCCAATGTCCGTCACTTGCAGAACTTCTATCTCTCGAACGGCGCCGGGCGACCGGTCGACCAGGGCGAACGCTTTCGCGGGCAGATCAAGAACGTCGACCTCAAGAGCAACGCCGACGTGGGCCACATATCGATCACGACCTATCCCGCCGTTCACAAACAGGTCCTGAGAGACATTCTCGCCGCGCATACGCCATGTAGCGGCTCGCGATGAACTGACGTCTCACTGTTGTTTACCCAAGTCCCGCGGGCGCACCGCACCTCGAGAACGCAAACGCCACATCAATGGTCGATACGCAGGTGACGTCCGGTCCGGTCAAGAACGTCAATCTCGCCCTGCAGGGCGGCGGCGCGCATGGCGCCTTTGTCTGGGGCGTTCTCGACTGCCTGCTGGAGGATGGCAGGCTCGAAATCGAGGCGATCAGCGCCACAAGCGCCGGCGCCATGAACGCCGTGGTTCTTGCCTCCGGCATGGCCATTGGCGGGCGGGAAGCCGCCCGCAACAGCCTCCACGACTTCTGGCGCGAGGTGTCGCGCGCGGATCTGATCTACGACTTCTATTCGCCGTTCAATCAATGGATCCAGGCGCTGAAACTGTCGCCGGAATATCATCCGTTCCACGCCGCCATTCACGCCTTCACCCACACCCTGCCGCCCAATCTGCTCAATCCGTTCAATTACAATCCGCTCAGGCCGTTGCTGCTCAAGGTGGTCGATTTCGAGCGGCTCAACGCACCAGGGCAGGCGCCGCAACTGTTCCTCAACGCCACCAATGTCCGCACCGGCAAGATCAAGGTCTTCCAGACGCCGTCGATCAAGGTCGAGTCCGTGCTCGCCTCTGCTTGCCTGCCGCCCTATTTCCAGGCGGTTGAAGTCGACGGGGAGCATTATTGGGACGGCGGGTATCTGGGAAATCCCGCGCTCTTTCCGCTGATCTATCGCAAGGGCGCCAGGGACATCATCGTCGTGCAGGTCACCGCGATCAGGCGGGAGGCGCTGCCGGCGAGTGCGGCGGACGTGCTGCACCGGATCAACGAGATCAGTTTCAATTCGTCCTTGATGAGGGAAATGCGCGCCGTCGCGTTTGCAACAAGGCTGATCGACGGCGGCGAACTGGATGCCGGCAAGCACAGCCGCATATACATGCATTGGATAGGCGACGACCATCTCATGGCGCAGCTCGGTACAGCGACCCAGTTCCACCCGGAGTGGAGCCTGTTGTGCAAACTGCGCGACGCGGGGCGCCAGACGGCGATGACATGGCTGGAGAAGAATTTCGAACAGGTCGGCTGCAGCTCGACGCTCGACCTCGCGGACATGTTTCTCTGAGCTTTGGCGCCAAAAGCGGTTGGCTGTTGCACGTCTCCCATAGGGACAGGCCGGCTCGACGGGCAAATCACTTCAAAACCTGTCAAGCCCTGTCGGCGAAAATATTTCGCTTTTCCAGAATTCTGATTTGGCGTATAGATCGCCCGTCCCGCCCGACACGAGGGGCGTACGCGTCGTCACGAAACGTGGGCTGGGATGCGGTGGACGCAGCAGCGTCGGCGCGAACAGCTGATTGCAGGGCGGGCGGAGGATTGAGCCGAAACCCGTGAGCGACAAACGGCGCGCAGGACGAACGGCGCTGGTGACGTCTTTGCTGGAGCTTGACGGGGCCTTGTGGCTCCGAAGCTTCAGCGGAGGCGGCTGCGTACGGCAAAACCGTGTGGTCCTGGCTGCCGTTGCTGCAGTCAAGCTCCGCGGGGGCGAAGCTGCCCGACCGGGTTCAGCCTTCGTCGTCAATTCGCGGAGCGACGGTGACAAACAGGAATTCGTCGCCGGGGAGAGCACGGCATAAGCCGTAAAGCCACTGCGCAGGGAAGGCCGGGTGTCGTCGGCTGTACCTGTATGCTCGTGTGCGGCTTCTTTGCGCAACTTGCACACGAGACCGCGGGTGCAGCGGGCACCGGGTCTTCCCTGCGCCCTCTGTTTCTCAAGAGGGTGAAGAGGACAGCAAACCTCGGGCGCAATGCGCCGCGGGAAGGTGCAATCGCGTCTGCTGTTACCCTCATGGTGAGGAGGCGCGCAGCGCCGTCTCGAACCATGAGGCCCTGCTGCTGCAGATCGGCCTCATCCTTCGAGACGCGGCGCAAGCGCCGCTCCTTGAGGCGCGAGCCGTATCTCCTCATCCTGAGGAGCTTGCGAAGCAAGCGTCTCGAAGGATGAAGGCCCGGGTCCGGGCCTCATGGTTCGAGACGCGCCTTCGGCGCTCCTCACCATGAGGGTTGGAACGTCGCAACCT
>NZ_JACRAW010000155.1 GCF_016213215.1 Bradyrhizobium sp. | reverse complement strand
CTCGCAGTCACCATTTCAGACCCCAACCAATCCGTCACCCTGTTTGGAGACCCCGGATTGCCAATCGGTGGTTGGGGCGGGAACGATGCTCTTACGGCAACTGTCACCGGCTTCGCTTCGGTTGCCTACCTTGTCGGCGAAGACGAGACCATGCATCGCAATTCGCGGGGTGGAGACGACACTCTCGTCGCCACAATTTCAGCTTCAGCTTCAGCAAATTCTGCGGGGGCTTTCGTGTGGGGTGATGCCTCTGTAGCCATGTACGACTGCTCTCGTGGAGGAAACGACAGCATCACGCTCACAAATGATGCTCTCTATTCCTCCCCCATCCTTGTCGGCGATGCCGAGGACATGTTCGACAATGCTCACGGTGGCAATGACACTATCAAGGCCACCACAGCTATCTATCAATCGGGCACTGTTCTTGACGGAGACGCCGGCAGCAGCATGTCGGACCACACAAAAGGAGGCAATGATGCTCTTATTGCACTCGCTCACTCCCTTGGTGGTCTTCAGTCGGGGGGGACCGTCACTCTCAACGGGGATGCCGGTGGTTCCATGACCGCCATGGCGCATGGCGGGGATGATACCCTGACCGCCGCCATTGATGGAGTACAGTGCGGAGGGCGCCTCCGTGGGGATGCTGGTGGCTCTATGACCGACCAGGTGCATGGTGGAAATGATACCCTTACGCTTACCCTGTCATCTGGTTTTGGAGGCAGTCTTGGAGGCAGCGATCTCAGCGGGGATGCCGGTGGTTCCATGACCGACATGGCGCACGGCGGGGATGATACCCTGACCGTGATCATCGACGACACATTCACGGGGGCATTCTTGTCGCTATGCGGGGACGCCGGTGCTTCGATGACCGACAAGGCGTATGGTGGGGATGACAGCCTAACTGTTGAGGGCACCAGCTCTCCACCATTTGCATCGCAAATTTTCCTGTTCGGCGATGCCCCCAACATGTCCGGCCGTGTTCACGGTGGGAACGACGTCCTTAATGGTGGTGGCAACGCCGATTTCCTGTATGGCGATGCGCAGAACTACGCTCCCTCCGCACCCGGCTCGATCACCGGGGGGAAGGATACGCTGAACGGAGGTGGTGGTGATGATCAACTTTGGGGTGGACCGAATAACGACAACTTCAAGTTCGATCTCGGCTCCGGAAACGACACCATTTGGGATTTCAACAAGGGCAACTTGGCTGTCGGCAGCACGGCAGTGGAGCACGACACCATTGACGTCCACGGCTACGGTTTTAAGGACTGGAACGCTCTTCTGGCCGTGATCCAAGACGACGCCAGTGGGAACGCCGTAATCCATCTCACAGCAAACGATACGATTACTCTG
Source organism: Bradyrhizobium sp. (assembly GCF_016213215.1). Lineage (GTDB taxonomy): Bacteria > Pseudomonadota > Alphaproteobacteria > Rhizobiales > Xanthobacteraceae > Bradyrhizobium. Next base: position 45,790 of record NZ_JACRAW010000155.1, on the reverse strand, counting down.
GCGGGCGTCGTCGCCGCCCAGATCCATGCTTCAGATTTCGTCGTCTGAGACGCCCTTGATGAGGTCTGAAGCTCGACACTTCCGGTACTGCCCCTTGGCGGACATTCCGGTGTGGACCTCCAACTTCCCCTTTCAAGAGTGATGCGGGTATCGTCATTTCAAGCTGAAGGGGGAGTTAGATTTGTCTAATTCATCCCCTTCAACCATTTCCCGATATCGCTTGCCGCGACATTGGCCTGCTGCAACAGCTTGCCCATGGTGAAGAAGCCGTGGAACTGGCCGGGGAAATGCTTGTAGGTCACGGGCACGCCGGCCCGCTTCAGCCGCTCGGCATATTCATCGCCTTCGTCGCGCAAGGGGTCGGCGCCCGCGGTGAGGACATAGGCGGGCGGCAGGCCGATCAGCGTCGTCGCCCGCGCGGGTGAGGCGCGCCAGTCGTGCACATCAGCGGTGCTGTCGAGATAATGGTCGTAGAACCAGCGGATGACGGAGTGCGTCAGGAGGATGCTGGTTTCCGGCTCGCTGTGCGACGGATGCGCCAGCGCACAGTCCACGGCCGGATAGATCAGGACCTGTCCCGCAATCGCAGGTCCATCGCCGTCGCGCGCCGCAATCGAAACCACCGCGGCAAGGTTGCCGCCGGCGCTGTCGCCGCCGACGCTGAGGCGATCCGCATCGATGCCAAGTTGTTTCGCGTTCGCGGCGATCCATTTGGTCGCCGCGATGGAGTCGTCCACGGCCGCCGGGAATTTGTGCTCGGGCGCGAGGCGGTAGTCCACGGAGACGACGATCAGTTCGCCCTGGTCGGCAAGCTTGCGGCACACCACGTCGTGGGTCTCGAGGTCGCCGATCACCCAGCCGCCGCCATGGAAGAACACCAGCGCCGGCGACAGCCCGTCCTTCTGTCTCAGCTTCTTCGGGGTGTAGACGCGCGCCGGGATCTGGCCGTGCGGGGCGGGGATCGACAGCGGCTCGACGCTCGCAAGCTCCGGCGGCTCGGGATTGCTGACAAAGCGCGCCTGCGAATAGTAGGCGCGCGCTTCCGGTGCCGTCAGGGTTTCGTACGCCGGGCGGCCGGCTTCCTGGAAAGCCTTGTAGACGGCGGCGGCATCGGGATCGAGAACGACGGGCATGGGGAAGGACCTTTGGGTTCTGGTTGTCGTTGGCCGTCATTCCGGGGCGCGACGAAGTCGCGAGTCCGGAATCCATAACCACCATCGGGAGTATGGATTCCGGGCCTGGCCCTTCGGGCCATCCCGGAATGGAGGGAGGCTAGCCGGCGGTGCGCCCACCGTCGACGGTGTAGGCGGAGCCGGAAACGTAGCTCGCCTCATCCGAGGCGAGGAACGCCACGATGGAGGCGACTTCGGACGCCCGGCCGAGCCGGCGCGCAGGAATGCGCTCGACGATCTTCTCGTTCGGGATCGGCGCGTTGGAAGGATTACGGCCTTCGATGATCGAACTCAGCATCCGGCTGTCGATCATGCCTGGGCAGACGCAGTTGACGCGCACGGAAGCCTTGCCGCATTCGATCGCGGCGCTCCTGGTGAGACCGATCACCGCGTGCTTGCTCGCGCTGTAGACGGCGATGTCGGGCGCGCCGATCAGGCCCGCGATGGAGGCGGTGTTGATGATGCTGCCCTTGTTGCGCGCGAGCATGACCGGCAGCACGTGCTTCAGGCCGAGGAAAACCCCGACCACGTTGACATCGAGCACGCGGCGAAAGCTCTCCAGCGAATAGTCGGTAAGCGGCGCAATATCGCCCTCGACGCCGGCATTGTTGTAGAACACGTCGATCTTGCCGAACCGGTCGATAGCGGTACGGACATATTTCTTCACCTCGTCCTCAGCGGTGACATCGGCACTGATGGCGAGCGCTTCTGCGGAAGCCGGCAAGTCCCGGATGGCGGCCCCAAGGTCCTGCTCCTGGCGGTCGACCGCGACAATTCGTGCGCCGCGCTCGGCGAGCCGCTTTGCCGTGGCGCTGCCGATGACGCCGGCAGCCCCGGTGACAACGGCGACCCGGCCGTCGAGGCGAATGCGATCAGGCATGAAGTCTCCCCCCATTTTGTCTTGCTCCGGTTGCGCCGGGTTGCTCGAAACGGGAGGACTATCCCATCTGGGAGGCGGCCTGACCAGTGTTTGGCGGGACGGTCGCCCTTTCCCCGCCGTATTCGGCGTGTTAACCGGAGGGCTGCGAGCGGCCGATATACCTTTACCCCGGTACAATGTTCAAAAGCCCGATTCGCTGTTGAAGCCGCGCGAGATGTTTCGAACCCTAGCCCTGACAGGTCTTGCGGCCCTCCTGGCCGCCACCGCGCTCCCGCTTGCGCAGCCCGCGCGCGCGCAGATCGGCACTATTTTTTCCGACACTCCGCCGCGTCCGCCGGGCAACATTCCGCGTGGCGGGCAGCCCCAGCAGCAATTGCCTGAGGACGAGGAGGAGGTGCCGGAGTTGCCGCCACAGGGGCGTGTGCTGCCCACTCCCAATCGTCCTTATCCGGGGCAGCAGGGTAATGCCTTGCCGGGCCCGGTGCAGTCGCAGCCGCTGGCACCCCCGCCGGGGACCACTGTCCTTCCTCAAAACCAGCAGCCTTCGGCCGCGGTCGCGCCACCGAGCCCTTCGGCCGCGCCGCAGCCGGGGGCCAATCAGGTTTTGCCGGGACTGCCGCCAGGGCAGCGCCAGCCCAAGGGCGTACCGCAGACTCCGGCGAGTCTGCAGCCCGGCGACGAAATCGTGACGGAGCCGCCGGCCCAGAAGATCGTGAACAAGAAGGCGACCTTCTCGGGTCTGGACAAGATCACCGGCCGCATCATCAATTTCGACGAAGAGATCGGCGAGACCGTGCAGTTCGGAGCGCTGCGCGTCAAAACCAATGCCTGCTATACCCGTCCGGCGACCGAGGCCGCCAATACCGACGCTTTTGTCGAGGTCGACGAGATCACGCTGCAGGGCGAGGTGAAGCGGATCTTTTCGGGATGGATGTTCGCGGCGAGCCCGGGGCTCCATGGCGTGGAGCATCCCGTTTACGACATCTGGCTCACTGACTGCAAAGAACCGCAAACAACGATCGCAACCGCGGCGCCCGAGCCGCCGAAGCCGCCTCAGCCTGCACAGAAGAGGCCGCCGGCTCCCAAGCAGGCCGGGCAGCGCCCGCCGCAGCCGATGCAGCAGCCGCAATCGCAGCCGCCGCCTCCACCGCCGCCGCAACAGCCGAGCTTCTTCCCGCCGTTTGGCAGGTAGTCGATTAGTTCTTGGTGCTTCCAGCGATGATCTCGAGCGCGCGTTCGCCCGAGAGCGGCTGGTCGACCGGCAATCTCAGGAAATTCGCCGGCTCTCCCGTCAATGCCTTGTCAAGCAGGGCGGTGTAACGCCGCCGCGGGATCTCGACCGCACCAAACGTGCGCAGATGCTCGGTGACATATTGGGTATCGAGCAGCTCGAACCCGCCGTGGATCAGTCGCGCTACCAGGTGGACCAAGGCCACCTTCGAGGCGTCGCGGACGCGGTGAAACATGCTTTCACCGAAGAACGCGCGTCCGAGGCTCACGCCGTAAAGTCCGCCGACGAGGTCGTCGTCCTTCCACACTTCGACGCTGTGACAGTGTCCGAGTTCGAACAGCCCGGTATAGAGGTCGCGGATGCGCTTGTTGATCCAGGTGTCCTCGCGTCCCGCCTGAGGCGCGGCGCAGCCGGCAATGACTGCCTTGAAGGCGGTGTTGACCGTGACCTTGAAGATGTCGGTTCGCACGGTGCGCGCAAGGCGCGAGGCGATGCGAAAGCCGTCGAGCGGGATCACGCCGCGGATTTCCGGCTCGACCCAGAACAGCGTCGGATCGTCGGCGCTCTCCGCCATGGGGAAGATGCCGCAGGCGTAGGCACGCAGCAGGACGGGCGGTGTGATTTCCGAGGACGCGGAGTCGCGTGATGTCATGCGGACCAGGATAGCAGGATTGGAGAGACTATGCGACTGTGATGCGTTAACGGCGCGCCGTTCCGACGGTGGATGAGATGCACTCGCTCAGCCGACAGCAACGCTGGCCGGCTTGGCCTGCGCGGCGCGGCTGAAGGTGAGTACCAATCTGGTGCCGGCATGGCTTGGGTCGCGTTCGATGCTGGCGTCGAGCTTGGAGGCCATCGCGGCGACGATACGCTGGCCCATGCCGGTCGATCGCGGATCGGATGGGACATTGATGCCGACGCCGTTGTCGGCGATCGACAGCACCACATTGCCGCCTTGCGCGGAAAGTTCCACGTGAATGGGGCCGGCGCGGTCGGGATAGGCATACTTCACGGCATTCATCACCAGCTCGTTGACGATGATGCCGATCGCCACCGCCCGGTCCGGGTCGATCTCGATCGGCTCAGCCTTGAGTGTCAGCCGCGACATCCTGTTGCCTTCGGCCGAGCGCCTGAGATCATCGAGCAGCGAGTCGAGATACTGGCTGAGCACCACGCTCTTCAGATCCTGCGAGGTGTAGAGCCGGCGATGAACCTGCGCGACGGCCGCGACGCGTCCCATCGCATTGGTCAGCGCGGCCTTGACGTCCTCCCGGGTCGCGGAATTGGCCTGTAGATGAAGAAGTGAGGCGATGATCTGCAGCGAGTTGCCGACGCGGTGGTTGACCTCGCGCAGCAGGAGTTCGCGTTCCGCGGCAAGCGCGGCGTAGCGGTCGCGCGAGGCATGGACTTCCGCCTCGGCCTCCTCGCGCGCCCGCTGAATCTCGGCCTGGCGCAACGCGCCGTCGGCGGCCACCTGCAACAATGGAATGAAATCGCCCGTGGCATCCTTGACGAGATAGTCGGCGGCGCCCGCCTTCAGCGCGGTCACCGCGATCTTGGAGTCCTGGGCTGCGGTGACAAACACGACCGGCGGCGCGCCGGGTATCGCCATGATCTGTTCCAGGGTCTCGATGCCGTCGAAACCCGGCATGTACTGGTCCAGGGCGACCACATCGATGCCGCCCTGGCGGATGCGTGCAAGGCCGGTCTCGCCGTCCGGCGCGTGGACGACGTTGAAGCCGCGGCGCCTCAAGCCGCGCTCGACGAGACGCGCCAGCGCCTCGTCGTCGTCGATATAGAGCAGCGTGGGCATTGCAGGGGTCATGTTCGGGGAACCTGGATCACGGAAAAGAATAGGCCCAGCTGGCGAATGGCGTTGGCGAAACTCTCGTAGTTCACGGGCTTGACGATGTAGACGTTGCAACCGAGCTCGTAGCAGCGCTGGATCTCCTGGGAGTCGTCGGTCGTTGTGAGAACCACAACCGGAGATCTCTTCAGACACTTGTTCTCCTTGATCCGGCGCAGGATCTCGATTCCGGTCATGTCGGGCAGGTTGAGATCGAGCAGAATGAGCAGCGCGCGGCCCCTTTGCGCGAGGCCCGAGCCGTCGGCGCCAAAGAGATATCTGACCGCGTCTGTACCGTTGTTGAACGGGACGATCTCATTGTTGACGCCGGCGCGCCGGATATTGCGCTCAATCAGGCGCGCGTGCCCCTCGTCGTCTTCGATCATGATGATGGTGACCGGCTTGCTCATGACTCCCTGTTCCGGTTGCTGGCGTTCCATTTGATCGGCAAGGTGATCGTGAAGGTGCTGCCGGCGTTGAGTTCCGACTGTACGGACATCGTACCGCCAAGCCGGCGGACCAGCGCGCGAACATGCGCAAGCCCAATGCCTTGTCCTGGCTTGTCCTGGGTCCCTGCGCGGCGGAACAGGTCGAATATGCGCTGATGATCCTTGGGGTCGATGCCGCGACCGTTGTCGGTCACCTCGAAAATAGCATAGCCGAGCTTGCTCCGGCCGCGGACTGTGATCTGCCCGGGAACTCCCGGCTTCAGGTACTTGATCGCGTTGTCGATGAGGTTGGAGAAGATCTGCTCGATCGCGAGGCGATCGCTGGTGATGTCCGGGAGTGGATCAATGCGGATCTGGGCGTTGGCCTCCGCTGCCTGGTGAGCGATCGTCGTGACGATCGCTTCGATCTGCTCGCGCATGTCGATCATGATCGGTTCGAATTCGCGCCGCCCCTCGCGGGTGAGGTTCAGAATTGCGGTGATCAGGCGGTCCATCTTGCCGATCGACGATTTGATGAAGGACAGCGCTTCGGAGAAATCCTGCGAGAGCTGCCTGTCGGGGTCGTCGAGCACGAGTCCGGCGCCGTCGGCGGATGCGGCCACCGGCGCGGCGGCGGAGTTGCGGGTGAGGCTGGCGATGCGGCGGAAGATATCCTTGCCGAGCTCTTCCAGCTCGGAGGTGAAGCCCATGATGTTGACCAGCGGCGCGCGCAGGTCGTGGCTGACGATATAGGCGAAGCGCTGGATCTCGTCGTTGGCCTCGCGCAGATCGGCGGTGCGTTCGTCGACGGTGGCTTCGAGGTGGACATTGGCATCGCGCAGCAGCGCCTCGGCTTTGTCGCGCGCACGCGTTGAGCGCCGCACCAGCCACACCGCGATGCATGCCAGCACCACGACAAGGCCAGAGCCGATGCCGGTCATCGAGGCGGCCAGCGTCTGGCTGCGGTCGGCATTGGCGGTCCGCTGCGCGAACAGCTGCTCTTCCGCGCTGATCATGCCGGTGGCGACAGCGCGGATGATGCCCGTGGGGTCGCCGGCCGCGGCTTCGCGCACGAGGGCGGTTGCGCCGGCGCGATCGTCCTGCTTGATCAAACTGATTTCCTGCGCGAACTGGGCGAGCCGCTTCTCCAGCGCCGCGCGCAGCAACTTCACGCTTTCGGCCTGCACCGGATTGTGCCGGGTGGTCGCGGCGAGCTTGTCGACCGCGGGCATGATTGCCGCAACCGAAGTTTCGTGATCCGAAAGGAACTGTTGTCCCGAGGTCAGCAGATATCCGCGCGCGCTGCTCTCCGCCCGGCGGATCTGGAGAAGCAGCGCGTTGACCTGGTTCTGCACCTCAATGGCGTGCAACACCCAGGCGTTGTCGTCCCGCGCCTTGTTCACAAGGTAGACCGAGCCGGCGCTGATTACGGTCAGCACCAGCAGTCCCGCTGCAAACAGCAGGATCTGTCCTAGGGCACGCCGGCGCCTCAGGTCAGGCGTCACGGCCAGCTCGCGTGGCAAAGTGACGAATTTCGTCTCCCCCCGAGCGGAACTCCGAGGGCCGCTTAACGCATCAGGGGGCTGTTGGGTTCCCGAGAATGCCAGAATTCCGGCGGTCAGCCGCCGGACTGGCCGGACAGGTACTGTTCGAGCCAGTGGATGTGATAGTCGCCGTTGATGATGTCCGGCTCGCGGACGAGGGCGCGGAACAGGGGGAGGGTGGTCTCGATGCCGTCGATCACGATCTCATCGAGTGCCCGGCGCAGCCGCATCAGGCACTCGTCGCGCGTCTTGCCGTGGACGATCAGCTTGCCGACGAGGGAGTCGTAATAGGGGGGGATGATGTAGCCCTGGTACACGGCGGAATCGATCCGCACGCCCAAGCCGCCGGGCGGATGATATTGCAGGATGCGGCCCGGCGACGGACGGAAGGTCTGCGCGTTCTCGGCGTTGATGCGGCATTCGATGGCATGGCCGATGATGGAGATTTCCTCCTGCCTCACCGGCAGATCGCCGCCGGCGGCGATGCGGATCTGCTCCAGCACGAGGTCGAAATCCGTGATCATCTCGGTGACGGGATGCTCGACCTGGATGCGGGTGTTCATCTCGATGAAATAGAACTCGCCGTCCTCGTAGAGAAACTCGACCGTGCCGACGCCCAGATACTTCATCTGCTGCATCGCCTTGGCGACGGTCCCGCCGATCTTCTTGCGCGCCGCCGCGTCAATGACGGGCGAGGGGCCTTCCTCCCAGATCTTCTGATGCCGGCGCTGGAGCGAGCAGTCGCGTTCGCCGAGATGGATGGCGCCGCCGCGGCCGTCGCCCAGAACCTGGATTTCGATGTGGCGCGGCTTTTCGAGATACTTTTCGAGGTAAACGGAAGCATCGCCGAAGGCTGCCCTGGCTTCGTTCGCCGCGGTCTGCAGCGCAAGCGCAAGGTCATCGGGCGTGCGCGCGATCTTCATGCCGCGCCCGCCGCCGCCGGCGGCCGCCTTCACCAGCACCGGAAAGCCGATGTCCTTTGCGATCGCCAAGGCGTCATCGTCGGGGCCGACCGCGCCGTCCGAGCCCGGCACCACGGGAATGCCGAGCTTTATGGCGGTTTTCTTGGCTTCGATCTTGTCGCCCATCAGGCGGATATGCTCGGGCTTCGGACCGATGAAATGCAGATTGTGCTCGCCGAGGATTTCGGCAAAGCGGGCATTCTCCGACAAGAAGCCGGACCCCGGATGGACGGCGTCCGCCCCCGTGATCTCGCACGCCGCCAGCAGCGCCGGGACATTGAGATAGCTGTCCTTCGACGGCGGCGGGCCGATGCACACGCTCTCGTCCGAAAGCCGCACGTGCATGGCATCCGCGTCGGCGGTCGAGTGCACCGCAACGGTCGAGATGCCGAGCTCCTTGCAGGCCCGCAGGATGCGTAAGGCGATCTCGCCGCGGTTGGCTATGAGGATCTTGTCGAACATGATGTCCTGCCGCGAATGGCGAGTGGCGAATAGCGAATAAGGAAGCGAAGAACCATTCGCTATTCGCTACTGCCCATTCGCCTACTCAATAATGACCAGCGGTTCGCCGAACTCGACCGGCTGGGCGTCTTCGACCAGGATCTGCGTCACCGTGCCGGCGCGCGGCGAGGGAATTTGGTTCATCGTCTTCATCGCTTCGATGATGAGGAGCGTCTGGCCGACCGATACCTTGGTGCCGACCTCGATGAAGGGCTTGGCGCCCGGCTCAGGGGCCCAATAGGCGGTGCCGACCATCGGCGAGGTCACGACTCCCGGATGCTTCGACAGATCCGTAACCGCTGCAGCTGGCGGCACCGCGGCGACCGGCGCGGCAGTCGTCACGACCGTTGGCATCGAAGCGGCGATGCTGACATTGCGCGCGACGCGCACCCTGAGGCCCGCGCGCTCGATCTCGATCTCGGTGAGGCTCGTCTCGTCGAGCAGGCTCGCGAGCTCGCGGATGAGTACGCTGTCGTCGCTGGAAAATTTTGCGGCTGCTTTGTCGTCAGGCTGGCGCGCCATGATCTTGAATCCGGACCTTCTGTTGAGCGTGCGTCAGGCTTTGGCCTTTGCGCCGATCCTGGCGGCAAGGCCGTTGATTGCGAGGCGGTAACCGTCGATGCCAAAACCGCAAAGCGTCGCAAAGGCGGCGCGCGCGATGAAGGAATGATGGCGGAAGCTCTCGCGGGCGTAGATGTTGCTGACGTGCACTTCGACGGTCGGGATCTTGACCGCAACGAGCGCATCGTGCAGCGCGATCGAGGTGTGCGAATAGGCGCCTGCGTTGATGACAATCCCGGCGACCTTCCCGGCGTGCGCCTCGTGGATGAAGTCGACGAGTTCGCCTTCGCTGTTGGACTGGCGGCAGTCCGCGTTCAGTCCGAACTGTGCGGCGGCGTCGGCGCAAAGCTTCTCGACGTCGGCCAGCGTGGCGTGGCCGTAGGTCTCCGGCTCACGAGTCCCCAAGAGGTTGAGGTTCGGCCCGTTGAGGACGTAGATCGTCGTTTCGGCTGCTGATTTGGCCATCCAGGTCCCGGCGATGCGGCGGCAGGTGGCGGGGTTATAGGTAACAACGGGGCCAAGGGGAAGCCTTCAGGCCGTCCGGATAACCTTCAAATACCTCATCCGGCTTGCAAAAAGCTGTGTGGAAGCTGCGGAAAACGCTTGTTAACCAGTACAGAGGATGCTGCCCGCGACGGCGCAGGCAGCGAAAAGGGGCGGGCTTTGCTGCCCGCCCCTCGCGACTACCGCCAGTCGGCCTCACACGTTGAGGACGGCGACGATCTCGTAGGTATTGGGGTCAATGATCACGATCTCATCGCGGACCAGGATGTACTTGTAGGTACGCCACTCCGGATAGATGGATACGACCCTGGGCGGAAGCGCATGAAGCTCGATGCCTTCCCGTGGGACGCGGGTGCCGACCGAAATGGTGAAGTTTACATTGTTCACCGGGGTCACGCGCTGCTCTCGGATCACGGACGTGATCTGCGTACGCTGCTCGGTCGAGAGCTTCGCACCAGCGCCGGCCTGACCGGTGGTCTGGGTCGAGGTCGTGGTGCCGGTCTGGCCCTGAGCGGTGCCGGTCTGGCCCTGAGCGCCGGTGCCGGTCTGACCCTGGCGCATCTGGGTGTCGCCGCCGCTCTTGCTGTCTTCAGCCTTCATGTCCTTCTGGCCGCCCTTGGTCTCGGTCCCGGAGCTCTTCGACTTCTGAGCTGGCTGCTGACCTTGCTGCTGGCCTTGCGCACGATCCTCGGCGCGCGAGCCCTTAGTTGCACCAGCCTTGTCGTCAGCCGACTGGTCCTTCTTCATGGCACCGGACGGGCGATCTTCCGTCGACTGGCCCGACTTCATCGAACCGGACTGTCCCTGGCCGACCGTGCCCTTTTCCTGCTTGCCCATCGACTCCTGCTTGGAGTCCTGCTTGCCCATCGAGCCGCCGCGCTCAGCCGCGCCGCCCGACGGCTGCTGGTACTGCGCGCCGGATCCGCCCTTGTCGCTCATGCCTTGTGCGTTTGCGAAACCGGTTCCGGCAAGCAGTGCCAGCGCGGCAACCGAAATCATAAAGCGGTTAGTCATTGAGTTCTCCTCACGTCTCACAATGCGTCATTGCCCGCGCGGACAACGAAAAGAGATGCCACTAGTTCCGAAAGGGGCGGCGGTTTGTCGGCGTTGGTTTCATGAATGCGGGATGAACGGCGAGTCATCCGCAGGCCCATTCAAACGCCATAGTTGCGAGATCGAGCTGGCCATTCCCTGCGCCGAAGTTGAAACCGCCGAACTCCTCTTCGATCTCGAGATAGGTCGGGCTGTATCTCGGCGTCCACTGAGAAGGAAACATCGTGCCGCCGAGGTGGTTGCGGCCATGAAAGCGCTTCAACTCGATCGCTTCACCCTCTTTGCCGTAGGGCTGGATGTAATTGCCGGGTTCGTCCGCGTGCAGGATTTCGTCGCGCGGCGGCTTGCCCACGTTCGGATCGCCTTCACGCGCCGCAATCGCGATGCCATAGGCGTTATGGCCGACCTCGGGGATGCGGCCAAAGAGGCGGTACCAGTACTTCTGTTCAAGCCCGTCACAATTTTCATAGTTGCTGTCATGGCAGCCGACGCGGACATCAAAGACGGCGCGAGCCAGACCCTTCTCGAGCCAGGATGGCGGCGGGTTTTGCTGGAGCAGAAGATTGCCGGCAAGGTCAGGCGGTGTGCACAGAGGTCCCGTGAACTCCGCTTCCGTGAGCCAGATCGCCGCGTAATTGCGGTCGATGGCGTCCCGCATGCGAAATTCCATCGGGTGCCGGTTCAGACGGTATTTCCAGAAAGGCAGCAGATCAGCACGGCGCAGAGGTCCGACGGTGTCGGCCGCGAGATACTCGGCGACCTCTTCGACCTCTTTGGGGTCGTCATGCTGCTGGTCAGCGAACATCGTGAGCGCGACAAGATCGCGTCCCTTCGTGCGATACTGTTCGGGAATGCACAGGGTGAAGCAGTGCTGCATGGGAAAGCCGTCATGAGGGCTGAGCGGCCACTGCTCCTGAGCAATTCCGGGCGGCAGGCCGTAGCACCAGCCGTGATCGCGTTCGGTGCCGCGCGCCGGCGGCTCCTTCAGAAGCTCAAGATCGTAGGCCGTGCTCGGCGCTGCGGGCGTCATGCGGAGGGGCTCCTCTGGTGCGATCACTCCTTTGGTTGTGGTCGTCTCGCTCTTGGTTCGGCGCCTGGTGCGCGGCGCAACAAAAAGGCCGGCTGTCCAGCCGGCCTTTTCTTACCCATTCCTATTTGCAGATTGCCCGCCTATTTGCAGATTGCCCGGCGCGCGCTCAGCACGACGCCTTGCCGCAGCGCGCGATGCCGATCTTTTCCCTCAAGCCGTCCACACCGATGGCACCGATCACGATCTGCTTGCCGATCACGTAGCTCGGCGTTCCGTTCATGCCCATCGCTTCGGCGAGCTTGAAGTTCTCCTCGAGCGTTGCGCGCACCTCCGGACTCGACAAGTCCTTCTCGATCCGCGCGACATCAAGGCCCGCGTCCTTGGCGGCGGCAAGGGCGCGCGCCTTGTCGGCGGGGCCGCGGCCGTTGAGCAGCTTCTGGTGGAAGTCGAGATATTTCTTGCCGGATGGGTCCTGCATGCGCACCGCGACGCCCACTTGCGCCGCTTCGATCGAGCCCTGGCTCAATACCGGAAACTCCTTGAGCACGATCTTCAGCTTCGGATCGGTCTTGAGCAGATCCATCATGTCGACCATCGCGCGCTTGCAGTAGCCGCAATTGTAATCGAAGAATTCGACGAAGGTGACGTCGCCGTCGCGGTTGCCGACGACCACGCCGCGCGGCGAGTTGAAGATCGCATCGGCATTTTGTGTGATGCTTGCTTCGTGCTTCTTGGTTTCGGCGGCGGCCTGGCGCTTGCTGAGCTCGGCCATCGCCTCTTCGAGCACTTCGGGATGGGCAATCAGGTAATTCCTGACGATCGACTCGATATCCCCGCGCTGGGCGTCGGAGAAGCTGTCGGCGGAGGCGACCTTCGGGACGCAGCAAAGAGCGAGCGCAAGCAGCGCGGGAACGAGCAGGCGTGACGAAGGCATCGATAAATCCTCTTGCTGAAAGCCGGTTCTAACAGAAGTTTCTGATCAAGTGGAGTTTTCTGATCGAGTGACAGTGCGGTTTACATCTAGTTGCTGCGCTGGCCCGGGGGCTTCGCCGTGACGATGTCGTCGGCCTTGACCCAGCCAGGGGTGCCGATCGCGAAACGCGTCTTGGCGCGCGTGGCGAGTTCGCGCGCGGTCTTGTTGTCGCCGCGAAGGTAGGCGGCTTGCGCCGATGCAAGGTCCGCTTCCGCGTAGTTTCCCTTTCTGCCATAGGCCATGGCGAGCTGCATGTAGCCGAGCGGCGCCTCCGGCTCGCGCATCACCGCGGCCCTGAGAATCCGGATCGCCTCGTCCGTGTAGGCCTTATTCTCGGTTCCGACCAGCGCCTGTCCAAGTAACATCTCCATGAGCGGCGCGCTGCCCGAGAGCTGAACGGCCTTCTGCAGCGGCGCGATCGCCTCGGCCGGCTTGCCGCTTTCAAGGAGGGCCTGGCCGCGCACTTCATGGAAGTAGGGGTTGTTCGGCTGCACCTGGATCAGCGCATCGATCTGGGAAAGTGCGCTGCGCAGATCGCCGTGAAGATAGGTGACGATCGCCCGCGCGTAGCGGGCCGGCGGGCTGTCATTGGACGGCGGATAACGTCGATAGACGGTTTCCGGCCGTTCCATGAAGGCCGAGATCTTCGCGCGCACCATGTCGTGACGCAGTTGCAGGGCCGCGTCATCCTTCTTGTCCCAATACGGGCTGGTGCGGGCGAGCTCCGCGAGCGCGGCAACGCGATCGGACGGCATCGGGTGCGACTGCAGATAGGGATCGGCGCCTCGCGCGGCAAACAGGCTTTCGCCGCTGAAGCGCTTGAACGTCTCGTACATACCCCTCGGCGATTGGCCGGTTGCGGTCAGGAACTTCACGCCCGCGCGGTCGGCGTTCTCTTCCTGCTGGCGCTGATAGGACAGCAGCGAGCGACGGATCATCTCCTGCGGACCGGCAATCGCGGCCGCGCCGGCGTTGGCGAGCCCGCTGTTCGCATTGCCGCCCCTCGCGCCGGCAATGACGGCGCCGGCGCCGAGCAGCATGGCGATGATCATCTGGGTCTGCGCATTCGCCAGCTGCTCGCGAAGCTTGGAGAGGTGGCCGCCGGCAAGGTGCCCGGTCTCGTGCGCAAGCACGCCGATCAATTGGTTCGGTGTCTCCGACTGCATGATCGCGCCGTAGTTGACGAAGATCCGGCGGCCATCGGCGACGAAAGCGTTGAACGAGCTGTCGTTGACGATGACCATATGGATGTTCTGCTTTTCCAGACCGGCAGCGCGCAGGATGGGCCGCGTGTAGTCGCGCAGCAACTGCTCCGTCTCGGTGTCGCGCAGGACCGGCGGCCCCTTCCTCTCCTGGGCCTGCGCGGCCATCGGCGAAACGGCAAGTGCGGCCGCGGTGACGACGGCGGTCAGGGCGGCGGTCTTCTTGCGCAGGGATATGCGGAGCAGCATAGAGCAGCCTTGGAAAGCGATCTCTTTGATCGGTTTTGACGGTTGGCGGCGGAGCGGATACGGGATATGTCCCTTACAAGCCGCACAATGCGGCCAGTCTGGGGCGCAAACGGCGCCGTCCCGCCGGTCCTCGACCGGCGAGAAGCGAATTAGCAGATATCGATGCTTGATGCGACAGTAAGAGACCGGGCAGGGCAGCTGTTGACGCCATCCCGCCGCAGCGATGTTCCTCCATTCATGGTCATGGACGTCATGGCCGCCGCCGCGCGCATCGAGGCGGCCGGCGGTCACGTCATCCACATGGAAGTCGGGCAGCCTGCGGCCTCGGCGCCGAAGGCGGCGATCGTTGCCGCCCACGCCGCGCTCGATTCCGGGCGAATCGACTACACCTCCGCTCTCGGCATTCCCTCGCTGCGTGAGCGCATCGCGCGGCATTATCGTGACACCTACGGCTGCTCAGTGAGCCCCGACCGAGTGGTGGTGACCACGGGTTCCTCCGGCGGCTTCGTCCTGGCGTTTCTCACGCTGTTCGAGCCCGGCGACCGGGTCGCGGTCACGGTACCGGGCTATCCGCCATACCGCCACATCCTGACGGCGCTCGGCTGCGAGCCGGTACTGATCGAGACATCAAGCGCGACGCGTCACGCCCTGACGGGCGAAGCTCTGCTTGCCGCCCATCGCAAGACGCCGCTGAAGGGCGTTCTGGTGGCAAGCCCGGCCAATCCGACCGGCACGATGATGTCGAAGGAAGCGCTTTCGAGCCTGATGTCGGCGGCGCAGGGCGCGGGCATTCGCTTCATCTCCGACGAGATCTATCACGGTCTCGACTACGCCTTTCCGGCGGTGACGGCGGCGCAGCTGTCGGAGCAGGCGCTCGTCATCAATTCGTTCTCGAAGTATTTCTGCATGACGGGATGGCGGGTCGGGTGGATGGTCGTGCCCGAAACCCTGGCGCGGCCGATCGAACGGCTGCAGCAGAATCTGTCGATCTCGGTGCCGACGCTGTCGCAGATCGCGGCGGAGGCCGCATTCGACGGTCGCGACGAAATGGAAGAGATCAAGCACGGCTATCAGGAGAACCGCCGCATCCTGATCGAGGGACTTCCGAAGGCCGGCCTCAAGAAGTTCTTGCCGGCGGACGGCGCGTTCTATCTCTACGCCGACGTGTCGGATTTCACCTCCGACAGTTTCGAGTTCGCCAAGCAGATGCTGGAACAAGCGCGCGTCGCCGCGACCCCGGGCAGCGATTTCGACCCGGTGCATGGTCGCTCCTTCGTCCGCTTCTGCTACGCCGGCTCGGCCGCGGAGATGCAGGAGGCCGTTGCCCGCATCACCGCATGGCTCAACAGGCGCTGACTTTTTCGACAGACCTAACCAAAGCGAGTTGCTCATGACACCCAAGTTTGACTCCAAGCCCGCCTCGGCGGCCCGTCTTCCTCTCATGGCCGCGCTGTGGCCGGCCGCGCATGGCACGACGGCCGAGGTGGGGCGCGCGACCGTCCTGGTCGTCCTCGGCTCGGCGCTGCTCGCGCTCTCGGCCAAGGTCAACGTCCCCCTTCCATACGTTCCGATGACGATGCAGACTCTGGTCGTGCTGATGATCGGAGCCGGTTGCGGCGCGCGGCTCGGAAGTATCACCGTGATGGCCTATCTGGCCGAGGGCGCGCTCGGGTTGCCGGTCTTCGCGGGACCGGTCGGCGGCATCGCGCCGCTGATGGGTCCGACGGCGGGATACCTCGCCGGCTTCGTCGGTGCGGCGTTCGTCACCGGCTGGCTGAGCGAACGCGGATGGGACCGCTCGGTATCCTCCCTGTTTGCGGCGATGGCATTGGGGCACGTTATCATCCTTGCGGCCGGATTTGCCTGGCTCGCCGCCGGGATGAATTTTGGTGCCGAGAAGGCCTGGGTGGTGGGTGTCGTCCCTTTCATCGTCGGCTCGATCGTCAAGACCGCGCTCGGCGCGGCGCTCCTGCCGGCGGCAAGGCGCCATCTCGATCGGGACTGAATTGCCGTCCGTTAGAGCTATCTCGGCCTAATGATCTTGGTGGCTCTGGAGGAACGCCGTAAGCCGGCGGGGACGGGTTCTAAAGGAGCATGGCGATCGGATTCTCGATCGACAAGTTCATGAGCAAGGTTCGCGCGCTTACCAACATCACCGGCAACGGCGTCGCGGCCGTGTTCGTGTCGTGGTGGAAGGCGAGCTCGATCACCAGCGGCTGCACGAGAACCTGAACAAGCAGATCGATCCGTCGGACGTCGAAACCGCCATCACGACGGATTGAAGAGACTGCTCAGAAGCGGTCCGGCCGGTAGGGCGAAGGGTCCACGGCCGGCGCTTCGCCGCTCATCAGTTCGGAAAGCAGGCGGCCGGTCGCGGGCCCCAGGGTAAATCCCTGGTGGCCGTGCCCGAAGTTCAGCCACAGGCCCCGGTGCCGCGTGGCGCGGCCGATGACGGGGAGCATGTCGGGCGTGCAGGGCCGGGTGCCGCACCATGGCGTGGTCTCGACGGCGGTGCCGAGATCGAGCAGTTCCCGTGCTACGGCTTCGGCGCGCGTGAGCTGGACCGGCGTCGGCGCCGCCTCGGGGCTTGTAAGCTCGGCGCCGCTGGTGATGCGCAATGAATCTGCCATCGGCGCCATCGCATAACCGAAGGTCGGGTCCACCAGCGGCAGATCGAGCGTGCGACCTCCGCGATAATGGCGGTGATAGCCGCGCTTGCGCACCAGCGGAAAACCATAGCCGAAGCGGCGCAACAGATCAGGGGACCATGGCCCAAGCGCCACCACGGCAGCTTCGGCATCGATGCGTCCCGCTTCGGTCGCAAGTGTCCAGCCGGAGGAAGTCTGCGTCAGAGCCTGCGCATCTCCCCGCAGGAGCGTGCCGCCGAGGCGGCAGAAGAGATTGGCATACGCCGCGACCAGTCCGCCAGGATCCGATACAGTCCAGGGATCCAGCCAGTGGATGGCGCCGGGCAGGTCGTCCTTCAGAATCGGCTCGGCCTTGGCGAGCTCGCGTCCGGTCAGAACGCGAAACTGCACGCCAAATTCGCGGCGATTGGCTTCCGCGATCGCAACGGCCTCGTCGAGCGCCGCCCGGTCACGGTGCAGAAGCCGATAGCCGTCGTGCCGCACGAGCGCGCCTGCGTCGGCGTCGCGGATCAGAACATCGTGCTCGGACGTGGCGTGCGCGATGATGGCGGCATAGGCGAGCGTAATGCGGCGATGGCGCGCGGGCGCGGAATGCCACCAGTAACGCAGCAGCGGGCCGACATGGTGCGGCAGCGACATCAAGCGATAGCGCACCTCATTGGCGCGGCCCGTCGCGATCCTCACGAACGAGTCCAGATCGCGCGGCATGGCGTAGGGCCGCACGGCTTCACTCTGGATGATGCCCGCATTGCCGTAGCTCGTCTCCCGGCCGGGCTCCCTGCGGTCGACCAGCACCACCGACCAGCCGCGCCGCACGAGATGCAGGGCCGAGGCGACGCCGACCATGCCGGCACCGAGGACGATCGCGCTTTGTCTGGACATGGTTTGTCTAGTCGAGCCCGGAATCAAAAAACCGCCCGGCGGGGCCGGGCGGTTTGATGTTCATGTTATTCGCCACCGCCGAACCGGCGCGACCACCAGCCCGCACGGCGAGGCCGGGTCGGGCTTTCGCTTGCCGGCTCGTTCGAGACTTCAGCAGCCGGAGCCGGTGCTGCGACCGGTGCGGGGGCAGGCTCGATTGCCGACGGGATAACCGGCGCGGCCGGCTCTGACGGACCGCTGGACAGGAAGCTGACTTTCTCGCGGACCGTGGAGCGGCGGCGCGCGGCCTTTTCGCTCTCTGCCGCAGACTCTTCGGCGACGGCAGGCGCTGGCTCGGCCCCGGGCTGGTCCTGCGTCGTCGGTTGGGGGGAGGCTGCTTCCGGCTCTGCGATGGGCGGCGAAGGTTGTGCCGTGAAGCCATCGAAATCGGCCACGGCCTCGGCCGCCTCGGACGGGAAGCTCGGCCTGAGTTCGTCGGTGATCGATCCTGCGAGGCCATCCTCCGGACCGCCACGCCGGCGGCGGCCGCCGCGGCGTCCGCGCCTGCGTCGCCGCTCGCTGCCGAGCTGTTCGGTGCGCGCCAGAGCTGACTGCTCCTCGCCCTCGTCCTCCTCGGATACAGGCTCTTCTTCCTGCCCTTCGGCAATCAGAGGCTCCGGAAGCGTCGGCTCGGTGTCCTCGCGCAGCACGGTATCGTCGCGATCCTCGCGCGGCTCGGCTTCGCGCGCGCCGCCGGCACGGCCGCGGCGGCGGCGGCGTCGCTTGCGCCGCTGCTGGCCATCGCCCTCGCTTGCCTCGGCTGCCTGTTCGTCGGAGAGACCTTCGGTTTCCTCGGTCTCCACTTCGGACTCGGTCTCGATGTCGAACGGCTCTTCCTCGTCGAAGGCCTCTTCGGTCGACATCGGGCCGGCTGCGGCTTGCGCCGCGAGCAGCGCCTTTGCGGCCTCCAGCGTATGCACCTGTTCGCCGCGATCGATGACGTAGGATTGCAGGCCGGTCACCGACTGATCGGCGATGATCGACAACGTGACCTTGAAGCTGTTTTCGAGGTCGCGCAGATGACTGCGCTTGTGGTTGAGGACGTAGAGCGCGACATCCGTGCGGGTGCGCACCACCAGATTGTGGGTCGCGCCCTTCATCAGGATTTCCTCTAGCCCGCGCAAGAGCTGCAGCGCGACCGAGGATACCGAACGCACATGGCCGGTGCCGCCGCATTGCGGGCAGGGTTCGGTCGAGCTCTCCAGGACGCTCGCGCGGATGCGCTGGCGCGACATCTCCAGAAGGCCGAAATGCGAGATGCGCCCGACCTGAATGCGCGCGCGGTCCTGCCTCAGGCAGTCGGAGAGCTTGCGTTCGACCGAGCGGTTGTTGCGCTTCTCGTCCATGTCGATGAAGTCGATGACGATGAGGCCGGCAAGGTCGCGCAGGCGCAGCTGGCGCGCGACCTCTTCGGCCGCCTCCAGATTGGTCTTCAGCGCGGTGTCTTCGATATGATGCTCCCGCGTCGAGCGGCCGGAGTTGACGTCGATCGAGACCAGCGCCTCGGTCTGGTTGATGACGATATAACCGCCGGAGCGCAGCTGCACGGTCGGGGAGAACATCGCGTCGAGCTGGCTCTCCACTCCCATGCGCGAGAACAGCGGCTGGCCGTCGCGATAGAGCTTCACCGCGCGAACGTTGGTCGGCATCAGCATCTTCATGAAATCGCGCGCTTCGCGATAGCCGCCTTCGCCCGCGACCAGGATTTCATCGATCTCCTTGTTGTAGAGATCGCGCAACGAGCGCTTGATCAGCGAGCCTTCCTCGTAGACGAGGGTGGGGGCCTGCGACCTCAAGGTCATGTCGCGCACGGTCTCCCACAGCCGGAGCAGGTATTCGAAGTCACGCTTGATCTCCGGCTTGGTCCGCGAGGCGCCCGCGGTGCGCAGGATGACGCCCATGCCCTCGGGCACATCGAGGTCCTGCACCACTTCCTTCAGCCGCGAGCGGTCCTGCGCCGAAGTGATCTTGCGGCTGATGCCGCCGCCGCGGGCGGTGTTGGGCATCAGGACGGCATAGCGGCCCGCGAGCGAGAGATAGCTCGTCAGCGCGGCGCCCTTGTTGCCGCGCTCTTCCTTGACCACCTGCACCAGCATCACCTGGCGGCGCTTGATGACTTCCTGGATCTTGTACTGGCGACGGGGGCGGAACGTCCGCTCCGGCACTTCTTCCAGCACGTCGTCGCCGCCGACCGATTCGACGAGTTCCTCTTCGATCTCCTCGTCGCTCTCCTCATCGTCCTCGGCAAGCGCGTCGGCGAGCTGTTGGTCGTGCGGAGCCTCGTCCTGCTCGTCAGCAGCCTGCTCGGACTGCGCTGTCTCTTCGGCGAACGCTTCCTCGTCGTGCTCGTCTTCGACGTCTTCTTCCGTACCGTGCTCGGCGCCGGCAACAGGAGCTTCGTCGCGGGCTTCGGCGACAGCCGGCTCCAGTGTTTCCGCGGATTGGGGCTCTGCCGGAGCAACGGGCTCGGAGGGCGGCGAGGCGAGAGCCTCGATCGCCTGTGCATCTTCGGCGCGCTCGCCCGTGTGCGCCTCGGCATGGTGCGCCTCATGGTCATGCCCGTCGTGATCATGCGCGTGCTCGTCGCCAAAGTGGTCGTGGGGCGCGAACTCGTCATGGGCGGCCGCTTCGAGCTGTTCGCCTTCGTGTGAATGCGCCGCGCCGCCTTCCGCATGTGCCTCGGCGTCGATCGGCTGCTCAGAGGTTAGGCCCTCGACAATCTCGCTCTGGATCCGTTCGCCGTGCCCGCGGCGGCGGGCGCTGCGGTTACGTGAGCGCCGGCGGTGATTCGACCGTTCGCTCTCCTCTTCCGCCTCCCGATGGGCCTGCTCCTCGGCTTCGATCAGCGCCTGCCGATCGGCAACCGGGATCTGGTAATAGTCGGGATGAATTTCGCTGAAGGCGAGAAAGCCATGGCGATTGCCGCCGTATTCGACGAAGGCGGCCTGGAGGGAAGGTTCTACCCGCGTGACCTTGGCGAGGTAGATATTGCCGCGCAGTTGCTTGCGCTGGGCAGTCTCAAAATCAAATTCCTCGACGCGATTGCCACGGACCACGACAACCCGGGTCTCTTCCGGGTGGGTGGCATCGATCAACATCTTGTTCGGCATATTGCAACTCTTGACGGCGGCAAGCGCGGTTCACCGTAGGCGCGTACCGCGCCGCCGGGTGGCGCGACGGTCCACCTGATTCGGGGGTTAGGGGAAGGCCAAAACGCAACTCGCAGCGCCGTTCCGAACGGTGTTCCAATGGAGCAATGCGGCGCGCGGAGCTTTGCCTCCGCAACGAAGCGAATTGTCCATCGGGTTTGGTCGGCACAGTCTGGCGCATCAAAGCGTCGGCCCGTCTGAAGCATGGGCGGCGAAAGGCACCGCCTTTGTGTCTCGCTGATGGCCAGGTGTGGCGCGGAAGCGCTCGCCTGAAGATCTCATCCGATCCCCTGGGGGGCTCGGGGTAACGGGCTACGCCGATCTCAAAGCCGTCCCTGGAACAAGATGGTAACCTGGGGCGGATGCCGCTCGGGCTCAAGACCGTCCCGCCTGCCGCCGCGCACCGCGCTGGCTTGGGTGGATCGGAAAGACGCTGGAATCCCAAAGGGGTTCCGGCGCTGCACCGGGAGGCTGAATACGACACAACCGGAAATATTGGCCATCAGCCCCCTCTACATACGAGGATTACGTCATGCGTGCAAGGGAGCGTCGCCGCGCCGCAACAGTCGGCGTTATTCGCTGAACCCCGGTTAAGTGCCGATTAACCGTGTGGTTCTATTTCGATAGAAGGGGCGCTCGGAGGGCAGGGATCCGGTGGCTAGCCGAGCAAAACATCGTGTTCTGGAAGGCGCCGCGCTGCTGTTTTGCGCCACGGTACTGGCGTGCTCCGGTTCGTTCCGTCCCGCTGCGGCCCAGAGCCTGCCGCGGCCGATTGTTTCCAGCCCCGGCGTACCAGTCGCTTTCGGGGCCCGGCTGGCAGGCGATTCCAAGCAGACCCGATTCATTCTCGACCTGGACCAGGCCATCCAGTTCCGCGCCTTCACCCTGGCCGACCCGTACCGGGTGGTCGTCGACGTTCCGCAGGTTTCGTTCCAGCTGCCGCAGGGTGTCGGTACGGCCGGGCGAGGGCTGGTAAAAGCCTTCCGCTACGGCATGGTGATGCCGGGGGGCTCGCGGATCGTGTTCGACCTGACGGGCCCTGCGAGGATCGCCAAGTCCTACGTGCTTGAAGCAGCCAATGGACAGCCGTCGCGCCTGGTGCTCGAACTCGAAGAGGTGGAGCGTACCGCCTTCCAGCCGTCACCTGCTCCGGAAAACCGGCCCGAGCTGCGCCCGACCATTGCCGATGCTGCCGCGACCGCAGCCCCAACGATCCCGACCGAGGCGGCAACTCCGAAGCCTGCGCCCACCCGCGCCGATCCGCGCCCGGTCGTCGTGATCGACCCCGGCCACGGCGGGATCGACAACGGCACGCAGTCTTCTGGCGAAGCCGAAAAGAACCTGGTGCTGGCGTTTGGCCTCGCGCTGCGCGACCGGCTGGAGAAGAGCGGCAAGTACCGTGTCGTCATGACACGGACCGACGACACCTTCATCCCGCTCAGCGACCGCGTGAAGATTGCGCGCAACCAGTCCGCCGCCTTGTTCGTCTCGATCCACGCCGACGCGCTGCCGCGCCACGAGGGCGACGCCCAGGGCGCGACGATCTACACCCTGTCGGACCGTGCGTCCGACGCGGAAGCGGAGCGGCTGGCCGACGCGGAGAACAGGGCGGATGCGATTGCCGGCGTCAACCTGACGGAGGAGCCGACCGATGTCGCCGATATCCTCATCGACCTGGCGCAGCGCGAGACCCGTACGTTTTCGAACCGCTTTGCCCGGCTGTTAATGAGCGAGATGAGGCACACGGTGCGGATGCACAAGCATCCGCTGAAGTCGGCCGGTTTCCGGGTATTGAAGGCGCCCGACGTGCCGTCGGTGCTGGTTGAACTCGGATACGTCTCGAACAAGAGCGATCTCGAGCACCTGGTTTCGGACAGATGGCGCTCCAAGACGGTCGGTTCGATGGCGCAGGCGATCGACGCGTTTCTGGCCAAACGCCTGGCCACGGCGGGCCCGGCCCACTGAGACAGCCCTAGTTTGGCCACAGCGGCCCCTTTTATAAGACCGCAGCGAGGGGTAGGGAGTCGATCGCAATTCCCCCTCGGCCAGCGCCAGCGTATTATGGCATGGAGCGGTCCGGTCGGCCTGACCGGGATTCGCTGCGTGAGGAAGCGCCTGCTTGGCGCCAAGGTTGAACGGATAAACTGATAATGCGCTTGCTGGTGCGGTTCTTGGGTTTCCTGTTCGCCACCGGAACCGTGGTGTTTCTGGTGGGCGTTGGCGCCTTAGCCGGCATGATCTGGCACTTTTCCAAGGACTTGCCGGATTATTCTCAGCTCCAGGATTATGAGCCGCCGGTAATGACCCGCGTGCATGCGGTCGACGGTTCGCTGCTCGGCGAATACGCCAAGGAGCGCAGGCTCTATTTGCCGATCCAGGCGGTGCCGAAGCTCGTTATCAACAGCTTCTTGGCCGCCGAGGACAAGAACTTCTACGAGCATGGCGGTATCGACTACACCGGCATGGCGCGCGCCGCGGTGGTCTATCTCCAGAATTATGGATCCAACAAGCGCCCGCAGGGTGCCTCCACGATCACGCAGCAGGTCGCCAAGAACTTCCTCTTGACCAACGAGGTGTCGTTCACCCGCAAGATCAAGGAAGCCTTGCTGGCGATGCGGATCGAGCGGACCTATTCCAAGGACAAGATCCTCGAGCTCTATCTGAACGAGATCTACCTCGGCCTTGGCGCCTATGGAATTGCGGCGGCATCGCTCGTCTACTTCGACAAGTCGGTGAACGAACTGACCATTGCCGAGGCGGCTTATCTGGCGGCTCTGCCGAAAATGCCGGCAACTCTGCATCCGGTGCGCAATCGCGAGCGCGCGATCGAACGGCGCAATTACGTCGTCGACCGCCTGCTCGAAAACGGCTGGGTCAAGCAGGCCGACGCCGACAAGTCGCGCAAGGAGCCGCTCGTCGTCACCAGCCGCACGAATGCCGCTCACACCTTTGCCGGCGAGTATTTCGCCGAGGAAGTGCGCCGCGACATCTTCGAGCGCTATGGCGAGAAGAAGCTCTACGAAGGCGGGCTGTCGGTGCGAACCTCGCTGGATCCCAAGATGCAGGTGATGGCGCGCAAGACCATGGTCGCCGGCCTTGTCAATTATGACGAACAGCAGGGCTATCGCGGCCCGCTCAGCAAGCTCGACATCTCCGGCGACTGGGGCGTGAAGCTCGCCGACATCAAGTCGCTTTCGGACATCTCGCCGTGGCGCATGGCGGTGGTGCTGGAAACCAGCGATCAGTCGGCGCGGATTGGTTTCCAGCCCGGGCGCGAGCTCGGCGGCGCGGTGAGCAAGCAGCGGGAGACCGGCCTGATCACGCTCGATGGCGTGCGATGGGCCAGGGCCGCATCCGGCGGCACGAGGGGAAAGGCCCCGACGGCGGTGTCTCAGGTGCTGCAGCCGGGTGACTTGATCTACGCCGATCCCCTCTACAAGGACGGCCATCCGGTGGAGGGGCAGTACCGGCTGCGCCAGCTGCCCGAAGTCTCCGGCGCAATGGTGGCGATGGACCCCTGGACCGGCCGCGTGCTCGCCATGGTCGGCGGCTTCTCCTTCGACCAGAGCCAGTTCAACCGCGCGACCCAGGCCTATCGGCAGCCCGGCTCGTCGTTCAAGCCGATCGTCTATTCGGCGGCGCTGGACAATGGCTATACGCCCTCGACCGTCGTGGTGGACGCGCCGATCGAAATAGACCAGGGGCAAGGTGGGGGCGTGTGGCGGCCGGAGAACTTCTCGTCCGGCAAGTACCAGGGTCCGGTCACGCTGCGTAACGCGCTGCGTCAGTCGCTCAACACCGTCACGGTTCGTCTGGCGCAGGACATCGGCATGCCCCTGATCGGCGAATATTCGCGCCGCTTCGGAGTCTACGACGAACTGCCCAACTATCTTTCCTACGCGCTGGGTGCCGGCGAGACCACGGTGATGCGGATGGTCACGGCCTATTCGATGATCGCCAATGGCGGGCGACGCGTGAAGCCGACCCTGATCGACCGCATCCAGGACCGTTACGGCCACACCATCTTCAAGCACGACCAGCGCGAATGCCGCGGCTGCGACGCGCCCGGCGGCTGGAAGAACCAGTCCGAGCCGCAGCTTGTCGACCGCCGCGAGCAGGTGCTGGACGCCATGACCGCCTACCAGACCACGTCGATGATGGAAGGCGTCGTGCAGGCCGGTACCGGTATGGCGCTGAAGGAAGTCGGCAAGCCGATCGCGGGCAAGACCGGCACGACCAACGAGGCCAAGGACGCCTGGTTCATCGGCTTCTCGCCGGACATCGTGGTCGGCATCTACATGGGCTATGATAAGCCGCGTCCGCTCGGCAAGGGCAATGCCGCCACCGGCGGCCATCTGGCGGCTCCGATCGCGCGCGACTTCATGAAGCTCGCGCTCGCCGACAAGCCGGCGATTCCATTCAAGGTTCCGGCCGGCATCAAGCTGATCCGCGTCGTTGGCAAGACCGGCATGCGAGCCGGTCCCGGCGAAACCGGGGGAACCATCCTCGAAGCGTTCAAGCCGGGCACGGCGCCGCCGGATAACTACTCGGTGATCGGCGTGGCCGATGCGGATGGTCGCTACCCGCAGCAGCCGCCACCCGACGCAGGCTTCATTATACGACCGGGTACGGGCGGACTTTACTAGCGACACGGAAAAGGGTCCCGATTGGACGCGGCCCGTTGCGCTTTGCGGCGGCCGCCGCTACATCCTCGCGACACGTGCGGCGCTAGCGCCGCGGGAAGAGAAGAACATGCGCGCCGAAGTCGAACGGTTGGTAGAAGAGATCAAGCAGTCGGTCGGGCTGCTGAGGAGGCATCTTTGACGTCGAGAAATCGACGGCACGGCTCGCCGAGCTGAACAAGCTCGCGGAAGATCCCGATCTCTGGAACGATCCCCAGAAGGCCCAGAAGTTGATGCAGGAGCGCACCTCGCTGGAGGATGCGCTTTCCGGCATCGGCAAGGTCGAGCAGGAGCTCGAGGACGACGTCGGGATGATCGAACTCGGCGAGGCCGAGGGCGACGACGGCGTCGTGGCCGAGGCCGAGGCGGCGCTCAAGCAGCTGAAGAAGGAGGTCGCCCGGCGCGAACTGGAAGCGCTGTTGTCGGGCGAAGCCGATCGCTTCGATTCCTATCTCGAAGTGCATGCCGGCGCCGGCGGCACCGAGAGCCAGGACTGGGCGCAGATGCTGATGCGTATGTACAGCCGCTGGGCCGAGAAGCACGGCTTCAAGGTCGAGGTCCTCGAAGAAGCCGAGGGCGAAGAGGCCGGCATCAAGTCCGCAACCATCCAGGTCTCGGGCCACAACGCCTATGGCTGGCTGAAGACCGAAGCGGGCGTGCACCGCCTGGTGCGCATCTCGCCGTTCGATTCCAACGCCCGCCGCCACACCTCTTTCTCGTCGGTTGCCGTGTTTCCGGTGATCGACAACTCCATCAAGATCGACATCAAGGAATCCGACGTTCGTGTCGACACCATGCGTTCGGGCGGCGCCGGCGGCCAGCACGTCAACAAGACCGAATCCGCCGTCCGCCTGACCCATATCCCGACCGGGATTGCAGTGGTCTGTCAGGCCGGCCGTTCGCAGCACAAGAACCGGGCGCAGGCATGGGACATGCTGCGCGCGCGGCTGTACGAGATGGAATTGAAGAAGCGCGAGGAAAAGGCCGCCGCCGACCAGGCCGCGAAAACCGATATCGGCTGGGGCCACCAGATCCGCTCCTACGTGCTGCAGCCCTATCAGATGGTGAAGGACCTGCGCACCGGCGTGCATACCTCAGACACGTCAGGCGTCCTTGACGGGGATCTCGACGAGTTCATGGCCGCCACCCTGGCGCAGCGCGCCTTCGGCACCACGCCGGGTGCAATCGAGGACGTCGAGTAGGTGATGCGGCGCGTTGCGTTCATCGGACTTGGACGCATGGGCCACGGCATGGCGGGCCGCTATCTGGATGCCGGTTTCGCCGTGTCGGTGTGGAATCGCAGCAAGGACAAGGCGGAAGATTTGATCGCGCGTGGCGCGCGATGGGCGACCTCGCCCGAGGATGCCGCAATCGATGCCGATGCGGTAGTGACCATGGTCGCCGATGATGCCGCCTCGCGGGCGGTGTGGCTCGGCGCCAATGGCGCCGTCACGACGGCCAAGCCCGGCACGCTCGCGATCGAATGCTCCACGGTGTCCTATGGTCACGTGCTGGAACTCGCGCGCGAGCTGCACGGGCGCGGTCTTGTCTATATCGATTGCCCGGTGACGGGCTTGCCCGATGCGGCGGCGAGCGGAAAGCTGACGCTGCTGGTCGGTGCCGATCCCGCCGACCTCGAGCGGGCACGCCCGTTCCTCGAGCCGATCGGCTCGAGCATCCGCTATTTCGGCGCGGTCGGCTCCGGCACGGTCTACAAGCTGATCAACAACCTGATGGGCGCGATCCAGATCGCCGGCCTCGCCGAGGGCCTCGCCATTGCCGAACAGGCCGGGCTCGACATGAATCTGGTGCTGGAGTCGATCCAGAACGGCGTTGCGGCGAGCCCGCAGGTGTTGCGCCATTCCAAGCGCATGGTGGCGCGCGATTTCGCCGACGCGACGTTTACCGCGGCGCTGCGGCACAAGGACGCCGCTTACGCGGTGGCGCTGGCCGAAAGCCTGCTCGCCGACAAGCCGGTGATGGGCCGCGCCGCGGTCGAGGCCTATGCCCGCGCGAAACAAGCCGCGCCCGATGACGATGAAGGCAAGATGATCGAACTGGTGTCGCGGCCGAAATAGGCAGAGCACGCATTCGGAAAACGGGTGGGAAGGCCGGCAGTTGCGGGGTATGTAGCTGCTTCGGTTCGCAGGCTGTGAGACGCAATGCTTCCCAACGACAACCGGATCGACGCGAGGGATTGGTCGCTCCTCGCTTTGCTCTCGATCCTCTGGGGCGGCTCATTCTTCTTCAATGGCGTCGCGTTGAAGGAATTGCCGCCTCTGACACTGGTGTTTGTGCGGCTTGCAGTCGCCACTGCACTCCTGCTGCCGTTGCTCCGAGCCTACAAGGTCAAACTCCCGACGAATGTGGCGGGCTGGCGACCATTCTTTGCGATCGGCCTATTGAACAACGTACTGCCATTTTCGCTGATCGTGATCGGGCAGACCTATATCCCAGGCGGTCTGGCGGCGATCCTGAACGCCACGACCCCGCTTTTCACCGTCGTCGTCATGGCGGCAGCCGGCGAAGAGAAGCTCGAATTGCGGCGCATTGCCGGAGTTGTCGTCGGATTGATCGGCGTCATCATCCTCAGAAGCGCGGACGTCCAATTGGCGGGCGGTCAGGGCATTGGCATCCTGCTTTGCCTGGCCGCCGCTTTCAGCTATGGCCTCTCGGCGCTGGTGGCGCGGCGCTTGCTGTCGAACTCCCCGCCGCTTGGAACTGTGACATTTCAGTTGGCCGCATCAACAGCGATGATGGCGATCATTGCTGGCTCCATCGAGAGGCCGTGGCAACTGCCATTGCCGGGTGTGATGACGTGGCTCGCCCTGTTCGGGTTGGCCGGCCTCTCGACCGCGTTTGCCTACATCATCTTCTTCCAGATCCTGCGGCGTTCCGGCGCGACTAATGTGATGCTGGTAACGCTGCTCGTACCGGTGACGGCGATCCTGCTCGGCCATTTCGGGCTGGGTGAGTCGATTTCGGCACACGAGATCGCGGGTGCGCTCGTGATTGCCAGCGCTCTGCTCCTCATTGATGGGCGCGTGCTGAAGCTTTTTGGACGACAGGTCAGTCGTGAGCCGCCTTCCAGCCGGCAAGCCAACCCGTAAACCGTCCGCTGTCGCGTTCGCCGCCGTGCCAGGCGGCATAGGCGGTGCCGTCGCCGGCGACGAGGATCACCGCATCGAGCCCCCTGGAGCGGCGCAGGGTGTCGATCGCCTGGTGTGGGGTCTGTGCGATCGGCCCCGCGACATTGAACGAGGTGTTGACCGACATCTCGACGCCGACGCGGCGGCCAAGCGCCTTGAGGTAGGCATAGGTGAGGGGATCGTCCTCCTCGCGCACGATCTGGATGCGTCCGGTGCCGTCGGCGTGAATGACCGCGGGAATCTTCTCCTGCGCGCCAGGCTTGGAGCGCGCTGTCAGCACCATGTAGTTGTAGGCGTTGTAGCTGGCGTCAGAGGCGCCTTCCTCCAGCTCGAAGAATTGCTTTGCCGCTTCCAGCGTTGCCATCGGGGCGAGCGGGCGGATCGCCTCGCGATACTTGACGCGTTCGTTGAGAATCTCGCGCGCGCCTGCGTCGCAGGGATTGGCAAGGATCGAGCGATGGCCCAGCGCGCGCGGGCCGGTTTCGGCCGCGCCCTGGTAAAGCGCGATCACGCCATTCCGCGCCACCATGAACGCCATCAGATCGGCGACGGCCTCGCGCCCCTGCGCTGAGGCGACTTCGCCAAGGCGCTGCGAGACGATATCCTCCGTCTTCAGCGCCGCCTCGATCTCCTCGCGCAGCGGCGCGTCGCCGCAATAGAACGCGTGCGTGATCGGCGCGCCGCGCGGGCTGCCGGCCAGATGCGCAAACAGCCACGCCGCACCAATGGTGACGCCGGGATCGCCGGGCACCGGCGGCACCCACAGGTGCAGCCGCGCTTTGCGGCCCTGTGCGGCGCCGAACCAGGCCTCGTCGAAATGTTCAAGCAGCCGCATATTGCCGACGGCATTGAGCGCGACGCCGCCGGTCAGCACCAGCCGGTTCGCACCCGTCGCGCGCAACAAGTGATCCGCCACGTGGATCATGGCGTCCTCGAACACCAGCTGCGTCGCGGCCGCCTTGTCGAGGCGGTCCTGCGTGTCGGGCCGGTGCTTGATGTCCTCGACGCGCAGCACTGCGTCGGGATTCCACAACTGGTCGGGCCGCAGCGGCTCGCCAAGGATCTCGATCAGCGCGCGCTTGTAAGGGCGATCGAATGGGTCGCAGTACCAGTTGGCCAGGGCGCGGTTGATCCTGACCTCGCCGTTGGGGCCGAGATGCAGGACCTCCTTCAGGCGGGCGTAATAGGGATTGCTGGTGCGATCCATGTTGCCCCAGGCGGCGGCGCCCATGTAGCGCCCCTCGCACGACAGCCAGGTCCAGCCGCCTTGCGTGGAGGAGATCACGCTGTAGAACGCGCCGAGTGAATCGAACATGCTCTCGTTGCAGTAGAGCCGTCGCATCGCCCCGTTCTCGACGACGTAGAGCGAAATCGAGCCGAGATCGCCGGTGCCGTCGAGCACGGCGATCGCCACTGGCTCGTTGTGGTCCGCAAATGGGGAGGCCGCGAACGAAAACCAGGCATGGTTGTCGTGATGCGGCATGCAGATCAGCGGCACGCGGGAGGGGAGGCCGAACTGCCTCGCGAGCTTCTTCGGCGTGCGGGTCATCTCGTCCAGCCTGCGGCTGTCGAACCCGGCAGCTTCGGTATTGCGCGCGAGCTTCAGGCTCTGCGGCGCTTCCTCCAGCAGCGAGCGGGCGATCGTGCCGGCGAGCGTTGGATAATCCCAGGAGGTGAGCCAGGCAAAGATATCGCCGACGTCAACGCCCATATGGCGCAAGGTCGCGGCCATGGCGTCGAGCGACTTGGCCGGATATTCGGTCGTGTGCTTGTTGCCGGAAAAGCGCTCCTCCTCGTTGTTGACGATGAGGCGTGGCCCGCGCGCCTGGGTCACTTCGACCAGCGCCACGCCCGAATTGTGCGTACCCGGCGGCCCGAGCCCGGCGAGATAAAGCGTCTCGCCGCGCGCCAGCTTCTCGCGCGCGAGCGAAAGGCGCTGCTGCGCAAAGGCCGAATCGAGCTGGTGGAATCCGGCAGCAGCGAAGGTGCGCGCGGCCAGGCCTTTCGCCAGGCGGAAACCGGCCGCGCCCAACTTAGGGTGTCGTGGGCCAATTCGTCTCTTCAGTTCCAATTGGGGATGCCCTTGCGCGACTTTCGTCGTGCATCAACCACAATTGGCGTCCCGCAACAATGCCGTTTCGCGTGACGAAAGCCGAGCCGGTGGCCTGCGGCGCCGCGCGGCGTCGCAGGCCCGATCGAGCAGATCGACGGTGTCCGTCCAGCCGCCGATCCGGTGGTCGAGCGCCAGCTTCGCGTTGACCGGCATCACGTGATAAAGATTGATGCCGTCCTGGCGCTGTCCTTGCGTGAAGTTGAGCAGGCCACGGAATTCGCCGCGCCGTCGCCGAACCAGCCGATCATTTTCGTCGCCATCGAATTGGTCGACCAGGCGTAGCGCTCGTAAGGGTTGGGCGATCGCGTCTTGCGCGCGAAGCCTAGCTCGAAGAGGCTGATCTGGTCGGGCTCGTAGCGGACGGTGCCGTGCCGTCGAGACGGATGTCGGTGCGGGCGCGGTCGAGCGCGTTGAACGCGGCGGCGTCAGTGCCGAACATCATGGCGTTGTAGTCCTGCACGTTGCCCGTTTTCATCAGACGGCGTCATTGCGGAGGCCGAACACGGTGGTCCAGCTGCGATCCCAATGCCGCTCCCATTCGGTGAGGGTGCAATCGCGGTCCCGCTGGCCGTTGTTGATGTTGATGAACTCGTTCGGCCCATCATCATCGAGCCCGGCACAAGATCCCACCAGTCGCTGAGCGGCTCAGCGTGCACTCAGGCGCACACCGGCGCGCAGGAATTTCTGCGGGTCGACTGCTTCGCCTTCGATCCGTGTCTCGTAGTGCAGGTGCGGACCGGTGGAGCGGCCCGTCGAACCCACCGCACCGATGACATGGCCGATCTTTACGATGTCGCCGACCTTGACGTTGATCTCGGACAGATGGCCGTAGCGGGTCGACAGGCCATTGCCATGGTCGATCTCGACCATGCGGCCATAGCCGCCCGACCATCCTGCCGTTGCAATTTTTCCGTTGGCGGTCGCGCGCACCGGATCACCGCTCGCGGCGCGAAAGTCGAGACCGGTATGCATCGCGGGCCGGCCGAGAAACGGATCGCTGCGCACGCCGAAGCCGGAGGTGAACTCGACTTCGCCGACGACAGGTTTGCGATATGGCACCAGTGCCAGGGTGCGGTTCAGCCGTTCCACTTCGGCGCGGTTGAGGTTGATGCGATAGAGCTGGCGTTCGAAAGGCCCTGAATTCGGCGACAATTTCACCGGGACGAACGGGCCGCCCACCGGCGCGCGTGGAGTTGCGGCTTCCAGCTCCGCCATGTCTAAACCGAGATCGGTGATGACGGCGCGCATTCGGCGCAGGCGCGACTCCATTCCGTCCTCGAACGCCCCGAGCGCTGCCATCTGGCGCTTCTCGACCTGGTCGAGCGAGTTCTGCAGGCGCACAAGGATATTGTCGACGCCCTGGCCCTTGGCGAACTGGTTCGGCTGAGGACCTCGAACGACGGGCGTGCGCGACTCCAGTCGGGCTTCACGATCCGGCGGCGCGACAAAGATGACGGTGTCGCTGATCGGCGAGGGTTTCGGCGTGCCCGCACCCGCGGCAGAGGAGGGACGTGACGGCGTCGGGATCGATCCGGTCACATCGGGCATGGCGCCCAGCGCGGTGGCGCGCGACTCGAGCGCTGTCTGGCGCCGCACGATCTGCTCGAGCTTCTGGTCGAACTGCTCCTGGTCCAGCAATTGCCGGCTGGTCGCGCGGTCGACCTTGGCCCGCAACTCGGCGATGCGATCCTCGTAGGCATATTGCATCTCGGCCTGACGGGCGATCAGCCGGGTCAAGACGTCGTCGCGGAACGCGAAATAGGTAGCCGTTGCGGCCGACCAGGCGCCGAGCAGCACCACGGTGCCGACCACGATCCAGAATACGACCGGGCCGATGCGAACCTGCTTGCCGGCATGAACAAGGGTGTAGTCGTCCTGACTGGCTACGGCGCAAGCGGCCGTGGCGCCGGCCGTGCGTCGCGCCAACGGCCGGCCGCGATCGTGTGCATGATGTTGGGGGTAGTTTGAATAATGACCGGGACGATTCGACATCGACACTCTCGCGCCGGTCGGAGACAGGTCCTACGGCTCAACTGTGCGAGCAATCTGGGCCGGGCATGGTTAATTTTCCGAAAACAGGCTCCCTCAAACGGGTTGGCCGGAAACTGGTCAAATGGCGCGGGCTGCCGCCAGGACTTCGTCCGCATGGCCGTCGACCCGGACGCGGCGCCAGACGCGCGCAATCCTGCCGTCGGCTCGGATCAGAAGCGTGGTGCGAATAATTCCTTCGAACGTCTTGCCGTACATCGATTTTTCGCCCCAGGCGCCATAGGCCTCCGGCATCTGGTGCGTTTCGTCAGAAATCAGGGGAACCGCCAGTTTGTGCTTATCCCGGAAGGCCTCCTGGGCCTTGAGCGAATCGGCTGAGATGCCGAGCACCGCTGTGCCCGCCTCGGCAAAGGCGTCCGCCAGGCGGGTGAAATCGATGGCTTCCCTGGTGCAGCCGGGCGTGTTGGCGCGAGGATAGAAGAACAGGACCAGCTTCCTTCCGGCGTAGTCGGCCAGCGAAACCGTGGTGCCGCCGTCGCGCGGCAGTCGGAAGGCGGGAGCCTTGGCGCCCTCGGCAAGCCCGGTCGCGATGGCCTGTCGCGGCGCTGCGGCCGATTTCGCAGGGCTTAATTGTTTATGGGGTGTCTTTTGCGATGCTGCTGACTGGCGCTGCCTGACTGTCTTGCCGCTTGCCGCCCGACGGGATTGTCCGGGCTTTGCCTTTGCAGACGTCGTGGATTGTTGCCGAATTGGGCCGCTGGGGGGCGTCTTGGACGATTTCTTGCGCGATTTCTTGGACATACGCCTTCCTTTCGTCGCTTTCCGCGGGTCAACCAATACGGTATTGCAGCTCTCGCCCGGTATGCCGGATTCGAACCCTTGGATGGGCAAGTCTGGCGGTGTCGGATTATGGTCACAAGGATTTCGACGCGCCACCCCTCTGCTCGTTGAACGTGCTCATGGGGCGAGATGACGAACAGCAGGAACAGTCAAGGATTGGCAGCGATGCCGGCACAGGAGCGCTCGTCACCTGTTGACGGCCGGGGCCATGGCGGCAGTCCATCTCACGATGGACGCGTGCACCGAGAGAGAATGGCAAGAAAGACATCGCCCCAAGACTTGAATCGGCACGCCGGCGACGCGCAGCACGCGCGCGAGTGGGACGAGGCCGAATGGGATCAGGAACGCGAGGAGGCGGCACGCCACCGTGCGCGCCGCCTGCTGTCCGGCTCGAACTCCGGGTTGCACCGCATCGGTGACAGATTCACTGCAGCGCATCGCTGGCTTGCGGGCGAGCGCTGGGTAAAGCGCCTCGCCGTCGTGATCGCGGTTCTGGTCTTGATCGTCGCCGGGTGTTTCGGCGCACTATGGTGGCGACTTGGCGCCGGGCCGATCAACCTCAACATCGCCACCCCGTGGCTGGCCGCAGCCATCGAAGAGAATATCGGTCTCGGCAATACGGTCGAGATCGGCGGGACCCAGATCGAGCGGGCAGGGCGGATCCGCATCGCCGTACGTATCCGCGACATCATCGTGCGGGATCGCGACCATGTCATCGTCGCGAGCGCACCCAAAGCCGAAGTGAAGCTCTCCGGGCCGGCGTTGTTCATGGGACGCCTGCGCGCCGAGACCCTGAGCCTCGTCGATGCCGAACTCGCGATCCGCATCACCCCGGATGGCTACGTTACGGTATCCGCGGGCGATACCGCCAAACCGCTCGCAACCGGCGTTGCCTCAAAGAAAGAGGCGGGACTTCCGCCCACCTTCCCGCGCCCGGGGCCGATCGCGCCGCCGGGCGCGACCTCGACGTCGGCGAACAGCGCGCAGAGCGGCATCCTGGCGGGTCTCGACTGGCTCGACAGCCTGAGCATGACAGGTCTCGACGGCCAGAACCTCAACGAGATCGGGTTGAAGAACGGCAACCTGATTGTCGACGACCAGCAGCGCGGCAACAAATGGACCTTTGAAAACATCAGCCTGAGCCTGCGGCGGCCGAGCGGGGGCGGGGTCGCGCTGAGCCTGGGCCAGGAGGGCAAGCGGCCGTGGCTGCTGCGCGTGGTCGTCGGGCCCGCCGAAAACGGCGTGCGGTCGGTCAACATCCGCGTCGACAGGGTTTCCACCGCCAATATCCTCTTGGCGCTGCGGCCGAAGGATCTGACCTACAGCGCGGACTTGCCCCTGACCGGCGAACTGAAGGGTGAACTCGGACGGGACGGCCTGCCGACCTTTTTCCGCGGCAAGATCCTCGCGGGCGCCGGCACCATCATCGATACCGACACGCCTGATTATCCGATGGCGGTCGACTCGGCGGAAATCAACGTCGAGTGGGATTCCGGACGGCGCGTGCTGGTGGCGCCCTTCAAGGTCATCTCGGGTGCCAACCGCATCACGCTGTTGGCTCACCTCGAACCGCCCAATGACAGGATCAACGACTGGCAGCTCGGCTTTTCGGGCGGCACGATCGTGCTGGCCGGCATCGACGACGAACCGCCGCTGATCTTCAACCGCATCGCCATCGGCTTGCGCTTCGATACGGACCATAAGCGCCTGCTGTTGACGCAAGCCGATATCAGTAATGGCGAGATCGGCATCGCGGGTACCGGCACTGTCGATTATTCCGGCGAGCCGCGCCTGACGCTCGGTTTCGCGGGCACGCCGATGTCGGCCTCCGCACTGAAGCGGATGTGGCCGACCTTGATCGTGCCGGAAGTGCGCGAATGGGTGATCGAACGCATCGAGCGCGGTTCGCTGCAGCGCATCGAGGTCGGAGTCAATTCGCCCGTGCGAAATCTCTCGCGCAAGGGGCCGCCGATTCCGGACGACGGCCTGTCGGTCAACATCGTGGCCAGCGGCGTGGCGGTCCATCCCGTGGATGGGATGCCCTCGGTCCGCGATGCCGACCTGAAGGCACGCGTCACCGGGCGCACCGCCACGGTGACGATCGGTCAGGGCATTGCCGATACGCCTGCCGGCCGCAAGCTCACGGTTTCGGACTTCGTGTTCGAGGTGCCCGACATGGCGCCGAAGCCATCGCCGTCGAAGAGCCGCTTTCGCGTCGAAGGCCCGGTACAGGCGGCGGCGGAAATCCTCGCCTCCGACCGCTTGAGCGATCTTTCCGCAACGTTCGTCGATCCCAACAACAGCAAGGGAGCGTTCTCGGCGACCATCAATCTCGGCATGCCGGTCAAGGGCGAATTGACCAAGGCCGATACCACCTATTCTGTAACCGCCGATCTCAATGGCTTTGCGGCCGACAAGCTGGTGATGAACCAGAAGCTGGAGGCCAATTCGCTCAAGGTCGTCGCCAACAACCAGGGCTACCACGTCAAGGGCGACGTCAAGATCGGCGGCCAGCCTGCCGTGCTGGATTACCGCAAGCCGGCCGAAGGCGAAGCCGACGTCAGGTTGCAGGCCACCCTCGACGATTCGAGCCGTGCCCGCCTGGGGTTCGACCTCGGTCCGGCCGTGACCGGCGCCCTTCCCGTGAAGCTGACCGGCAAGATCGGCGGGCCCGATCAGAACACGCGGCTCGGCGTCGAGGCCGATCTGACCTCGATCAAGCTGGACAACATCCTGCCCGGCTGGGTGAAGCTGCCGGGCAAGTCCGGCAAGGTGACCTTCAACGTCGTGCCGAAGGCCCAGTCGACCCGCATCGAGGACATCGTCGTCGAAGGCGGCGGGGTATCCATCAAGGGAACGCTCGAAATCGACCAGAACGGCGACCTCATGAACGCGAACTTCCCTGTCTATTCGCCGTCTGACGGCGACAAGGCTTCGCTGAAGATCGACCGAAATTCGGATGGAGTCGTGAAGGGCACGATGCGGGGCGAAGTGTTCGACGGACGCGGCTTCCTGAAATCCGCGATCTCGGGCAGTTCCGGCAAGGACGACAGCAAGAGCAAGCTGAAGAACGTCGACTTCGACATCGACGTCAAGCTCGGCGCGGTGGCGGGCTTCTACGGCGAAGCATTGCGCAGTGTCGATGCCAAGATGTCGCGGCGGAACGGCGCGATCAGGGCCTTCACGCTGAGCGGCAAGATCGGACGCGACACCCCCGTGACTGCCGATTTGCGGGGCCGCGCGCAGGGAAACCGCGAGGTGATCTATCTGCAGACCAACGACGCGGGCGCCTTCCTGCGTTTCACCGATACCTATTCGAAAGCCGTGGGCGGTCAGCTCACGCTGGCAATGGAGCCCCCGACATCGGAGCCCGCCACGCCGAGAGAAGGTCTGATGAATGTGCGCGACTTCGTGGTGAAGGGCGAGAGTGCGCTCGATCGCGTCGTAGCCGGCGGGCCCGGCACCCAGAACGGTGTTAGCTTCTCGGCCCTGCGTGCCGAATTCACCCGGCAGAATGGCGTGCTCTCCATCCGCGACGGCGTCGTCAAGGGACCGATCATCGGTGTGACCATCGAGGGCACCATCGACTATCCCGGCAACCAGGTGCGCATGAGCGGCACCTTTGTTCCGATATATGGGCTAAACAACATTTTCGGCCAGATTCCGCTGTTTGGTATATTCCTCGGCGCCGGCAGCAACGAAGGACTGATTGGTGTGACCTACGAGGTGGTCGGCACGCCGAGTGCGCCGGTGATCCGCGTCAATCCGATTTCGGCGATGGCGCCGGGCCTGCTGCGAAAGATCTTCGAGTTCAACACCGGCAAGCAGAATACGCCGATGGAGCTGCCGCCCAACAACTGACGTCAGCTCCCAAAGCGCGATGAGATTGGATCCCTCACCGCATCATCATGATCGTGCTGCTGATCTCGACACTGCTCGTCATCTGGAGCGTGCTCGGCAACCGGTGAGCAGGTCGTCGCCACTAGGCCTTGCGCGTGGTGGCATCGACGCTGATCGGACCTCCGCCGGCGGCGGCAAGGTAAAGACAGGCAAAGCAGAACTCGATCGCAAGGGTGCCGGTATTGTTGAGCGGCAGGAACACCGGCGAGCCCGTTTTGAACATATGGCCGATGAAATAGGCGAATGCCATTTGGCCGGAGAGGATGAAGGCGGAGAGCCGCGTGAACAGGCCGATCATCAGTGCGGCGCCGAGCACGAGCTCGATCGCACCGGCGGTCCAGATCAGCGGCGGAATCTCGGCGAAATAGGGCAGCGGCGGAAACTTGAACATCTTCGCGACGCCGTACTGGAAAATCAGAAGGCCGGTGATGAAGCGGAAAAGGCTCAACAACAGCGGCTGCCAGCGTGAGAACAGGTCGTTCATAACATCCCCTTCCAGGTTCGCGCGGGTTTTGATCTGCGTTCGATGACAGTTAACCCCGCATCGCGTTGATAATTCCAGCAATGAATATGCAAGACTCTGAAGCCTGTCACGCGCGTGAAGTGCCGAGTCGTACAATTCACCGTGTCGATTCATGGTGTGCAATGGCCGGTTTGGCATTTGGCGCAGGCAACGTTCATTGCCGCAGTGCACGCACGACCAGGAATGGAATCATCCCGAGCACGACGCTCAAGAGCGCGAAGAGAATCAGCGGATTGTAGCTATGGGTGAAGTCGTGGATCAGGCCGCCGCTCCAGGAGCCGAACGCCGATCCCAGGCCGCTGCCGATCGAGATGGCGCCGTAGATGGTGCCGACTCGCTTGCCGCGGAAGATCTTCATCGCGGTTGCGGTGAGTAGCGGCCCGCGCGATCCGATCATGCTGCCGAAGCAAACGACGAAGCCGGTGAGCAGCCAGAAATTGGGGTACCATTGCAGCGCCCAGAACATGACGAGACCTGCAATCGACAGCGCGTAGCTGAACAGGACCGACGGCCTGCGGCCGATCAGGCCGTCGAGCGAGGAGATGCCGAGCATGCCGAACAGGAGCACCACGCCGGAAAAGCCCCAGGCGGTGGCGGCCGTCAGCGGGGGAAAGCCGACCTCGATCAGGTAGGCCACGACCTGCGGTGCGATTGCGTACATCCCGATCGCGGTGAAGAAGAAGGTCGAGAACAACGCCCAGAACGCGTGATGCCGCATCGCGGTCATCAGGGTCCAGTCCCCGTCGACGAGGTCGGGATCGGCCCTCTTGACCACACGTGGCGACCCTGACGAGAACAGCCGCCAGGGCAAGAGCAGGAGCGGGACCAGCGAGAGCAGCACGCCGCAACCCAGCACCTGATAAGCGCCGCGCCAGCCGGCGTAATCGATCAGGATCTGCGACGCCGGTAACAAGATCAGGACGCCGGCGCCCATTGCGGAGTACACGACGGCCATTGCGGTCGGCAGCCGCGGGCCGAACCAGCGGCCGAGCAGGATGGAATTCGGCACGTTGCCGATGAAAGCGATGCCAATGCCGATACAGACGCCGACCAGCTGGAATTGCCACAGCTGTTCGGCGAAACCTGCGACCAGGAACGCGCTTCCAAGCAGCAGCAACCCCAGCGAATAGACGGCTCGTGGACCCGAGCGGTCGAACAAGCGTCCGATCAGGGGTGCGACGAGACCGCCCGACAGCGCCGCCAGAGAATAGACCGAGACCACCTCGGCGCGGTCCCAGCCGAAGCTTTCCGTGATCGGTTTCAGGAAGACGGTGAAGCTTTCGCCAAGGCCGCGACCGAGCACCGACAGCGTGAAGCAGAGCCCGAGCACACCGAATGCAACCCGCAACGGCCTTGCGGCGTTGGCAGCCACTTCCTCCCTTGGCGTCTTCTGGTCCATTGATCGCGCAGGGAGCGCGTTTCCGCGCGCCCTGGCAACCCTCAAACGCGAATACGCCTATGCAGGCTTGAGCAGGATGTGGCGCTTCTTGCCCAGCGACAGTTTTGCCACGCCTTCCGGCGTCAGATTCGCAGCCGTGAGCACCATCTTCTCGTCGGTGACCGGCTCGTCGTTGACGCGCAGGCCGCCGCCCTTGATCTGGCGCCGCGCCTCGCCGTTGGAAGCGACGAGCCCCGCTTTGACGAAAGCGGTGAGCACGCCGAGGCCCGATTCAAACTCGCTGCGGGGAATGTCGACCGACGGCAGGTTCTCCGCGATTGCGCCTTCCTCGAAGGTCCGGCGGGCGGTTTCCGCCGCCTGACGCGCGGCCTCCGCGCCGTGAAGGAGCGTGGTCGCCGCGTCGGCCAACGCCTTCTTGGCCTCGTTGATCTCCGCGCCCTTGAGCGCCGAGAGCTTATTGATCTCGTCCATCGGCAACGTCGTGAACAGCTTCAGGAAGCGCGGGACGTCGGCGTCCTCGGTATTGCGCCAGAACTGCCAGTATTCATACGGGCTCTTCATGTCGGCGTTCAGCCACACCGCGCCGCTGGCGGTCTTGCCCATCTTCTCGCCGGAGGCGGTCGTGATCAGAGGCGTCGTCAGCGCGTGCAGTTGCGGCGTGCCCATGCGGCGGCCGAGGTCGATTCCGTTGACGATGTTGCCCCACTGGTCCGATCCGCCCATCTGCAGCCGGCAGTCGTAGCGCTTGTTGAGGACCACGTAATCGTAGGCCTGCAGGATCATGTAGTTGAACTCGATGAAGCTCATCTCCTGGTCGCGCTCGAGGCGCAGCTTCACCGAATCCATCGACAGCATGCGGTTGACCGAGAAGTGCCGGCCGATGTCGCGCAGCATCTCGATCCAATTCAGCTTGGTCAGCCACTCGGCATTGTCGGGCATGACCGCGTCGCTCCTGCCCTCGCCGAAGCGCAGGAAGTGCGAAAACACCTGCTTGATGCCTTCCTTGTTGCGCTCGATCTCCTCGATCGAAAGGATCTTGCGGGTCTCGTCCTTGCCGGAGGGATCGCCGACGCGGGTGGTTCCACCGCCCATCAGCGCGATCGGCTTGTTCCCGGTCTGCTGCAGCCAGTAGAGGCACATGATCTGCACCATCGAGCCGACGTGGAGGGACGGGGCGGTGCAGTCGAATCCGATATAGGCCACGAGTTCCCGCTTGGCGGCGAGCGCGTCCAGCGAGTCGGGGTCGGAAATCTGGTGAATGAAGCCGCGCTGCTGCAGCACATTCAGAAAATCCGATTTAAACGCAGTCATTTGTGTGCAACTCTGACAATTCTTGTTTTACGGTTTTCGCGGCAATTTGGGGGGCGCCGTGGGAGCGGCCTGCCGTCGGCTTTCGCGCTGTGGCATTATAAGAAGTGTTCCTTTGGCACAAGCTCGGCCTGCCAGGGTGAGGAGACCAATTAGGGCAGTTCAGCCATGATGTTGACGGCACTCGGTCTGATGAGCGGCACCTCGCTCGATGGGGTTGACGTCGCATTGATCGAAACCGACGGCCGCCGGATCAAGGCGCTGGGCCCGTCTGGCTACAGGCCCTACAGCGAGTCCGAGCGCCGCTTGCTGCGTCAGGCCCTTTCCGAGGCGGTCGACCTGCGGGAACGTCATGCCCGGCCCGGTATCCTGCCCGAGGCAGAGCGCGCCGTGACGACGGCGCATGCGGAAGCCGTGGCCGCGTTCATCGCCCAGAACCGGATGACGCCCGAGGAGATCGATATTGTCGGCTTCCATGGCCAGACCGTGCTTCACCGGCCCGAGCGCAGGATGACGGTCCAGATCGGCGATGGGCCCGCGCTCGCCAAGGCCATCCGTATTCCGGTGGTTCATGATTTCCGCGCCGCCGACGTCGATGCCGGCGGGCAGGGCGCTCCCTTCGTGCCGGTCTATCATCGCGCCCTGACGCAAGCCCTCGACCGGGAGGGCCCGATCGCGGTGGTCAATATCGGCGGCGTTTCCAACGTGACCTATATCGACGGCAACGACAGCCTGATCGCCTGCGACACCGGCCCCGGCAACGCGCTGCTCGACGACTTCATGCTCCGCAACCTCAATCAGCCTTTCGACACCGAAGGCCGCCTGGCCGCGCAGGGTCGCGCCGACGAGGCCTGGATCGCACGGGCGCTGGAGCTCCCATTCTTCGCGCTGCCGCCGCCGAAATCGCTCGATCGCAACGACTTCGCTTCGCTCAAGCTGCGCGAGATGCAGCATGCCGACGCTGCCGCGACGCTGACAGCCTTCACCACGGCGGCGATCGCCCGGATCGTTCCGCTGCTGCCCAAGCCGCCCAAGAGCTGGATCGTTTGCGGCGGCGGAGCCCGCAACCTGACGATGCTGCGGATGATGCGAGAACGGCTGGCGCAGGCCATGGTCCAGGCCGCCGGGACTGTGGGCTGGTCGTCGGACGCCATCGAGGCGCAGGCGTTCGGCTTTCTGGCCGCGCGAGGGCTGAAAGGCCTGCCGCTTTCCTACCCGGCGACGACGGGCGTGCCCATGCCAATGACCGGCGGGATCATCGCGAGGCCGTAAGCATCACGGTTGGTTGATGCAGTAGCATCGGTCTTGAAGTTTAATGCAGATGCATCTATTTTGATGCAGATGCATCAAACCAAACGGGATCGATCTATGACCGCGCCGCTCAAGCTCATCAGCCACAGGCTTTGCCCCTATGTGCAGCGCGCCGTGATCGCGCTGACCGAAAAGGGCGTTCCGTTCGAACGGATCGACATCGATCTCGCCAACAAGCCGGACTGGTTCCTGAAGATCTCGCCGCTCGGCAAGACTCCGGTGCTGGTGGTCGACGGCACTGCGATTTTCGAATCCGCGGTGATCCTGGAATACCTTGAGGAAACCCAGGCCAGGCCGCTGCATCCGGCCGATCCGCTTCGTCGCGCCGAGCATCGCGGCTGGATCGAGTACGGCTCCGTGATCCTGAGCGATATTGCCGGCCTCTACACCGCACCGGACGAGGCCACGTTCAAGTTCAAGGCCTCGCAGCTCGAACAGCGCTTTGCACGGCTGGAGACGCGGGTGGTCGAGCCATGGTTCGACAGCGACCGGTTTTCGCTGGTCGATGCCGTGTTTGGCCCGGTGTTCCGCTATTTCGACGTGTTCGACAGCATCGGCGAGTTCGGCATTCTCGCAGGCAAGCCGAAGCTCGCGCGCTGGCGGAAGAATCTGGCCGCCCGGCCGTCGGTGCGAGGAGCCGTCAGCGCGGACTATCCGGCGCTGCTGCGGGATTTCCTGATGCGGCGCAATTCCTGGATCTCGAAGCTGCAGTCGCCCGTCGCGGCGTAGCGCGCTTCAAGGCTCCGCGGCCATCTTCGCCAGCGTTGCGATGGTGTTCATGTTGCGCGCGGTGCCCGCCTTGGCCGCGGGGATCACAAGCTTCGAGGTGCCCATGCCATCGCCGTAATGCACGTAGATCTCGCGCCGGCCGAGCCTCACCTCTTCGTTCTTCCGACCTCGAATGCCGGCCAACGCGTCGGCGGGCGGCGGCTTGTCGAGGAAGATCGCGACGGTCCGGTTGGGCGCGGCGTTGGGAAAAGGGTTGCTCGCGAGCACCTCGGCCATCTCGGATGCGCTGCGGACCAGCACGCCCACCGGCGCACCGGCGTAAGCCTGAAGGCGCTTCTCCAGTGCCGTCTTGATCGCGTCTTCCGATTTGCGGCTTTCGAACACGACATTGCCGCTGGCGATGTAGGTGCGGGCGGCCTTGAGGCCGATCTCCTCGCACATCGCCTTCAATTCGCTCATCGGCAGTTTGCCGGTGCCGCCGACATTGACGGCGCGGAGCAGCGCGACGAAGGCGCCCACGGCCGAGTGATCCGCTCAGCGCACGTTGGCGAGGCGCATGTCGAGATAGGCCGTGATCGTCTCCATCAGCGGCTCCATCTTGTCCTCGAAGAAGTGGTTCGCGCCGGGGATGGTCTGCTGGTCGATGACGATGCCCTTCTGCGTCTTGAGCTTCTCCACCAGCGTGTTGACGTCCCTCGCCGGGGCCACGATGTCCTTGTCGCCATGGACGATCAGCCCGG
Organism: Bradyrhizobium sp.; assembly: GCF_016213215.1. Lineage (GTDB taxonomy): Bacteria > Pseudomonadota > Alphaproteobacteria > Rhizobiales > Xanthobacteraceae > Bradyrhizobium. The sequence continues at coordinate 2,253 of NZ_JACRAW010000155.1, read as the reverse complement.
ACGACGGACAGGGCGCGAGGAAGGAGAAGTCGTATCGGTTCGGCTCGGGCGCGATCGAGATGAAGCCTTCGACCTCCGGTCGGCGCATCAGGAGCTGCATGCCGATCCAGGCGCCGAACGAGAAGCCGGCAACCCAGCAGGCGCGCGCCTCGGGATTGATGGTCTGCGCCCAGTCCAGCGCGGAGGCGGCATCCGACAATTCGCCGGCGCCATGGTCGAACGAGCCCTGACTGCGGCCGACGCCACGGAAGTTGAATCGCAGCACGGAGAAGCCGCGCGCCACGAAGGCGTAATACACCTGATACACAATCGGATGATTCATGTTGCCGCGGAACTGCGGGTGCGGATGCAGCACCATCGCAATCGGCGCATTCTTCTGCTTGGCCGGATGATAACGGCCTTCCAATCGGCCCGCCGGGCCGGTGAAAATGACTTCAGGCATAGATAATCCCTACGGTATCAACCCGCTTGGTTCCGGGCTCGGCATGGCTTGCGTCATGTGAGCCTCGCTGAAGAAAGGGTGATCGGCGCTGCCGGATGATGCGCGGATGGCGTCTGGCGAACTGGTGGGGAGCCTTCTAACATATAGCGAGGGGCAAAAAGCAAGCGTCTTGAACATCTGCCAGTTCGTTCAAGATGTTAGTTGCCCGTAAAGGCGGCCCGGCGATTTCCGCTTGCCAGCGCGACGGGAGCGGCCAATTTGGCTGCCGGAGCCGAGCTCGGCAACTGTCCGGTGTGGATAGCCGCCGTTGCAAGATTGGGTAACATCTTACTTCATGACGAGCCGCGTCTATCTCGACTGGAATGCGACCACGCCGCTTCGTCCCGAGGCTCGGCAGGCGATGGTCGCGGCCTTGGAGCTTGTCGGCAATCCATCCTCGGTGCACGCCGAGGGCCGCGAGGCGCGGCGTCTCGTCGAGGAGGCGCGGGCCGCGTTGGCAGAGGCCATCGGCGCTTTGCCACGAAACGTGATGTTCACGTCCGGCGGAACCGAGGCGAACGCCTTGGCACTGGCACCGGGCGTGCGCAGTGCCAGGGGCGGGCCGGTCAGCAGGCTCCTGGTGTCAGCGATCGAGCACGCTTCGGTGTTGGCCGGCGGGCGGTTTCCCCCTGAAGCCATCCGCAGCATCGGCGTGACGCGATCTGGCGTCGTGGATCTCGGTCATCTCAGGGAACTCCTTGGCGCGGGTCCACCGGCGCTGGTGTCGATCATGGCGGCTAACAACGAGACCGGGGCGCTGCAGCCGGTCGCCGAAGCGGCCAGGATCGTGCATGAGGCGGGCGGGCTCCTGCACGTCGACGCGATCCAGGTTCTTGGGAAAGTTCGGTTTGATATCAATGAAGTAGGTGCGGATCTTGCCACCTTCTCTGCACACAAGATTGGTGGTCCCCAAGGCGTCGGCGCCCTGGTCCTGGCCGAAGGCCTGGTCGGGCTTGAGCCGCTTGTGCGCGGCGGCGGCCAGGAACTCGGCCGGCGGGCTGGAACCGAGAATGTCGCGGCGATTGCGGGCTTTGGTGCAGCCGTGGCTGACGCGCTTCAGGCCGTGCCGGAGGCTGCGGCGAGGCTGGAAAGCCTAAGAAATCTCCTGGAAAACGGGCTCCGCAGGGCAGCGGATGTCCTCATCTTTTCGGAGGATGCGCCGCGCCTGTCCAACACGACCCTGTTCACGGCTCCTGGCCTCAAGGCCGAAACCGCCGTGATCGCGTTCGACCTGGAGGGCATTGCGGTTTCCTCCGGCTCGGCCTGTTCCTCAGGCAAGGTACAGCCGTCCCATGTGCTGTCCGCCATGGGGTTTGACCCCCACATCGCCCAGGGAGCGGTGCGGATCAGTCTGGGCTGGTCCACGTCTGACGCGGATATCAATCGCTGCGTCGAGGGTTGGCGGAAGCTTGCCCGGGCACTACTTAAGTAATGGCGACGAAACACGGCTTGAACGATTCTAAGCAGGTGCTTTCCGCCGAGAAACTTTGTAATAGTCATTCTAGACTGTTCCACCGCGGTCCTTGAAACCGCGAGCGGAGGACGGAATGCCAGCCGTACAAGAGACGGTCGAGCGGGTGCGCCGCATCGACGTTGATCAGTATCGATATGGGTTTGAGACCCTCATCGACTCCGAGAAGGCCCCCAAGGGTCTTTCGGAAGACACCGTCAAGTTCATCTCGCAGAAGAAGAACGAGCCCGCCTGGATGCTGCAGTGGCGGCTGGAGGCTTATCGCCGCTGGCTGACCATGGCGGAGCCGACTTGGGCGCGG
>NZ_JACRAW010000152.1 GCF_016213215.1 Bradyrhizobium sp. | reverse complement strand
CTCGACCTTTCGGGGTCAGAGGAGCATTCTTGTGGACGTCCATTCGGTTCTCCGCGAATCGCTGGTGTTTGGCGACTTCAGAGTTCCCGGTCAGGGCCGAATGGACAACCTCCTGAAAGTTCACAGCTAGCCGATCGGCGCCGAATATTCCGCGTCGGTCACGTGCTCCATCCAGTTCGAATAAACGCCGTCGAGCGCTTCCTGCATGGCAACGTGAGTCATGCTGGTGGTCGGGGAGGCACCATGCCAATGCTTCTCGCCCGGCGGAATCCAGATCACGTCGCCGGCTTTTATTTCGCGGATCGGCCCGCCCTCGGCCTGGATGCGACCGACACCGGAGGTGACGTAGAGCGTCTGGCCAAGCGGGTGGTGGTGCCAGGCGGTGCGCGCGCCGGGCTCGAACGTCACGCTCGAGCAATTCAGACGCGCCGGGCTCGGGGCCATGATGATCGGGTCCTGTAGGACCGTGCCGGTGAAATGCTCCTTCGGGGCGATGCGCGTCGGCCGGGAGCCTGCGAGATGGAATTCCATGAGCCTACCTCACTTCCGTTGATGTCATTTCTTGCTGGCCGCGTAGCGGGCCTTGGTCTCGGCATTCATCGGATAAAGGCCGGGCAGCACGGCGCCGTTGTTCACCTCGTTGACGATCCAGGCTTCCATCCGCTCCTGCTCGACGCCTTCGGTGAGGACGTGGTCCAGCAGCGCGTGCGGGATCAGCACCGCGCCGTCCTGGTCCGCGACGACGATGTCGTTAGGAAACACCGCGACGCCGCCGCAACCGATCGGCTCGCCCCAGCCGACAAAGGTCAGCCCCGCCACCGATGGAGGCGCCGCATATCCGTTGCACCACACGGGGAGATTGGTGCCGAGCACGCCCTCGACGTCGCGCACCGCGCCATCGGTCACCAGCGCCGTGACCCCACGCTTGACCATGCGTGCGCAGAGAATGTCGCCGAAGATACCCGCATCCGTCACGCCCATGGCGTCAACGACGGCGATGCAGCCTTCCGGCATAGCCTCGATCGCGGTGCGGGTGGAGATCGGCGAGGACCACGATTCCGGCGTTGCCAGATCTTCCCGCGCCGGCACGAAGCGCAAGGTGAAGGCAGGCCCGACCAGCCGCGGCAGCCCCGGCCGCAGGGGACGCGCTCCGCGCATCCAGATGTTGCGCAGGCCCTTCTTGAGCAGAACCGTGGTGATGGTCGCGGTGGTGATGCGGGACAGCGTCGCTCTGGCTTCGGGGGTCAAGGACATGGCAAACGGCAAGCTCCGGGTGGGCCGTAACGGGAGCGGCATCTTGCGGGCCGGGGCCAGCGCGTCAAGGGTTAAGCCGCGCGTTGCAAGCAGGTTTGTATGCGCCGCGATAACAATGCCTTATCGCTCGATGTTGGATTAATTTATTGGACTTGCGCCCCTAACTACGCGAAGCAAAGTTGTATCGCCGGTGGAACTCAAGACTCTCGCAAAATTGTGAGGCCATGGCCGCGACGCTTTCCCCGCCCCGCCTTTTGCCCAGTGGCGATGCCGCCATCACGGTCGAGTTCAGCCGCCATATCGATGACGCCGCGAACCAGCGGGTTCTCGCCCTGGACCGCGCGCTCGCCAGCGGGCCGGTCGAAGGCGTCACCGAGACGGTGCCGACCTATCGCTCGCTGCTCGTGCATTACGATCCCTGCCAGATCGGGTTCGACGAACTGGGCGAGAGGCTTCTGGCCCTCGCCGACCGACCCGCACTGCCGACCGCCAGAGCGCGTCGCTGGCGCATCCCGGCCACGTATGGCGGCGAGCACGGCATCGATCTGGAGGACGTCGCCAAGGCGCTCCACACCACGCCTGAGGACATCGTGGCGCGCCATGTGGCGGGCGACTACCGCGTGGCCATGATCGGCTTTACGCCGGGCTGGTCCTATCTCAGCGGCCTCGACAAATTCCTGCACATGCCGAGGCGGCAGAATCCTAGGCTACTCACGCCGGCGGGCACCATCTCGATCGGCGGCGTGCAGACCGGCATCCAGTGCATCGCCGGTCCCAGCGGCTGGCACCTGCTCGGCCGGACCGCCGTGCGGACCTACCAACTCCACCGAAATCCCACCTTCCTGCTCGAACCCGGTGATCGCGTGACGTTTTCCGCCGTCGACGCCAAGACGTTCGCCGAGCAGGACCGCGCCGCCGAGAGCGGCGAGGTGATCGCCGAGCTGATCGAATCATGAGCCGGCTGATCGTCTCCAGCATCGGCCCGGCGAGTTCGGTCCAGGACAGTGGGCGGCCGGGCTCCCAGCGCTACGGGCTGACGCCGAGCGGCGCAATGGACCGGCTGTCGCTTGCGGCGGCGAACTGCCTCGTCGGCAACGCGCTGTTTGCCGCGGCGATCGAAATCGGCCCGTTTGGTGCTTCGTTCACGGCGCGCGAGGGCGCGGTACGAATCGCGCTCGCCGGGGCGCCGAGGAATGCCGAGATCGACGGCCGCTCCGTTGCGTTCGACACGTCGACGACGCTGAACGACGGCGAGACGCTGACGCTCGGCTTCGCGCGCGGCGGCGCGTTCAGTTATCTCGCGATCGAAGGCGGCATCGAGGGAGAGGCGATGTTCGGCAGCCTGTCGGTCAACGCACGCGCCGGCCTCGGCAGCCCCTACCCTCGTCCGCTCCAGGCCGGCGATGAACTGCATGTCGCCACTGCCAGCTCCGCGCCGGAGCGGCGCATCGAATTGCCGCCCGCAACCGGCGGACCGATCCGCGTCATCATGGGGCCGCAGGACGAAGAGTTCGACGAAGAGAACAAGGCGCTGTTCCTTGACAGCGAATGGAAGATCTCGGCGACCTCCGACCGCATGGGCTTTCGGCTGGAAGGTCCCGCGATCAAGCACCTGCACGGCCACAACATCGTCTCCGACGGCACCGTCAACGGCAGCATCCAGGTGCCGGGCAATGGTGCGCCGATCGTGCTGATGCCGGATCGCGGCACCAGCGGAGGTTATCCCAAGATCGCCACCGTGATTTCGGCCGACCTCGGCCGCTTCGCGCAACTCCCGGCCGGAACCGGCTTCCGCTTCAAGGCCGTCAGTGTAGCGGAGGCTCAGGATGAGGCGCGGAAATTCGCGCAGCTCCTGCGCAGCCTGCCCGATCGGCTGGGTTCCATCGAGGGTGTCGAGCTCAACCTCGAAGCATTGCATGGTGCTAATGTCGCCGGCAGCGCCGTCAGTGCTGTCGATGCGGGCACGTGGCACATTTTGACGGATACGCAATCGGAGGCGGAAGAACCATGAAGACCATCGATCTGAACTGCGACCTCGGTGAAGGATTCGGCGCCTGGCAGATGGGCAATGATGCCGCCATGATCGAGCTTGCGACTTCGGTCAACATCGCCTGCGGCTTCCACGCCGGTGATCCCGACATCATGCGTCACACCGTGGAGCTTGCGAAGGCGCGCGGCGTTTCGATCGGCGCTCATCCCGGCTACCGCGACCTGCATGGCTTTGGACGACACCCGATCATCGGCCTGAAGGCATCGGAAATCGAAAACCTCGTCGCCTACCAGATCGGAGCGCTGCAGGCGATCGCGACCGCGGCCGGCCACAAGGTGACGCATGTAAAGGCCCATGGCGCGCTCTCGAACTATGCCTGCGAAGACGAGGCAACCGCGAAGGCGATCGCCAACGGGATCAAGGTGGTCGACCCCAGACTGACTTTCGTCGTGCTCGCCAATTCGCGGCTGGTGAAGGCCGGGGAAGAAGCGAACCTGCCGATGGTTCACGAGGTCTTTGCCGACCGCGCCTACGAAGATGACGGCTCGCTGGTGTCGCGGCGCAAGCCCGGCGCCGTGCTCCATGATGCCAAGGAGGTCACCGAGCGTGTGGTGCGCATGGTGCAGGAAGGCTCCGTCGTTTCCGTCACCGGCAAGGTGATCAAGATGAGGATGGATACCGTCTGCATTCACGGCGACACGCCGGGCGCGGTTGATATTGCGCGCGGTCTGCGCAAGGCGTTGAAGGATGCCGGCATCGGAGTCGCGCCGTTCAGGCGCGCGGCGTGAGTCCCGCCTCAGAACGGATGGACGGAGAGCGTGCCGAACACCACGGCCGCAATGAGGGCGAAGGCGCTGTAGAGCGCCACCAAATGGATTCTTGCGCCGGTCCGCCTGGAGAGCGAGCGCGCATGAAGATGTAGCCTGGCCTCTGCCGATATCTCGCGCATAGTGGATCTCCAACGTCCCATCGACGAGGAATCAAGTATTGTTTGGGCCGTCAGACAAGATGCGCAGGCGAAAATAGCGAGAGGGTTCTCTCCAAGAGTCTTATCGCAGGCTGATATTCTCCCGTTGGGCAGGTTCCGAGAATTTCATTCGTTCAAGTTTGAGACGATTCGCGAAAGTTCTCACTCTTCAGTACACGTCCTGCTGGAACCTCCCTTTTTTCTTGAGTTCCGCAACGAAGCTCACGGCTTCATCCGTCGATCGCGCACCGAAGTGCGCGACGATATCGACGAGCGCGCGCTCGACGTCCTTGGCCATGCGCTTGGCGTCGCCGCAGACGTATACATGCGCGCCGTCGGCGAGCCACGTCCACAATTCGCGTCCGACCTCGCGCATGCGGTCCTGCACGTAGAATTTCTTTTCGCCGTCGCGCGACCAGGCGAGCGACAGCCGCGTCAACAGGCCCGACGTCTTCATCGCGTTGAGCTCGTCCTGATAGAAGAAATCGCAATCGCTGCGCTGATGGCCGAAGAAGAGCCAGTTCTTCCCGGTTGCCCCCAGCGCCCTGCGTTCGAGCAGGAAGGCACGGAACGGCGCAATGCCCGTGCCCGGCCCGATCATGATGATCGGCGTCTTCGGATCCTGCGGCAGGCCGAAAGCATGTGCCTTCTGCACGTATACCTTGACCTCATCGCCCGGATTGACGCGCTCGGCGAGGAAGGTCGAAGCCATCCCCAGCCGCTTGCGCTTGCCCACGATATAGCGCACGCAATCGACGGTCAGCGACAATCTGCCCGGCGTTGCGTTGTGGGACGATGAAATCGAGTAGAGCCGAGGCTGCAGCGACTCCAGCGCTTCGAAGAAGGCTTCCGGATGCGGCCGCGCACCGGCAAATTTCTGCAGCGCCGCCATGACATCGAGCGTTGCGGCGTCACCGTCCGGGTCCTCGCCCTGCGCCAGCGCGCGCGCCTTTTCGCGCTGCGTGCCGCCGGTGATGAAGGAAATCAGCTCGAACAGCTTGTCCGGCGCCGGGGACAGTGACACGTCCTCGGTCAGGGCCTGGCGCAGCGTCTTGCCGTTCACTTCCGTGGTGTGGGAAGCGCCGAGCAGCGCAATGACCTGGTCGACGAGACCGAGATCGTTCCTGGCGAACACGCCGAAGGAGTCTCCCACCACGTAGTCGAGACCGCTCGCCGAAAGGTCGAACTCGATGTGATAGGTTTCCTTCTCCGAGCCCTTCCTGTTCAGTAGGCGCCGCGACAGGAAGGCTGCCGCGACCGGATTGTCGCGTGAGCGGCCCGGCGCGGCGACAGAAACGACCGGCACCGGCGCGGCAACCACCGCTGAAGGAGACTTTGCTGCGGGCGCATTGTCCAATTCCCCATACAGCGCCTTCAACATCCGGGCGGTTTCCTTGCCACCGGGGACGCAAAGGTTGAGGCGCTTTTCGTCCATGCTGGCGATGGCGTCCGAATAGTCCCGGCAATTGTAGCCGCATTGACCGCAATCCTGCTGCGCCATCGCCGCCATCATGCGCCGTCGCAACGGCCGCCCTTCGGCGAGATTCATGCGTTCGGAAATGGGAAGACTCTGGTCGTGCCAGGGCGCGTCGTCGTCATCTTCTTCGGCGGGGGCCGGGGAAAGCACGGCACTGTTCTGCTCCGGCGATAGCGCGGTGGTGCCGTCGAGGCCGAGCATGCCGACGAGGAATCCATTGAGCCACAGCCGCTGGCTTTCGGTGAACGGCGCGCTGGGTGGAATGATCTCGAGCTTCGACGGGTTCAAGATCTTTGTCATGTCATGGCTTCCATTTCGGCCAGCTTGCGCAGGGCCTCGCCATCATGGCGGCGTGAAAAGGCGAGAAAGGTCTCTTCGGGCGAGACGCGATGGGCGAGATAGGCCTTGAGCAGGCGCTCCACGGTCTTCGGCGCGTCCTCGGCTCTTAAGTCGCGATAGACTTCCCGGCCGATCTCGGCGTCAGGTCCGAAGCCGCCGCCGGTGAAGAGGTGATAGCCCTCTACCGTGTCGTCCTCGGTCGCGCCCGGCACTTTGGCGGCAATGAGGCCGATGTCGCTGATGTAGTGCTGGGCGCAGGAGTGGTGGCAGCCGGTCAGGTGCACGTTCAGCGGCGTGTCGATGTTCACCCGCTCCTCGCACCAGTCGCCGATCTCCGCCGCATGGCGCTTGGTGTCGGAGGCGGCGAATTTGCAGCCGACGTTTCCCGTGCAGGCGATCAGGCCGGCGCGGATGCTGGATGCTTTCGTCTTGAGCCCGAGCTCATCGATCGCTGCGGTTGCGAGCGCGACGTTCTCGTCGGACACGCCGGAGATCAGGAAGTTCTGCCAGACCGTCAGGCGTATGTCGCCATCGCCGAGATCCCGGGCAATCTTGGCAATTCCACGCATCTGCTCGCCGGTGACCTTGCCGACGGGCAGCACCACGCCGATCCAGTTCAGCCCCGCCTGCTTCTGCGGGTGAACGCCGATATGGGCCATGCGGTCGAACGCCGGGCGCGACGCGATCGCTTCCGCTGGTGCGCGCGCCAGCTTGCGGTCGAGCTTCTCCTCGACCAAGGCCAAGAACTTCTCGATGCCGATGCTGTCGAGCACATATTTGAGCCGCGCCTTGAGGCGGTTGGTACGATCGCCGGTTTCGATGAAGACCCGCACGATCGCATCGGCGACCTTGATGGCATCCTCGGGTCTGACGATGATGCCGGTGGCTCTGGCAAAATCCTTGTGCCCTGTGATGCCCCCTACTCCCAGGCGGAACCACACGCCCGGCTCGATGCCGAAGCCGTCCTTCGCTTCGACCGCGGAGAACGCGATGTCATTGGTATCCTCGAGCACCGCGATGCGGCCGGCCCCGTCGAAGGCGACATTGAACTTGCGCGGCAGGCCGTACAGCGATCGGTCGTTGAGGATGTGGTAGTGCCACTCCCGCGCATACGGCCGCGTATCGATCAGTTCCTGCGGGTCGATGCCCGCCGTCGGCGTCCCCGTAACGTTGCGGATGTTGTCGGCGCCACTGCCGCGCGAGCACAGGCCGATGTCCTGGATGCCTTCGATCAGCGTCACCGCGTTTCTCGGCTCGATCTCGCGGATCTGGAGATTGGCCCGGGTCGTCACATGGGCGTAGCCGCCGCCATGGCTTTCGGCGAGATCGGCGAGGCCTGCGAACTGCCAGTGGTTGAGAATGCCGTTGGGAATGCGCAGGCGGCACATATAGGAGGTCTGTGCCGGGGCGACATAGAAGAGGCCGAAATAGCGCCAGCGGAAATTGTCTGCGGGCGATGGCGCGGCGTTGTTGCGTGCCTGCTCCTTCAGGCGGTCATAGGCATCGAACGGATGCAGCTCGCGCTTGAACTTCTCCTGGTCGGCAAGCTTCTTGCCTGAGGTGGTGACCTTGTCCTGCGCCTTGATATGAGCGGCATCCGGTCCGGTTGGCTCGGCCGCGACAGGCGCGCCGCCGGCCACGTTGAGGCCGCGTCCGGCGCGGCTGAGCTGCAGGCCGACGGAAAGACCCTCGAGATAGCGCTTCTGCTCGTCGGTGAAGTCTGCAGGGATCGGTTCGATTTTCATGGCGCGCAACGAAGCTCCTTCGGCCACGCGTAGTGGCCTTCACGGGAAGGAAGTTCGGGCAGCGGCGGAAAATCGATTCGGACTACGGCACCGTTTCAATTCCTACCGGCTGACCGATCAGCTTCGTTGCTGCGGAAATCCATCGAGGACAGAGCCAGCGGGCATCTGCGACGGCTGGCTGCAATTTCACATTCAAATCACGTGCCAGAGCCGTCCGTCGCAAGACCGACGTAAAATCAGCAGCTTATGTGAAGTAACAGCGATTCCGGGCGAGCCCGCACTGCAGGTTTTCGTGCAGCGCGCACAAAATTTAGCCGCTGGATGCGGACGCGATTGCCGAGCGAAAGATCCTACGGCTTCCACCGACCGATCGCGAAGGCCTTGAGATGGCCCGCGATGTCGTTGGCATCAAAAGGCGGGCCTGCAAAGGCGCCAACCGCTCCTGACGTCTCGCTCGGCTTGGCCTCGTGCCCCACCGCCGCGTCATAGAGATCGGGCCTGAACACGCCCATGGCCGTGCTGAGCGCATCCGGGCTGAGAGCAGTCTGGCCCCAGCGGACCATCTGCGCGTAGAGCCAGGCGGCCTGGACCGGGTCCGGCCGCCCAGCCCCTTCCCGCCCGACCAGAAGATAGCGGCTGTTCTCGCGAATGGTGCCATCGGGCGCGATCTTCAGGCGGCCGTCAAGCGTGCGCTGGATGACCTCGGCGTCGACCCCGATGCGTTCCGGCTGTGCCAGGATGCGTGCGGCCTCGCCGCGGTTTTGCGGGATTTCGATGAACTCGGCGGCGCGGACTGACGCGCGCACCAGCGCGGCGACGATGTCGGGATTCTTCTCCGACCAGTTCTGGCGCACGGCCAGCACCTTCTCGGCGGCACGGACCAGGATGTCGGCGACGAAGTGCAGAATGTGGCCGACGCCGAGATCGACCGCGACCGAGTTCCATGGGGCGCCCACGCAAAAGGCGTCGACGTGCCCGTTGGCGAGGCTGTCCACCATGTAGGGCGGCGGCAGCACCACCAGACGGACGTCCTCGTCGGGATCCACTCCGCCCGCCGCCATCCAGAACCGCAACTGGTAATTGTGGGTCGAAAACGGGAACGTCATGCCGAATGTCAAAGGCTCGGTTCCGTCCCTGCGACGCTTGCCGACCACCCGCGCCAATGCCTTGGCGGTACTCATGGGATCGAACGGGTCTCCCTCAATCTCCTCCATGAGGGCGGAATGCAGCGCCGGTGAAACCGTAATGGCGTTGCCGTTGATGCCGAGATTGAAAGGCGCCACGATCGGAACCTTGACATGGCCGATCCCGAGGCTGGAGGCGATTGCGACCGGCGCGAGCAGATGCGCGGCATCGAACAGGCCGATATTGAGCTTGTCGCGGACGTTGGACCAGGAGACTTCCCGTACCAACGTGACGTCGAGCCCTTCGGCCGCGGTGAACCCCTTGTCGACGGCGACGATGAGCGCGGCGGCATCGACCAGCGGGATGAAGCCTATGCGCACCGACTTGGTCATTTCAGCATCTCCGACGCGGTGATGATCGATTGGGCGATCTCACCGATCTTCTTCTTTTCGCGCATGGCGGTCGAACGCAGCAGCACATAGGCCTCGTCTTCGGTCAGGCCCTTCACCTTCATGAGAATGCCCTTGGCGCGCTCGATGACCTTGCGGTCCTCCAGGGCCGACTTGGTGCGCTCGAGCTCTCCCTGCAGCTTGGCAAAGGCGTTGAAGCGGGAAATGCAGAGATCGAGGATCGGCTTGATGCGCTCCTTCCTCAGCCCGTCGACGATATAGGCGGAAACGCCGGCCTCTACCGAGGCCTGGATCGAGGCGGCATCGCTCTGGTCGACGAACATCGCGATCGGCCGCCGTACGGCGCGGCTGACCTGGAACATCTGCTCCAGCACGTCGCGGCTGGGGTTTTCGAGGTCGATCAGGATGACGTCCGGATCCAGCGCATAGATCCGCGCCAGGAGGCTGTGCATCTCGCTGATGTGGACGACCCCGGTATAGCCGGCCTCGCGCAACCCCTCTTGCAGGATCGCGGCCCGGATCGGGCTCTCGTCGACAATGACGATTCTAGGCGACTGTTCGGCGCTCATCGCTCACTCACCACCAGACCCCGCATCCATAGCACGCTGGCTTGCCCAGCAAAGGGTTGTAATTGTGTGCAATTCGGACTAGCTCCACGGGATCAATCAGGCAGATCTAGATATGCAACAGGACGCTGCGCCCAAGGTCAGCTTCGTTTCGCTCGGGTGCCCCAAGGCTTTGGTCGACTCCGAACGCATCATCACGCGTCTTCGTGCGGAGGGCTACGAGCTTGCCCGCAAACATGATGGCGCCGATCTCGTCATCGTCAACACCTGCGGCTTCCTCGACAGCGCCAAGAAGGAATCGCTGGACGCCATCGGCGAGGCGCTAGCCGAGAACGGCAAGGTCATCGTGACCGGCTGCATGGGCGCGGAACCCGAGCAGATCGAGGCCGCCCATCCCGGCGTTCTGTCGATCTCCGGCCCGCAGCAATACGAGACGGTGTTGGAAGCGGTGCATCGGGCGCTGCCGCCGGTCCACAATCCCCATCTCGACCTGGTGCCGCCGCAGGGCATCAAGCTGACCCCGCGGCACTACGCCTACCTGAAGATCTCCGAAGGCTGCAACAATCGCTGCACCTTCTGCATCATCCCGAAACTGCGCGGCGACCTGGTGTCGCGGCCGGCCAATGACGTGCTGCGCGAGGCGGAGCGGCTGGTTGGCGCCGGGGTGAAGGAACTACTTGTGATCTCTCAGGACACCTCGGCCTATGGCGTCGACCTGAAATACGCGACAAGCCTGTGGAAGGACCGCGAGGTCCGCGCCAGGTTCCTCGACATCGCCAGGGAGCTCGGCGAGCTGGGCGCCTGGGTGCGGCTGCAATATGTCTACCCCTACCCCCGTGTCGACGACGTCATCAGCCTGATGGCCGAAGGCAAGGTCCTGCCCTATCTCGACATCCCGTTCCAGCACGCCAGCCCTGAGGTTCTCAAGGCCATGAAGCGGCCTGCCGCCCAGGAAAAGACGCTTGAGCGCATCAGGCGCTGGCGTGACGAATGCCCGGATCTCACCCTGCGCTCCACCTTCATCGTCGGCTTTCCCGGCGAGACCGAATCCGATTTCGCCTATCTGCTCGACTGGCTGGAGGAGGCCGAGATCGATCGCGTCGGCTGCTTCAAATACGAGCCGGTAGCGGGCGCGGCCTCGAACGCGTTCGCCAATCCTGTGCCCGACGAGGTCAAGCAGGAGCGCTACAACGCGCTCATGGCGCGACAGCAGAGGATTTCCGCCCGCCGCCTCAAGCGCAAGGTCGGTACAAGGCAGCAGGTGATCATTGACGAGGTCGGGCCGACCGTGACGAAAGGCCGTTCGAAGGCCGACGCGCCGGAGATCGACGGCGTCGTCTATCTTGCCAGCCGCCGCCCCGTGCGCGTTGGCGAGATCGTCACGGCCAAAATCGAACGGGCCGACGAATACGACCTCCACGGCACGGTGGCGGGATTCTAGCACCCTTCAAGTCTTCAGCGCGACGCTTAGCGGCGACAGCGACATCGCGGCGGCCACGTCGATCAAGGCTGATATCGCAGACGGATTTGCGCACGACGGAGTCGAACAGTTGATGCCTGCGCCGGCTTATCGTCCGCCGACTCTCTGCGAGTAACTTGCATTGCGCCACTATTATTCTGTCACGCGCGCTTCATCGACTCGACCTATCCGTAGTCGCATTCACTCCGCGAGGATCGACGATGACCAGCCTCTCCGAAAAAATGCGAACCCAACGTTGGGATGACTACCGCTACTACCACCAGAGCAGGGTCAATCAGACCCTGCACCTCATCAGCGCGCTGCTCTTCCTGGTGACCTATGCGCTGCTCTTCAAGGATCCGGCGATGGCCGGCCTGCTCGGCTGGTTCGCGATGCTCACCCGCCAAACCGGACATTTCTTCTTCGAGCCGAACGGCTATGACGAAGTGAACAAGGTGACCAACGAATACAAGGAATCGATCAAGGTCGGCTACAATCAGTTCCGCAAGATTTGTCTGCTGATGGTGTGGGGATTGGCGCCGGTCGTCCTGTTCTTCTTTCCGACGTTTTTCGGCGTTTTCACTCCGCCCGCCGACCGCATTGAATTCATCCGCCACGTGGGTCTGGTGTGGCTGGCTGTCGCCTTCGGGGGCGCGATGTTCCGGATGATCCAGTTGTTCATCACCCGCGATGTGCCGACCGGCTTCTCATGGGTGCTCAAGGTTCTGACCGACCCCTTCCATAATGTCGTGATTTATTGGAAGTCCCCGTACTATCTTCTGCGCGGCGAGAAGATCGACAGCACCATTGCCTCTCAGACCTGGGGTTATGGCGACGACGAGGCCGAAGAGGCTCCGCGCCTGACCTGATGAACTGCTTCGAGGCGGTGCTCCGTCGGGCACCGCCTTGACATTCCCGCCCTTCGGCTGTAAGCGCGCGCTCCATGATCTTTACTCGGACCCATCGCCGCGCAGCTTTCCGTCGTCGCACCAGCGACGATGATGGGTTGCGCCGTGTCCGACGACAACGCTGAACAGCTAGATCAGCAAGTTCGCAAGGAGGCCGCACCCGCAAAGTGCGGCCTTCTTGCGTTGGAGCATCCTTTTCACCCACGGCACGAGGAGTTCGACATGACCAACGCCCCCCATCCGTTCGATGCGCTGATGGACATCACCGCGCGGCCCAAGGCCGTGTTCATCCGCGGTGCGGGCTCCTACCTATGGGACGACACCCGCAAGCGCTATCTTGATTTCGTGCAGGGATGGGCCGTCAATTGCCTTGGCCACTCCCCGCCGGCGGTGGCCGAAGCACTTGCGGCACAGGCCAAGCGGTTGCTGACGCCCAGTCCCGCCTTCTACAACGCCCCGAGCCTCAAGCTGGCAAAGGCGCTGGTCGACCATAGCTGCTTCGACCAGGTGTTCTTTGCCAATTCGGGAGCCGAAGCGAACGAAGGCGCGATCAAGCTCGCGCGCAAGTATGGCGCCGTGCACAAGAATGGCGCGTTCGAAATCATCACCTTCGAAGGCGGCTTTCACGGCCGGACCCTCGCCACCATGTCAGCCTCCGGGAAGAAGGTGTTCGAGCCTCTGTTCGAGCCCAAGGTCGCAGGCTTCGGCAAGGCGAGACTTAACGACCTTGCTTCCGTCGAAGCCCTCATCAACGACCACACGATCGCCGTGATGCTGGAGCCGATCCAGGGCGAAGCGGGTGTCTGGCCGGCCACGGACCAATTCCTGAAGGGGTTGCGCGAACTCACCAAGGAGCATGGCCTCCTGTTGATTGTCGACGAGATCCAGACCGGCATGGGACGGACCGGAAGGCTGTTCCACCACGAGCATGCCGGAATCGAGCCCGACATCATGACGCTGGGCAAGGGAATCGGGGGCGGCGTGCCGCTCGCCGCCCTTCTCGCCACCGAGCGCGCCTCCTGTTTCGAGCACGGCGACCAGGGCGGCACCTTTAATGGCAATCCGCTCATGTGTGCCGCGGGCCTGGCCGTGTTCGAGCAAGTGAATAGGCACGAATTCCTCAAAGCGGTCACTGATACCGGTCTGTTCCTGGAAAGCGAGCTGCAGCGCCTCTCGGCGCGGCATGGCCTTGGCGAAGTGCGTGGGCGCGGCCTCTTGCTCGCGCTCGACCTCAAGCTGCCGATAGCAGGCGCGATCGTGGCCCAGGCGTTCGAGGCGGGCGTGCTGCTCAACTCCCCGCAGCCTGACACGCTGCGGTTCATGCCGGCGCTCAACGTCACGCGCCAGCAGATCGGTGATATGGTTGATTGCCTCGACGCGATCCTGACCAAGGCAGGCGCCGCCCGGCGGGTTGCGTAGGGAAGAGCTCTGGCGCAGCACGGCCGTATGTGAACCCGGCCGTGCGCTCCTCTTAGGGCTTCAAGATGGATGCGCCGGTCGTGTTGCGGCTTTCGAGATCGCTGTGCGCCTTGGCCGCATCCTTCAGGGCATAGGCGTGCTGGATCCGTACGTGCAGCTTGCCGGAGATAACCGCCGCAAACAGCGTATCGGCTCCGTCCAGCAGTTCCGAGCGCTTGCCGATGTAGTCGTTCAGCTTCGGCCGCGTCGCAAACAGCGAGCCATGATTGTTGAGCTCGGCGATCGCAAACGGCGGCACAGGACCTGACGCATTGCCGAAGCTCACGAACATGCCTCGCGTCTTGAGACACGACAGCGAGCCCGGGAAGGTCGCCTTGCCGACGCCGTCATAGACGACGTCGCACAGTTCGTTGCGGCTGATCTGCTTCACGCGCGCAACGAAATCCTCCTCGTTGTAGAGGATGACGTGGTCGCAGCCATTCGCGAGTGCGAGATCCGCCTTTGCGCGGGAGCCGACAGTGCCGATCACATGCGCGCCAAGCGCCCTCGCCCACTGGCACGCGAGCAATCCAATCCCGCCGGCCGCAGCATGGATGAGCACGCGATGATGCGGCTCGACCTTGAAGGTCTTGTGCAGGAGATACCAGACGGTGAGCCCCTTCAGCATCAAGACGGCACCCTGCTCATATGTGATGTGGTCCGGCAGCTTGACCAGCCGCTCCGAGGGGATGTTGCGCTCACCGGTGTAGGCGCCGAGATTGTGGTAATAGGCGACACGATCGCCGGGATGGAAATTGGTCACCCCGGGACCCACCGCGACCACCTGGCCGGCGGCCTCGTTACCGAGAACGAAAGGGAAGCCCGGCGCCTTGTAGAGGCCCGTCCGATAATAGACGTCGATGAAATTCAGGCCGACCGCGTGCTGACGAATGCGGACCTCGCCGACCGCCGGTGGAGGCACCTCGACCGATTCGTAAACCAGGGCTTCGGGACCCCCGACCTTGTGCACGCGCACGGCTTTGGTCATCGCCTGTTCTCCCTGAATGTTCTTTCTGGCCGGCCAGCGAAAGCCATCACCCGCACGTTGTCAACTCGACCTTGAACGGAACACCCAAACGGTCGAACCCGGCGATGCGTTCACGAGTTCAATCGCGATCGCACCATGCTCTCGGCTGGCATGTTCTCGGCTGGGCCTGCGCGGCCTTGCCTGCTCGCCCGAAACATGCGCTAGGAGCGCGTCTTTCGGCGGTTGCGCCTCGCCAGCACGTTGAAGAACTCCACCGCTGCCGAGAACGCGATCGCGAAATAGATGTAGCCGCGCGGAATGTGAAACTGGAATCCGTCGGCTATCAGCGCGACGCCAATCAACACCAGGAATGCCAAGGCAAGCATTTTTGTGGTGGGATGCTCGGCCACGAATCTGGCGACCGGGCCCGACGAAATATACATGATGAGACACGCAATCACGACGGCCGCGATCATGATCTCGATATCCTGCGCCATGCCGATCGCGGTGATGATCGAATCCAGCGAAAACACCAGATCGATGACGATGATCTGGGCGATCACCCAAAAGAACGCGCTGCCGGCTTTCCCCTGCTCCTCTCCCTCCTCGCGCGCCTCCACTTCGCCGTGAATCTCGTGAGTGGCCTTGGCAAGCAGGAACAGGCCTCCGCCGACCAGAATGATGTCGCGCCAGGAAAACTCGAACGAGCTCACCGTGAGCACGGGGCGCGTCAGCCCGATCAACCACACCAGCGCGCTGAGCAGCACAAGCCTGAAGACGAGCGCCAGCGCCAGGCCGATCTGTCGCGCGCGCCGCGCCTGTCGTTCCGGAATGCGCGACACGATGATGGAAATAAAGATGACGTTGTCGATGCCGAGAACGATCTCCAGTGCCGACAGGGTAAGAAGGGCCGCCCACGCCTCGGGGCTCGTCAATAATTCCATCATGTGAAAGACTTTGCCAACCTGATAACCGCGTCGCTCGCCACAACATAGATGGCGATGGCGCAAAGAGCGAATTGAACGAGCGGACCTGCGTGAAAATCGACTGCGAGCGTGTAGATCGCCAGCACGCCCCACAGCACCATCAGCGAGAGCGTCAGGCCGCGCAGGCGCACGACCCGCACCGGATGCAGCACATGAAGAGGCACGAAGGTCAGCACGAGGAGAACCGCGACCAACAGCGTCGAGAGCGCGGGTGGCCAGTGCAGCAGGAAGAGATAGAACGCCGCGGCATTCCATAGCGCCGGAAATCCGCGAAAGTGATTGTCCTCCGCCTTCATGCGAAGATCGGCGAAGTACAGCGCGCTGGTGACAACAATCGCCGCCCCAAGGAGCGGCGCTGCGAGCGGCAGCAAGAGCCCGCTAGCCGCAATTGCGTAGGCGGGCACGAAGACATAGGTGACGAAGTCGACCACGAGATCCAGCACCTCGCCCGACCAGTTCGGCTGCAGGCCCTTCACATTGAGCCGTCGCGCGATGGGACCGTCGATCGCATCCACGATGAGCGCCACGCCCAGCCATTGAAACATAGCGGCCCAGTGTTCCCGTACCGCCTCCAGCAGCGCGAGCAAGGCAAGGCCGGCGCCGAGCGCCGTAAAAATATGCACGCAAAACGCCGCGGCGCGGATCGTGGAGCTTTCCTTCAGGGAGTCTTGCTGGGTGTCCATGGCTTCCGCAGTGCTAGCAGAACGGGAATGTCTTGCACATCCGCTGTTGCGGCGTTCGGTCGCGTGGCGGCAACAAAAATCCAAAGGATCTAACGGGCGCAACCGGGCTTGAATTTGTCGCAGGGCATGTCAAATCTCCCGGTATGGAAAACACATCTGCGTCCCCTTCCGCATCCTTTGACGTCGCAGTGATCGGCGGCGGACCGGCCGGCGTAACCGCCGCGATCGCCTTGGCCGGGACCGGCGCGCGCATCGCGCTGGTCGCACGCCGGGTGCCGTACGCCGACAACCGCACCACGGCGCTGCTGGGCGGTTCGATCGATTTTTTGGAAGACCTCGGCGTATGGTCGCGCTGCAAGAGCGAGGCGGCTGCGCTGGAGGAGATGCGCCTGGTCGATGACACCGGGCGCCTGATCCGCGCGCCGGAGGTGCGTTTCTCGTGCCACGAAATCGGGCTCGAGACGTTCGGCTACAATGTCGAAAACCGCACCTTGATGCTCGCCCTGGAGGGGCGTGCCGCGGAATTCTCCAACCTGACGCGCTTCGACGAGGAGGCCGATTCGGTCGTCACGGAAGCCTCGGATGTTGCAATCCATACGACGTCGGGCCGCCTTCTCACCGCGCGTCTTGTCGTAGGCGCCGACGGACGCCATTCGCTCTGCCGCGAGGCCGCCGGAATTTCGGTCACCCGCCGCGACTTGGGGCAGTCGGCCCTGACGTTCAACGTCAGCCATTCGCGCCCCCATCACAATGTGTCGACCGAATTCCATACCCCGCACGGGCCATGCGTGTTCGTGCCGCTGACCGGCAATCGCTGCAGCATCGTGTGGGTCGGTTCGTCGGCAGAGGCGGAGCGGCTAAAGGCGCTGCGCGATGACGAATTGTCGGCGGCGATCGAGAAGAAGTCGCAATTCATCCTCGGCAAGATGCGCGTGGAACCCGGCCGTAATCTGTTTCCGCTCGCGATCGAGCGCCCGCAGCAATATGCCCGCGACCGCATCGCGCTGGTTGGCGAAGCGGCGCACGTGGTTCCACCGATCGGGGCCCAGGGCCTGAATCTCGGTTTGCGCGATGCCGCGGATATTGCCGATGTCGCCGGCGAGGCGATCGCCGCGGGTGGCGATCCGGGCGCGGCCAGCGTCTTGCAGCGATACGACTGGGCGCGCCGTCCCGATATCTTGAGCCGCACCTTCGTCATCGACATGGCGAACCGCTCGCTCGTCCACGATTTCCTGCCGCTGCAGCCGCTTCGCGCGGCCGGCATGCACCTCTTGGGCTCCGTCGGCCCGCTGCGACGTTTTGCCATGCGCGAGGGCCTGGCGCCGACCTGGCGTCCCTGGCGCCGCTCCTGGGGACGCGGCCGCCCCGCTACGGAAATGTCAGCCGCCCGGCCTGGATGACCCACATCACGCTCGTCAGCGTGATCACGGAGGCGAACGTTCCCAGCATCACGGCGACGGAAGCGGATTCAATCCACGCCTCGTTCTGGCGCGCGATCACGAAGACGTTCAGCGCCGGGGGCAGCGATGCCATCAGCACGGCGGTCGCGGCCCACGGCTGCGCGAACGGGCCGAACAGCAGCATCAGCCCGAACACGGCGAGCGGATGCACGAAGAGCTTGACTGCGATCACCCCCGGCACCTCCCAGGGCACGCGGGCGAACGGGCGCAAGGCAACGGTCACGCCGAGCACGAACAGCGCGGTCGGCGCGGCAGCGTTCTGAAGAAAGAGCAGCGTCTTGTCGACCGAGGCAGGCAGCGGAATGCGAAGCGCCGCGACTGCAGCACCGGCACAGGCCGACATGATCAGCGGGTTCAGCACGATCTGCCGCGCCACCACACCGAGGGCGTGCAGGATCGAGGGATGATCGCGATCGCTCAGTTCGATCAGCAGCGGTACAATGGTGAACAGGAAAATGCTGTCGCAACAGAAGATCAGCGCCGTCGGCGCCGCCGCTTTGCTGCCGAGCACGGCAAGCGCCAGACCCGGGCCCATGTAGCCGATGTTGCCGTAAGCACCGGCAAGCGCGGAGAGCGTCGCTTCGCGTAGCGGCAGGCGGCCAAGGACGCGCCCGACGACGAGCGCGATCGCAAACGCCGTCATTGTTCCCAGTGTCGTTGCAATCAGGAACGGCGGGTTGTTGAGCTCCGAAAATGGCGTCTTCGACATGATGACGAAAAGCAGCGCCGGAAGCGAGACGTAGAGGAGGAAGAAGTTCATCCAGGCCAGGCCCGATTCCGGGATGGACTTGGTCTTGCCGCAGGTGAAACCGATGAAGATCAGCCCGAAATAAGGTAGGGCGAGATTGAGGATATCAGTCATTTATGAAGTTGTTTCTGAGGACGACGGCAAGCATCCCGCTACCGTCCACAGGTTAATTCCCCCCCGGGGCACTAGCATCAGCCACAATCCTGGTCTATCGACGAAGCCATGATTACAGCGCGAACCGCCAAATTCCAGATCGGACAGGTCGTGCGCCACCGGATCTTTTCGTTCCGCGGCGTCATCTTCGACATCGATCCTGAATTCAACAATACCGAGGAATGGTGGCTGTCGATTCCGGAAGAAATCCGTCCGCGCAAGGACCAGCCCTTCTATCATCTGCTCGCGGAGAATGCGGAGTCCGAGTACGTCGCCTATGTCTCCGAGCAGAATCTTCTGCCCGACGATTCCGGAGAGCCGATCCGGCACTCGCAGCTTACCGAGATTTTTATAACGGACAAATCGGGCGGCTATCGCCCCCGGAATTCGTCGCTGAACTAACGGCTGTGGTCTTGGACGAAATCTCCGTCCCATGAAAAAAGGGCGCTTTGGCAAGCGCCCTTTTTGATCTTGATATTTTGATCTTGGTAAAGCGGGTCGAACTACTTCTGCCCTGCCGCGGCGTTCGGCTGCGCGCCGCCCGGCTGCGTCGCCTCGAGCTTCTTGCGCGCTTCCTCGGCGCGCTTCTGCAGCTCTTCCTGCAGCTTCTTCTGCGTCTCTTCGAACACCTTCGGATCGGTCGGCGGGCCGTCATAGGCCTTGGCGAACTCGCCGGCGAGCGGCAGCGGCAGCGTCAGCGGCGCGCCGTTGGCGTTGATCGCCTGCACCACCAGATTCTGGCCCTTCTTCAGGTTGCTCAGGAGCTCGGGAGAGACTTCATAGTCTGACATGCAGCCGTTGGCGAAGCAGATCACGTAAGGAGACTGCTGCGGCGTGTTGTTGTCGACGATGATGCGTGTTCCGTGCGTGAGTTGCATGCCAAGCGGCAGCGTCACGCGCAGGATCTTCTTCGGCTCGCCTTCGGGCTCGATGATCACCGCGGCGATGACCGGCTGGCCGGACTCGATGCGGCCGTCCTTGCCGGTGAAACAGACCTGCTTGGCGTTGGCGTCCTGTCCCTTCAGGCAAAACTTGGTCCAGGGCGCGTAGATCAGCTGGATCTGCTGGTCCTGCGGCTGGCCACCGGGAGCGGGCGGTTGGCCCTGCTGGGCGGTCGGCGCCGGGGCCGGACCCTTGGGAGCGGCCTTGGGCGCAGCCTTGGGAGCCGCCGGAGCGGCCTTGGGCGCAGCCGGAGCGGGAGCCTGGGCCTGGGCGGCGAAAGGAACAGCCAAAGCTGATGCCGCGAACAGGGCGAGAAGCCGCCCACGCGGCCTGACCGACGCCGCCAAATTACGGAAATTCATTGCGGAAAACCCTTTCTGAACGGGAGCGCCCGAACCGCGGCAAAGCGCCGATCCCTGGCCGCTACGTGCGGCTGTCTCCGCGTCAATTGAGGCGGATGAGTGACAGGTTCCTGCCCTGTTGCGCGATTGCCCGCCTTCATAACGTGGCGGACGAAAAGATCAATGCCGGCAAGCATCTTTGAGCTGCGGGAAGGGCTTTTGGGGGGCGCCTGTGGTAGGATTTTCGTGCTTGCCGGCCACGAATCAATCCGCGTGCCAATGCTGTTTCTTGAGCGCCTCAGCGCCCGCCTTCTCATCCGCCTGGCGCTCGCCTTGGGTTTTGCGCTCCCGCTCGGTCGCGTGTCGGCCCAGGAAGGCGATGCCATCGCCATGCACGGCCAGCCGGCGATGCCGGCGGGCTTCTCCCACATGCCTTACGCCAACCCCGACGCTCCCAAGGGCGGTCGGCTGACCTGGGGCATGCTCGGCACTTTCGACAGCTTGAATCCCCTTATCGTGAAGGGCCTTGCGGTCCAGCAGATCAGGGGCTTCGTGGTCGAGAGCCTTATGGCCCGCGGCAACGACGAGGCCTTCACTTTGTACGGCCTGCTCGCCAGGACCGTCGAGACCGACGAGGACAGAACCTTCGTCACCTTCCGCCTCGACCCGCGGGCGCGCTTCTCGGACGGCAAACCCGTCCTTGCCGACGACGTCCTGTTCTCATGGGCGCTGCTGCGGGACCACGGCCGCCCCAACCATCGGCAATATTACGCAAAGGTCGCCAAAGCCGAAGCGCTCGATCGCCTCACCGTGCGCTTCGATCTCTCCGGCGCCAATGACCGCGAGCTGCCGCTGATCCTTGGACTGATGCCGGTATTGCCGCGCCACGCTATCGACGTTTCAACCTTCGAAGAAACCACCATGAAGGGCCTGGTCGGCTCGGGCCCCTACCGCGTTACTGCGGTCAAGCCGGGCACCAGCATCACGTTGACGCGCAATCCGGACTATTGGGGGCGCGACCTGCCGGTCAACCGCGGCTTGTGGAACTTCGACGAGGTCCGGATTGATTTCTACCGCGAGGCCAATGGCCAGTTCGAAGCGTTCAAGCGCGGCCTTTACGACTTTCGCGTCGAGCATGAGCCGCTGCGCTGGCACGACGGGTATGATTTTCCGGCCGCCCGCGACGGCGAGGTGATCCGCGATACCCTCAAGCCCGGTGTGCCGCAACCGTCGGAATTCCTCGTGTTCAACACCCGACGTCCGGTGTTTTCCGACATTCGCGTCCGACAGGCGCTGACGCTGCTGTTCGACTTCGTGTGGATCAACCGCAATTACTTTTTCGGGCTGTATTCACGCACGGCCAGCTTTTTCGCGGGCTCCGAACTGTCGGCGTACGCGCGAGCCGCGGACGAGCGCGAACGCGAACTGCTGAAGCCGTTCGCTTCGCAGATCCAGCCGGAAGTTCTCGATGGCAGTTACCGCCTTCCGATCACCGACGGCTCCGGTCGCGACCGTACGACGTTGCGCGCTGCGCTGAAGCTTTTTGCCGATGCCGGATACGATCTCGACGGCACGGTCCTGCGACAGCGCTCGACCAGGACGCCCCTCACCTTCGAGATTCTGGCGACAACCCGCGATCAGGAACGCATCGCGCTCGCCTATGCGCGCGACCTCAAGCGCGCGGGGATCGAGGCCACCGTCCGCGTTGTCGACCCCGTTCAGTTCGATCAACGCCGGCTCAGCTTCGACTTCGACATGATCCAGAATCGCTGGGACCAATCGCTGTCGCCGGGCAACGAGCAGTCCTTCTATTGGGGAAGCGCAGCGGCCGACATCCCGGGCACCCGCAACTACATGGGCGCCAAGGACCCGGCCATCGACACCATGATCAAGGCCCTGCTCAAAGCCCGCGAGCATGCCGTCTTCGTCTCCGCGGTCCGCGCGCTGGACCGGACCTTGATGTCCGGGTTCTATGCCATCCCCCTCTTTAATGTTTCCGAACAATGGATCGCACGCTGGAATCGGATAGAACGGCCCTCGGCCACCGCGCTCACCGGCTATCTGCCGGAGACCTGGTGGCATAAGCCTGAGCCGCAAGCGAGGTGACAGCCCACGTGAACCAGTCCCCCGTATCGCCGACGCTCGAAACGCTGTTTCAGCGGACCCTGGCCAGGCAGCCGGACGCGCTGGCTTTGCTCGATCCGCTCAACAAGCCCCGCGTGACCGGAGACGCACCCAAACGGCTGACCTATGCCGAAGCCGATCGCGCCATTACCGCGCTGTCGGCGCATTTCGTAGAAGCGGGATTGCCTGCCAACTCCGTGATTGCCATCCAGTTGCCGAACACGATCGAATTCGTGCTCACCGTACTCGCCGCCCACCGCGCCGGCCTCGTCGTCGCGGTGCTGCCGCTGCTGTGGCGCCATGCCGAACTCACCGCCGCGCTCAATCGCACGGCCGCGCGCGCGATCGTGACGATGAGCAGGATCGACGGGATCTCCTACTCCGATCTCGCCATGAACGCTGCGGCCGAGGCATTCTCCATTCGCCATGTCTGCGGATTCGGCAACGACCTGCCGGAAGGCATGGCTTCGCTCGACGAAGCGCTCGCGCGCGCCCCCGGGACGACCCGCAGAGTGGTCCAGGATGGCCGCAAGGCGGCCTTGATTTCCTTCGACATGACCGCAGAGGGATTCCGCCCGGTCCCGCGCCCGCACCTCAGCCTGATCGCGGGCGGGCTTGCCATCTCGCTGGAAAGCGACGTCCCGCAGGGCGCTACCGTGATGTCGGCGTTCGCGCCGATGTCCTTTGCCGGGCTTGCCTCGTCGCTGGTGGTCTGGCTTCTGTCGGGCGGAACGCTGGTGCTGCACCACCCCTTCGACAGCGACGTGCTGGAGGAGCAGATCAACGAGCACTCCTGCGACGTATTGGTCGCGCCGGGCCTGCTCGCTCTCCGGCTCGGCGAACTCGAGGCCGCCGCGAGGCTGCCGGGCTTGCGCACTGTTATCGGCTTGTGGCGCGCGCCGGAGCAGGTCGCGTCCAGCGACATTTGGGCCGCGCCGCACGCCTCGATAACGGACGTCTACCTGTTCGGTGAGGTCGGTCTGTTCGGAGCCCGCCGCGGCAACGACGGCCTGCCCGTCGCGATCGTGCCGGGGCCGCACGGCGCGCCACGCGAGCAGCAAGGCTCTTCGGTCGCCGGCGAAATCCTGCTGACGCCGAAGGGCACGCTCGGCCTGCGCGGAGCCATGGTGCCGGTCGCTGCCTACGCGCCGCCACCACTGCCGACGAGCGACGGCGTCGCGGCGCAGCCGCCGCGCGATTATGCCGACACCGGCTATGCCGCGCGCCTCGACCGCTCGACCGGAGCAATCTGCATCACCGCTCCGCCCGCGGGCATCATGTCGGTTGGAGGCTATCGTTTCCTGTCCCACGACCTGCAGGAGTGGTCGCGCCGCCTGGGCCAGGGCGCGCTCATCACCGCCCTTCCCGATCGTTTGAGCGGACATCGGCTGGCCGGACGCGCCCAGGACAATGCCCGCGCGCGCGAGGCGCTGAGCGAGCTCGGACTTAACCCTTTGATGGTTGAAGCGTTTCGCGACCGGGCCGGTGCGACCTGAGCGACCTTATGCGGTTCCGTTGACCCCGCATTAAGACGCGCCAAACTAGATTGCACCCGTTTGCTGCGAACGCGAGTTGGCAATGTCTCAGGCGGGCCCGATCCTTTTTGTCTCGAACGCAGGGCGACCTGCCTTCGCCTCCGCGCTCGGTGAAGCCCGGCTCTTTCCCCTGATCGACAGCGACTGGGAGAATGCCGCGTGCGCTGTTGAGCAGATTCAGCCCGCCGCTGTGCTGGCCGTGATGTCGGGCGCGATGGACAGGCAGGTTTCTGCGGTCGCAAAGAAGGTCGCCGACCAACCGCTCTATCTACCGTTGGTCGCGGTCGATGCCGAGAAGCCGCTGCCGCACAACGCCCTTCCCTTTTCGCTGCAGGGGGGCAGTACTGACCGCCTGATCGCCCGGTTGCGCGCGGCCTTGCGCGTCCGCACCCTGCACGCGACCGTGCTGCGCAGGCTTCCCGAGGTGAAGGGCAATTTGCCGCTGCCGGACACCGATCCGGCGCGGGATGCGACCGTGCTGCTGATCGGCCGCGGCGCCGCGTATCCGGCCCTCTCTGTCGCACTGGGCGAGCGCATGGGCGTGATCGGCGCGCTCAGCATCGAAGCCGCGGCCAAACACCTCAACTCGCGCGATATCGACGGCATCGTGCTGGCCGAAGGATTCACCGGGCGCGTGGTGGACGCCTTCCTGACCGTGCTTGCCGAGGATCCGCGCTTTCGCAACCTGCCGGTGGTCGTCACCGCGCACAAGCCAGCCGGAAGCTACGACCTGCCGAACATCGAGAATATCTCCGGCCTGCCGACGCAGATCGCCGCCAACGCCCTGCCGCTGATCCGCCAGCACGCCATGGAAGCGCAGTTGAGCCGCACGCTGAAGTCGATCGATGCCGGCGGATGGCTCGATCCCCATAGCGGCCTGCTCACGGTGGAAGCCTTCAGCCGGGATTTTTCCCGAGCGGTAAAGGAGACTCTGGCGCGTGGCGGCGGGCTGTCGGTAGCGCGATTTGCCTTTGATCCGAACAATCCACGGGCGCAGATCGACGGAGCGCGCATCCTCAGCCGGCTGATGCGGCAGATGGATTTCGGCGCGGCCCGCAAGGACGGCTCCGTGATCGTGGTATTCGCTGAAACCGACTTCCGGACCGCTCACATGATCGCGCGCCGGCTTTCAAGTGTCATGCGGCACACCTCGCACGGCCGGCGCGAGCCCCGCACCGACCCGGTCGTGACCGTCGACTCGCTGTCGCCCTCGGACACGGCGGCCTCGCTGCTTGGACGGCTTTATGCCGAAGCGCCGCGCGCGGCCTCGTAAACTTCCCCGCAACAACGCCGCCTAGGCCGCCTTCTTGTTCTCGGCGAGATGCGCAAGCTGGCGCAGGATTTCCGTCGTGCCGGCGAGCCGCTCTTCGGGTGTCTCCCAGTCCTGGAAGAATACGACCTTCATGTCGGGCCGCACGCGCGCGGCCTGGCCCTGCTGGCGGATGAAGGCGACCAGCCGGTCGGGATGCGCGAAGCTGTTGTCGCGGAAGCTGATGACGGCGCCCTTCGGGCCGGCATCCACCTTCTCGACATTGGCTTGCCGGCAATAGGACTTGATCGCGGCGACCTTGAACAGGTAGCGCACCTCGTCCGGCAGCACGCCAAAGCGGTCGCGCATCTCGGCGGCGAAATTCTCGATCTCGTCCTCCGTATCGAGGTCGGCAAGCCGACGGTACAGCGACAGCCGAACCGGCAGATCGGACACGTACTCCTCCGGAATCAGCACCGGCATCCCAATGGTGATCTGCGGCGACCAGCGGTCGGCCGCCGGCTCGACCACCCCGGCCTTGAGATTGACGATCGCCTCTTCCAGCATCGACTGATAGAGCTCGAAACCGACCTCCTTGATGTGGCCGGACTGCTCCTCGCCGAGCAGGTTGCCGGCGCCGCGGATATCGAGATCCTGCGACGCAAGCTGAAAGCCGGCGCCCAGTGTCTCCAGCGATTGCAGCACGGTGAGCCGGCGTTCGGCCTGCGGAGTGATCTTGTGCTCGGACGGCAGCGTGAACAGCGCATAGGCGCGCAGCTTCGCGCGTCCGACCCGCCCGCGGAGCTGATAGAGCTGCGCGAGGCCGAACATGTCGGCCCGGTGCACGATCAGCGTGTTGGCGTTGGGAATGTCGAGGCCGGACTCGACGATCGTCGTCGAAAGCAGGACGTCGTACTTGCCGTCGTAGAAAGCCGCCATGATGTCCTCGATGAGGGCGGCCGGCATCTGGCCATGGGCCACGGCGACCTTCATCTCCGGTACGTTCTTGTCGAGGAAATCCTTCACCCCTGCCAGGTCCTCGATGCGGGGCACCACATAGAAGGCCTGCCCGCCGCGATAGCGTTCGCGCAAGAGCGCTTCGCGGATCATCAGTGGATCATGCGGCGCAACGAAGGTGCGTACCGCCAGCCGATCGACCGGGGGCGAGGCGATGATCGAGAGCTCGCGCACACCGGTCAGCGCGAGCTGCAGCGTGCGCGGAATTGGCGTCGCGCTGAGCGTAAGCACATGCACCTCGGCGCGGAGCTGTTTCAGCTTTTCCTTGTGGCTCACGCCGAAATGCTGCTCCTCGTCCACGATGAGGAGACCAAGGTCGCGGAACTTGATGCTCTTGCCGAGCAGGGCATGGGTGCCAACGACGATGTCGATAGAACCGTCGGCAAGCCCCTTCTTGACCTCTCGCAGTTCCTTCTGTGAAACAAGTCGCGAAGCTTGTGCGACCCTGATCGGAAAGCCGCGGAAACGCTCGGTGAAGGTTTTGGCGTGCTGACGCGCGAGCAGCGTCGTCGGCACGACCACCGCAACCTGCTTGCCGTCGAGCGCCACCGCAAAGGCAGCGCGCAACGCAACTTCCGTCTTGCCGAAACCGACGTCGCCGCACACGAGCCGGTCCATCGGCTTGCCGCTTTCGAGGTCCTTGAGCGTCGCCTCGATGGACGTGAGCTGGTCCTCGGTCTCGTCGTAGGGGAAGCGCGCGCAGAACTCGTCATACAGACCCGGCTGGACGGGTAACTTCGGTGCCTCGTGCAGCTGCCGTTCGGCGGCGATCTTGATCAGCTCGCCGGCGATTTCGCGGATGCGGTTCTTGAGCTTCGCCTTTCGCGTCTGCCAGCCGGTGCCGCCGAGCCGATCAAGCTCGACATTGGCCTGCTCGGAGCCGAAA
The DNA here is from genome assembly GCF_016213215.1 of Bradyrhizobium sp. Lineage (GTDB taxonomy): Bacteria > Pseudomonadota > Alphaproteobacteria > Rhizobiales > Xanthobacteraceae > Bradyrhizobium. Next base: position 42,098 of record NZ_JACRAW010000152.1, on the reverse strand, counting down.
CGCGACAGCAGTTCGATGTTTTCGACCGGCAGGAACAGCTTGGTGTCGGCGGCATAATGCAACTCGAGGCAATCGTGCGGCGCACCAGCGACCTCCAGGGTCTGCAGGCCGACGAAGCGTCCAATGCCGTGGTCGACGTGGACGACCAGATCGCCGGCGGAAAGGCTCGTCACTTCCGAGATGAAGTTGTCCAGCTTGCGGCTGGCGCGACGCGGCCGCACCAGGCGATCACCGAGGATGTCCTGCTCGCTGATGATCGCGACGTCGTCGGTCTCGAACCCGCTTTCAAGCCCGAGCACCGCCAGCATGGTCTCGTTGCGCGGCGTGGCCTGCACGGTCCGCCAGCTGTTGACGCTGGTGGTGTGGGTGAGCTTGTGGTCGCGCAGCATGGAGCCCATGCGGTCGCGCGAGCCTTCGGTCCACAGCGCGATCACGACCTTCTTGCGCTTGGCCTGCAGAGCCTGCACATGCGCAACCACGCCCTCGAACACGTTCACGGATGCGTCGTTGCGCTCGGGCGCGAAGTCTCGCCCGCTCCGTGCCCCGGCGTCGACGACACTGCCGGAATCGTCTGGGACGGCGAATGGCGTCAGCCGTGCAACCGCAGCCTCCTGAAGCCGCCTCGCCCACTCCTCGTCCGTCAAATAGAGCCGGTCGGGCGGCAACGGCTTGTAGATCGCGCCCCCCGAAGGATGCTCCAGCGCCTCGCGCCGCGCCTGGTAATAGTCCTGGATCTGCTTGAAGCGCTCGCGGGCGGCGTCGTCGACCTGCGGTTCGATGGCGATCGGCGCCTGATCGAGATAGTCGAACAGCGTCTCCATCTTCTCCAGGAACAAAGGCAGCCAGTGTTCCATGCCGGGATGGCGCCGGCCTTCGCTGACCGCCTCGTAGAGCGGATCGTCGCGCAGCGGCGTGCCGAATTCGGCGACATACCCCATGCGGAAGCGGCGGATGCTCTCGGTGACGAGTTGGAATTCCGCGATCGGGACCAGATCGAGCGAACGCATGTCGAGCAGCGTGCGCTGGCTTTCCGCGTCAAAGGAGCGGATCGATTCCAGGCTGTCGCCAAAGAAGTCGAACCGCACCGGCTGGTCAAGTCCGGCCGGAAACAGGTCGAGAATGCCGCCGCGCACGGCATATTCGCCCGGCTCGCGCACGGTGGACGATCGGCTGTAGCCATTATGCTCGAGCCACGCCACGATGGAATCCATCGGCACGACGTGGCCCGGGGCAACCGACAGCGCCTGCGCGGCAACCGTATCGCGCGCCGGCACGCGCTGGACAGCGGCGTTGACGGTGGTTAGCACGATCAGCGGCTTGTCGCTCCCGGTCAGGCGTGCGAGCCGCGCCAGCGTGGTCAACCGCTCGGCCATGATGCCGGCATGCGGCGACACACGGTCGTAGGGCTGGCAATCCCACGCCGGGAACTGCATGACCGGCAGATCGGGCGCGAAAAATCCCAGCGCACGCGCCAATTGCTGCATCCGCGGACCATCACGGCAGACGACGGCGAGGCTGACGGCCGACCGCTTCGGCCGCGCCGCGACGGCGCGCGCGAGGTCCGAGATGACGAGCCCCTCCGCACCTTCCGCGACGTTGGACAGCGTCAGCGGCCGGCCCGGTGTCAGCAACTCGGCAGGGGATTTCGACCGCTGCTTCATGCACCGAGGTCCACGCGGGAGGCTTTGATGCGATCGAATAACGGTCCGGCGATGGCGGCCGGCGGCAGCGTGGCTGCGGTCAGCGCGGCGTAGAGCTCCGGCTCGGGGATATCGAGCAGGCGCTCGAGCTCGGACAACTCACTATCCGAAAGGCGGGCGATTTCCACGTCCGCAAAGCTGCCGAGGATCAGATCCATTTCGCGGGTGCCCCGCCGCCAGCAGCGAAACAGGAGCCGCTTGCGACGCTCATCCAACCCGCCGCTCGATCGAGTCGTTCCAGTCATTGGGAAATTCCAGTTCAAACGCCGAAAGCCCGGACGTGCCGGGCGGGTTCATATAGCGGCCGCGGTTGCCGATGTCAGCCCTTCTTGTTCCGATTTGACCGGGATCGTCATTGCCGGGCTTGACCCGGCAATCCATCGTCATTGAAAGATGGACGCGCGGGTTCAGGCCCGCGCATGACAAGTGTTGCGCGACGAGAGACTGGATGCGCCCTGCTCTGCTCAATCCGCTTTTTGCCCCGGTAACGAGCCTGTCCGGCGTCGGGCCCAAGCAGGACAAGCTGCTGCGCTATCTCCTCGATCGCAGCGAGACGCCTCGTGTGGTCGATCTGCTGTTGCACCTGCCGACCAACGTCATCGACCGCCGGGCACGGCCCAAAATCCGCGACGCGGTTCCGGGCACGGTGGTGACCCTGGAGGTGACGATCGACCGTCACCGTCCGCCTCCGCCGCGCAATTCGCGTGCGCCCTACCTCGTCTACGCCAGCGACGATACCGGGGACGTGGTTTTCACCTTCTTCCGCGCCAAGCCGGGCTATGTGGAGAAGCTCCTGCCGGTCAGTGAAACGCGCTACGTCTCCGGTACGCTGCAGATTTATGACGGCATTCCTCAAATCGTGCATCCCGATCGGGTGGTCGACGAGGCCGGGATGGCGAAGCTTTCCGGCATCGATCCCGTCTATCCCCTTACGGAAGGACTCGCGCTCGGCTCACTGCGCCGGGCGATCTCCCAGGCGATTCAGAAGCTGCCGGCGCTGCCGGAATGGACCTGCCCGGAAATCCTGCGCCGCTGCCACTTTCCGCCGTTTACGGACGCGCTGAACCGCGTGCATGTACCCATCGAGCTGACGGACATCCTGCCCGATCAACCGTTCTGGTCGCGCCTTGCCTTTGACGAACTCCTGGCCGGTCAGCTGGCACTGGCGCTGGTGCGGGCGCAATTGCGCCGGCCCGCCGGCGACCGCCACGCCGGCGATGGGCATCTGCGCAACAAGATCATCGACGCCTTGCCGTACGCGCTCACGCCTTCGCAGCGGACGGCCGCTGCGGCGATTGCGGAAGATTTGCGCCAGCCGATCCGCATGTTGCGCCTGCTGCAGGGCGACGTCGGCTCGGGCAAGACCGTGGTGGCGCTGCTCGCGGCGGCGGCCGTGGCGGAAGTCGGCAGGCAGGCGGCCCTGATGGCCCCAACCGAGATCCTGGCGCGCCAGCATATCAAGACCATTGCCCCGCTCGCCGAACGCGCCGGCCTTCGCGTCGCCATCCTCACCGGCCGCGAGAAAGGCAAGGAGCGGCGCGACATCCTTGCCCGGCTGTTCGAGGGAAAGATCGATCTGCTCGTTGGCACCCACGCGCTGATCCAGGACGATGTGACCTTCAAGGCGCTGGCGCTCGCCGTGGTCGACGAACAGCATCGCTTCGGCGTGCGCGAGCGCCTTGCGCTAACCTCGAAAGGCGAAGCGGTCGACGTGCTGGTCCTGAGCGCCACCCCGATCCCGCGCACGCTCGTTCTGACCTATTTCGGCGATATGGACGTTTCCGAACTGCGCGAGAAGCCGGCGGGCCGCCAGCCGATCGATACCCGCGCGGTGCCCGACAGCCGCCTGAGCGAGGTGATGGACGCGGTCGGGCGCGCGCTCACCTCCGGCAAACGCGTCTACTGGATCTGCCCGCTGGTCGAGGAATCCGACATGGTCAACCTGACCGACGCGGAAGCGCGCTTCAAAAGCCTGCAGGAGCGCTTCGGCGACAAGGTCGGCCTCGTCCACGGCAAGATGAAGGGCGCCGACAAGGACCGCGTGATGGCGGAATTCGCATCCGGCGAGATCGGGCTTCTTGTGGCCACCACCGTGGTCGAGGTCGGCGTCGATGTGCCCGCCGCCACCATCATGGTGATCGAGAACGCCGAGCGCTTCGGCCTTGCACAGCTGCACCAGCTCCGCGGTCGCATCGGCCGCGGCTCGGAAGCGTCCACCTGCCTGCTGTTGTATCGCGAGTCGCTCAGCGAAATGTCCAAGGCGCGCCTGGCGGTGATCCGGGAGACGACCGACGGCTTCAGGATCGCGGAGGAAGATTTGCGCCTGCGCGGTGAAGGCGACGTGCTCGGCGTGCGTCAGAGCGGACTGCCCGGTTATCGCATCGCTCGTTCCGATGTCCATGCCCAGCTCATTACACAGGCCCGCGACGAGGCCCTGCGTGTCATGAGGGAGAACCCGAGACTGGAGGGCGAGCGCGGCGAGGCGCTGCGCTGCCTGCTCTATCTATTCGAGCGCGACGAAGCGATTCCGCTGATCGGCGCAGGCTAGGCCTTTTTCTGTGCGATGCTGGCAGCAAATGCCTTGAGCCGCGCGGCCTCCGCTCCCTCGCCGCTGGCATCCTGGGCGAGGTAATCGAACAGCCGCGCGAAGCCTTCATAGATGAGACTGGCCGGATGATCGGGTCCCAGGAACCCCGCGATCTCCTTCATTTCGGCAACCCAACGGTAGGACTTCGGGATCATGTCCGGAAGTGCAATGGCAAGTCGGGCGAGGATGGCCGGTTGGCTCAACGCGAGTTCATCGCGCAAGGCGTCGGCGGCCCCGGCACGCGTGGCAGCGAGCACCATCGCCGCCCCGATGCCGGCCAGTCCCTTCACGATTCCGGCGTAGGACATCTTGAGTGCAGACGCCGCGCCGACCGGCCCATCGATGATGCTCAGGTCCAGACCGAACTGGTTCAGCGCCAGAGCTTCGCGCGCATGCTCGCCGGAGACATGGAACGCCGGTCCTGTGCTGCCGGGCCTGGGCGGAAAGCCGATGATTCCGCCATCGACAAAGCGTGCGCCGGCGGCAGCGATGATCCTTTCGATGCCGAGGACCGTCTCCACATTGACTGCATTGCAGTCGATGACCACCGGTTTCTTCCCGGTCCCGGCGATCAGCGCGGCGAGTCGTTCGGCAAGTGCGACGGCCTGACCCGGGGGCACGATGGAAAGGATGATGTCAGCGCCGGCCAGTTCGGAATCCTCAGCCGCGATCATGCCGGCTTCAGCGGCGCGCTTGGCCGTCGCATCGCTGCGGCCCTTAAGCGATGTCAGCACGCGCACGCCATGCTCGCTCAGCCTGCGGGCGACGGCGCTGCCCATGGCGCCAGGGGCCAGGATCGCAATACTGGGAGGCATGGTGAACTCCAGCTTCGATGATCGACGCGACTTGCGCGCCCTTGCTCGACTGGAATCGTAGCAGACTTGGAGCCCCCCTTGGAGCGCCCGTCAGTCCACTTTCGCGGGCTCGGGGTTCAGGGCCGGAGTGTTGGCAATGCGGGCGGCATTCGCCACGCCGGCAAGGGCCGCGACCTTCTTCGGGTCAACCGCGCCCGGCTGCACCACGCCGGCCGACATGATCAGCGTCGCGGCGTCCTCGGCGGTCAGATCGACCTCGATGATCTTGCTCTTCGGCACGTAGAAGAAAAAGCCCGTGGTCGGGTTCGGAGAGCACGGCAAAAACACGGAGATGTGCTCCTCCTCTCCCGGCAGGCTCTTGGCGACATCGGCGCTCGGCGACTGCGAGATCAGCACGATCGACCACATGCCCGGCGAGGGGAACTCGACCAACCCCACCCGGCGAAAGCTCGAACCCTTCCCCGAAAACAGCGTCTCGAAGACCTGCTTCAGGCCACGATAAATTGCGCGCACCGCCGGGATGCGGCCGAGCAGCCTCTCTCCGACATCGACCAGCGTGCGTCCGATCAGGTTGGCGGCAAGGAAGCCAAGCAGCGTCAGGGCGATGACGGCGACCACCAATCCGGACCCCGGCACTGAGAAGGGCAGATACGTCTCCGGCCGGTACGCCTGGGGAACAAAGGGCCGCACCAAACCGTCGACCCAGGTGACGAACCACCAGATCAGGTAGATCGTGATCGCGATCGGGCCGGTGACGACGAGACCTGTCAGGAAGTAATTGCGGAATCTGCCCATCAGGCCGGTATGAGTTTCCGGCGGCAAATCTGCTGGAGGCGCGGGTGGAAAGTTCTCGTCGGTCATTCGGGTTCCAGGTCGATCTAGGCACCTTCACCTATGATCTTCTAGCAGATTTTTGAAGATCACGAAGTGACGAAACCTGCCGGCGTGCCTATTCGACGGTCACCGACTTCGCGAGGTTGCGCGGCTGGTCCACGTCGGTGCCCATGACCACGGCGGTGTGGTAGGCAAGGAGCTGTACCGGAATGGCATAAACCATCGGCGTGAAGGTCGCCGCCATATCCGGCAGCACAATGGTGACGAGGGAATCGACGGTCGCCTCGGCCACGCCCTTGGCATCCGTCATCAGAATGATCTTGCCGCCCCGCGCCGCGACTTCCTGCATGTTCGATACGGTCTTTTCGAAGACCCGGTCGAACGGCGCGATCACCACGACCGGCATATTCTCGTCGATCAGCGCGATCGGCCCGTGCTTGAGCTCGCCGGCGGCATAGGCTTCCGCGTGGATGTAGGAGATTTCCTTGAGCTTGAGCGCGCCCTCCAACGCGAGCGGGTAGCTGGTGCCGCGGCCGAGATAAAGCACGTCACGGGATTTGGCGATCTCGCGCGCGAGTTTTTCGATCTGCGGCTCGGTCGTCAGCGCGGCCGCGATCAGGCGCGGAATCTCGATCAGGCCATGGACGAGCTTGGCCTCGTCCGCATCGGACAATTCGCCGCGCGCTTTGCCGGCGGCAACCGCAAGCGCGGCCAGTACCATGAGCTGGCAGGTGAAGGCCTTGGTCGAGGCGACGCCGATTTCGGGACCCGCCAGCGTCTGCAGCACGGTCTCGCTCTCGCGCGCTATCGTCGAGGTCGGCACGTTGACGACGGAGACGGTGTGCATGCCCTCCGCCTTGGCGTACCGCAGGGCCGCCAGCGTGTCGGCGGTCTCGCCCGATTGCGAGATGAAGATCGCGAGATCTCCTCTGCGCAGCGGCGCCTCGCGATAGCGGAACTCGGAAGCGACGTCGATCTCGACAGGCACCCGGGCGAGACGCTCGAACCAGTACTTGGCGACATAACCGGCATAGCTCGCGGTGCCGCAGGCCGTGATCGAAATCCGCTGGATGTCCTTGAAGTCGAACGGCAACTTCACCGGGATCGATACGCGTTCGGCGGCCATGTCGACATAGCGCGCCAGCGTATGGCCGACCACTTCCGGCTGCTCGTGGATCTCCTTCGCCATGAAGTGCCGGTAATTGGCCTTGTCGATCAGGAAGGACGATGCACCCGATTTCAGCACCTCGCGATGGACGACTGCGCCGCGCGCGTCATGGATCACACCCTTCTCGCGCGACAGCACGGCCCAGTCGCCGTCCTCGAGATAGCTGATGGTGTCGGTGAAGGGCGCAAGCGCGATCGCATCCGAGCCGAGATACATCTCGCCGTCGCCATAGCCGATCGCCAGCGGCGAGCCCTTGCGGGCACCGATCAAGAGATCTTCATGGCCCTTGAACAGGAAGGCCAGCGCAAATGCGCCGCGCAGCCGCGGCAGCGACGCCTCGACCGCTTCCTCCGGCGAGCAGCCCTTGAGCAGATACGAGTTGACGAGATGCGCAACGACCTCGCTGTCGGTCTCGCTGGCGAACATCGCGCCCTGCTTTTCGAGCTCCATCCTCAGCTCGCGAAAATTCTCGATGATGCCGTTGTGGACGACGGCGACGTTTTCCGTCGCATGCGGATGAGCATTGTGCTCGGTCGGCTTGCCATGGGTTGCCCAACGCGTGTGCCCGATCCCGGTGTGGCCGTTCAGTGGCGCGGCCCGCAGCCGCGCCTCGAGATTCTTGAGCTTGCCCTCAGCACGGCAACGCTCCAGGTGGTCGCCCTCGATCGTGGCGACTCCGGCCGAGTCGTAGCCGCGGTATTCGAGTCGCTTGAGCGAATCAACAAGCTGCTCAGCGACCGGAGCTCGTCCAAGAATGCCGACAATTCCGCACATGCGGATCAATTCCTTCAATTCGTCGAAAAGCGATCAAAACGACGCGCGCATTCCTTAACTAAATTGGCGAGAGTCCAGATACTCAATAATTATTGCGGATTGCGACAGGGTAAAATGGCGCATCCAGTGAGACTGGTTAACTCGGCCCCCGTGCCGTCTTACCGGCAATTCGTCGATTTCAGCCGCCGGACTTAACCCGCCCTCAACCGATTTCCCGCACGATGACCGATCTCGAGGAGAACTGGCCATGACCGAATCCGAAGAGAAGGAAGACGCAGCTGCCCTGGAAAGCGAAAAGGCGAATCTGCGTCTGGCCCATTGGCCGCCGCCGATGCGCGCCAAGGAGTCCGATGCCTCCCAGGCGAAGCGCAAGGTCAAGGAGCCGCGGCGACAACTCGCCCACCGGCGTGGGACGCGCCTGACGCGATCGCTCTTCACGGACCTGTCCGACGATTGATGGCGCCCTGCGCGCGAGCTGCTCTCGATCACGATTTTGATTTCTTGCCGCGTGTCTTTATCTCTCGATAGCGGGCCGCTCCACCCTCGCGGATGGTTTGCTGATTGCGCTCCAGCGCCATCGCGTCGTCAGGTACGTCGCGGGTGATGACGGAACCCGAGCCGATATAGGCACCGTCGCCGATCGTCACCGGCGCTACCAGCGAGGAGTTGGTGCCGACGAACGCGCCCTTCCCGATTGTCGTCCGATGCTTTGAGAAGCCATCGTAGTTGCAGGTAATGGTGCCGGCCCCAATGTTGGAATTGGCGCCGACGCTCGCGTCTCCGATGTAGGAGAGATGGTTGACCTTGACGCCGGCCTCCAACGTTGCCGCCTTGGTCTCCACGAAATTGCCGATGCGGGCACCCTCGCCGAGCGAGGTGCCCGGCCGCAACCGCGCATAGGGACCCACGGACGCGTTCTTCCCGATCGTTGCTTCGACGATATGCGAGAAGGAATGGATCACGGCGCCGTCGCCGATCGACACGCGAGGGCCGATCACGACGAACGGCTCGATGGTCACGTCCTTGCCGAAGCTGGTGTCGGCGGCAAGATAGACGGTCTCCGGCGCGATCAGCGTCACGCCTGCCTCCATGGCAGCCTTCCGCAGCTTGTCCTGCATCACGGCCTCTGCCTCCGCAAGCTGCGCCTTGGTGTTGATGCCGCGCACTTCGTCTTCGCTGGTTTCGATCACCACGGCCTCTAATCCCTGCTCGCGGACGATGCCAACCGCGTCCGTCAGATAATACTCGCCTTTGGCATTGGCGCTGCCGATCTTCTTGAGAATCGCCAGCGCCTTACGCCCATCGAAGGCCATGACGCCGGCATTGCACAGCGTGATCTTGCGCTCCTCCGCGCTGGCATCGGCCTGCTCGCGGATCGCAACCAGCCGGTCATCCTGAACGACGAGTCGGCCGTATCCGGTCGGATCGGCTGCACGGAAGCCAAGCACCGCGAGCGCCGCGCCTTGCTTGAGCGGCGACCGCAGGCGCTCGAAGGTCTCGGCGGAAATCAGCGGCGTGTCGCCGAAGGCGACGAGAAGGTCATCGACTCCGCGCTCGATCGCCTCGCGCGCCGCAAGCACGGCATGTGCGGTCCCAAGTCGCTCCTGCTGGACGAACGTGGCCGCGTCCGGCCTGATACGCTTCACTTCGGCGGTAACGGCGCCATGGTCCGGACCGATCACCACTGCAAGCGAAGCGCCAGCGCCCTGCGGCGCGGCCGCCAGGACATGCGCGAGCAGCGGCTGGCCGGCGACGGGGTGCAGCACCTTCGGAAGGCTCGACCGCATGCGCGTACCCTCGCCGGCTGCGAGAACGATCGTGAGACTTGAGCGAGCGGTCATCCGAATACTCAACCTGACCCTTGGCCTGAATCCTTCGCCTGATACCTTGGCTGATCGTCAGCCGATCTTTGGCTTTCGCCGCGGCTGGCGTCTGGTGCCGTCATAAAGCCTTTTTGCCTCCTCGCAAACGCCGGGGATTCAAGTCGTCGCCGCATTTCCTGTTAAAGTTCCCTAATTGATTCGGGGAGCCTGACAGGGCTGGGCATTTTGGATGGCAAAGGATTCCGACCCACAGGCCGGCACCTTGGAGAATACCGGCGGGCTTTTCTCCGGCTTCCTCGCTGAGGAGAACGAGTTCGATCGCCGCCTGATGTGGCGGCTTGGCACCTGGGGCTTCGCGGCCGTCGGCGCCATCGTGATCGCCGTGATGACCAACCAGGCCCAGCTCGGCTGGCGCCGCGAGCAGGCCGCTGCCGCCGATCTCGCGCGGCAGGCGCAACAGATCCAGCAGCTTGCCCGCGAAACCCAGAACGAAGCCCGCCGGCTGGCTACCGCGATCGAGACGTTGAACAACGATCGCGATCGGCTCTATACGCGCGTCACCGTGCTCGAGCAGGGACTCGATTCCGTCACCGGGACCATCGCCAAGCAGAGCGCGGCATCGACTCCGCTCGGCGCATCAAGACCACAGATGGCGATCTCCGACCCCTCATCTGCGCCGCCGTCGCCTGCTCCTCAGACCGCTGCGCCTGCCGTCGCGCCGGTCGCATCCACGCCTGCAGCGGAAAAGCCGCGTGCCGAGACCGGCCCGGCCGAGCAAGCGACCACTTCGCCGCTACCAGTCGCAACCGCACCTGCCGCTTCGAACTCGCTCGTCTCGTCCAAATCAATCATGTCCCCACCCGACCCGGCGGCGACGAAGCTGGTACAGCCGGAGAAAGCTGCAAAGGCCAAGACCGAGACGGCGCCTCCCGCCGAGACCGCCGCCAGCCCGGCCGTCAACGAGCCTGAGCCGGCACAAGCCGCACAGGCGGATCTGCCCAAGATCCCGGTGCAGCGAACCGAGTTTGCCGTCGATCTTGGCAGCGCCAATTCCGTCGGCGGGTTGCGAGCGCTGTGGCGCGGCCTGGTCAAGGCAAACCCGGATCTCGCACCGCTGCACCCGATCATCATGGTCCGGGAGAGCCAGTCCGGTCTTGGCATGCAGCTTCGGCTGGGTGCAGGTCCTCTCTTGGACGCCGCCGCGGCAGCGAAGATCTGCGCCACATTGGCCGAGAGCGAGCGGGGCTGCGAGACCACTGTCTTTGACGGCCAGCGGCTTGCGATGAAGACCGAGGAGAAGCCGCAGCCCAGCGCCGCGAAGTCGTCGGCCAACCAGCAGCGTCGGACATCGGCCAAACGGCCGAAGAGCGAAGACCCGCCCCCGGCGAAGCCGGAGCCGCCTTCGACGCTCTCCTCATTCTTCGGCCGGAGGTAGCCAGGCGAAAAAACTTGTGCCTTGTCAGAGCGTTGCCGCGGCGAACTCATCCAGTTCGGCAGTCTCTTTTGCCGGGTTGCCCGCCCAGACATTCCCGACCATATTGCGCGCATGAAAAAGACCCCCTTCCGGCTGACGCCCTATCAGGTCCAGTTCCTGTTGATCGTCGGTTTTCTCACCGTCGGCTACGCGCTTTACCTGCGCTATCTCGCCATCGAGTTCTCCCAGGTCGCGCTGGCCTGCGATGCAGGTCTGCAGACCGCCATCTGCAAGGCGCGCTCGGTCTCGACGGTGTTGTTCAAGAACTCGGTATTCGGCATCGTCGCGCTCGTCATTGCGGCGCTGCACGTGATGCGGCCTTCGATCGTTCTTCTGACCGGCGGCGTGGTCGCCGCCGGGCTCGGGATCGTACTCTACAACATTGCCCTATCGGGTATTGCGATCGGGCTGCTTATTCTTGGATTTGCTCGACCCGCGCCCGCCACAGCGTGAACGCGAACAACAGATAGACCGCGCAGGTCCACAGCGACTGCCAGTTGTCGCGGCCCTCGTTGTACAGCGTGTAGAGCGCCGAGATCGTCAACAGACCCGCGAACACGGCTTCCGCCATCGGACGCGTGCCGGTCTGCGGCCGATTCACCAGCAACAGCGCAAACGGCACCACCGCCATGGTCAGCGAGGCGAAGGGGAAGTCGCGGTAGCGCGGATCGAAAACGAACCCGAGCACGGTCTCCGAGGCGATCAGCGCGGTGACCGCGAGCGTGAACGCGAGCAGGATCGCAAGTAACGGCCGTGTTTTGCCGTTGCGCGGGCCAAGCAGGTCGAGGAACGTCGGCAGGCCGCGCCCCGACATCAGGGCATTGGCGCAGAGCAAGGGCGAGGCAATGCCGGCCGCGAGCAACGCGCCCCATTGCAGCCAGCCGCCGAAGCCGTAGCTCTCATAATACATCTTGTCCGCGGCAATACCGAGCAGCATGCCGGCGCTCGTCGCCGCAATCCCGACGCCCAGCCATGAGGTGAAACGCGGCGTCCAGGGCCTGCGGCGCAGGGTCAGAAGCGCGGCGCCAAATACCAGCACGCTCAGACCCATGCCAGCACCCATGTACCACTTCCAGAGCGGATAATTGGTGATCGCCTGGTTCGGCGGATATTTCAAGGTTCGATGTACCGAATCGATAAAGCCCCAATAACCGCCGACCGTGCCCTCGAGCTGACGCTTCCAGGGCTGGTCATAGGCCTCGATCAGGTTGACGCGGAAGTTCTGCGCCTTCGCCAGGCTGAGGATTTCAGACACCACGCGCGCCTGGTTGGCGCGCGACGGCAGCGCGCCCTCGCGCATCCGCCCCTCGCTCGGCCAGCCGGTCTCCCCGATCAGGATCTCCTTGCCGGGAAAGGCCACCGCCATGCGCTGGCGGATCGAATTGACGTGGGCGGATGCGAATTTCGCCCGGATCGGAAAATCCTCCCAGTAAGGCAGGATGTGAATCGTGACGAAGTCGACCGCGTCGTAGATCTCACGGTTCTTCAGCCAGTATTCCCAGACATCGGCATAGGTGACAGGAACGGCGACCTGGGCCTTCACCGAGCGGATGATCGCGGCGAGATCGGACGCCGTCATCTCCCCACGGAGCAGCACCTCATTGCCGACCACCAGCGAGGTGATGGTGCCCGGATAATCCTTGGTCAAATCGACCGCGACCGCGACCTGGGCCAGGTTCTTGAAACGATCGCTGCCGAGCCAGATGCCCTGGATCACCTTGAGCCCGACTTTGGCCGCGACCGAGGGGACCTGGTCGAGCCCGTTCTCGATCGAGTAGGTCCGCACGCAATCGGTAATCTGGACGAGTTGCTTGAGATCCTGCTCGATCTGTCCGACATCGATATGCGTGGTCGGATCCAGCGGCGTCTGGTCGCCGCGGAATGGCGCGTAGGAAACGCATTGCAGCTTGGCGCTGGGGTCGATTGGCGCGCGCGACAGCGTGATTGGCGTGGCCAGCCACCACCACAAGGCAGCAATCGCACCCAGCGAGATGAGCAGCAGCGCCAGTGGCGTACGAAGTGAAATCGGTTCCGTCCTCCGCGAAGGGTCCGTCGATTACCCGGTCCTTGGCCATCTGCCAAGGGGCTGCAGCTTCCAATCTACCACTTGCCGAGCCCTGGGCGGGCCTGCGGCTCTTCGACCACCAGATAGCGCAGTGACTTTGCTGGACAAAATCTCAAATCCAAGTCATGGGATTCTGCGCGACGTTTCCGCCGCATTGGAGACCTATTTGGGCGCCATGACCGGCGCGTCCGCACCTCGCGGCGGCCAGCAACAAATCGGGGAATTTATGGGTCGACGGCTCGTTCAGTTACCAAATGTAATCCTACGGCATCTCGCCGTTCCCTCTTTTGCCATTCTCCTCGGTATCGGAAGCGCCATCGCACAGAGCGGCGATCTCCGCGCCCAGGACGGCAAGCCCGCCGCCGCACCCGCCGACGCCTCCAAGGACACCGCCGCCCAGAACCAGCGCCGGACCGATGAGTTCGCCGAGGCCGCCCAGGCCATCAACGGGCCGGCCGGCAACCCGGAATGCGTGTGGATCGGCCGCAGGGTCGTCGTCCTGGTCTGGCGCGACGATCTCGACACTGCCTTCCGCCACCTCGACCTTTATGATCGTTTCGGCTGCCCCGGCGGCCACATCCAGGCGACGTTCCGGTGTCTCACCCGTTTCGCGACGCAGATAGACAACAAGGTGCCGGACAGCCTGACCAGCCGCGTCCATGCCTGCTGGATCAACCCGGCAGCACAGCCGCAAACGACTGCGGCGCAGGCGCCCGCCCCCGGTGCCGCCGCGCCGGCTCCCGCGGCACCCGCTGCCGCAGCGGCCCCGGCCCAGCCGCCGTCCAAATAGTCAGACTGCGTTCAGAAACGATCCCGTATTTTTTGCGGCGGCGGTTGCAGCGCCCTTAAAACGCCATGGCGTCATACCCATTGTTAACAGGCGCTGCACAGATATGGTCGTTCTTGCCGCCGACTTGGTCGGATCTCGGGGTCGGATCCGTTTCCCTGCCCTCTAAGCCCCACATGGTCTTGTTGCGATGCGCGCCGTCGTCGCCGTTTTGTTGCTTGTGTCCGCGCTTCACGCGGGCATATGGGGAGCCCTGCGCGAGAAGGTCGACGCCCCCGATTTCACCGGTAAGCTACAGAGCGCCTCCTATACGCCGTTTGAACCAGGCCACGTCGTCGACAGCATCGTCGACCCCGAGAGGATTCGGGCCGATCTAAAAAAACTCTCGACCATGACGCGTGCCATCCGCTCGTACTCCTCGACGGAAGGTAACGAACTGGTGCCGGCGATCGCCGCCGAATTCGGACTGAAAGTGACGGTGGGCGCGTGGATCGACAAGGACGAGGAGCGCAACCAGCGCGAGATCAAATCCGCGATCGAACTCGCCCGCCGCAACAGCAATGTGATCGGCATTGTAGTCGGTAACGAGACTCAGTATCGCGGAGAACTGAAGGTCGATCACCTCATCGAGCTGATCAAGCAAGTCAAACGTCAGGTGAGCATCCCTGTCACCACCGGCGAGATCTGGAATATTTGGCAAGACGACTCTGTACAAGCTGCCGAGCAAAATCGCCCTAGCCTCGCTTCATCAGTCGATTTCATCGCCGCCCATATTCTTCCTTACTGGGAAGGCTTTTCGGAGAAGAAAGCCGTCGATCAGGCGATGATCATCTATCAGAAGCTGCGTGACGCCTTTCCTGGCAAGCGCATCGTGATCGCCGAATTCGGCTGGCCGAGCGCCGGGTATAATCTCAAGGCCGCCAACCCCGGTCCGTTCGAGCAGACCCTGACCCTGCGCAACTTCGTCAGCCGCGCCGAAGCGATCGGCATGGAGTACAACATCGTCGAGGCGATCGACCAGCCCTGGAAGTTTTTTGAAGGCGGCGTCGGCCCGTATTGGGGCTTTCTGAACGCCGCGCGCGAGCCGAAGTTTTCCTGGACCGGACCGGCGGTGAACCAGGATTACTGGAAGCTCGCCGCCATCGCGCTGCTTGTCGGCTTCCTGGTCTCATTGCCTATTCTGCGCCTGCCGCAGCCGACCCCGCGCCAGGCGTTCCTGCTGTCAGGTGCCGCCAACGGCGTCGGCGCCTGGATCGCGACGATATTCGCCTATTGGAACGGGCACTACTTCTTATTCGGCTCGGCCTTTGCACTCACCCTCGGCCTGATCCTCCTGGTGCCTCTGGTTGCGATCGCAATGGCTCGGGTCGAGGAGATCGCAGCCGTGGCGCTCGGCCGGCCGACCCGCCGCCTGCTGACCAAGGAAAAGGCCGCCATCGCCGAATCCGGCTACTTCCCGAAGGTCTCTATCCACATTCCCGCCTATTACGAGCCGGTCGACATGCTCAAGCAGACGCTCGACGCGCTGGCCCGGCTCGACTACCCGAACTACGAATGCGTGGTCATTATCAACAACACGCCCGATCCGGCGTTCTGGCAGCCGATCCAGGATCACTGTCGCGCGCTTGGCGAGCGCTTCAAGTTCATCCACGCCGAGAAGGTTCAGGGCTTCAAGGCCGGCGCGCTGCGCATCGCCATGGACCGCACGGCGGCGGATGCCGAAATCATCGGCATCCTCGACGCCGACTATGTTGTCGATCCGGACTGGCTGAAGGACCTCGTGCCTGCCTTCGCCGATCCCCGCGTGGGTCTCGTGCAGGCGCCGCAGGATCATCGGGACGAAGACACCTCGATCATGCACTACATCATGAACGGGGAATATGCCGGCTTCTTCGATATTGGAATGGTGCAGCGCAACGAATGCAACGCCATCATCGTGCACGGCACCATGTGCCTGATCCGGCGCTCGGCCATGGACATGGCGGGCGGCTGGTCCAGCGACACGATCTGCGAGGATAGCGATCTCGGCCTTGCGATCCAGGAGCTCGGCTGGGTCACCCACTACACCAACCATCGCTACGGCCAGGGGCTGTTGCCCGACACCTATGAGGCGTTCAAGAAGCAACGCCATCGCTGGGCCTATGGCGGCTTCCAGATCGTCAAGAAGCACTGGCGGCGTTTCCTGCCAGGCGCGAGCCGTCTCACCTCGGATCAGAAGCGCGAATATTCGCTGGGCTGGCTCAACTGGCTTGGCGCCGAGAGCCTCGGCGTCCTGGTCGCGCTGTTGAACCTCGTCTGGGTCCCGATCGTGGCGTTCGCCGACATTGCCATTCCCGACCAGATCCTCACGCTGCCGATCATCGCTGCCTTCCTGGTCTCGCTCATCCACTTCCTGGCGATGTATCGCCTGCGCGTGCCCGTGAAGACCGGCCAGATGCTGGGCGCCATGGTCGCCGCGATGAGCGTGCAGTGGACGGTTTCGCGCGCCGTCGCGCAGGGCCTGATCACCGAACACCTCGCCTTTGCGCGCACCTCCAAGGGCGGCCTGTCGAGCATGTCGATCGAGTTCCAGGCGTTCTGGGAGGCCGTCATCGGCGTGCTGCTGCTCGTCGGCGCCGGCGTGCTGATCGCATCCAACAGCTACAAGCAGATCCACGAGATCTACATTTTCGCCGCGGTGCTGGTGCTGGAGAGCCTGCCGTTCCTGTCGGCGGTCGCGATTGCGATCCTCGAGATTTCGCGCATCAACTCGTTCGACTTCTGGCGCAACAGCGCGGTGCGGACGGCGGAGCTGATCGGCCTGCGTCCGGTCACATTGCCGACGGTTGCCCGCTCCACGCAGTCGGTGCCGTCCGAGGTGCATCGAGAGGTGCGGTGAGGATCCAGAGGGACGCTCACAACAGCGTCCCGAAGGGCTAGCAATTTCGCTTCGACCCGTTCGGTCGGCTACCTGCACGCAAGATATTCCTTGAACACCCAACCGACTGGCCTTGAGGCTGCGTCGGCGATGTACGCCCATTGCTCGCCGCGACCATCTCGTGCCTCATCCAAGACCCTGACTCGCACTCCGTTGGCGACGGTCCCGACGATCTTTCCATGTGGCGATGTCCGAACATTAAGCGGTGTGGAGGTCGGATCGGCGACGGTACAATTGGCAGGATCGCCACGGCGCGACGATCGATCAGGACCGGTTGATGGCAAGTCCAGGCGCGAGCCGGAAATGGATTTCTCGTCATTCCCGATGCTGCCGCCGGCACTTCCGGGCTGTGCGAGGGCACCAGGAATCGCAATGGCGGTCGCGGTAAGGAGAACCAGCGTCAATAGCTTCCGACCAAAATTCATCTTGTTTCGCCCCAGTTGAGACCACAACCTTTCGTGACGGCCTCCGGCACCCGCAATCAGATTTCCCTAAGCTCGGAAATTGTCAAACTCGCAAACTCCGTGGGATTTTGGCCTCGAATGCGGATTCAATTCAATAGCTTGCCTGCTTGCGTGTGCCAGACCCGCACACGAGCGAGATCAATAGCGTAAGCTGACACCGCGCTCTCGGCGCGGGAACGCTGCCAGGAGCGACCCAACTCGCCGGAGCTAACCCATCACCGGCTTCGAGCTTGTCGGCGCCAGACGATTCTCATCTGCGATCGCGCGATCGATTACCTCAATCGTTTCCTGCAGTGCGCGAATGTCCACACACATGCTGGTGCTCGGATGCGGTGCCTTGTGGGCCTCAGCGACGGTGATCGCGGACCGGGCAATCCGTCGACGCTCTTCCACAAATGCGGCCCGGATCCGTTCCAGGTCGGCTTTGAAATCGTGCATATGACCAGGCTCCCTTTCTGCCTCAGCCCCTCATGGCCAGGCGTCCGTGCATAACCGAACCACGACAACAAATTGTTTCGTCCAGTCGGTTCTCCGGCTGGAGCAAGCGCGAGATCGACGCGCTTGGGCGGCGACCTGCCGGAGTCAGTTAGAGGGGCAGCGCACGGCCTTGCAAAGCATAGCTCCGAGCTTTCGCGTCGAAAGACGCAATCTATCTCGTATTCGAGATGAAGAGGGTTCGTTAAGCGGATGGTGATTCCATCGAAAAGCCGCACCGCCGCGCGGCCGGACAGACTGAGCGCCACGTCTTCCACCTACCCCAGGGCGATGCGCGCTCGGCTGTCTGCAGACGAAAAGACGCAAGATCCAAGTGCTGAACCTGGCGCCCAGAGGTCGGCGGGCGAGCCGACCAACCCAAATCAGCTGACCGAACCGACATTAACGACGCGCTGACCTTGCAGCCTCGGGGCGCCAGAGCCTCAAGTTTCTAACCAATGACGGGGTAGGCGAAGCACCAGACGTCGATGCAGCCCGCGCGGATCTCGGACTGGCCGATCCACCCAGCGATTTCGGCGAGAGTGCTTGCCGGTCACCAGCTTACGGCTCCAGCTCCTTGCGAATGAGATCGCGGTGAGCGACGTGTATGGCTCGAGCGGCGTGGAAGGTAGCCAACAAGTCAAGAGCCAGAACCGTAGGATGGCCCCCGACCTCCAGCTCATCAATGATCTGAATTTGCCGGGCAATAGCCTTGTCGCTGAGCGCGATGTGGCGCTCCGCTTGAACGAGGTGTTCGCGACTGAGCCGCAGATCCATGCGCCAGTATACCGGATTGCGCGAATGGATCAGCGACATTCTGCCGAAGCACGGCCCCGCTCCCCACCGGATGGCGAGAGCAGGGCCGTACCTGGGCCACTGGGCTGGGGGCATAGGGTGGCCCGTTACCTTAACTTCGGCACATGTAGATGGTTCCGGCCGCGGAACTAGATCGCGCAAGCCGGTGCATCTCGGAACTTAGCGGCTGCGGTCGGGTTCCGCTGCTGCGGCCGTCATTCCCTCGGGCGTTATTTCGTACCTGCCGTCTCGCACGATGAGCCAGCCCGATCTGACCATCTCCTGTGCAGTCGGCAGGCCACAGATCGGGTGATTACCGCCAGGGTGGTAGAGCCTGTCACTTCTGGCAACCAGGTGGCCGTATAGCTGCGCTTGACGCAACGCTCTGAGCATTGCCGGGGACGGCTTTTCCATTACAAACTAAGCGCGGGTGCGATGAAGGTTCCTCTGAAAAGCGCGATCGCATGGACTCGGAAAGATGCGCTTGCTCTTTGAGCAGCCTCGTCGTGAGCGCGTCCAGTACGCCCATGGCGTGGTCCGCCTTCTTGTCCTCGCAGATGAGCTTTCCGATCAGCTCGATCTGGTCCTCGATTCGACGGCGCAAGTAGTCGATTTCCACTCCGTTCCCCGCCATTGCTCCATCTGCCCAATGTCGGCCTCTCGCGCTCCATCATCTCGAACCACGAGAGGATGCGTCGGAGCACGCCGATACTTGTTAAGCGACAAAGCGAACAATGGTTCCGCGCGGAACCGGACGGGTCAGGTACTGGTTTGGACGACTCCGCCGGGATAGCGGCCGGAAATTTCAGACTCAGAAGGCCTGCAGGGAGCCGTATGGGGTCCCTCGAAGACGGTTTCGATCTCTTATGCAACAAGCCCAGCCCCTGCCGGCCTGCCGATGATCCGCCGCAGCTCCGCTCTCCCGCAAAAACTTCGGCCGCACATCCGCGACGCGTATGCCGCACGCCTTGCACACGATGTCGGACAGTTCGACGTGTTCAAGCCAGTGGTCGGCTTTCATCGCAAACGAGCGGCTGCAGTGATAGTCGGCGCATTAGATCAGCACGTCAGATCAGCACGTCGCGGATGCCCGTCCGCGTCATCTCGCCGACGGTGAGTGGTCATCACGGGACAGCCACCACAATGCCGATGGGCGAGTCGTGCATAGCCCTGAAAGCCGCTCCAGAGTTGGGGATTGCAAGATTACGCAGCTCCGAGTGCGATCTTCCTGCGCCGATACGCCACCAATCCGAGGCCAGCGAAGCCGAGTATCATCATCGCCCATGTGGAGGGTTCGGGCACGCCAGTGACGACGCTGGACTCCAGCTTCACGACGGGAGCCTGCTCCGTATAGTTCAGCGACCCCAGCGCATAATAACTTCCGAGTCCGGGAGGAGGCTCGTCGACGATGGTCCAGCCAATCCGGCTGTCCAGCCCCGCCGCAAGCGGGGTCAATCGCTATTGTCGCCCCCCGGGGTTCCGACGCTAAGCCGCAAAGATCATGAAGAACGATCCGGTGAGGACGGTCAGCAACCCGGCAACCGATATCTTATAAATCAGTGTATCGCGGCGGATCTGGCGCTCGATTTCGGTCTCGAACATTATCTGCCTCCTGCATCGGATCGCCGCCGGGGCGGCGGGCGCGGACGACGCGGCCCATGAGACAAGCCGTGTTCGGGATCAGTTGTTCCTTCGGGAAGCACCCCGCCGATGGCTGCTGTGTGCACCCTCGCGGTCGCCGAAGCTAAAGCAAAATGCTCTTCTAATCTCGCGTAACAGCTTGCGTTATGTAATGATTATGGTGAGCGCGCTGGGGCTCGAACCCAGGACCCCGTGATTAAAAGTCACGTGCTCTACCGTCTGAGCTACGCGCTCGCTTAGCCCGCGCTGTGTAGGGGGCGGAAGCTTGCTGGTCAATAGCGCCGGAGGCTGAAAAGTGGCGCCGCGCCCCAGAGATTCCCAAGTAATTCTGACTGTTAGCGGAAGTTCTTCAGTCCGTGGCGACACCCGTCATCCACGACCAATGGCCGGCAGAAAGGGTCGGCTGGCCTACGGGTCCCCGCTGCACGGTTCAGGTCCGACGATGTGCCTGTGCCCGGATGCGATACCTCTGCGGCTCAATCCTGAAGAGAACTGCCCTGATGTGAATCCACGCCCTGCCCCGCCTCCAGCCTGTTCAAGCCAGCCTCGATCACCACGATCTCATCTTCGATCTGGTTGATGGTCTTGCTGTAATCAAACCCGGTCTTTCCCTTCAGTTCGACCGCCATTTTGCGCCGGTGCATCCGCAGCTCTTCGAGAGCGCCGCGGTTGTGCAGCCGGACATAGCCGTCCACGATCAGTTCGATTGCCTTCCGCATGCTTATGGTTCGATGTCCCAAAAAATTGCCGCCCCGGCATGGTCGCGATGAGCGGGAAAAGCCCGAGCTTGAACGATCAGCGACCTCCAAGCCCCCCCTGCAACGAGTCCCTGATCGATGCGGAATTGAGAGATGGTGACTCTCGCGTTGTTCGCAATGGGCCAGAAGCCAGAGCAGACCTGCGGCTTGGGGATAGCTGACCAGTGAAGGAAAAGGAATCCGCTGCTTGCTCGGAACTTGCCAGCATTCAGCGTTGCGCCGTTTGAACGCGGGATGATCACTGCCGAAGTCCCGCGTCGGCGGTTCATGCATCCTGCCTGTGCCTGCGGCGCTCCTCCTGCAGGATACGAGCGAATTCGGCCATGCTGGAGTGATCAGAGCGATCGCTAATCAGCGACTGTTGACGGAGCGGGTTCGTCCGCTTGCCAGAGGCGACGGAGAAAGTCCGGCATTGGTTTCACGTACGCTGCCCGCAGGAATGCGGCCTGGCTCCCACTGGCTTGGTCCGCATCATGAAAAAGTGCGGGTATATGGGCTCGGCGCGGAAAAGTTCGCTTTGCTGAGTATTTCATTCTTGTGTGCACTTCGGAACGCTCCCGGCGCCCGGCGTCGTGCATGATCGCCGGCGATGAAAGATCTCCTGGAAAAGCTCGAAAAGCTCCGCACCGATGCCGAAGACTGCACGCTGATCAGCATGCTCGCCGGCGACACAGCGAAGCGGGAAACGTTTGCCAAACTGGCCGACGACCTCCGTCAGATGGCCGCGGAGCTGGAGAGCGTCATCGCAGGCAGGATCGCGGACGGCGATACGTGAACCTGAACCGGGGAGCTCCATGCTTGGTGGGCCAGCGTCGGATTTGCGGCGCGGGACGGACAGAACAATCAGACCGCTGCCCATATTCTTGAGCAGATGACTTTCATCGCCTCCCGGAACCTAGTTCGACGCCGCGCATTGATCCGGCGGGCAATGTTAAATGGCCTGCACGGCCTCGCCCCACCAGCCCCCACCCCCCGAAAGGTGAGGCCGTGCCCTTCCTTGCAATGCAAACATGATTCGCCGGAGCAAACTCACGTGCCTCGACGCAATGTAAGGGGCGCCTGAGGTGGCTAAACTGGCGATCAGGTCTCGACGGCTTTCCGTATCATTCTTGCTGAACGTACATGACGAGCGAGCCGACAAGCCCGATCAGCGCGCAGGCGAGAAAGCCGTATTGCAGGACGGCAAGGGCCTGGCTCGTCGCCTCCGTCGCGGTCGTGATCTCATAGATGAGCAGCGCAGAGCTTGCCGCACTCATCAACATCAGTTTCTGCCATCTCTGCATGTCTTCGGCCCTCCGCTGGCGCCGTTTTGAGGGAAATAACCGGCCCAAGGTTCAGCACCGAGCCCCGCCCCCCTCTGTTGATAACAGGTACGCCGTGTCCCAGCGGGGGTGACAGCGCCGGCCGACGTGTTATCGACGGGGCCGCTGTACTCGCCAAACGGAATCCGGACCCATGCGTATTACCCTTGTCGGCTCGCGCCATTTCGGCGTGACCACCCTCAACATGCTCAAGGAGCGCGGCTTGCAGCCGGTTCGGGTCGTGGTCGCCGACAGCGAGGACCGGCTCGCCGCGACCGCGCGCGCCGCCGGCATCGAGGTCACGGTCCAGGCCAATCCGAAACTCGTTGTCGCGTCCGAGATCGCCCCGAACACCGACCTGATCGTCACCGCCCACAGCCACGCGCGAGTCAGCAAGGAGGCCTTGGCCGCCGCCCGACTTGGCGGCATCGGCTATCATCCCTCGCTCCTGCCCCGTCACCGCGGGATTGCAGCGGTGGAATGGACAATCAAGGAAGGCGATCCGATCGCCGGCGGGACGATCTATCACCTCGCCGATCGCATGGACGCCGGCGCCATTGCGGCGCAGGAGTGGTGCTTTGTGAAGAAGGGCGAGTCGGCGCGCGAGCTGTGGGAGCGCGCGCTGGCGCCCCTTGGCCAGAAACTGCTCGCCGCAGTGATCGATTACGCCATCACCCACAACTCCCTGCCCGCCAAGCCCCAGGACGAACAGTTCGCGACCCAGGCCCCCAGCCTGTCGCATTAACCTTGAACCTCGACGTCCCGCGGCTGAAAGCGGGGATCGAAGTAACCTTTATGCGCTTGTTCCCAAAGGAGAAAATTCCATTATTGCGTCGCAGCACATTTTTGTCATATTTGATGGGAATAAGCGAACGCATCAGACACACACGGGGACTTTGAGTTCATGCGCTTTGACCGCATTGCATCGATTCTTGCCGTTTCTATTCTCGTCGCCTCGGTCACTTCTCCCGCGTTTGCGGAAAGCCCATATGACGGGCTCTGGCATGTCACCATAAGAACGAACACTGGAAGCTGCGAACCGACCGCGAGCTCGACACTCAAGGTAACGGACGGCAAGATTTCCGCCTCTGGCGCCGACGTGACCGGGACGATCGGACGTGAAGGCCTTGTCCGGGTTTCGATCAACGGTGCATATGCCAACGGTCAACTCAATGGCAACGCCGGATCGGGAAAGTGGAATGGTGCATCAGCGGGCATACCGTGCAGCGGCCGGTGGGAAGCAGCGCGCCAATAAGCCAATCACAGTTGTCGGCATGATCCGGCGGCCGCTCATCGCGGCCGCCGTTTTGTTTCTGGCCTCGATTTCAGGTTCTTCCTCGGAGGCCCAGTCGGGTCCGTTCGCGGGCATGGCAGGGAACTGGAGCGGCAGCGGCACGGTAAGCCTCGAAGACGGCTCGACGGAGCGAATCCGTTGCCGGGCCAGATATGCGCCCAGCGGCCCCAACATGAGCATGTCGCTGACTTGCGCCAGCGACGCCTACAAATTCCTTCTTGCCGCCGATGTCACCGCGGAAGGCAACACGATCACCGGCAACTGGACCGAATCCAGCCGCAACATCGGCGGCACGCTGCAGGGGCGTGGCGGCGGCGGCAATTTCCAGGTCCTGGTCAGCGCAGCCGGGTTCAATGCCAATCTTTCGCTGGCGACGCGCGGCAACAGGCAGAGCGTTTCGATCCGGGCCGACAGCCAATTCCGCGGCGCGAACATCGCGCTGTCACGATGACAAGACAGCCGCGCGCCGGCAGTCGATCGAGCCGTGTCGAGCTACCGGATTGACCGCGGCTACATTGCTGGAACGAAGGCCGTGACTTCGATCTCGACCTTCGCCCGCGCATCGACCAGTCCGTCGATGTAGAGCAAGGTCGAAGGCGGGAAATTTCTCCCCAGCGTCTCCTTCCAGGCCGCGCCGATGCCGGCGCCGGCGGCTTCATATTCGGCACGGCTGGTCAGATACCAGGTCAGACGAACGATATGCTGGGGCCCTGCCCCGGCTTCGGCGAGGAGCGTTGCGATACGCTTCAAGGCGGAGGCGACCTGGGCGGCGAGATCCGGTGCGTATTCGCCCGCCTCATCGCCCCCGGTCTGACCCGCGAGCACAACCCAGCGGCCCGGACCGTCGATGACGACGCCATGGGAAAAGCCTCGCGGCTTTGACCATTCGGCGGGTTGCAAGATGCGCATGAGCTGTTTCTCCCTAATCATTATTGTCGACGCATAGCACGCGCCAGCGCATTGCCGCATCAGCAGATTTGGCCGTTGCAATCGCGTCCGATGTCGCCGATACCGGCCTGCCCTGCCCGGCTTTTCCTCTGCGCCGACAACGATGAATCCGACCTCGTCCAAACCGATGGCCGCCCTGTGGATGGCCGGCTGGCTTAGCCTGATGCTGATCATGCCCGTGGCGGGGCGGGAAGCCATGCGCGAGTTGAACGTCTTCCAGGTCATGGAAGTGCGTTCGATCTTGGGCCTGGTCCTGCTGTACCCGATGATCCGCCGTGCCGGCGGCCTGACGGCGATGAAGACCTCGCGGCTGCCGCAGCACGTCGCGCGCAATCTGATCCATTATATCGCCCAGCTCGGCTGGTTCCTGGCGCTGACGTTGATACCGATCGGCCAGGTGGTGGCGATCGAATTCACCATGCCGATCTGGACCGCGATTTTGGCGGTCAGCTTCCTTTCCGAGCGCATGACGTCGTGGAGGGTCGCCGCCGTCGTTCTCGGCCTCGTCGGTGTCGTCATCATCGTCCGGCCGGCGACCGGCGAAATCGACTGGGGCCAGTTGATCGCGCTCGGCGCGGCCATTGGCTTCGGCATTTCGATGGTGCTGATGAAAGCCTTGACGCGCACCGAGAGCGCCCTCCGCGTGCTGTTCTGGATGCTCGTGGTGCAGGCAACCGCAGGATTGCTGCCAACCCTGTACGTCTGGATCTGGCCCTCCGCCCATATCTGGGTCTGGGTCATCGTCATCGCGCTGTGCGGGACCTTTTCGCATTATTGCCTGGCCAGCGCGATGCGGTACGCCGATGCGACCGTGGTCGTGCCGATGGATTTCCTGAGAGTTCCACTGACCGCGACGGTCGGCTGGCTCGTCTATTCCGAGGGGCTCGACACGCTTACGGTACTCGGTGCGGCGCTGATCCTTTTCGGCAATCTTCTCAATCTGAAGCAGCCGAATCCCGTCCAGTTGCGCGCACGGTGAACCGTCAAGCGCCACAAAAGACCAATCAAGAAGGCCGACCGTGATCCAGATCACGCCCGCTGGGCGTCCCTGGATGCATGTTTGGCCGTCGAAGGCGGTAACCGGAGCCAGGATCTCGGCCGATTTTGCTAGCGCGAAAAGCGGCTTTTTCGTGTAAACTTGGAACCAGGTTTTGTTGCTGCCTTGAATTCGATTCTGCAGGGGATTTCCGATGCGCTACTTCACTATCATACTTTCCCTGATCTGCATGGCGTTGTCGGTCAGCGCTGCGAAAGCGGACCGGCGGGTTGCCTTCGTCGTCGGCAACGGCGCCTACAAGACCGTTCCGCAATTGCCGAACCCGCCAATTGACGCCAAGTCGATGGCATCGACGCTGCGCAATGTCGGTTTCGAGGTGATCGAAGGAACTAACCTCACCCGCGACAAAATGACGGAGAAGCTGCTCGACTTCGGCAAGAAGGCGCAGGGCGCCGACGTCGCGGTGTTCTATTATGCCGGTCACGGCATTGCCATCAGCGGTACCAACTACCTGCTGCCGGTTGATGCCGACATCAAGTCGGAAATGGACGTCAAGCTCGGCGCGGCGATCAATATCGACCTGACGCTCGACCAGACCATGGGTGACGCCAAGGTCAAGCTCGTGTTTCTCGATGCCTGCCGCGACAATCCGTTTGCGGCGAAGATCAAGTCGAACTCGGCGACGCGCAGCGTCAACGTGCAGACCGGACTTGCCGAAATGAAATCCGCAGAGGGCACGCTGATCGCCTTCGCGACCGGCCCGGGCCAGACCGCGCTCGACGGCCAGGAAGGGACCAACAGCCCCTTCACCCGCGCGCTGATCGCCCACATCACCCAGCCCGGCATCGAGATCCAGCAGGCGATGACCGCGGTGCGCGCCCAGGTCAATGAAGAGACCAGCAAGGGCCAGTTGCCCTGGGGCCATACCAACCTGATCGGCACCGTCTATCTCAATCCCGCGTCGACCGCGGTGGCGGCTCTCGGCAATGCGCCGGCCACGACGGCGGCACCCGCTGCCTCGCCTTCGGCAGGCTCGGATGTCGAGCTCGAGTTCTGGCGTTCCGCGAAAGAGTCCAACAAGGCGGAGGAGCTCAACGCCTACTTGACCGCCTACCCCAACGGTCAGTTCCGCTCGCTGGCGTTGGCGAGGATTGCGGCGCTGGACAAGAACGGCTCCAAGAACGGCACCGCGACGCGTACCCTGACGGCAGGTGTTGATCCCGCGACTTTCACGGACGACGCCACCCAGCTTACCGAAGACCAGATCGGCCTGGACAAGGGACAGCGCCGCGACGTGCAGCGCCGCCTCACCGGAATCGGCTTCGACACCAAGGTGACCGGCGTGTTCAATGACGAGACGCGCACCGTGATCAAACGCTGGCAGGCGGCCCGCGGATATCCGTCCAGCGGCTACCTGAACAAGTTCCAGCACAAGGCGCTGCTGTCGGAGATCGTAGCCACCACGACCACCAGCTCCGGCGACGAGAGCTCCGATCGACCGGCCCGTCGACGCGCTGCCACCGGTGGTGGCGCGGCGCCCGCGCCCGCCCCCGCCCCTGCTCATCGCGGTCCCGATCCTGGCGGCGCCGCCTTCATCGGCGGCGTGGTCGGCGGCATGATGGGCGGCATGATTCGTCGGTAACTCGATACAGCAATCTCGTCAGAAAAGCCCGGCTCACCACGCCGGGCTTTTTTGTCGGTCCCGTCCTGAGGCGCCCACCGGCCGCGGGCGTCTCAAAGAACGACCGCTGCAGCGACAGGCCTCATGGTTCGAGACGG
This sequence comes from Bradyrhizobium sp., assembly GCF_016213215.1. GTDB lineage: Bacteria > Pseudomonadota > Alphaproteobacteria > Rhizobiales > Xanthobacteraceae > Bradyrhizobium. Next base: position 14,703 of record NZ_JACRAW010000152.1, on the reverse strand, counting down.
CGCCAACGCGCCTTCTCACCATGAGGCAAGAGTGATTGCACAGCGAAAGCCCTACTTCCCCGCCGCCTTGCGCAGGACGAGGTTGATGCGCTCCTGCCAGCCGGGACCGCCTTCCTGGAAATATTCGAGCACGTCCTGGTCGATGCGCAACGTGACCTGCTCCTTGATCCCGGGAGCGGCGCTCTTCTTCAGCGGCGCCTCCGCAACCTTGGTGGTCACCTTCTTGAACGCCGCCTCCGCCTCGGTCCTGGCATCCGCAAGCGTTCTTGGCCGTCTGGGTTGATCCGCCATCTTCAGATTCCTTCGAACAATGCGGTCGAGAGATAGCGTTCTGAGAATGACGGCACAATCGCCAGGATGGTCTTGCCGGCGGCCTCCGGTCGCTTGCCGATCTGCAGCGCCGCGGCAATCGCTGCGCCGGAGGAGATCCCGCCCGCGATCCCCTCGTGACGCGCCATCGCCCGCGAAGTCTCGATGGCAGTCGGTCCGTTGACCTTCACGATCTCGTCAATCACGGACCGGTCGAGGATATCGGGAACGAAGCCGGCGCCAATGCCCTGGATCTTGTGCGGCGTATGCTGGCCGCCGGACAGAACCGGACTTTCCTCCGGCTCGACCGCCACTACCCGAAGCGACGGCTTTCGCAGTTTCAACACTTGGCCGACGCCGGTAATGGTCCCGCCGGTGCCGACGCCGGCAACGAAGTAATCGATGCCGCCGTCGGTATCGTTCCAGATCTCTTCCGCCGTGGTGCGGCGATGAACTTCCGGATTTGCGAGGTTCCTGAACTGTTGCGGCATGACCGCGTTCGGGGTCGTCCGCACCAGTTCCTCGGCAGTTGCGATCGCTCCCTTCATGCCCTGCGCCGCGGGCGTCAGCACCAGCTCCGCGCCGAGGAACGCGAGCATCTTGCGCCGCTCGATCGACATCGATTCCGGCATCACCAGTTTCAGCCGGTAGCCGCGCGAGGCCGCGACAAAAGCCAGCGCAATGCCCGTATTGCCGGAAGTCGGTTCGATCAGCACGGTGTCGGCGTTGATGACGCCTGCCTTCTCCATCGCGATCACCATCGCGGCACCGATGCGGTCCTTCACGCTCGCGGCCGGATTGAAATATTCTAGCTTGGCGAGAATGGTCGCATTCGCTCCGTGCATCTGCGGCAATCGGCGCAGCCGCACGATCGGCGTGTCGCCGATGGCGTCGACGATCGAGTCGTACACCCGCCCCCGCCCGGGCGCGTGCGCTGCACGCGAAATTGAAGGCACATCCATCATGAACTCCTTGTGAGGCAATATGCGTGTGAATCTCGGGCCTTGCGCAGTTAGCGGCAGCTTGCGACCGCGCGCAAGCGACAATGCGGCACAGCGGCAATTCATTGCGTCGCACAAATCCTGGCTACTTCAAATGACGTAAAGGAAACGCATTTGTGTCGCGACATCGTCAACCGATCGGCTTATGCTATCCTGGTTGGAAAGTAGGAGGCCACCAAGCAGGGAGGCCACGATGCCAGCAGTTGCTGAAATCCTGTCCGCCGCCGCGCTGCGGCCTGATCCGCGCGGAAAGGAATTGCCGACCTGTCCCGTTTGCGCGGATTCCATGGTCGCTGCAGAGGCCTCCGCCTATATTTCAGACAGTGTGATCAGCTATCTCTGGAGCTGCGATACGTGCGGCTACGGCTACGTCACCAGGCATTCGATCAAGCGTATGGGCAGCAACTGACCGGCTTCAGCGTGGGGCGATATCGCCCCTTGCCCATTGCGCGCGCGTGAGCTGGTAGAACTCTTCGAAGCTCCCCATCGCAACCGCCTCTCTGATGTCCTGCATCAGGCGCTGGTAGTAGGCGATGTTGATCTCGGACAGCAGCATCGCGCCCAGCGCCTCGCCGGATTTGACGAGGTGATGCAGATAGGCCCGTGAGGTGTTGCGCGTCGCCGGCCAACCGCTCTCTTCGTCGAGCGGACGCGGATCCTCGGCATGGCGGGCATTGCGCAGGTTGATCTGGCCCAAGCGTGTGAAAGCGACGCCGTGGCGGCCGTTGCGCGTCGGCATGACGCAATCGAACATGTCGATGCCTCGACTGACCGCTTCCAGCATGTCCTCCGGCGTGCCGACGCCCATGAGATAGTGCGGCCGGTCGGCGGGCAGGAGCGGGGCGACCTCCTCGATCATTGCCAGCATCACGGATTGCGGCTCGCCCACCGCAAGCCCGCCGACGGCATAGCCGTGGAAGGAAATGTCGACGAGCTCACGCGCACTCGCGTGCCTGAGCTCGGCGACATCGCCGCCCTGCACGATGCCGAACAGCATGTAGCCCGGCGGCGCCGTTTCGAAAGCGCGCCTTGATCGCTCGGCCCACCGCAGCGACAGCCGCATCGCACGTTCGATATCGGCGCGCTCGGCGGGCAGCCGCACGCATTCGTCCATTTGCATGACGATGTCGGAGCCGAGCAGCCGCTGCACCTCGATCGAGCGTTCCGGTGACAGCTCGACCCGGGCGCCATCGATGTGCGAGCGGAATGTCACCGCGTCCTCGGTGACCTTGCGCAGCGCCGACAGCGACATGACCTGGAAGCCGCCGGAGTCAGTCAGCATGGGTCCGTTCCAGCCGGTGAATTGCTGCAGGCCCCCGAGCGCGGCAATGCGCTCGGCACCGGGCCGCAGCATCAGGTGATAGGTGTTGCCGAGCACGATGTCGGCACCGGCATCGCGCACGTCGCGCCAATGCAGGCCCTTCATGGCGCCGGCGGTGCCGACCGGCATGAAGGCCGGCGTGCGCACCACGCCATGCGGGGTGATCAGTCGGCCGGTCCGTGCCGCACCGTCGGTGGCCAGCAGCTCGAAATGGTTGGGAAGGCTCATGGACACGGCTTATGGCGCGACTGCGGGACCGGATTCAACCTCGTTGGGCCCGATTTTCGCTCTGAAAGCCGTTGACGGGGGTCTTTCTCTCCCGCATAAGTTCCGCACCATGCTGACGACCACCAAACGCACGACGAAAACCACCAAACCCTCCGGGGCCTCGGGAGGCGTGCGCGCGTAGTCGAACAAAACGCATCATGTTGACCCGAAGCTCCGCCTGAAAAGGTCCGGGGCTTTTTTATTGCCTGCAGCATGATCCGGAAGAGCGGGCCCCGGTTTTCCGAGAAGATCATGCTCAAAGAAATGGAGACAAGAAGTGAGTAACGATCCCGTTGTCGCCATCGTCGGCGTAACCGGTGCCGTGGGTGCCGAATTCATCGCCACCATGGACAAGCGCGGCTTCCGCGTCGGCAAGCTCAAGGCCCTGGCGAGCGCGCGTTCGGCGGGCAAGACGGTCATCTTCCGCGGCAAGCCGGTCGTGATCGAGGAGCTCACCGAGCGCTCCTTCGAGGGCGTCGATATCGCGCTGTTCTCGGCCGGCGGCGGCGTTTCCCGGAAGTTCGCGCCGGTCGCGGTGAAGGCCGGCGCCGTCGTGGTCGACAATTCGTCGGCTTTCCGCATGGACCCGAACGTGCCGCTGGTGATCCCCGAGATCAACGCCCGCCGCATCCGCGACCATAAGGGCATCATCGCCAACCCGAACTGCGCCGCCATTACCGCGCTGGTGCCGCTGTGGCCGATCCACCGGAAGAACCGCATCAAGCGCGTGATCATCTCGACCTACCAGGCGGCCAGCGGCGCCGGCGCGGCGGCGATGGAAGAGCTGGTGGAATCGACCCGCGCCAGCCTCAACGGCCAAGTCTATACGCCGAAGGTGATGCCCCATCCCTACGCGTTCAACCTGTTCAGCCACAACACCGCCATCGATCCCGAGACCGGCTACAACGACGAGGAAACCAAGGTCATCAAGGAGACCCGCAAGATCTTCGAGGACGACCTGATCGCCGTCGGCGTCACCTGCGTGCGCGTGCCGGTGCTGCGAGCGCATTGCGAAGCCATCACCTTCGAATGTGAAAAGCCGATCAACGACGCCGAGGTGCGTGCGCTGCTGGCTGCTGCTCCCGGGGTGAAGATCGTCGACGACCGCGCGCGCAACTATTTCCCGATGCCGGTCGACGCCTCGGGCCAGGATGACGTGCTGGTCGGCCGGATCCGCAAGGACCTCAGCGATCCGTCCGGCCACTCGATTGCGATGTTCGTGGCCGCGGACCAGCTTCTCAAGGGTGCCGCGCTCAACGCCGTCCAGATCGCGGAGCTCCTGCCCGAGCGCGCCATGGCGTAGAGGGAGTTGTTAGGGTGGGCAACGGAGCGCTGCGTCGTGCCCACCGGCGCTCGTGATGAGGGGCAAGCTTCGCTTTGCCAGCCCTGCATCCTATGACCCTACGGGTCCGGGAAGGTATGCTCCGGCGCGCGAAACAACAGGCAGGCGTCGCCATACGAATAGAAGCGATAGCCTTGCGCGATCGCGTGGGCGTAGGCCTTCTTCATCGTCTCCAGGCCGCTGAACGCCGAAACCAGCATGAACAGGGTCGAGCGCGGCAAATGGAAGTTGGTGAGCAGGATATCGACCGCGCGGAAGCGGTAGCCCGGCGTGATGAAGATCGCGGTTTCGCCCTCGAAGGGCTCGATGGTGCCGTCTTCCACAGTTGCGCTCTCGATCAGCCTTAACGAGGTGGTGCCGACCGCAACGATGCGGCCGCCGTCGCGCCGTGCCGCATTGAGCGCCCGCGCCGTTTCGGCCGTGATCGAGCCCCACTCGGAATGCATCTTGTGGCCCGCCGTGTCCTCGGTCTTCACCGGCAGGAAGGTCCCTGCCCCGACATGCAGCGTGACCTGGTGCAAGCCGATGCCGCGCCCGCGCAACGCGCTCTCCAGCGCTGGCGTGAAGTGCAACCCCGCGGTAGGCGCCGCCACCGCGCCCTCGGCTTGCGCGAACATGGTCTGGTAGTCCGAAGCGTCGCGCTCGTCCGGGGTGCGCTTGGAGGCGATGTAGGGCGGCAGCGGCGGGCTGCCGAGATCGCCGATCGCCTGGTCGAGGGTGGGCCCGTGGAACGAAAAAGCGAGCGTCACCTCGCCCTCCTCGCCCTTGGCCTCGACCTCGGCATCCAGATGACCGAGCAGGCAGACCTTGCCCTCATTGCCGAAGCGGATGCGATCGCCGGCGACGAGCTTTTTCGCCGGCCTGACCAGCGCCTTCCAGCGCGAGCCGTCGAGGCGCCTGATCAGCGTCGCCTCGATCTTCGGTTCGGTCTCGCGCCCGATGCGGCGACCCTTGAGCTGGGCCGCGATCACCTTGGTGTCATTGACCACGAGCTGGTCGCCCGCCTCCAGCCAATGCGGCAGATCGGAGATGATGCGGTCGCGCAGGACGCCATCCGGCTGCACAATAAGCATCCGCGCCGAGTCCCGCGGGCTCGCCGGCCGTAGCGCGATGCTGCTTGCCGGAAGTTCGAAATCGAAGAGATCGGTGCGCATGCAATTACGCTCAAGTCTTCTTCAGGTCAGGCATCAATGCTAGACGACAGGAACAAAGTGGGCTGCAGCGCCGCCGCCTGCAAGCGAGACTTAAGTGCGTGACTAGCATGAAGGGACTGCAGGATCGATCGCTGGCAGCAGATATCGGATTGTTCCTGGTATTGACGCTACTGGTCACCGCTCTCTTTGGGGGCATCGCCAACGGTTCAATATCTCCTTCCCAATTGCTTGGAACTTTCTATCTCGCCCTCTTTATCCACATCGGCTTTTCGCTCTGTGACGGCAGCTTCAACGCACGTCGTACCGCGACCTGGCTTCTCTTGATAGCAGCCTGGCTCGGGGCAGAAATCGGTTCGTTTGTTGGTTTCGTGACTTACTGGGGACAGCTAAGCTTCTGGTTGATGGCCAAACTCGTGGGGATGTTTGGCGAGCGAGCGCTGGCAGAGCCGTTCACAGGAATCACCCAGCGGATCGGTGAGGCTGCTGCGTATTGGCCTATTTTAGGCCTGTTTCTGCTCGGTCTTGATCTTGCAGTGATGCATTGGGGCCGATGGCGCAAGACATCCCTGCTGCGAAAAGGCATTTTCTTTCTGTCGCTCGCCGCGGCAGCGTTCGGCCTTGTGCTGGCTGCAAGCTTCATCGAGCGGCCGGCGCCGGATCCCACCACCACTCCCCTCCACATAATTCCGAACTGGTACATGTTACCGCTGTACGCGTTGCTGCGCTCAGTGCCGAACAAGCTCGCCGGCCTGCTTCTCGCCTTCGCGGCGATGGCCGCGCCGGCGGTGTGGCCATGGATGCGCGCGGATGAATTGCGTATCGGCCTGCCGCGTGTCTGGCTCCTGCTCTGCTTGGCACAATCGGCGGTCTGGATCGCCCTTGGTTACCTTGGCAGCCGCATCATGGACTTCCAAACGATGCACGCCACTCAGGCACTGGCGGTCTTATACTTTGCCTTTTTCCTGATTTGGCCGCCGTTGCTTCGCAGGATGTTTCCGACTGCGCCAACGCGATGAAGCGCGAGCGCGCGCTGCTGCCTACGCGAAGTTGGCACTACGCATTCGTGCGCCCACTGCTTGCTCCTCACCCCTGAAAGCCGCGCCGATGCGGCGTCTCGAAGAGTGAGGGCTGGCTGCTGTCGGCATTCGGGACCTCATGGTTCGAGACGCCTGCTTCGCAGGCTCCTCACCATGACGAAGCAGAATCACTCCCCATCGATCGCCATGCGCGCCTTGACGATCTTGTCGGGGTTCTGCACTGGCTCGCCGCGCTTGATCTTGTCGATGTTCTCCATGCCTTCCGCGACCTTGCCCCACACCGTGTACTGGTTGTCGAGGAAACGCGCATCGTCGAAGCAGATGAAGAACTGGCTGTCCGCCGAGTCCGGGTTCGCGGCGCGGGCCATGGAAGCGGTGCCGCGCACATGCGGCTCCTTGTTGAACTCGGCCTTGAGCTTCTTGCCGGAACCGCCGGTGCCGGTGCCCTGGGGACAGCCGGTCTGCGCCATGAAGCCTTCGATCACCCGGTGGAAGACGATGCCGTCGTAGAAGCCCTCGCGTACCAGCTCCTTGATCCGCGCGACATGGTTAGGCGCGAGATCCGGCCGCATCTCGATGGTGACGGGTCCCTGCGTGGTCTCGAGGATCAATGTGTTTTCGGTGACGGTCATGCTCTTCCCTCTATGGCTGGGGGTGAAGGTTTCGGCTTGCGGAACTGGACCGCGAAGGGCCGGCCGGCAGCAGCGCCGGCCATCGTCTCGGTAAATGGCATCGGCGTGCAGCGTTGCAACGCCTCCATGACCGCGATTCGGTACAGCAGTCGGTCGTTGTCGGTGGCCTCAGCGGATTCATAGGTGACCCTCGGATGGCCGAGGATTTCTCCGGCGCGGTTGAAGCTGACGATAACGGTGATGTCGATAGGATTGGCCCGCGACGGCGGCATCCAGCAGCTTCGCAGCCGCGCGAAGACCTCGCGGATGGTGTTGACCTGCTCAGGGCTGACCTGCGCGCCGGCGCTGGAAAGGCTCAGCAGGAGCGCCGTGGCAGCCAGCACAATCCTGTTGCCGCGGCAGGCCATCGCGCCTCACTTGATGTCGGAGGCGACCTGCACCTTCACCATCTTGTCGGGATCGATGACAGTGCCGCCGGCCGATCCGGGCGGCGCCTTCTTCAGCTTGTCGACGACGTCCATGCCCTGCGCGACCTCGCCGATCACGGTGTACTTGCCATCGAGCGCTCCGCCGTCCGCGAACATGATGAAGAACTGCGAATTGGCTGAATCCACGCTGTCGCCGCGCCGCGCCATGCCGACGATGCCGCGGGCGAAGTGAACGTTGGAAAACTCCTGCTTCAGGTTCGGATATTTCGAGCCCCCGGTACCGTCGAAGTTCTTGCCATCGCCGGTCTGCGCCATGAAGCCGTCCATCACGCGGTGGAACGGCACGTTGTTGTAGAAGCCGTCGCGCGCGAGCTGCTTGAGTCGCTCGGCATGCTGCGGCGCGATGTCAGGCCTGAGCTTGACGACGATGCGGCCCTTGGTGGTGTCGATGACAATGGCGTTGGCCTTGTCGAGGCCGGCTGGCAGCGGTTGCGCGATGGCCGGCGCCGCACAGACGAGCGCGGCCAGCAGTGCGAGAATTCGGATCATGAAAACTCCGGGTCAGGTAGCGAGATAGAAAGCGGCGGCCCCCTAGCCGGCGAACTTCGCCTTGAGGCCGGCGGCCACGAGCGGCGGCACGAAGGCCGAGACGTCGCCGCCCATTCCGGCGATCTGACGCACCAGTGTGGCGGTGATCGGGCGGACGGCGGGGGAAGCCGGAACAAAGACCGTATGCACCTCGGGCGCCATGGACTCGTTCATGCCGGCAAGCTGCATCTCGTAGTCGAGGTCGGTGCCGTCGCGCAGGCCCCGGATCATGATTGTGGCGCCGTGCTTTTGCGCCGCGGTCACCGTGAGATCGTCAAATGTGGTGGCATCGAATGCGCAGCCTGCCTTGGCCGCGATCGGCCCAAACACGTCCTGCACCATTTTCAGCCGTTCTTCGGCGGAAAACAGCGGCTTCTTGCCGGGATGGACGCCGATGGCGACAATCAGGCGGTCACAAAGAATAACGGCGTGCCGGACGACGTCCAGGTGGCCGTTGGTGACGGGGTCGAACGACCCTGGATAGAGCGCGATACGGGGCATGATCCCTCCTACCGCGCCAAGTCCGGCCCGGCAAGCCAGCCCGGTTCCCGACCGCCGGGTCCATATGGCGGAACGGCAGAAGTGTTTCGTCCGCGGCGCGGCACGAAACAAAACGGACCGGGAACGAAACCACTTTCCGTTTCTGCGAAGACGTCCCGAAACCGGCCTTGATTACCACTTGTCCCAACGAAACGGCGGGCAGCAAAGGCCCGAAAGTCGACAGGGGACCGTCATGATCAAGGCTCTTTCAGCGATTGCGATCGCTGCGTGCGTTGCAGCGGCGCTGACCGTTCTGCCCGGCTTTGCCCCCAAGGTGGAAGCCAGCGTGCCGCGGGCCCTCGCCAAGGCCGACCGGCTCGATATCCGCTCCGTAGGCAAGGACTGCTCGCAACAGGCCTGGCCAAATTTCGAATCGTCCTGCCTGCGTCGCGCCGGCACCAAAGCCGTCGTCCGCGAGGCGCGGCTCGTTACCGCCGACCGCACGCCGTAGCTGGATCGCGAATGCCGACTTAGCGAGGGACGCCCCTACTCGCCATTTGCGTTCCCATTCCCATTCCCGTTCCCGTTTTCGCCCTCTTCAGGGATGCGCTCGACCGACACGACGTGCTCGTCCTCGGCGGTGTCGAAGACGATGACGCCTTGCGTCGAGCGGCCGGCGATGCGGATATCCTCGACCGGGCAGCGGATCAGCTGTCCCCTGTCGGTCACCAGCATGATCTGGTCGGAATCCTCGACCGGGAACGAAGCGATCAGCTTGCCATTGCGCTCGTTGACGGACATCGCGACGATGCCTTTGCCGCCGCGCCCGGTCGTGCGGTACTCGAAAGAGGAGCTGCGCTTGCCGAATCCGTTCTCGCTGACGGTGAGCACGAACTGCTCAGCCGCCGACATCTCGACATAACGCTGCTCGCCGAGCTCGATGGTGCCGGACGCGTCCTCGGTATCGGTCTGCGCCTCCTCCTCGGCCCCGCCCCGCCGCACGGCGCTGGCGCGGCGCAGATAGGCGGCGCGCTCCTCGGCGGTCGCCTCCATATGGCGCAGGATGGTCAGCGAGATCAGCTTGTCGCCCCCGGCAACCGCAATGCCGCGCACGCCCATCGAGGTGCGGCCCGTAAACACGCGCACGTCCGTGACGGGGAAGCGGATGCACTGGCCGCCGGCCGCTGTCAGCAAGACGTCGTCGTGCTCGGTGCAGATCTGCACGTCGACGATGGACTCGGTGTCGTCGAGCTTCATGGCAATCATGCCGGAGCGGCGGACATCGACGAAGTCGGACAGCTTGTTGCGACGAACATTGCCGCCCGTCGTGGCGAACATCACGTCGAGCTGACCCCAGGTCGATTCATCCTCCGGCAGCGGCATGATGGTGGTGATGCGCTCGCCCTGCTCCAGGGGCAGGATGTTGATCAGCGCCTTGCCGCGGGCGTTGGGCGCGGCCATCGGCAAGCGCCAGACCTTTTCCTTGTAGACCTGGCCACGCGAGGAGAAGAACAGGACGGGCGTGTGGGTGGAGGCCACGAACAGCCGGCTGACGAAATCCTCTTCGCGGGTCTGCATCCCCGCGCGTCCCTTGCCGCCGCGCCGCTGGGCGCGATAGGCCGACAGCGGCACGCGCTTGGCGTAGCCGGCATGCGAGACGGTGACGACCATGTCCTCGCGCTGGATCAGGTCCTCGTCCTCGACCTCGCCCTCCTGCTCGATGATCACGGTCCTGCGCGGGGTTGCGAATTCCTCCTTCACCTCGGCAAGCTCGCTCTTGACGATCGCCTGCACGCGGGCGCGCGAACGCAGGATGTCGAGGTAATCGCTGATTTCCGCGGCGAGCTTTTCGAGATCTTCGCGAATTTCGTCGCGTCCGAGTGCGGTGAGGCGCTGCAGACGCAAATCGAGAATGGCCCTGGCCTGCTCCAACGAGAGCCTGATGGTGCCATCCGGGTTGATGCGGTGGCGCGGATCGTCGATCAGCGTGATCATGGCCTCGACGTCCTTCGCCGGCCAGTCGCGCGACATCAGCATCTCGCGTGCATCCGCCGGAGTCGGCGAAGAGCGAATCACGCGAATGATCTCGTCGATATTGGCGACGGCGATGGCGAGACCGACCTTCTCATGCGCGGTGTCGCGCGCCTTCTTGAGCAGGAACCTGGTGCGGCGGGTGACGACCTGCTCGCGGAAGGTAACGAAGATCGTCAGCAGGTCCTTCAGGTTCATCGTCTGCGGCCGGCCGCTGTCGAGCGCGACCATGTTGACGCCGAAGGTCGACTGCAGTGCCGTGAACCTGTAGAGCTGGTTCAGCACCACGTCCGGCATGGCGTCGCGCTTGAGCTCGACCACCACGCGATAGCCCTGGCGGTCGGATTCGTCGCGCAGGTCGGCGATGCCCTCGATCTTCTTGTCGCGAATGAGCTCGCCGATGCGCTCGACCATCGTGGCCTTGTTCACCTGATACGGGATCTCGGTGATGATAATCGCCTCGCGTTCCTTGCGGATGGTGTCGATCGTAACCTTTCCCCGCATCACGATCGAGCCGCGGCCGAGGTGATAGGCGCTGCGGATGCCCTGGCGGCCGAGGATGATGCCGCCGGTCGGAAAATCCGGTCCCGGAATGATGCTGATCAGCTCCTCAATGGAAAGCGCCGGGTTGTCGATCAGCGCGACGCAGGCATCGATCACCTCACCGAGATTGTGGGGCGGGATGTTGGTCGCCATTCCGACCGCGATGCCGCCGGCGCCGTTGACCAGGAGGTTGGGGAACCGCGCCGGGAGAACGACGGGCTCCTTGAACGCGCCGTCGTAGTTGTCCTGGAAGTCGACCGTTTCCTTGTCGACATCGTCGAGCAACGTTAGCGCGATCTTGGTGAGGCGTGCTTCGGTGTATCGGTAGGCCGCAGGCGGATCGCCGTCGACGGAGCCGAAATTGCCCTGACCATCGATCAGCGGGGCGCGCATGGAGAAATCCTGCGCCATGCGGACCATCGCGTCGTAAATCGACTGGTCTCCGTGCGGATGATACTTACCGATCACGTCACCGACGACGCGCGCGGATTTCACATGCTTCTTGTCGGGCGTGTTGCCGTTCTCGCTCATCGAGAACAGGATGCGGCGGTGGACCGGCTTGAGGCCGTCACGCGCATCCGGCAGCGCACGCGCCACGATCACGCTCATGGCGTAATCGAGGTAGGAGCGCTTCATCTCTTCGAGGATGGAGACGGGGCGAATATCGGAGGGCTCCGACGGCTCGCCGGGCTTTTTCTCTTCTTCGTCAGCCAAGGGGGAATCCGGTGAAGTTTTGTCCGGGAATCATATAGCGCATCGGAGCCTCTGCCGCCACCTTTTCGGCCCCTTTGGCAGCGCTTTTTATCCTTGTTTTTTCAAATACTTAAACCGTTTTGCGAAGAGACCGCCGAGCGTCGGAAAATCGCCTGCCGCAAGGCTTTGCCAAAGAACGTGAGGAGCCCCGGCCCAAAAGCTCACGACTGAGGTCAAACACGCCGGGAAATCCCCAGCGAGTTGCGCTGACTGGTAGCGGATGCGGCCGCTTCGCCTGGAAAGGAAGAGGCGAGTGACAGGTTTATCCGCCTCGGAGCTTCCTCAGAACGGGATGTCGTCGTCCATGTCGCTGTTGCGCGAGCCACCGGCGACGGCCGGCCGGCGCGGCGCGCTGACCGGTCCGCTCGAGCCGAAATCGCTGCCCGCGTCATCGCCGAAGCTGCTGCCGCCGCCGCCACGGCCGTCGAGCATGGTGAGATTCGAGTTGAAGCCCTGCAGCACCACCTCGGTGGTGTACTTCTCCTGCCCGCTCTGGTCGGTCCACTTGCGGGTCTGAAGCTGGCCCTCGACGTAAACCTTCGCGCCCTTCTTCAGGTACTGCTCGGCCACCTTGGCCAGCCCCTCGTTGAAGATCACGACGCGATGCCACTCGGTCCGCTCCTTGCGCTCTCCGGTGGCCTTGTCGCGCCAGGTCTCGGACGTAGCCACGCTCAGATTCGCGATCGGGCGGCCGTCCTGGGTGCGCCGGATCTCCGGATCCTTGCCGAGGTTTCCAACCAGAATCACCTTGTTGATGCTGCCAGCCATCGCCGCTCTCCACTCCTGAACTTTGGCGCCTTAACGAAAGGCAAGGTCGAAACGCCTCGCTTCCGCGCCAGACCTGTCGTTTGCTGCCGCGGACCCTATACGCTTGCTCAACGCTTGCTCACGCCTGCGAGCCTGATTAGCCGCGGTTATCCACATATAGCACCGGCGCCACCAATGTTCCAGGTTTGTTCCGGGCAAAAGCCAGCGAAACATGCCGCCGCGGGACGCCACCTTGTCCACATTGTGGCGAACTGTAAAAGTTTCCGCTGCAGAGCAAAAAGACTTAAGTTTCACTAACTTAGGTTAGAGGTACTTCGCCAGCGAGTGTTGCATTTGGGAGACGGACTTTATCACCAATGCGAGTTATAGTTCCGCTTGAAACTGGATCGCAGGGCGATCGCGACTGAGTTCAACGCCGCTTCGGGGATCACGTGAAGCGGAATTAGGCCACAGAAAAAGCCGGAGGGTTGAAATGAAGAAATTTATCATCGGTGCAGTGGGCGCGATCGCGCTGGGCCTGTCGGCTCCGGCAAGCGCTGCGGATATGGCGGCGCGTCCCATCACCAAGGCTCCGCCCCCGGCAATCGCGGCCGTGTATGACTGGAGCGGCTTCTATATCGGCCTGAACGGGGGTTGGGCTCGGAGTGAGAGGTGCTGGGACTTCGTCAATCCGCTGACCGGTCTCCTGGTCGCCGAGGGTTGCAACGATGCAGACGGCGGCACCGTCGGCGGTCAGCTCGGCTACCGCTGGCAGTCAGCCAACTGGGTGTTCGGCTTCGAAGGCCAGGGCAACTGGGCTGACATCTCCGGTGATCGCATCAGCCTGCTTTTCCCGGCTGATCGCCTTCACGCTCGTGTCGATGCCTTTGGCCTGATCACCGGTCAGATCGGCTACGCCTGGAACAACGTCCTGCTCTATGTGAAGGGCGGTGCGGCTGTGGTCGGGAACCGGTTGGAAATTTCGGACGTGGCGACCGGTCTGGTGTTGGCCACCCGTGACGAAACGCGTTGGGGTGCGACCGTCGGCGCTGGCATCGAAGTCGGCTTCTCTCCCAACTGGTCGGTTGGCTTCGAATACAATCACATTTTCCTCGATGATCGCGACGTCAACTTTACCACTCCGGCCGGCGTCTTTATCGGTACCAACCGCGTCAGTCAGGACGTCGACATGGCCCTCATCCGCGTGAACTATCGCTGGGGTGGCCCGGTCATCGCGAAGTACTGATCTTCGCCTGACCACCAGAAATTCGAAGAAAGGCCGGCCTCGCGCCGGCCTTTTTGTTTGGTGCACCCGGGGCCATCGTCCAAACGTCGGGCGTAACCAAGAGTTAACCAGCCCCCATTCGTAGCCCGCGATTTGGAGGAAACTGTTGCCGCTGGGACACGCAACTTAAACAGGAGTTTAAGCTGTACGGGCTAGTTTCTGCGCTATCGGGCCAAGCGCCCGCTTCCTTCCTGCGTACGGAAGCGAACAGAGTTCAAGGGACAGGGGAATTGAACATGAAGAAGTTTTTGCTGGCCTCGGCCAGTTTGTTTGCGTTGGGCGCTTTTGCTCCTGCCACCGCCGCGGATCTGGGTCGGCCCTACATGAAGGCTCCCCCGCCGGTAATGGCTGCGATCTATGACTGGAGCGGTTTCTACATTGGTCTCAACGGCGGTGGCGGCTCGGCGCACAAGTGCTGGGATTTCGTGACCGCGGGCGGGGTCTTTGTCGCTCCCGAGGGCTGCCACAATGCAACCGGCGGCACGATCGGTGGTCAGTTCGGCTATCGCTGGCAGGCCGCCAACTGGGTGTTCGGCCTCGAGGGCCAGGGCAACTGGGCTGACTTCTCGGGCGACAACATCAGCGCGTTCAGCGGTCTTCGCAACCGATCGCGCCTCGATGCCTTCGGCCTGTTCACCGGCCATGTCGGCTACGCCTTCAACAACGTCCTGCTCTATGTGAAGGGCGGCGGCGCCGTGGTCAGCGACGAGTACGACGTCTTCAATCCGCCGGCGGCAGGCGGTGCCCTGCTCGGCTCGGCCAGCGAAACCCGCTGGGGTGCCACG
>NZ_JACRAW010000157.1 GCF_016213215.1 Bradyrhizobium sp. | reverse complement strand
CGTGGCACCCCAGCGGGTTTCGCTGGCCGAGCCGAGCAGGGCACCGCCTGCCGCCGGCGGATTGAAGACGTCGTACTCGTCGCTGACCACGGCGCCGCCGCCCTTCACATAGAGCAGGACGTTGTTGAAGGCGTAGCCGACCTGGCCGGTGAACAGGCCGAAGGCATCGATGCGCGAACGGTTGCGAAGACCGCTGACCGCGCTGATGTTGTCGCCCGAGAAGTCAGCCCAGTTGCCCTGACCCTCGAGGCCGAACACCCAGTTGGCCGCCTGCCAGCGATAGCCGAGCTGACCACCGATCGTGCCGCCGGTCGCATTGTGGCAGCCCTCGGCGCCGATCAGCGCGCCGCCCGCCGTCACGAGATCCCAGCACTTGTCGGCCGAGCCGCCACCGCCGTTGATGCCGAGGTAGAAACCGCTCCAGTTGTAAACCGCAACCATCGGCGGTGCCTTGGTGTAAGGACGCGCAGCCAGATCAGCAGCCACCGCAGGAGCAGCCGCGCCGAGCGCGAGAAGGCTCGCAGTGACAAGCAACAAATTCTTTTTCATTTCGATTCCCGTTTCAGTTCTTAACAAAAGGCCCCCGGGCCTTGCGCTTCTCATAGCAGCGCTCGTCGGAATTGCTGTAGCCCGAGCGCAACAGTGACCGTCAAAGGAACACGCACCAGTAATGAAGGTGCACGCTAGCGCACTTGAAGACGCGGATTTTGATTTTTGCTCGAGTTAAGATGTGTCCTGCACGACACACATCACGCGTTCGTGTGTGGGAGAGAGTCTCTCCGCGGTCGCAATTGTGGCAACAATTGGACAAGCGCAGCTTGGCAGCGCGCCGGCCATTCTCGCGCAACGAATCAGCCCTTCCGTCTTTTCGCCTCGCTGATGCTGTTTGCGCGTCGAGCAGCGCCTGTGCTCTCAATGCAGCGCGTCTTCATTGAGCTTGAACGCGGCGTGATTGCCCAGCCCTAATCCAGTTCGACGATCTGACCGTCGACGATCGACACGCGGCGATCCATGCGCCCGGCGAGTTGCATGTTGTGGGTCGCGATCAACATCGCGACTTGCGTGGCCTGTACCAACTGCATCAGGGCCTGAAACACGTGATCGGCGGTGTGTGGATCAAGGTTGCCGGTCGGCTCGTCCGCAAGCAGCGCCCGCGGCGCATTGGCAACCGCGCGTGCGATCGCGACGCGCTGCTGCTCGCCGCCGGAGAGCTCGGCCGGACGATGCGTTGTTCGCTCGCCAAGTCCGAGGTAGGACAGGATCTCCTTCGCCCGCTTGACGCTTTCCGAGCGCTTCAGGCCGCGGATCATCTGCGGCAGCATCACGTTTTCCAGCGCGGTGAATTCGGGCAGTAGCCGATGGGACTGATAGACGAACCCGATCTCCGTGCGCCGCAACAGCGTGCGCTCGATGTCCGGCAATTGCGAGGTCGGCCGACCTGCGACATAGACCTCGCCGGAATCGGGCGCCTCGAGCAGACCTGCGACGTGCAACAGTGTCGATTTGCCGGAGCCCGACGGCGCTACCAGCGCCACCGACTGACCGGGCCACAGCGCAAGCTTGGCTCCATCGAGGATCGTCAGCGGCGCCTCGCCCTGCATGTACTGACGCTTTATCTCATGAAGATAAATGACCGGTACATCTTCCGCTGCCCCCTGCCCCTCCATCAGCGCCTCACTCATACCGAAGCGCTTCGACGGGATCGAGGCGCGCGGCGCGCCACGATGGGTACAGGGTCGCAAGGAACGATAGCGTCAGCGCCATGATCACGACTGCGCTGGTTTCGCCGACATCGATTTCGGCCGGCAGGCGGGACAGAAAATAGAGTTCGGGCGGAAACAACTCGGTACTGGTGAGCCACGACAGAAACTGCCGGATGGATTCAATGTTGAGGCAGATGATCAGGCCGACGATCAGGCCAGTCAGCGTGCCAACCACCCCGATCGCCGCACCGGTAATCAGGAAGATGCGCATGATCGAGCCCTGCGAGGCGCCCATGGTGCGCATAATCGCGATGTCGCTGCCCTTGTCCTTCACCAGCATGATCAAGCCGGAGATGATGTTGAGCGCCGCGACCAGCACGATCATCGTCAGGATCAGGAACATCACATTGCGCTCGACCTGCAGCGCATTGAAGAACGTCGAGTTGCGCTGTCGCCAGTCGACCAGGAACACTGGGCGCCCGGCCGATTCCGTCACCAATTTGCGGAAGGTGTCGATCCGGTCGGGATTGGTTGTGAAGACCTCGATCGCGGTGACGTCGTTGTTGCGGTTGAAATAGGCCTGCGCCTCCGGCAGCGGCATGAACACGAAGCCCGCATCGTATTCCGACATGCCGATCTCGAACACGGCCGTTATCTTGTAGGGCTTTATCCGCGGCGTCGTGCCCATCGGCGTCACCGCGCCGCGCGGAGCAACCAATGTGAGAGTGTCGCCGGCATGCAGCGACAATTGATCCGCCAACCGGCGGCCGATGGCGACCCCCTGCCCCTCGTCGAATCCTTCGAGCGAGCCCTGCCTGACGTTCTTGGCAATGGAGGTGAGGTTGTTCAGGTCGGCGGCGCGCATGCCACGCACCAATACGCCCGACGCGTTGAAGGGCGACGAAGCCAGCGCTTGCCCGTCGACGACGGGTGCAGCGAGACGAACGCCCTGCACGTGGCTGACGCGCTCGGCCACGTCCTTCCAGTCGGTGAGCGGCGATTCAAGCGGCTGCACCAGGAGATGACCATTAAGTCCCAGAATTTTGTCGAGCAGCTCTTTGCGAAAGCCGTTCATGACGGCCATGACGATGATCAACGTGGCCACGCCAAGCATGATACCGAGAAAGGAAAACCCGGCGATGACCGAAATGAAACCTTCCTTCCGGCGCGCCCGCAAATAGCGCAGCGACAGCATCCATTCGAAGGGCGCGAATGGCGCAGTTTGCAGGGTTTCGCTCATGGTCTCATCCATCAAACGATAATCCCATGATTCGGGCCAATTGTGGCCGGAATGGCCGCTTCGAATGCGGTGGATAAAGCCTCAACCGGCTAGGCGCGCGACCGCGTCCGCGGGAGACATGGTCTCACGCGATCCGTCACTGCGCCGTTTGATCTCGACCTTACCCTCGCTGAGGCCCTTTGGCCCGACCATGATCTGCCAGGGAATGCCGATCAGGTCGGCGGCGGCGAATTTGGCACCGGCGCGCTGGTCGGTATCGTCATAAAGCACATCGACGCCCTTGGCCTTGAAGTCGCGGTAGAGCTTTTCGCAGGCGGCATCGACGGCCTCATCGCCCTGCTTCAGGTTCAGGATCACGGCCGTGAACGGCGCGACGCTTTCCGGCCACTTTATGCCGGCATCGTCGTGGCACGCCTCGATGATCGCGCCGACCAGGCGCGACACGCCGACACCGTACGAGCCGCCGTGAATCGGGACTTCCACACCGTCGGGTCCCGCGACCAGGGCCTTCATGGAGTCGGAGTATTTGGTGCCGAAATAAAAGATCTGGCCCACCTCGATGCCACGGGTGTGCACGCGCTTGTCCTCCGGCACCTCGCGCTCGAACCGCGCGGCGTCGTGAACGTCCTCAGTCGCGGCATAAAGCGAGGTCCACTGCTTGATGACCGGCGTGAGGTCGCCGTCGTAGTCGACGTCCTCGCCAGGCACCGGGAGCTCCAGCACGTCGCGATTGCAGTACACGCCCGACTCGCCGGTCTCGGCCAGCACGATGAACTCGTGGCTGAGATCGCCGCCGATCGGACCGGTTTCGGCGCGCATCGGGATCGCCTTGAGGCCCATCCGCGCAAAGGTACGCAAATAGGCCACGAACATCTTGTTGTAGGAAACCCGCGCGGCCGCTTCGTTCAGGTCGAACGAATAGGCGTCCTTCATCAGGAATTCGCGCCCCCGCATGACGCCGAAGCGCGGGCGCTGCTCATCGCGGAACTTCCACTGGATGTGGTACAGATTCAGCGGTAGGTTCTTGTAGGACTTCACATAGGCGCGGAAGATCTCCGTGATCATTTCCTCGTTGGTCGGCCCATAGAGGAGCTCTCGCTTGTGCCGGTCGCTGATGCGCAGCATCTCCGGTCCGTAAGCATCATAGCGGCCGCTTTCGCGCCAGAGATCGGCAAGCTGCAGCGTCGGCATCAGCAACTCGATCGCCCCTGCGCGATCCTGCTCCTCACGAACGATCTGCTCGATTTTCTTCAGGACGCGGAATCCGAGCGGCAGCCAGGCGTAGATGCCGGCGGCCTCCTGCCGCATCATGCCGGCGCGGAGCATCAGGCGGTGCGAGACAATCTCCGCCTCTTTGGGATTTTCCTTCAGGATGGGGAGGAAGAACCGCGACAACCGCATGGGAGCACCCAGAGAATCAGTGGGGCCCGCAGTCAAACCGGATTGGACCCGAAAACACAAGGCCGGGAATTAGAAAAAGCCGCTAAAGTGGCGAAATTCCTGCCATTTCTCTCATCGGCTGACCTCCTCGCGAAGCCGGATTCGGGCAACCAATTCGATCGGGCGACCGTCTTCCATTACGGCTGCTCGCCCTGTGCCGACCTCGGCATCGGCCCCTCTCGCGATCAGGCCTTGCCCGCCCCAGTGGCGGCTCAGTTCCGTTCCAGCCAACTCCGCAGACCCACCTGCCGCCAAGTGCGGCGATCGGGTTTTATCCTGGTCTCACCGGATCTGATCGATGGTGAGTGCAATGACACGCATGCCCTCGCCTTCGCTCCGCTGGATTACGAAGGTCACTCCAAGAGCGCCTGATGCATGGCGCTCAAGGAGCGAACGGATCTACTTAGCCTTGGATTGTCCTCTTCCGCCTCACTTTTTCATGCCGGAATGATCGTGCGGCTCTTGCATCTGCATCTTGTCGCCATGCTCGGCCGCACCAGCAGGCCCTTGTGCGCCCACGCCCTGAACATCGAGGCTGACGCTGACCTTGCCGGCTTTCTCGAACTGGAGCGTCACCGGGACCTTGTCGCCCTGCTTGAGCGGGCTCTTGAGCTCCATCAGCATCAAGTGGTAGCCGCCTGGCGCCAGCTTCACGGTCTTGCCGGGCTCGATAGCGAGACCCTTGTCGAGCGCGCGCATCGTCATCACGCCGTTGGTCGTCGCCATTTCGTGGATCTCGACCCTGCCGGCCACGTCGGCCGATCCAGCCACCAGCCGATCCGGCGCCTTCCCCTTGTTCTCGATTGTGACGTAACCGCCGCCGACCTTGGCGCCGCCCGGCGTAGCGCGCGTCCATGCCTGCGAGATGACGAGGTCGCCGGCTTTGATCTCCTGGGCCTGGGCGGAAGCAGTGAGTGTGCCGGCGAGCAGGATGGCACTCGCAAGGCCGGCGAATAGACGTTTCATGGGAAGCTCCTTGTCCTTTGTTGCAGTGATTTCACCGGGTTCAGAACCTTTCTTTCGCAACAGGCGCATAGGTTCTGCGGGGAATGGTTGGTGCGGGTTGACGAGCAGCGCGGAAAACAGGCGCGCACATGTGAACTTCCCGATGCTGGCCGCAACATGGCCTGATCGAGGACGTTCTTCACCGGCGGCGCGAACCGGAGCGATCGCGACGCGGTCAGGAGATGCGGGGCGGCGCGCGCGCCTGCGCGTTTGATCCGACGCGCGAAACGTCGAGGCCGGAGGCGACAGAGTGCCAGACCACGCGGTCGGCATGTCGGAGGGATATCGTGACGCCGGGCTGCGGGGCATTGAGCCACGCATTCGCCTGGGCAAGACAGCAGATCGAACAGCTCGCAGCGTGCGCGGCCTGTTCACCCGGTTGCTCGGATTGCCCCGAGACCGAACTGTCGTGACAGATGACCGCGTTTTGCAGCGGATCCGAAGCGGCAATGGCCGACGCCCAACAGGCCGCGACGGGCGCCAGAATCTGCATCGCCAGCGCGATCAGAACGATCGGTAGGAATTTTTGCAGCTGCGAGCGCATCCGGGAAACCACCCAACCCGCCCTTAGCTAAACACCGACGTCGCCGCAAGTCGAGATGCGCATTTGGGGCGAACATACACGAAAACAACCCCAGATTGTCTTATGTATGCAGACATGCACACGTTTAGGAGCTCGAACAAGCGGCGGTCGCCTTGCCTGCCCAAATCAAAGATCATTTCGTGAACTGCTCGAATTTTGAACATTCATTGCCAAAAATGATGACAAACCCAAAAAGTTCATCTAGCATTCAAAACTCAGGCCGGCCGTAAGGTCGAAGTCTGGTGGTCCAAGTCTCGGGAGGAGCCCCTGACGCGCAAAACGCAGCGTCGCCCCGTCAATAAGATCAAACTGCAATTTTCGGGGACAATCGGGTCGACACAGTTTCGGAGCAGGGCTAAGGAGCCCTGCTCTTTTTTTGTCCGTGACATGCTGCGCGCAGTGCCGAGAAGACGTTCGCAGCAACTATTGCGCGAGATTCACTGACTTTGCCCCACGGCCGCAGTTAGAACGACTCCCGCTCCAGGAAGTTCGAGCCGATTTCCGCCTTTCGCTTGACCGGATCGTAGTCGCAATAGACGCTGTCGGCGACGAGCGTGTAGCTCGCAATCACCGTGTACTTGTCGAGCTTCACCGAGTTCAGGCCGACGACCGCCGTGTTCTTGCCGCCGTTCCACTTGAAGGGCGTCGAACTCTGCGCCCTCTCGCATGCGGCGACCGCCTCGTTGAAGACATAGCCCTCGACGAAAGCCTTCATGGTCCGCAACTGCACGGTCATCTTCCAGTCGATGTAGAACGCAGCGCCTAAGGCCGCGATGACCAGAACCAGGAGCGCGGCAATCACCCTCTGCGACGTCATGGCTTCCCCCCTTCGCCGCGCACCCGGTGCGCTCAGTACGGCGTTCCCATCAGTTTCGAAAGGCGCTCTATCGAAAGATAACCGGCATGATACGCGCTCGCGCCAACCGCGAAAACAGCCGCCGAAATCAAGGTGGTCCAGATCAGCTTGCGGCCCATCCGCGCCATGATCGGCGCACCCGGATCGGTACCTGGGGCGCCTTCGCCGTCTTCGTGCTGGCTCCGCACACCGAAAGGAAGCGTCACGAACAGCGTGACCCACCACAGCACGAAGTAGATCGCGAGCGCGGTGGTGACCTGGTAGACCATGTTGCGTCAGGCCTGTTCGATCTCGACCAAGGCGCCGGAAAAATCCTTCGGGTGCAGAAACAGCACCGGCTTGCCGTGCGCGCCGATCTTCGGGGTGCCGTCGCCGAGTACCCGCGCGCCTTCCTTGATCAGCGTATCGCGCGAGGCAATGATGTCGGCCACCTCGTAGCAGAGGTGGTGGATTCCGCCGTCGGCATTGCGCTCCAGGAATTTCGCAATCGGCGAGGCCTCGCCGAGCGGCTCGATAAACTCGATCTTGGTATTCGGCAGCGTGACGAACACGGTGGTTACGCCGTGCTCCGGCAGCGGCACCGCATCCGAGATCTGCGCCGCGAAGGCGGCGCCATAGATTCTGGCGGCCTTCCTGGCATCCTTCACCGCGATCGCGACGTGATTGAGCCGGCCCAGCATGTCATTCTCCCTCAGACCATTATTGCGTGGACAAGACAGAGCGGTTTCTTGCCCCAGTGTTCGTTGATGGCGGCGCGCACCGCGCGGCGAACCGACTCCGAAAGCGCGTCCGGGTCGCGCCGCCGCGGTCGCGGCAGGCCTTCCACCGTCGACACCACGACGTCGAACACGATCTCGTCGAGCGCTTCGCCCGCACCATTCTTCTCGGGGATGCCGACAAGATCAACCTCCGGATCCTCCGCCAGCTCGCCCTGCTCTGTCATCGCGATCGCCACGAAAACGCAGCCGGCAAACGCCATCCGCCGGCGCTCGACCACGGCGCGCGATTTGGCGTCCTCGAGGATATTGCCGTCCTTGTAAAGCCGGCCGGCGGGCAGTTCGTCGACGATCCCCGGCTGCCCCGGTCCGAGCTTCACGAGATCTCCATTGCGGCAGACCAGGACGCGAGGCACGCCGGCCTCGCGCGCCAGCTTGGCGTGCTCGTGAAGATGCAAGGCCTCGCCGTGAACCGGAATCAGGAGCTGCGGCTTCGTCCAGGCGATCAGTTCGCGCAACTCGTCGCGACGCGGATGGCCGGATACGTGCACGAGGTGGGTGCGGTCGGTGATGATCTCGACGCCCTGCGCAACCAGATCGTTGATGATCGAGCCCACCGCCTTCTCGTTCCCGGGAATCGTGCGGGAGGAAAAGATCACGCAGTCGCCCTTGTTCAGCGTGATCTCCGGGTGATCGTCGTTGGCAATGCGCGCGAGCGCCGCGCGCGGTTCGCCCTGGCTCCCGGTGCACAGGGCCAGCACCTTGTCCGCGGGAAAATGACCGTAGACGTCGGTGCTGCGGAAATTCTGCACGCCCTTGAGATGGCCGGTCTCGCGTGCGACCTGCACTACGCGATCCATCGCCCGCCCGACCACGACGACCTCGCGGTCCGCGGCCCTCGCGGCATCGGCCACCGCCCTTATCCGCGCCACGTTCGAGGCGAAAGTGGTAACCGCCACGCGGCCCTTCGCCGCTTTCACCAGTTCGGCAATCGTCGTCGCCACATCGGCTTCCGAAGGCGAGCGTCCCTCGCGCACAGCGTTGGTGGAATCGCCGATCAGCGCCAGCAGGCCGGCATCGCCCAACTCGCGTAGCCGCCGCTCGTCGGTCGGAGGGCCGATGATCGGCGTCGGATCGATCTTCCAGTCTCCCGTATGCAGCACCGTGCCGATCTCGGTGTGGATCGCCAGAGCGTGCGCTTCGGGAATGGAATGCGCGACGGGAATGAACTCGACATTGAACGGGCCGATGTCGACCCGTCCGCCAGACGGCACCACGGTGACCGGAATCTTCGGCGGGTTTCGCTCGGACTGGCACTTGGCCTCGAACAGCGCCGCGCTGAACCTGGTCGCATAGATCGGGCATTGCAGCTTCGGCCAGAGATCGATGATGGCGCCGAAATGGTCTTCATGGGCGTGGGTGAGCACGAGCCCGACCAGGTTCTTGCGCTCCTTTTCGAGGAAGCTGACGTCCGGCATGACAAGATCGATGCCGGGCAGATGCTCTTCGTCGCCGAAGAAGACGCCCAGATCGATCGCCATCCAGGACCGCTGATGCCGATTGCCGATCCCGTAGATCGACAGGTTCATGCCGATTTCACCGACGCCTCCGAGAGGCGCAAACACCAGTTCGTCCGGACGCGCCATCACGCTGCTCCTGCGGAGGCCGCGGTACCGAAATGGACGTCGCCGGCCGTGATCGCCACCTGCCGGCCGTCGCTCGTCCGCACGATCATGCACCCCTGCTCGTCAATCGTATCAAATATGCCCTCAATCGTAGTCCCCCCCGCCTTGATCGCAACAGCCTGGCCAAGCCCGGCAGCGCGGGCGAGCCATAGCCTCCGGATCTCGCTGAAGCCGCGGCCGTTGTCCCAAATAGCCCGGAATTCCGCCCAGCCGTCCGACAAGGCGGCGAACAGCTCCTCGGCGCTCACGTTGATTCCGAGGTCCTTGAGCGAGATCGCCGGCACCGGCGTCCCCTCGGGCGCTGCCACCACATTGGTGCCGATCCCGACCACCACGGCCAACCCGCCTCCGGGAGCGCCCTCGGCCTCCAGCAGCATGCCGGAGAGCTTCTTCCCCCCGGCCAGCGCATCATTGGGCCATTTCAGTGCAAACTTGAACGGATCGCCGCCACCCGCGCGCAGGACGGCCTCGATGCTCACCTTCCGCAGCGCCGAATCCAGCGCGAGCCCGGCGGCGAAACCGAGCGTCGCCGCCGTCCCAGGCGCGACGTCCATGACTTCCAGGATGCTGCTGGCGAGGTTACCGCGAGGGGCTATCCAGGCCCGCTGCCGACGCCCCCGCCCCGCAGTCTGCTCCGTCGTCACGAACCACACCGGTCCGCGCTCGCCGGCGCGAGCCCGCGCCAGCGCTTCCGCATTGGTCGAGCCGATCTGGTCTAAGGCCGCGAGCCGGTAGCCCGCCTTGAGAGCTAGAGGACCGAGCGCGAAACTCATCCTAGAACAAGGACTTTGCCGCGGCGCTCGCCATACTGACCAGCGGGCCGGGATAGGCAAAGAACAGGATGTTGAACAGGCCGGCGATCGTGACCACGGCGCCCAGCTCCACACGCACCGGGTCGAGCTTGGTCAGCGGCTCGTCGAAGTACATCACCTTGATGATGGCGAGATAGTAATACGCGCCCACGACGCTGCTCAGCACGCCAATGACCGCAAGCGTGAACAGGTTGGCCTTGATCGCCGCGGCGAAGACATACCACTTGGCAAAGAATCCCGCGAGCGGCGGCACGCCGGCCAGCGAGAACAGCAGCATCGCGAAGAAGAAGGCAAGCGTCGGGTTGGTGCGCGACAGCCCGGCAAAATCGCCGATGTTCTCGAAGTTCTGGCCGCCGCGCTTCATCGCCAGGATGACCGCGAAGGAGCCGAGCGTCATCGTCACGTAGATCACGATGTAGACCAGCACGCCCTGCGCGCCTTCCGGCGTGCCAGCGGCAAGCCCGACCAGCGCGAAGCCCATATGGCCGATCGAGGAATAAGCCATCAGTCGCTTGATGTTCTGCTGCCCGATCGCCGCAAAGGCGCCGAGTGCCATCGAGGCGATCGCAACGAAGACCAGTATCTGCTGCCACTGCGAGAGGATGCCGGGGAATGCGGTGAGCGTCGCGCGGGTGAGCACGGCAAGCGCGGCGACTTTCGGAGCCGAGGCAAAGAACGCGGTCACCGGGGTCGGCGCGCCCTCGTAGACGTCGGGCGTCCACATATGGAACGGCACCACCGAGATCTTGAAGCACAGACCGGCGAGCAGGAACACCAGGCCGAACACGAGGCCAATGCTCGGCTCATTGGCCGCGGCGGCAATCCCTGCGAAGCTGACCGTGCCGGTGAAGCCGTAGATCAGAGACGCGCCATAGAGCAGCATGCCCGAGGACAGCGCGCCGAGGACGAAATACTTCAGGCCCGCCTCGGTCGACTTGGCGTTGTCGCGGTGGCTGCTGGCAACGACGTAGAGCGCCAGCGACATGAGCTCGAGGCCGAGATAGAGCGAGATCAGATCGCCGGCCGAGATCAGCACCATCATGCCGAGGGTGGAGAGCAGCACCAGGATCGAATATTCGAAGATGCGGCGCGACGGGTCGGACAGAAACTCCGCCGACAGGATCAGCGTCACGACCGAGCCGATCAGGGCAAGGATCTTCAGGAAGCGCGCGAAGTCGTCGACGATGAAGCTGCCGCCAAAGGTCGTGAGCTTGCCCGCCGGCAACAGCAGTTCGATGACGCCGGTCGCGATCAACAATACCACCGCGAGCGTTGTCACCGCCTTGGTCGTTCCCTGCCCGCGATAGGCGCCGAGCATCAACAGCGCCATGCTGCCGACGGCGAGCACAAGCTCCGGCAGCACCGGCGTCAATTGATAACCTGCAGTCTCAAAGCTCATGGCGATATCCTGACCTGCCGCCCTACTGGAGCAGCGCGGCGGCCTTCACGGCCGTCACCGCAGTGTTGTAGTTGTTGACGAGTTGCTGGACCGATGCGGCCGACATGTCGAGCACCGGCTTCGGATAGACCCCGAACAGGATCGTCAGCGCAACCAGCGGGAAGAGAGTCAATCCCTCGCGGAACGTGAGGTCCTTGATGCTCATCAGCGACGGCTTGACGAGCGGCCCGAAAACGACCTTGCGGTAGAGCCACAGCGCATAGGCAGCCGACAGGATCACGCCCAGCGAGGCGAAGACGGCTGTCGTAATCGACATCCTGAAGGTGCCGAGCAGCGTCATGAACTCGCCAACGAAGCCCGATGTGCCGGGCAGGCCGACATTGGCCATGGTAAAGATCATGAATACCAGCGCGTAGAGCGGCATCCGGTTCACCAGGCCGCCATAGGCCGCGATCTCGCGGGTATGCATGCGGTCGTAGACGATGCCGACGCAGAGGAACAGCGCACCCGACACGATGCCGTGCGAGATCATCTGGAACACGCCGCCCGCCACGCCCTGGATGGTGCCGGCGAAGATGCCCATGGTCACGAAGCCCATGTGCGCGACCGACGAGTACGCGATCAGCTTCTTCATGTCCTCCTGCATCAAGGCCACCAGCGAGGTGTAGACGATGGCGACGACCGACAGGGTGAAGATCAGCGGCGCGAAGTCGTGCGAGGCCAGCGGGAACATCGGCAGCGAGAAGCGCAGGAATCCGTAGCCGCCCATCTTCAACAGGATTGCGGCCAGGATCACCGAGCCAGCGGTCGGTGCCTCGACGTGCGCGTCCGGGAGCCAGGTGTGCACCGGCCACATCGGCATCTTCACCGCGAAGGACGCGAAGAACGCCAGCCACGCCCAGGTCTGCAGGGACCGCGGCACCGTGGTGTGCATCAGGGTCGGGATGTCGGTCGTGCCGCCGTTCCAGTACAGCGCCATGATCGCCAGCAGCATCAGGACCGAGCCCAGCAGCGTATAGAGGAAGAACTTGAACGACGCGTACACCCGGCGCGGACCGCCCCAGACGCCGATGATCAGGAACATCGGGATCAGGCCGCCTTCGAAGAAGAGGTAGAAGAGCACGAGATCGAGCGCCGAGAAGGTGCCGACCATCAGCGTTTCGAGGACGAGGAACGCGATCATGTATTCGCGCACCCGTGAGGTGACCTTCCAGCTCGCGATGATGCAGAACGGCATCAAGGCGGTGGTCAGGATGACGAAGGGCAGCGAAATGCCGTCGACACCCATGTGATAGGTGATCGTATTGGCGAGCCACGGCGCCTTCTCGACGAACTGGAAGTCGGCAACCGACGGGTCGAAGCGGGCGATGAGGATCAGCGATACAGCGAAAGTGATCACCGTGGTCCAAAGCGCGATCCAGCGCGAATTGCGCTGTGCCGCTTCATCGTCGCCGCGGCTGACGTAGACCAGCAGCGCGCCGACCAGCGGCAGGAAGGTGACGACCGAGAGAATGGGCCAGGTAGTCATTTACTGGCCTCCCAGGCCGAACATGAACCAGGTGATCAAGCCCGCTACGCCAATCAGCATCGCGAACGCGTAGTGATAGAGGTAGCCGGTCTGGATCTTCACGGCGTTGCGGGTGATATCGAACACCCGAGCCGAAACGCCATCGGGGCCGAAGCCGTCGATGAACCATCCGTCTCCCTTCTTCCAGAGAAAGCGACCGAGCCACTTGGTCGGACGCACCAAGATGAGGTCGTAGAGCTCGTCGAAATACCACTTGTTGAGCAGGAATTGGTTCAGCATCGGCTGGCTGTTCGCGAGTTCGACCGGCAGGTAGGGCCGCCGAATGTAGAACAGATACGAAACCAGGAAGCCAAGAACCATCATTACCGTGGGCAGGAAGGCGATGGTTTGGGGAATGTGGTGCATTTCCTCGACGATGTGCGGGTTCATCTTCACGGACTCGCGGAAGAATTCCTCGATGCCGTGACCCGCGAACAGTTCCTTGAACGGGAAGCCCGCGGCGATCGAGCCGACCGCCAGCACGCCGATCGGGATCAGCATCCAGAGCGGGCTCTCATGGGCCGCCTCATAGTGCTTCTCGTCGTGCGGCTGGCCGTGGAAGGTCTTGAAGATCAGGCGCCAGGAGTAGAACGAGGTCAGCGCGGCGGCGATGATCGTCATCAGGAACCCGTACATCGCAAACGGATTGTGCGAAGCGTACGCGGATTCGATGATCGCGTCCTTGGAGAAATAGCCGGCCGTGAGCGGGAAGCCGGTCAGGGCGAGCGTGCCGACCACCATAACCGCATACGTATAGGGAATCTTGCGCCACAGGCCGCCCATGTGGCGGATGTCCTGCTCGTGATGCATCGCATAGATCACCGAGCCCGAGCCGAGGAACAGCAGCGCTTTGAAGAAGGCGTGGGTGAACAGGTGGAACATGCCGACCGAATAGGCCCCCGCCCCCATCGCGACAAACATGTAGCCGAGCTGCGAACAGGTCGAGTAAGCGACGATGCGCTTGATGTCGTTCTGCACGAGGCCCACGGTCGCGGCGAAGAACGCCGTGGTAGCGCCGACCAGCATCACGACCGCCTGCGCGTTCGGCGCCAGCTCGAACAGCGGCGACAGGCGCGCCACCATGAACACGCCGGCGGTGACCATTGTCGCGGCGTGGATCAGGGCCGAGACGGGCGTCGGGCCTTCCATCGCGTCCGGCAACCAGGTGTGCAGCAGGAACTGGGCCGATTTGCCCATCGCGCCCATGAACAGCAGCAGGCACGCGAGCGTCAGCGCGTCCGCTTGCCAGCCCACGAAGTTGATGGTCTTGCCGGCAAGGCTGGGCGCCGCGGCGAAAATGGTCTCGAAATCGGTCGAGCCGACCAGGAAGAACACGGCAAAGATACCGAGGCCGAAGCCGAAATCGCCGACGCGGTTGACCACGAAGGCCTTGATCGCCGCCGCATTGGCCGAAGGCCGCAGGTACCAGAAGCCGATCAGCAGGTAGCTGGCGAGACCGACGCCCTCCCAGCCGAAGTACATCTGCACCAGGTTGTCCGCCGTCACCAGCATCAGCATGGCGAAGGTAAACAACGAAAGATAGCCGAAGAAGCGCGGCCGGTGCGGATCCTCGTCCATGTAGCCGATGGAATAGAGGTGGACGAGCGAGGAAACGGTCGTCACCACGACCAGCATCACCGCGGTCAGCGTGTCGACCCGCAAAGCCCAGCTCACCTGGAGGTCGCCCGAGTTGATCCAGGGGAACAGCGCGATCCGAGCCTCGTGGTGCAGGAATCCGACGTCCACCAGCGCGAACCAGGACAGCGCGCACGAGACGAACAGCAGCGCGGTCGTGATCAGTTCGGCCGCCCGCGAGCCCTGCGCCGGCGGCTCGGAGACGTGGTGATCGTCATGGCCGTGATCGTCGGGCGCATGATCGTCATGGGCGGCGGACGCATGTGCGTCACCATGGCCGTGCGCGTCGTCATGATGCTCGACGGTGTCGCCGCTCGGGTTGCGGGCATGTGCGCCGAAAATGGCGATCAGGCCGGCGAGGATGGCACCCAGCAGCGGCAGAAAGACGATTGCCTGGACCATAGCTGGGTTAACCCTTCATCAGATTGACGTCGTCGACCGCGATCGAGCCACGGTTGCGGTAATACACGACCAGGATGGCAAGACCGATCGCGGCTTCCGCCGCGGCAACCGTCAGCACCAGCAGCGCGAATACCTGACCGACGATGTCGCCGAGGAAGGTCGAGAACGCCACCAGGTTGATGTTGACCGAGAGCAGGATCAGCTCGATCGACATCAGGATGACGATGATGTTCTTGCGGTTCAGGAAGATGCCGAGGATGCCGAGCGTGAACAGGATCGCCCCGACGGCCAGATAGTGACCAAGCCCGATCGTCATTGCACCCACTCCGCAGCATCCGCGTCCTGCAATCCCTGGCCCGAGGTCACCTTGCGCACACTCATGGCAAGCTCCGGCGTACGCGCATTCTGCACTGGAATGCTCTGCCGCTTGACGTTCGCCTTGTGCCGCAGCGTCAGCACGATCGCGCCGATCATCGCCACCAGCAGCACCAAGCCGGCAAGCTGGAAGTAATGGATGTACTTCGTGTACAGCACGAGGCCGAGCGCCTCGGTGTTGCTGACATTGGCGGGGATCGCCGCCGTGATCGCCTTTGTCACGCCGGGTTTGATGACCCAGGCGCCCACCGTCATCATAAGCTCGAACAGGAAGATGCCGCCGACCACAACGCCGACCGGCAGATACTCGATGAAGCCCTCGCGCAACTCGACGAAGTCGACGTCGAGCATCATGATCACGAACAGGAACAGGACTGCCACCGCGCCGACATAGACGACGATCAGGATCATCGCCAGGAATTCCGCGCCCATCAGCACGAACAGGCCCGAGGCGTTGACGAAGGCCAGGATCAGGTACAGCACGGAGTGCACGGGATTGCGTGACGCAATCACCATCACCGCCGATGCCACGCAGACGCCGGCAAACAGATAAAAGAACAACGCGGGAAGGATCATCTACTCACCTCACCGGTACGGCGCATCCAGCGAGATCGCTTTTGCAATCTCGCGCTCCCAGCGGTCGCCGTTGGAGAGCAGTTTCGCCTTGTCATAATAGAGCTCCTCGCGCGTCTCGGTCGCGAATTCGAAATTCGGCCCTTCGACGATGGCGTCGACCGGACAGGCTTCCTGGCACAGCCCGCAATAGATGCACTTCACCATGTCGATGTCGTAGCGCACGGTGCGGCGGGTGCCGTCGTTGCGGCGCGGGCCGGCCTCGATGGTGATCGCCTGCGCCGGGCAGATCGCCTCGCACAGCTTGCAGGCGATGCAGCGCTCCTCGCCGTTGGGATAGCGGCGCAGCGCATGCTCGCCGCGAAAACGCGGCGAGATCGGGTTCTTCTCGAACGGGTAGTTGATCGTCGGTTTCGGCTGGAAGAAGTAGCGCATCGCGAGGAAGAACGCGGATACGAACTCCGTCAGCAGCAGCGAGCGCGCGTTGACGTTGATACCCATGGTTACCTCACTTCGGCGCGATGCCGGCAAAGTGCAGCACGCCGGCGACTACGACTACCATCGCGAGCGAGAGCGGCAGGAACACCTTCCAGCCGAGCCGCATCAATTGGTCGTAGCGGTAGCGCGGCACGATCGCCTTCGCCATCGCGAACAGGAAGAACATGAACAGGAGCTTCAGCGAGAACCAGACGATCCCCGGCACCCAGGTGAACGGCGGCAATGCCACGGGCGGCAGCCAGCCGCCCAGGAACAGGATCGTCGCCATCGCGCACATGGTGCAGATCGCGACATACTCGCCGAGCATGAACAGGAGGTACGGCGTCGAGCCGTACTCGACCATGAAGCCAGCCACGAGCTCGGACTCGGCTTCGACCAGGTCGAACGGCGGACGGTTGGTCTCCGCCAGCGCCGAGACGTAGAACACCACGAACATCGGCAACAGCGGCCACACGTACCAGTTCAGGATCGTGAGCTGCGGCAGTCCGATCAGGCTGCCGATGCCGCGGGTGTTCTGGGCCTCCACCACCGCCGAAAGATTCAGCGAGCCGGCGCACAACAGCACTGTGATGATGACGAAGCCGATCGAGACCTCGTAGGAAACCATCTGCGCCGCCGAGCGCAGGGCGGCGAGGAACGGGTATTTCGAGTTCGACGCCCAGCCGGCCATGATGATGCCGTAGATCGATAGCGACGAGATCGCGAAGATGTAGAGGATGCCGACATTGATGTCGGCGATCACCCAGCCGAGATTGGTCGGGATCACGGCCCAGGCGGCGAGCGACAGAACGCAGGACACCAGCGGGGCCAGCAGGAAGATGCCCTTGTTGGCGCCGGAGGGGATCACCGGCTCCTTGAACACGAACTTCAGAAGGTCGGCGAACGACTGGAAGAGGCCCCACGGGCCGACGACGTTCGGACCGCGCCGGATCTGGACCGCGGCCCAGATCTTGCGGTCGGCGAGCAGGATGTAGGCGATCGCAACCAGGAGCACGACGAGCAGAAGAACGCTCTGCGCGACCATGATGATCAGCGGCCAGAGGAAACCGGTCCAGAATGCGCTTTGAAAGAATTCCATCAGGTCACGCTCACTCCGCTGCGCTCAGGATCTTGCCGGAGGCGAGGCGCGAGCACTCGGCCATCGTGGCCGATGCGCGCGCAATCGGGTTGGTCAGGTAGAAGTCCTCGATCAACGGTTTGAACAGCGCCTTCTCGAGGCTGCCGCCCTTGCCGGCGAGCGCCTTGATGTGGTCCGCGGTGCCCGCTTCGATCTGGTCGAGGCGCATCAGGTGCGGCACCGCCTTGAAGACCGCCTGCCGCAACGCCGCCATTGAATCGTACGGCAGCTTCTTGCCGAGCGCCTCGGACAGGGCACGAATGATCGCCCAGTCCTCGCGTGCTTCTCCGGGCGGGAAAGCCGCCCGGCCGGTCATCTGCACACGACCTTCGGTGTTGACGTAGATCGCCGACTTTTCCGTGTACGCGGCTGCCGGCAGGATCACATCGGCGCGGTGGGCGCCGCGATCGCCATGCGTGCCGATATAGACGACGAAGGTGCCGTCCGGCGCCTTGATCTCGTCGGCGCCAAGCAGGAACAAGAGATCGAGCGTGCCGAACGTCGTCATCTGCGCGCCGTTCAGCGCGCCCGGCCCCGCGGCAAAGCCGATATCCAGCCCGCCGACGCGCGATGCGGTTTCGTGCAGGACGGCAAAGCCGTTCCAGCCGTCCTTCACCGCGCCGACATTGAGCGCGAGCTTCGCCGCAGCTGCGAGAACGGCAGCGCCATCGTGGCGCGCGGCCGCACCCGCCCCTACCAGCACGATCGGGTTCTTCGCGCCCTTGAGCACGTCGCTGAAGGAATGCTTGCCGGCGGCAAGATCGCTCAGCGTATCGGTCCCGGCGCCGAGATGATCGTAGTCGTAGGTGAGTTCGGCCTTGGCGCCGATAAGCCCGATCTTCAACTGGCCGGTGCGCCAGCGTTTGCGGATCCGGGCGTTGAAGACGGCAGCTTCCTTCCGTGGATTTGAGCCGATGATCAGCAGCGCGTCGGCCTGCTCGATTCCGGCGATGGTCGGATTGAAGATGTAGGAGCCGCGGCCGAGCCTGGCATTGAAGGCGTCGCCGCCCTGCACTGCCAGATTGGCGGAGCCGAACTTGGCAAGCAGCTCCTTCAGCGCGAACATCTCTTCGACGCCGGCAAGATCGCCCGCGATCGCGCCGATGCGCTTGCCGTCGGAACGGGCCGCCTTGGCGGCGATCGCCGCGAACGCTTCCGTCCAGGTGGCGGCGCGCAGTCTGCCGTTCTCGCGGATGTAGGGCCGGTCGAGCCGCTGCGTGCGCAGGCCATCGACGATGTGCCTGGTCTTGTCCGAGATCCACTCCTCGTTCACCGCCTCGTTGACGCGGGGCAGGATGCGCATCACCTCGCGACCGCGGGTGTCGACGCGGATCGCCGAGCCGAGGCCGTCCATCACGTCGATCGACTGCGTCTTGCCGAGTTCCCAAGGCCGCGCGGCGAAGGCGTATGGCTTCGAGGTCAGCGCGCCGACCGGGCAGATGTCGACGAGGTTGCCCTGCAGTTCCGAGGTCAGGGCATGCTCCAGATAGGTCGTGATCTCCATATCCTCGCCGCGCCCGATCGCCCCCATTTCCGGCGCGCCGGCGACTTCGGCGGAGAATCGGACACACCGTGTGCACTGGATGCAGCGATTCATCGAGGTCTTGACCAGCGCGCCCAGATACTTGTCCTCCACCGCGCGCTTGTTCTCGGCATAGCGGCTGGTGTCGACGCCGTAGCCCATCGCCTGATCCTGCAGGTCGCACTCGCCGCCCTGGTCGCAGATCGGGCAATCCAAGGGATGGTTGATCAGCAGGAACTCCATCACGCCTTCGCGCGCCTTCTTCACCATCGGCGAGCGCGTGGAGATCTCCGGCGGCTCGCCCTTCGGGCCCGGACGGCAGTCACGCACGCCCCAGGCGCAGCTCGCGACCGGCTTCGGCCCGCCCTTCACTTCAACCAGGCACATCCGGCAATTGCCGGCGATCGACAGCCGCTCGTGGTAGCAGAAGCGCGGAATCTCGGCCCCCGCCGCCTCGCACGCCTGCAGCAGCGTGTACTCCGGCGGAACATCGACCTCTTTGCCATCGATGATGAGTTTCGTCATTCTTCCTTACTCCGCCGCCGCCATGTGAGCGGGATCTCGAACCCCGACATCATCGGCATCGGCCTTGCGCGAATATTCGTCGATGCGCGCTTCGATCTCGTGACGGAAATGGGTGATCAGGCCCTGGACCGGCCAGGCCGCGGCGTCGCCGAGCGCGCAGATGGTGTGGCCCTCGACCTGCCTTGTGACTTCGAGCAGCATGTCGATCTCGCGCTTGTGGGCGCGACCTTCGGCCATGCGGGTCAACACCCGCCACATCCACCCCGTTCCTTCGCGGCACGGCGTGCACTGGCCGCAGCTCTCGTGCTTGTAGAAGTAGGAGATGCGCGCGATTGCCCGGATGAGATCGGTGGACTTGTCCATCACGATCACTGCAGCGGTGCCGAGGCCGGAGCGCAGCTTGCTCAGGCTGTCGAAATCCATCGGCGTGTCGATGATCTGCTCGGCGGGCACCATGCGCACCGACGAGCCGCCCGGAATGACCGCCTTGAGATTGTCCCAGCCGCCGCGAACGCCGCCGCAGTGCTTTTCAATCAGTTCGCGGAACGGAATGCCCATCGCCTCTTCGACGTTGCAGGGCCGCTCGACATGCCCGGAGATGCAGAACAGCTTCGTACCGACATTGTTCGGCCTTCCAATGCCGGCGAACCAGCCTGCGCCGCGGCGCAGGATCGTCGGAGCAACCGCGATCGACTCGACGTTGTTGACCGTGGTCGGGCAGCCGAACAGGCCGACATTGGCCGGGAACGGCGGCTTCAGCCGCGGCTGGCCCTTCTTGCCCTCGAGGCTTTCCAGAAGCGCGGTTTCCTCGCCGCAGATATAGGCGCCTGCGCCGTGCGCGACGTAGAGATCGAACGGCCAGCCGTGGACGTTGTCCTTGCCGATCAGCTTGGCCTCATAGGCCTGATCGATCGCCGCCTGCAGCCGCTCGCGCTCGCGGATGAACTCGCCACGGACATAGATGTAGCAGGCATGGGCGCCCATCGCGAAGCTGGCGACCAGGCACCCTTCAATCAAGACATGCGGATCATGCCGCATGATCTCGCGGTCCTTGCAGGTGCCGGGCTCGGATTCGTCGGCATTGACCACGAGATAGTTCGGGCGGCCGTCGGTCGATTCCTTGGGCATGAAGGACCATTTCAGGCCGGTGGGGAAGCCTGCCCCGCCCCGCCCGCGCAGGCCGGACGCCTTCATCTCGTTGACGATCCAGTCGCGGCCCTTGTCGATGATCGCCTTGGTGTTGTCCCAGGCGCCACGACGGCGCGCGCCCTCAAGCCCCCAATCATGGAGACCATAGAGGTTCCTGAAGATGCGATCCTTGTCCTCGAGCATGCTCTACTGCTTTCCGATCAGCGGTTGGCCTGCATATACGCAAGGCCTGCGGCGCAACCCGCGAAGGTCAGCGCCCATAACAGGCTTGATTCTAACGAGGCATGCAGCGCGAAATGCTGCAGCAGGAAGATGAACACGGCCGCGGCCACCCCGTGCATGGCGATAAAGGCCCACTTGTTCATCGCAACCACCCTCCCCGGCGCGGCCGCCGGCAATGCACCCGCCCGCCTCATGTCGTTTCCTTGAGCGTCGTCGGCCCGGTGATGGGCGCGGAGAACTGCCGACCGTTTTGCGGGCCCGGCTTGGGCGGATTCCCGGTCGCGAAGCCGTCCAGCACCTTGCCGAAGCTTTCGGGGGTGAGATCCTCGTACGTGTCCTTTCCGATTTGGACCATCGGCGCGTTCACGCAGGCCCCCAGACACTCGACCTCTTCCCAGCTGAAATTGCCGTCCTGGGAGAGATGGAAAGCCTCGTGATCGATCCGGTGCTGACACACCTTGATAAGGTCTTCTGCGCCCCGCAGCCGGCAGGGCGTCGTGCCACAGACCTGGACATGGGCTTTCTTGCCGACCGGCTGGAGCTGGAACATGGTGTAGAAAGTCGCGACTTCCAGCACGCGGATGTAGGGCATGTCGAGCAGGTCGGCCACGGTGCGAATGGCCGCTTCGGAAACCCAGCCCTCGTTCTGCTCCTGCGCGCGCCACAGGATGGCGATGACCGCGGAGGCCTGACGTCCCGGCGGATATTTCGCGATCTGCTGCCTGGCGAACGCGAGATTCTCCTCGGTGAACGCGAAGCTCTGTGGCTGCAATTCCTTGGGTGCTAGGCGGCGGACGGACATCTTCGTTCAATCTCTCACTGCGTGCGGCGCGCGATCTTCGCATTCAGGACATCGATCCTGTCCTGCCAGAATGCGCTTGCGGTGCCAAATACGTTGTAGCCGACATGGGTCGAGGCCTTGATGCGGTCGAGGATCGACAGCTCCTTCACGGTCTCCATCCGGTTGCTCTGGGGGTCGTAGACGATCAGCTTCAGCGGGGTGTGCTCGAGGATATAGCGCGAGACCGAGTGGGCGCGGTCGCTGCCGTGCTCCTCGCAGATGATGACGCTGTCGCTCTGAAGCAGTCGCGTGCCGCCCTTGATGGCCTCGATCTCGACGCCTTCGACGTCGAGCTTGATCAGGTATTTGCCACCGGCCGCGATCCTGCCGTCGTCCAGCATGTCGTCGAGCGCGATCACCGGAACCTCCTCGCCGCGTTCGGACGGATTGCCGGCGATGCTGAACTTCTCGTGCTTGGTGCCGGAGAGCCGCGCCGTGCCGCGCTGCGAGCCGATCGCGCAGCGCATGCATTCGAAGCGGTTGCCATTGACCGAGGCGTTGTTGGTCAGTTTCTCGAAATTGTCCGACGACGGCTCGATCGCGATCGCGCGGTGCGAGCCGAACGGCGCGCTCGACACCAGCACCGACCAGTACCCGTAATTGGCGCCGCAATCGATCAGCGTGTAGTCGACCGACACCGAATCGCGGAACAGGAGCTCCAGTTCGTCCTCATAGTTGTACGAGCGATTGAGCAGCTTGCTCCAGTACCCGTCGCCATAGGGAAACTCGAAGACGGCGTCGGAGTTGAGCTTGATCGCGATATTGCGCTCGGGCAGCGTCTTGCGCAGCAGATTGGCGCAACCGATGTAGCCACGATGCGAAAAGTGCGAGGAGATCTTCGAGCCCGTCGCCAGCGCCAGCGCAGCCGTCCGCTCCCACAGGTTGGCACCTACAAGGGCCCCCGAGGCACGGTCAAACTGAATCGGCGCCTGCGCCATCACCGATCGACCTCTCCGAACACAATGTCGAGCGAGCCGAGAATGGCGGAGACGTCGGCGAGCAGGTGCCCCCTGCAGATGAAATCCATCGCCTGCAGATGCGCAAAACCCGGCGCGCGGATCTTGCACTTGTAAGGTTTGTTGGAGCCGTCGGCGACCAGATAGACGCCGAACTCGCCCTTCGGCGCCTCGACCGCAGCGTAGATCTCGCCGGCCGGCACGTGGACGCCTTCGGTATAGAGCTTGAAATGATGGATCAGCGCTTCCATCGAGCGCTTCATCTCGCCGCGACGCGGCGGGAAGACCTTGTGATCCTCGATCGCCACCGGCCCCTGCCCGTCCGGTGCCCGCAGTTTCGCGATGCACTGCTTCATGATGCGCACGGACTGACGCATCTCTTCCATACGGATCAAATAGCGGTCGTAGCAGTCGCCGTTCTTGCCGATCGGGACATCGAAATCCATCTCGGCATAGCACTCGTAAGGCTGCGCCTTGCGCAGGTCCCAGGCTGCGCCCGAGCCGCGCACCATCACGCCGGAAAAGCCCCACTCCCACGCCTGCTTCAGCGTCACCACGCCGATATCGACGTTACGTTGCTTGAAGATGCGGTTGCCCGTGAGCAGCCGGTCGAGATCGTCGACCACTTTCAGGAACGGATCGCACCAGGCCTCGATGTCGTCGATCAGCTTGGGCGGCAGATCCTGGTGCACGCCCCCGATGCGGAAATACGCCGCATGCATGCGGCTGCCCGAGGCGCGCTCGTAGAACATCATCAGTTTTTCGCGCTCTTCGAAGCCCCACAACGGCGGGGTCAGCGCGCCGACGTCCATCGCCTGCGTGGTGACGTTGAGAAGGTGCGAGAGAATACGACCTATCTCGCAGTACAGGACGCGGATCAACTGGCCGCGGCGTGGCACCTCGATGCCCAACAGCCTCTCCGCCGCGAGACAGAATGCATGCTCCTGGTTCATCGGCGCGACGTAGTCGAGCCGGTCGAAATACGGGATCGCCTGCAGGTAGGTCTTGGCCTCGATCAGCTTCTCGGTTCCGCGATGCAGGAGCCCGATATGCGGATCGACGCGCTCGACCACCTCACCATCGAGTTCGAGGACAAGGCGCAGCACGCCGTGCGCGGCGGGGTGCTGCGGCCCGAAGTTGATCGTGAAATTGCGGAGATTCTGTTCGTTCATGATCAGACCTTCGGCCCCGCCTTCTCATCACCCGGCAAGGGGTAGTCCGCACCCTCCCACGGCGAGAGGAAATCGAACTTGCGGAATTCCTGGTTGAGGCGGACCGTCTCGTAGACGACGCGCTTTTCCTGATCGTCGTAGCGAACCTCGACGAAGCCGGTCAGCGGGAAATCCTTGCGCAGCGGGTGCCCTTCGAAGCCGTAATCGGTGAGGATGCGCCGCATGTCCGGATGGCCGACGAAGATCACGCCGTAAAGGTCGTAGGTCTCGCGCTCGAACCAGTCGGCGCCGGGAAAGACCTCGATGATCGAGGGCACCTGCGTCGTCTCATCGGCCTGCCCACGCAGACGGATCCGCCCATTCAGCGTCGGCGACATCAGGTGATAGACGACATCGAAGCGCTTTTCCCGCTCCGGATAGTCCACCGCCGTGATGTCGATGAGATTGACGAAGCGGCAGGCGGGATCGTCGCGCAGGTACTTTGCGATCTCGACGATCTTTTCAATTTCAACCAGGATCGTGAGCTGGTTGAAAGCCACGGTGTGACCGATAGCGGCGCCCGGAAGCGCGCTAACGATCGTCTGCCCCAAGGCGTCGAGCCTGCCGTCGTCCATAAGCCAAAACCTTAGCGTTCGATGGTGCCGATGCGCCGGATCTTCTTCTGCAGCAGCAGCACGCCGTAAAGCAGAGCTTCCGCCGTCGGCGGACAGCCGGGCACGTAGATGTCGACCGGCACGATGCGGTCACAGCCGCGCACGACCGAGTACGAATAGTGATAGTAGCCGCCGCCGTTCGCGCACGAGCCCATCGAGATGACGTAGCGCGGCTCCGGCATCTGGTCGTAGACCTTGCGCAGGGCCGGCGCCATCTTGTTGGTCAGTGTACCGGCGACGATCATCACGTCGGACTGCCGCGGCGAAGCGCGCGGGGCAAATCCGAAGCGCTCGACGTCGTAACGCGGCATCGATAACTGCATCATCTCGACCGCGCAGCAGGCGAGTCCGAAGGTCATCCACATCAGCGAGCCGGTGCGCGACCAGGTGATGAGGTCATCGGCGGCGGCGACGAAGAAGCCCTTGTCCGAGAGTTCCCGGTTGATCTCGCCGAAAAACGGATCGTCCGCCCCCACCGGCTTACCGGTGGCGGGGTCGAGAATACCCTTTGGAGCCGGAGCGATCAGCGGCCCTGACGGGGATGCGGCAGGGGTCGGGTTCAATCCCATTCCAGCGCCCCTTTCTTCCATTCATAGGCGAATCCCACCGTGAGCACGGCGAGAAAAACGACCATCGACCAGAAGCCGGTCGCCCCCAACTTGCCGAACGCCACCGCCCATGGGAACAGAAACGCCACTTCCAGGTCGAAGATGATGAAAAGAATGGCGACGAGATAGAAGCGGACGTCGAACTTCATCCGGGCGTCGTCGAAGGCGTTGAAGCCGCATTCGTAGGCGGACAGCTTTTCCGGATCCGGTTGCTGGAACGCGACAACAAAGGGGGCGATCAGCAGCACCAGGCCGATCAGCCCGGCAACCCCTATAAAGACGACAAGTGGAAGATAGTTTTCGAGAATGCCGCTCATCGGCCAAGCCTTTTCCCGCAGTCTTGGGGGGCCGCGGATTCGTGTGCTTTGAAATTGCGGTGAGCCTTAGCGCAGTGCACTAGGGGGCGCAAGACAGGCCACTTGTGGGGCGGTGCGCCACCCCCAACAACAGCTCTCCCTACGATGGGCGGCTCCCAACAGCACATAGGGCGCGCAGCGCTGGAAGACCAGCCGTCAATTGAGGAATCGACCATTACATCTGTGACATCTGCGCATCAGCGGGTCCTCGCGTGCAGCGCCGGGCGGCCCGCCTCGCGCCTGTGACCCGAGCGGAATCAGCAACCAGTACGCGGCAGCGATTGCCGATCCAACAGCCGCTTCCGGCAACGCTTTAGGGAGCGCGCAGCGCCGCAAACCAGTTTCAACCCAGCTCCCTGGCCGGGGTGAAACCGGTATCCCGAGCGGGCGAAACCATTTTACCCGGTGCGCGAAACCGTCCGGAAACAAAGCCCGCGTAGACCTCCACGCAACAAAGGCGTCTCAGACGCCCGGAGGCTCAGATGAACCACTCCATTCATTCCGCGGATCGGGCGACCCACCTGAAGATCGTGGTGGTGGCGCTGGTGGCCGGCATTGCAGTGGCGGCCTTTGGCATCGCGGCCCACACCAATGCCGATTACAGCCAGACCGCCCAAGTCATCAAAGCCGGCAAGCCGGTCGTGCTGACCAGTTCGGGCACTTCGGCCATCCGTTAAGCAGCCCTCACCGTTTCCCCCAAGCCAACCAGCTTTCCCCAAAGCCAACCAAGACGAGGCCGCCTACGGGCGGCCTCTTGGCATGAATCGCTGTCGGGGCCGGTGCTTGCAACGTCCTTGACTTGGACTGCCCCCGCCTTTAAGTCCCAGCGTCTCCGCGGGTTTCGCGAACACGCGGGAGTAGCTCAGTTGGTTAGAGCGCCGGCCTGTCACGCCGGAGGTCGCGGGTTCGAGCCCCGTCTCTCGCGCCATTGAAACAATGGCTTAGCCTCCCTTCTCAAAAATCGGGACTATGCGTAGGCGGCGAGCCCGCGAATCGTCTAGGCCTCCACCTCTCCAGTTCCCGAGCCGTTCCAACTTTCGGAGGGCCACAATGGCGAAAAAGGCAGCCGCACCCGCCACCATTACGCTCAAGCATCTGGCAGCGGCGATCGCCGAAGACCAGGACCTGTCCAAGAAGCACGCCGAGGCGATCTTGACCGACTTGGTCGCCCGCATCACCAAGCACCTGAAGAAGGGCGACCGCGTCCGCATCGTCGGTCTCGGCATCCTCCAGGTCCGGAGGCGGGCCGCCCGAATGGGCCGCAATCCGGGAACCGGCGAACCCATCCATATCAGGGCAAGCAAGAAGGTCACCTTCCGTCCCGTCAAGGAACTCAAGGAAGCCATCTGACGCCCGCATTCTGGTTGATTTCGCGTCATTCCGGTCCGCTCAATGTGACCCCCGGAATGACGCTTTTTTGTTATACCGCTTACGGTTTTCACCTAGCGACCAGGGAATATCCTCATTGAAGTTCACGCACACGGTCACCGAGCGCTTCCTGCGCTACGTACTCATCGACACTCAGTCCGATCCCACCTCCACCAGCTGCCCCTCCACCGAGAAACAAAAGGATCTCGGGCGGCTGCTGGCGGCCGAACTGCAGGCCATGGGGATCAGTGACGCCCATCTCGACGAGCACGGCTACGTCTACGGCACGATCCCGTCCAACACGGACAAGAAGGTGCCGGTGATCTGCTTCTGCTCCCACATGGACACATCCCCCGACTGCTCCGGCAAGGACGTCAAGCCGCAGATCGTGAAGAACTACCGCGGCGGCGACATCGTCCTGCCGGGCGATCCGACGCAGGTTATCCGGTTTGCAGAGCACCCTGCACTGAAGAACCAGATCGGCAACGACATCATCACGACCGACGGCACCACGCTGCTCGGGGCCGACAACAAGGCCGGAGTCGCCGAGATCATGGATGCGGCGCAATTTTTGATCGACAACCCGCAAATCAGGCACGGCACCATCAAGATCCTCTTCACGCCCGACGAGGAGATCGGTCGCGGTGTCGACAAGGTCGACATCGAGAAGCTCGGCGCCAACTTCGGCTATACGGTCGACGGCGAGATTGCCGGCAGCATCGAGGACGAGACCTTCTCGGCCGACGGCGCCACCGTCACCATTCACGGCGTGAGCGCCCATCCCGGCTATGCCAAGGGCAAGATGGAGCACTCGATCAAGATCGCAGCCGCGATCCTCGAGCGCCTGCCCAAGGAAGGCTGCTCGCCCGAGACTACTTCCGGCAAGCAGGGTTTTCTGCATCCGATCAGCATCTCGGGCGCACTGGAAGAAACCACGGTTTCCTTCATCGTGCGCGACTTTACCGAGGAGGGCCTGAAGGAAAAGGAGGCCTTGCTCGAGCGCACCGTCAAGGAGGTGATGAAGGAGTTTCCGAAATCGAGCTGCCGGATACAGATCAAGGAGCAGTATCGCAACATGAAGCAGGTGATCGACCGTCACCCGCACATTGTCGAATACGCCATCGAGGCGATCCGCCGCGCGGGCTTGCGGCCGATCAAGACCGCCATTCGCGGCGGCACCGATGGCTCGCGACTATCCTTCATGGGACTGCCGTGCCCCAATATCTTCGCCGGCGAGCACGCCTTCCACTCGCGCCTCGAATGGGTCAGCCGGCAGGACATGGAAAAGGCGGTGCAGACCATCGTGCACCTGGCGATGATCTGGGAAGAAAGGACGTAAGGCCCACCATCCACGGCCGGGCCTGACGACCAGGCACGCAACATCGCAATACCCTCATTGCGAGCCTCTACCGCCGAAGTCCCGCAAAGCGCATCAACAACGTACTGCACCCGAGGTGACTTTGGCGGAGCGATCGGCTTTCATCGGCGAATTTGCAGGACACCGATCGAGGGGCAAACGATGATTGGGAAGCAATTGGTCTTGGCCGCCGCACTGACGTCAACCGCCAGCGCGGGCGCCGCATTCGCGCAAGCCGCTGCCGAGAAGGTCACGTTGAGTTCGCTGCTCGCCAAGGACTATGCCATCGCTGGCGCGATCTCGACTGCATCCAACCTGCCGGGCCTGTTCCTGCGCAAGGGATCAAGTCTCTATCTGTGTTTCATTGCGGAAACGAAGCAGTCGGCGACGGTGGCGACGCAGTACTGCAAGCCGGTGGAATAAGGCCGGGCGTCTACGACGCCCGCGCGGTCACGATCCAGATCGAACCCGGCAGCAGCACCGACTGGCCCTGAACGAAGGGAGCAAGCGCCTCGCGGACTGAATTCCTGGCTGCCTCGCGCACGTCTGCCGGATGCCCCTCCAGCGCGCGGTTGGCGGGCCCGATCTGCAGCGCGCCTTCGACTGCGGCATCGAGACCTCGCCCGATCGCGACGTCGAGCAGGAGGGTGTGCGCCTCCATAACGCCGTTGGAGAATCCGGCGTCACGCAAGATCCGCATCACCCGCTCTTCCGAGGCGAAGGCAAACGGCCCCGGCTCTTCCGGTCCGACCGGCGGCATCCTGGGAACGTGTTTGTAGACCGCCTGCAGCGGCACCATCATCCAGGGGTTTTCGCGGGGTTCGCGCCAGCAGATGAAGGCTACGCGCCCCGTCTGCTTCAACGCCCGG
The DNA here is from genome assembly GCF_016213215.1 of Bradyrhizobium sp. GTDB lineage: Bacteria > Pseudomonadota > Alphaproteobacteria > Rhizobiales > Xanthobacteraceae > Bradyrhizobium. The sequence continues at coordinate 3,898 of NZ_JACRAW010000157.1, read as the reverse complement.
CGCAGATTGGCGAAGGAATCAACAGGGTCGGCGAAGAACATGACGCCGAAGCGCGAGACCAGAAGATCGAAGCTGGCCGGTTCGAATGGATAGACGGTGGCGTCCGCCAGCACGAACTCGACCGGCACGCCGGCCGGCACCCGCTGACGGGCCCGCGCGAGCATCGGCTCGGAGATGTCGATGCCGAGGGCGTACCCCATCGGTCCGACTTTCTGCCCGAAGGCGACCGTCGTGGCGCCCGTCCCGCAACCGACGTCGAGGACACGCTCACCGGCCCGCAGCGCAGCGCGCTCGATCAGGATGTCCGTGATCGGCCCGAGCAGGACGTCCTGAGTCTCCTGTCGCTCGGCCCAGCGCTGGCCGCCGGGTCCGTTCCAATAGGCGATCTGGTCGGCATTGTGCTCGTGTGCGGTGTCCATCAGGCCCTGCCGTTCGAATTCGCGAAGGGGTGCTTGCCCGCATCGCCTTGGCAATACCGGCATAGGAAGGCCCTTGGCAGGACGCAAGGTATTCTGTTGCGCCAGCCACACTTTGGCAGGAGTTCCTGGACCAAGGTGCCGTGTCACCACTGCGAGCACGACGGTCGCCTCCGCCGATTCAGGTGCGCCGACCGACACCAAAGGGCAGATATCAAAGCCGCGGAATCCAGTTCCTTGCTCCGGCGCCGCCAAAGGTCAAAAGAATAACCCCGCGGCCAGAACTGCGCGCGGGGTTTTCTGAAGTGTGCTGGCGAGAGCAGATCGTTCAGTACTTGGCGACGACCGGTCCGCCGAACCGATAATTGATGCCCACCTTCGCGGTGTGAACGCCGGGATCCGTGTGCGAGTTGGTGTAGGTGTCGCCGGCAGCGTGCACGCCGGTAACAGTGTAGGTTTGGTGCGTCGCCAAATACAGGTACTCGCCCTTGAGGCTCCAGTTGTTGGTGAACGCATATTCGACGCCGGCGCCGGCAGCCCAGGTCACGTGCGTGCCGCTGTGTCCCAGGTTCAGGATGCCGCCACCGCAGCCGCCCACGACGCAGTTATCGGCAAAGCCGTAGTTCTTTTCGACGAAGGCGACCCCGCCCTTTGCATAGAAGAGCGCTCGGTCGGCCGCGAAGCCAAGCCGGCCAGCAATGACGCCGTACCAGTCGCCGATGCGCGTCGCGTCCAGGCTGTCCGGATAGGCAAAGCCCGCATTGATCGCGTTGATGTCCTGGATTGTCCGCGCCACACGGATGTAGCCCGCCTCGCCTTCGATACCGATCAACCAGTTCGTCCCAACCGGCTGGTAGTTCCAGCCAATCGTGCCGCCGGCGATAACGCTGTTCGACAAGCTGTAGCTATTCGGCAGCACCCCGCCATTCCAAGCGAATCCACCGACGTTGAGAGGCTCGGTCGAAAAGGCATTGCCGTCGGCGAACGCTCCTCCCACGAAGCCGCCGATGTAGAAACCCGTCCAGTTGAATGCGGCGACGACCGGCGCGGGTGCCTTGGCGTAGCGCGGCGCCAAATCCGCAGCGGTAGCGCTGACTGTGCCGACAGCAAGAGCAGATAAAACCAAAACGAGTTTGTTCATGGCGGCCCCAAAATGTTGCCTACACGTTCTTTACTCCCTCTCCTCCGCGGTAGCTGTAGCGGCTCGGCAACGGTGCGGGAAATTCAACCTCTGATTGGCCTCGCGATATAAGTTCAATGATACCGCGCACCCCCAAAACCAACAACCGAATACCTGGCTGTGGCAAGTCTCACCAATTCAGCAGTGCTGCCGTCTCGCGCGCAGAGGACAGTTGCTCACTCACTCACAGGAGATTTAGGTGAATCCGCCGTAGCAAGAACGTGGCGAGCGGCATCGAGAGCACGAGGCTCGAAACGAACATGCTGACCATGCGTCATCGCATCCGGCATGCGTCGCGGAGACTTCTGACGCGCCTTGATCCAGTTTCAACCGGGGCGGGATGGCAGCGAGGCAAAGAGGACAAAGCTGGGGCTCTTGCACCAGCTATACGCCTTCAAACATAGGCGAGAACGTCAGACGGCCGTGAACGGGTCATGCGCGCGGCGCGAACAACGGCGACCGACCCGCGGCTTGTCGAGAGGGTTCTCGAACGAATCATGCCTGCCGTTCGACAGCCCTAAAGCGACGTCATTCGGCTGCCAGCGATGCGGCCGTGCGCTTTGCGAGGACCTGCCGGAAATCGGTCGCAAGCTCGTCGTAATAACGAGCCAGCCCTTTGTAGAATGCGCGCCCCGGCTCGTCCTTCGCTTCCTGAGCCGCCTTCTCGCACTGCGCAGCTTTCCGCTCGTACTTCTCCAGTTTCGTTTCAAGATCGCTCGGCATGTCCCCACTCCACGCAACGCCATACGCGTGCGAATGGTGTCCGGTGCTTCGACCGAAAGGATGACTGACCTAAGGCAATTTTGTAGCAGTCCCGCGGCTCACTTTTGGCCGCTCAGGTTGCTTCAAGTGGTGGGCGGTCACGGATTCGAACCGCGGACCCTCTCGGTGTAAACGAGATGCTCTAACCAGCTGAGCTAACCGCCCTCGCCGCCTGTTTAGCCTTGCCAAGCTGGGTGGAGCAAGGCCGAACCGCTGCCCCGCTGCCCCGGCCGGAGGCCGACGGCCAGGTCCGGAGAGGATCGGACAAGCAGAAACGGCGCCCGAAGGCGCCGTTTCGAGAGCTTCGTCTCGGTCAATGGGCCGTCAGGCCGCCGGCGGCCTCGTCGGCCTCCGGCGGGACCGGCAGCTTGGCGTCCTCTTCCCAGACGATCGGCACCGGCTTGCGCACCAGGGCGCGGGCGACGACGTCGTCGAGGCGCGCGACCGGAATGATCTCCATGCCGCCCTTGATGGCATCGGAAATCTCCGTGAGATCCTTGGCGTTGTCTTCGGGGATCAGGACCGTCTTGATGCCGCCCCTGGCCGCGGCCAGCAGCTTCTCCTTCAGCCCGCCGATCGGCAGCACCCTGCCGCGCAGCGTGATCTCGCCGGTCATCGCGAGATCGTGCCGGACCGGGATCCCGGTCATGACCGAGATGATCGCGGTAGCCATGGCGACGCCCGCCGACGGTCCGTCCTTCGGGGTCGCCCCCTCCGGCACGTGGACGTGGATGTCGCGCTTGTCGAATAGCGGCGGCTCGATGCCATAGGTGATCGCGCGCGAGCGGACATAGGAAGCCGCCGCCGAGATCGACTCCTTCATCACGTCGCGCAGGTTGCCCGTGACGGTCATCTTGCCCTTGCCGGGCATCATGACCCCTTCGATGGTCAGCAACTCGCCGCCGACATCGGTCCAGGCAAGGCCGGTGACGATGCCGACCTGGTCGTCGCTTTCGATCTCGCCGAAACGATACTTCGGCACGCCGAGGAACTCTTCGAGAGTCTTCTCGGTGACCTTCACCGACTTCTTCTTGGAGATCATCAACTCCTTCACCGCCTTGCGGGCAAGTGTCGAGAGCTCACGCTCCAAATTGCGCACGCCCGCTTCACGGGTGTAGCGGCGGATCAGCAGCAAGAGCGCATCGTCGTCGATCGACCATTCCTTCGAGTCGAGGCCGTGCTTGGAGATGGCGTTCGGGATCAGGTGCTTGCGCGCGATCTCGACCTTTTCGTTCTCCGTGTAGCCGGCGATCCGGATGATCTCCATGCGGTCCATCAGGGGTCCGGGAATATTCAGCGTATTCGCGGTCGTAATGAACATGACGTTGGAGAGATCGTAGTCGACCTCGAGATAGTGATCGTTGAACGTCGAGTTCTGCTCGGGATCCAGAACCTCGAGCAGCGCCGAGGAAGGATCTCCGCGGAAGTCGGCGCCCATCTTGTCGATCTCGTCCAGGAGGAACAGCGGATTGGAGGTCTTCGCCTTCCGCATCGACTGGATGATCTTGCCCGGCATCGAGCCGATATAGGTGCGGCGGTG
>NZ_JACRAW010000022.1 GCF_016213215.1 Bradyrhizobium sp. | reverse complement strand
CCCGACCGAGAGAGGGTAAGAACGCGGCTTTATGAGGAGTTTAATTCGCTCTGCAGCGAAGTGGCGGCCTTCCACTACTCCCCGTAATGCCGCAGCCGATCGAGGTCGAGGATGGTGACGCCGCCATATTCCAGCCGCAGCAGACCCTCCTGCTGCAGCTGGTTCAGGCAGCGGTTGGCATTCTGGCGCGAGATCCCCGACAAGGCCCCGATCTCCTCCTGGGTGATCTGAAGGTGCGGCGTCAGGCCGGGATAGAGGATGGGATTGAACAGTGCGGCGATGCTGCGGGCGAGGCGCGCCGTGACATCGAGCGTGCGACCGTATTCCAACAGGCCGATGAACTGGCCAAGCCGCTCGTTGAGCTGGCGCACCAGGAAGCGGTTGAAGCCGACGCTGTTCTCGAACAGCCAGATGAACGTGCTGCGGTCCATCAGCGCCAGACGCGTGTCGCGCAGCGCCACCACGTCGTAGCGGCGCGGCTCGTTCTTGAGCACGCTGCCCTCGCCGAACCACGATCCGGTCGTCAGGCCCGTGAAGCTCGTCTCCTTGCCGCCGCGCGAGACGATGCCCATGCGGGCGAGGCCGCTCACCATGCCGGTCCAGAAATCGAACCGCTCGCCGCGCATGAAGATGAACTCGTCGGCCGAATACGACCTCTCGACGATGCCGGCACGGGCGAACTCGATTTCCCGCTCGTTCAGCTCGCACGACCAGGCAGCAATACGCTTCAGTTGATCCGCAGAAATCATCTTCCCGTCGTCATCGGCACCGCCGGTGCTTGCTTACTTCCCATTTGCTGCATTGCAACAACGCCCCGTGAGCCGCGTCCGCACCGGAATCAGGCACGCCGAGCGCGGGCTAATTTCTCCGGCCAATTGTCAGGCACAAGACATTTCAAACTACCGCTTTCTCTTAAGGAGGACCACCATGCCGTGGTGCGGCCCAGTACCATCGTCAGCGGAGCCTGGGCCGGACCGATCGAGACCTTTAGTTGCATGGCCTCGCCATCGGGGTCGATGTAGGATCAGCGGCGAACATTGACGATAGAAGCGCATCAAGCGCCGTCACCGGGAGGGAAGTTTTAGTGGCCCAGAGTCTGGAAGTGCGCGGGGTATCCTTGCGGTTCGGCGGCGTCCGCGCGCTCACCGACGTCAGCTTCGCCATCAATGAAGGCGAGCTGTTCTCGATCATCGGCCCGAACGGCGCCGGCAAGACCTCGATGGTCAACTGCATTTCCGGCCGCTACCACCCGACCGAAGGACAGCTTTTCTACAAGGGCCGCGACATCACCGGCCTTACGCCCAATGCCCGCGCTTCGCTCGGGATCGGGCGCACCTTCCAGAACCTCGCGTTGTTCCACCACATGAGCGTGCTCGACAACATCATGGTCGGGCGCCATCACCTGCTGAAGAACAACTTCCTGACCGGCTCGCTGTACTGGCTGACCGGCGCGCGGCGGGAGGAACTTCAGCACCGCCACAAGGTGGAGGAGATCATCGATTTCCTCGACCTGCAATCGGTTCGCAAGGCGACCGCCGGCACCCTCCCCTACGGCCTGCGCAAGCGCGTGGAACTGGCACGTGCCATGGCGCTCGAGCCGAGCCTGATCCTCCTGGACGAGCCGATGGCCGGCATGAACTTCGAGGAGAAGGAGGACATGGCGCGCTACGTCGTCGACCTGAACGAAGAGTTCGGGATGACGGTGGTGATGATCGAGCACGACATGGGCGTGGTGATGGACATCTCCCACCGCGTGATGGTGCTGGATTTCGGCCGCAAGATCGCCGAGGGCGATCCCTCCGCCGTGCTGGCGGACCCGCACGTCAGGCGCGCCTATCTCGGCGAGGAGGACGAGGTCCTGGTCGATCCCGACGACGTGCCGGCAGCGACGGAGAGCGCGGCATGATGGACTACGCCGCGCGGGTCGCGCAGGCCGACACCTATCCCAAGCTCCTGCGCCTCAACGCCAGGGAACATGGCGATGAGATCGCGCTGCGCGAGAAGGATCTGGGGCTGTGGCGCCGGTTCACCTGGAACGACTACCAGAACCGCGTGCGCGACTTCGCGCTCGGCCTGGTCGAACTGGGGCTTGGCCGCGGCGACGTCATCGGCATCATCGGCGACAACCGCCCTGACTGGGTGGCGGCGGAGATCGCAACCCATGCCATCGGCGGCCTGAGCCTTGGCCTTTATCGCGACGTGCTGGATGAGGAAGCATCCTACCTCCTCAACTACGGCGAGGCGCGGCTGGTGTTCGCCGAGGACGAGGAACAGGTCGACAAGCTGCTCGGGCTCGCCGACCGGGTGCCGGCGCTCAAGCACATCGTCTATTCCGATCCGCGCGGCATGCGGAAATATGACGATCCGCGGCTGATGACGGCCGAGAAGCTGGCAAGCCTCGGCCGCGAGCGGGCCAAGCGCGAACCCGGCCTTTATGATCAGCTAGTTGATGCGACGAAAGGCGAGGACGTCGCGATCCTGTGCACGACATCAGGCACGACTTCTCATCCGAAGCTGGCGATGCTGGCGGCGAGCCGCGTGCTCAAGCACTGCGCGACCTATCTCGCATTCGATCCCAAGGGACCGGAGGACGAATACGTCTCGGTGCTCCCGCTGCCCTGGATCATGGAACAGGTCTACGTGCTCGGCAAAGGCCTCTTGTGCCGGATGAAGATCAACTTCGTCGAAGAGCCCGAGACCATGATGAACGATCTGCGCGAGATCGCGCCGACCTTCATCCTGTTCGCGCCACGGGTGTGGGAACAGATCGCCGCCGACGTGCGCGCGCGGGTGATGGATGCGACGCCCCTTAAGCAGGGCCTTTACGAGCTCGGCATGAAGGCGGGCCTCAACGCCCTTGCACAGGGCAAGCGTTCCGCCGTTGGCGACATGCTGCTGTTCCGCGCTCTTCGCGATCGCCTGGGCTTGACCCGCCTGCGCTCGGCCGCGACCGGCGGCGCGGCGCTCGGCCCCGAGACGTTCAAGTTCTTCCAGGCGATGGGCGTGCCGCTGCGCACGCTCTACGGCCAGACCGAGCTTTTGGGCGCCTACACGCTGCATCCCGAGGGCAAGGTCGATCCCGACACGACCGGGGTCGCGATGGCCGACGATATCGAGATCCGAATCGAGAACCCGGACGTCCACGGCGTCGGCGAAATCGTCGTCCGTCATCCCAACATGTTCCTGGGGTACTACAAGAACCCGGAGGCGAGCGAAGCCGACATGAAGGACGGCTGGATGCATTCGGGCGATGCCGGCTACTTCAACGATCATGGGCAGCTCGTCGTCATCGACCGCATCAAGGATCTCGCCGAGACCTCGCGCGGCGAGCGTTTCTCGCCGCAATTCATCGAGAACAAGCTGAAGTTTTCGCCCTACATCGCCGAAGCCGTCGTATTGGGGGCAGGCCGCGAGGCACTCGCCGCGATGATCTGCATCCGCTACTCGATCATCTCGAAATGGGCGGAGAAGAACCGCCTCTCGTTCACCACCTACAGCGACCTCGCCTCGCGGCCGGAAGTCTACGCGCTGCTGCAGAAGGAGGTCGAGACGGTGAACGCGACGCTGCCGCCGGCGCAGCGCATCTCGCGCTTCCTCCTGCTCTACAAGGAACTCGACGCCGACGACGGCGAACTGACGCGCACGCGCAAGGTCCGCCGCGCCGTCATCAACGAGAAATATGCCGGCATTATCGACGCGATCTATCGCGGCGATGCAAATATCCCGGTCGACACCGTCATCCGCTTCCAGGACGGCACCACCCAGCGCGTCCGCACCACGCTGAAGGTCGTGGACCTCGGCATCGCCGCGCACGTGGCGGAGGCGGCGGAATGAGGATGGCTTATGTGAAGGCAACGCTGCGCGTCGATGCGCCCTCTCCCCTTGTGGGAGAGGGCCGCTCCGCTGGTCAACGCGCACTCGCTTGGGTGAGGGGTCCTCTCTTCACGCTTCCGATGCGGAGCGAACCCCTCACCCGGCTTCGCTTCGCAAAGCCACCCTCTCCCACAAGGGGAGAGGGGAGAAGAGCGTCAGAAGAATCGATAGTCATGCGCGAGCTTGACCCGCGCAACCAACCTCTTATGAAGACGCGCTCTCTCAAAGAGATGGATTGCCGGGTCAAGCCCGGCAATGACGAGTCAGGTCAGCCAACATGAACACCGCCTTCCTCATCCAGCTCATCGTCAACGGTCTCGTGGTCGGCACGCTCTACGGCGTCGTCGCGATGTCGTTCGTGCTGATCTACAAGGCGACGCAGGTCGTCAACTTCGCGCAAGGAGAGCTGCTGCTGGTCGGCGCCTGGGTGTGCTGGGCGCTGCTCGCCAAATACCAGGTGCCGTTCTTCATCGGCATGCCGCTGACGCTGGTGTTCATGTTCGTCTTCGGCATCGCGATCCAGGTGGTAATCCTGAGGCCGATGATCGGCGAGCCGATCATCTCGGTGATCATGGTGACGATCGGGCTTTCAACCGTGTTCCAGGCGGCGCTGAAGTGGATGTTCGGCGTCAACCCGCAGCCCTTCCCGCGCATTTTCGAAAGCCAGGCGGTGGACCTGTTCGGCCTGCAGATCCAGACCGTCTATGTCATGAGCCTCGTCGTGTCGGTCGCGATGATGATCGGCATGGCCTGGTTCTTCCGCGCCTCGAAGTACGGCCTCGCCATGCGCGCCACCGCGTTCAACCAGCAGGTCGCCCAATCGCTCGGCATCTCCGTCAAGAGCGTGTTCGCCATGGCCTGGGCGATCTCGGCAATGGTGTCGGCAGTCGCCGGCGTCGTGGTCGCGGTGGTCAACGGCGTGTCGTCGGGCCTGTCGGCCTACGGCATCAAGGTGTTTCCGGCCGCGATCCTTGGCGGGCTCGACAGCGTCGGCGGCGCCGTGCTCGGCGGCATCATCATCGGGCTGCTGGAGAACGTCGCCCAATACGTCGACAGCCAATATTTGCACTGGGGCAATCTCTACGAGATCGCCCCATTCTACGTCCTGATCATCATCCTGATGATCAAGCCCTACGGGCTGTTCGGCACCAAGGACATCGAGCGGATCTGACATGGCAAGCCCCTCGCTTATTCCCGCCGGCGACTTCCGCACCAGCTATGCGGCGGACACCACGATCTTTCCGACCAGGACCAGCCGGAACTTCGCTATCGCCGGCGTCCTGCTGCTGTGCCTCGCGCCACAGTTCTTCAGCGAATACTGGCTCTCGATCCTGATCCAGATCGGCATCTTCGCGATTGCAGCTCTCGGCCTCAACATCCTGGTCGGCTTCACCGGCCAGATCTCGATCGGGCACGCCGCCTTCTTCCTGTTCGGCGCCTTCACTTCGGCCTACATCTCCAACAACGCGCCGATCCCGGTATTCTTCGCCATTCCGCTCGCCGGAGTAATCACCGCACTGGTCGGCCTGATCTTCGGCATCCCGGCGGCGCGGCTCAAGGGCCTTTACCTGGTCATCGCGACGCTGGCCGCGCAATACATCCTGCTCGACTTCTTCTCCCGCGCCGAATGGTTCTCCGGCGGCTCGGTGCCGGCGAGCGCCGAACCGTTCTCGATCTTCGGCTACACGCTGCGCGGCGACCGGCAGTATTTCTATGTCGTGCTGGCCTACGTCCTCATCAGCTATGTCCTCGTCACCAACCTGCTGCGCACACGCGACGGCCGCGCGCTGGTGGCGATCCGCGACCATTACCTGTCCGCGGAGATCATGGGCATCAATCTCACCAAGTACCGCACGCTGTCGTTCGCCCTGGCGGCATTCTACGCCGGCATCGCCGGCGCGCTCTATGCGCATTACCAGCAAGTCGTCTCGCAGGAGGGTTTCGGCATCGAGCGCTCGGTGCTGTTCCTCGCCATGATCATCATCGGCGGCACCGGCTCGATCATGGGCACGCTGATGGGCACCGCCTTCGTGGTGCTGCTGCCGGAATCGATGGAATGGATCAGCCTGCGCATGAAGGGCGGCATCATCGACCAGGCGCTGTCGCTCAATACCAACATCACCTTCCTGCGCGAAATCGCGATCGGCGTGATCATCATCGCGTTCCTGATGTTCGAGCCGGACGGGCTCGCGCATCGATGGCGGCAGATCAAGGCGTACTGGAAACTCTACCCGTTCTCGCATTGAGGCGAGAAGGGAAGCGAACTCTTCTCTCAACGAATAACAGGAGGAACTAGTCCATGAAGCTGAAATCTCTACTGAGCACGGTCTCGCTCGCGCTGCTGGTCAGCGCCGCATCCGCAAGCGCCCAGGCGCAGATCGCGGTCGGTCATCTCGCCGACTATTCCGGCGCGACATCCGATGTCGGACAGCCCTACGGGCAGGGCGAAGCCGACGCCTTCGCCTGGATCAACAAGAACGGCGGCATCGGCGGCAAGCAGGTGAACGTCGACACCAACGACTACGGCTACCAGGTGCCGCGCGCGGTGGCGCTGTACAAGAAGTGGTCGGCGCCCGACGGCAAGGTCGCCGCGATCCTGGGCTGGGGCACCGCCGACACCGAGGCGCTGACCGGCTTCGTCGCCCAGGACAAGATCCCCTATATTTCCGCGTCCTATGCGGCGGCGCTGACCGACCCTGCGGGTGCCAGCGGCAAGGCAAAGCCTGCGCCCTATAACTTCTTCTACGGTCCGAGCTACTCGGACGCGGTGCGCGCCATGCTGATGTGGGCGGCCGACGACTGGAAGGCCAAGGGCAAGAGCGGCAAGCCCAAATACGTTCATATGGGCGCCAACCACCCCTATCCGAACGCGCCGAAAGCGGCGGGCGAAGCGCTCGCGGCCGAACTCGGGTTTGAGGTGTTGCCGCCGATCGTCTTCGCGCTGACGCCCGGCGACTACAGCGCGCAGTGCCTGAGCCTGAAGAGCTCCGGCGCGAACTATGCCTATCTCGGCAACACCGCAGCCTCCAACATCTCGGTGCTGAAGGCCTGCAAGACCGCGGGCGTGGACGTGCAGTTCCTGGGCAATGTCTGGGGCATGGACGAGAATGGCGCCAAGACGGCGGGCGATGCGGCTGACGGCGTGGTCTTCCCGCTGCGTACCCCGGTGATCTGGGGTGGTAACGCGCCAGGCATGAAGACGGTGGTGGAAATCTCGAAGATGTCCGACCCGACCGGGAAGGTCTATCGGCCGGTGCACTACATCGCCGGCGTCTGCACAGCCCTGTACACCAGGGAAGCGCTCGAGTGGGCCGCGAAGAATGGCGGCGCGACCGGCGAGAACGTGGCCAAGGGCTTCCACCAGAAGAAGGACTGGGTGCCGGCAGGTATGGAGGGCGTGTGCAATCCTTCGACCTGGACCGACAAGGACCACCGCGGCACGCTCAAGGTCGATCTCTATCGCATGAAGATCGCCGGTGCGACCAGCGGCGATCTCAACGACCTGATGGCCAATGGCGCGATCAAGCTCGAGAAGGTCAAGACCGTCGAGCTGCCGCGCAAGCCGGAATGGCTCGGGTGGTGAGCGTGCGGCTCACGCCCTCACAACTCTCCTCTCCCGTCGTTCCGGGGCGATGCGAAGCATCGAGCCCGGAACCTCGAGATTCCGGGTTCGCCTCTTCGAGGCGCCCCGGAATGACGGCGTAAGCAATGACGCCAGCGAGTAACAAAACATGAGTGAAGCGGCTCACATCGGGCGGCCGGCAGCGACGCTATCGCCCGCGCCCCTGCTCAGCGTGCACAACATCGAGGTCGTCTATGACGACGTCATTCTGGTGCTGCGCGGCCTCAGCCTCGAAGTGCCGAAAGGCGCGATCGTGGCGTTGCTCGGGGCCAACGGCGCCGGCAAATCGACGACGCTGAAAGCGATCTCCGGCCTGCTCAAGACCGAGGACGGGGAAGTGACGCGCGGCGAGATCATCTTCAATGGCGAGCGCATCAACGGCATCGACCCCGACAAAATCGTCCGCCGCGGCATCTTCCAGGTGATGGAGGGGCGCCGGATCGTGGCCGACATGACCTCGGTGGAGAATTTGCGGCTAGGGGCCTTCACTCGCAGCGACCACGATGTGGATGCCGACATCGACATGGTCTTCAGCTACTTCCCGCGCCTGAAGGAGCGCACCGGTCTTGCCGGCTATCTCTCCGGCGGCGAGCAGCAGATGCTGGCCATCGGCCGCGCGCTGATGGCGCGCCCCAAGATGATCCTGATGGACGAGCCGTCGATGGGCTTGTCGCCGCTCTTGGTGAAGGAGGTCTTCGCCATCATCAAGGAGATCAACCGCGATCTCGGGGTGACCATCCTGCTCGTGGAACAGAACGCACGCGCCGCGCTCTCCGTCGCCAGTCACGGCTACATCATGGAGCAGGGCAAGGTGGTGCTTGACGGCACCGCCGAGGCGCTGCGCGACAACGAGGACGTCAAGGAGTTCTACCTCGGCGGCGCCGGCGACCAGCGCAAGAGCTTCAAGAACCTGAAAAGCTTCAAACGGCGGAAACGGTGGCTATGACCGGCACGACCGACCATTACGACGCGCTGGAAACGCGCGACCCTGCCGCGCGCGAGGCCGAGCTGTTCGCGCGCCTTCCTGACATCCTGCGCAAGGCCATGGCGGCGCCTGCCTATGCCGAGCGCCTCAAGGGCATAGACCCGGCATCGGTGACGTCCAGGGCGGCGCTGGCGCGCCTTCCGGTGCTGCGCAAGTCCGAGCTGCCCGCCCTGCACAAGGCCTCCCTGCCGTTCGGAGGGTTCGTGGCGGCCCCTCCGGGATCGTTCAGCCGGCTGTTCACCTCGCCTGGCCCGATCTTCGAGCCGGAGGGCGCCCATGCCGATCCCTGGCGCGGAGCGCGGGCGCTGTTTGCCGCCGGCTTCCGGCCGGGCGACATCGTGCTCAACACCTTCAGTTATCACCTCACCCCTGGCGGCTTCATCTTCGACACGTCCGCCCGTGCACTCGGCTGTGCGGTAATCCCGGCAGGCCCCGGCAACACCGAGCAGCAGTTCGAACTGATCGAGGCCTACCGGCCGGTCGGCTACAGCGGCACGCCGGACTTCCTGAAAATCCTGCTGGATGCGGCGGCCGGCGCCGGGCGCGACGTCTCCTCGATCAAGCGGGCGCTGGTGTCGGGCGCGGCCTTCCCGCCCTCGCTCCAGGCCGAAATCACGTCCCGCGGCATCGAGGCCTACCAGGCCTTCGGGACCGCCGACCTCGGCATGGTCGCCTTCGAGACCACGGCGCGCGAGGGCATGGTGGTCAACGAGGACCTGATCCTGGAGATCGTGCGCCCGGGCACCGGCGAGCCGGTCGCGGCCGGCGACGTCGGCGAGATCGTCGTGACCTCGCTCGATCCCCACCATCCCTGGATCCGCCTGGCGCTCGGCGACCTCACGGCGGCACTGCCGGGAACAAGCCCGTGCGGGCGCACCAACGTGCGGATCAAGGGCTGGATGGGCCGCGCCGACCAGACCACAAAGGTCAAGGGCATGTTCGTCCGCCCCGAGCAGATCGTCGAGATCGGCAAGCGCCACCCTGCGCTCGGCCGGCTGCGCCTGGTTGTCGCCCGCCAAGGCGAGACCGACGCGATGACCTTGCGGGCCGAATGCGCGGAGGCGAATGAAGCGCTGCGCGCCGAAATCGCAGGCACGTTGCGCACCGTGACCAAGCTCGGCGGCGATGTCGAACTGGTGAACCCAGGCACGCTGCCGAATGACGGCAAGGTGATT
>NZ_JACRAW010000154.1 GCF_016213215.1 Bradyrhizobium sp. | reverse complement strand
GTACAGTTCTCATGAAAGACATCACAAGCACAGGGCCGAGGCGGAATACCGGACGCTGGATCGTCGGGGCCGTTCTCGTCGCGACGGCGGCCGCCATGTACATCAGCATCATGCTGAAGATCATCAAGTACGGGCCGTAGACAGTGATTATTGCAACTTCGCAGCTGCCGCATGTTCTTGCGGTGATCAATGCTGCCACCATCGCCACCCTGCTCTATGGCTACGCGCAGATCCGGGAAGGAAGACGCGATGTGCATCGCAAGGCCATGATCACGGCCGCGGTGCTCGGCGTCGCGTTCCTTGCCATCTATTTCTACTACCATGCCTCCGCGGGCCTTGCGAAATTCGGGGGTGAGGGCGTGATCCGCCCGATCTACTTCACCCTGCTTGCCATTCACGTGCTGATGGCGGTCGTCGCGGCGGTCATGGCGCCCGCTGCCATCATTCTCGCGTTGAAGGAGCGGTTTGCCACGCACAAGCGCCTGGCGCGCTGGGCGCTGCCGGTCTGGCTGTTCGTCTCGGCGTCCGGTCTCGTCGTCTATGCGATGGCCGTACACCTGTATCCCTACCATGGGGCCTGATCGTCATGACCTATATTGCGGGTTCGGCACCTGAACTGGATCTGGGGCGAGCGAGCGCTGGATCGAAAGCGCTGCTGCGCCGCGAGATGCTGGGGTGGGCGTGGCTTTCGGTCGGTGCGCTCATCGTCGCCGGCGTCTTCGCCATCCTGCTGGCATTTTCCCGCGTTCCCGGCGTCGAGGCGGTCTTTCCGTGGCCGCTCGGCTTTTTCGGCAAGGGGCTGGTGATCCACGTCGTCTTCTCGTTGATCGTCTGGCTCCTCGCGGTGTTCGCGTTCCTGGTCACCTACGCGACCCTGAACACCTGGGGCGAAGATGTGCGGGTCCGCTTCATGGGCGATCTCGGCCAGGCATTGGTGGGGCTGGCTTTTCCGTGCCTGTTCGTGCCGGCGTTCTTCGACTCGACTTCGCCCGAGCTCGTCAATTATGTGCCGCTCATCCGCCATCCGGCTTATGACATCGGCTTGCTGCTGCTCGCTGCGGGCGTCCTGGGGCCGGTCATCCGTCTCGCCATCAACGTAGTGGGGCGCAGGAAAATGCTGACCCCGGCCGGGACAGCGATGGCTTCCGGCGGCTTCATCTATCTCATCGCCCTGACGTGCTTTGGCATCGCGGCAGCCCTTCTCTCCCGCACCGCCGAGCTCGACACCGGCCGCGAGCAGCTGTTCTGGGGCGGCGGCCACCTCCTCGAGTTCGTCTATGCGGCCGTGATGATGACGAACTGGATGCTCCTCGCCCGCGAAAGCCTGGGCGAGAAGGCCATCGATTTCGACATCTTCAAGATTGCCATCATCCTGGTTGCGGTGTTCTCGCTGCCGGCACCGGCCTTCTATCGCATTTTCGTCGCGTTTTCCGACAAGCAGCACGAAGCGTTTCGCGTGCTTCAGTTCGTGCTGGGCCTGCCCACGGCGCTGTTCGCGTTCTCGCTGCTGTCAGGCGCTTTCAAGTTCGGCCGGCCGTCGCAATGGCCGTGGCGCCAGCCCGCCTTTCTGGCGCTGGCTCTCTCGCTGGTCCTGTTCGGTGTCGGCGGGATCATGGGAACGCTGATCTCGGGTTCCGATACGCGTACGCCGGCGCATTACCATTCCGTCGTGACGGCAGTAAGCGTGTCCAGCATGGGCATGCTGCTCACCTTCGCGCTCTCCGAGCTGGGCAGGTTTAAGCCGTCCGATCGCGCCATCCGCGTGCTGCTTTGGCTCTATGGAGGAGGCCAGCTCTTTGCGTCGCTCGGCATGTTTCTCGCCGGAGGCTATGGCGCCCCGCGCAAGGCGCCGACCGCTGCAGGCAGTCTCGTCGATGTCGCGGCGGCGGGAATGTTCGTGCACGGCATCGGTGCCCTGGTTGCCGTCCTTGGCGGTGCGGCATTCGTTGTCATCGCCTGCCTTGCCCTTCGGCGTGCGCTCCCCGTGCCCCGTCGGGCTTAGGCTCATATGACCGCCCAGACCCGACTCACCCTTCTCAAGGCGGGTTTGCTCGGCCTCGTTTGTGCCGGATTGTTCGCAACCATCGTGCCGCGCCTGATGGGTCCGGCAGGTCCCGGCCGGCATAGCCTGCAATCGCTCTCAAGCGACGGGCCCGTGCAGCTTAGCTCCTTTGTCGATGAGGCGGGCACGCCGATCTCGGTGGACTCGTTCCGCGGCAAGATCGTCGTCCTGAACCTGTGGGCCGTCTGGTGCGTCCCGTGTCTGCAGGAGATGCCCTCGCTCGATCGGCTCGCGGAGCTGTTGCCGCAGGACGAGTTCGTGGTGATTGCGGTAAGCCAGGATCGGAGCGGGCCAGAAGTGGTGAAGCGTGCCTTTGACCGTCTTGGCCTGCAACGGTTGAAGCTCTATCTCGACCCGGCCGGCAAGCTTTCCAAGGAAATCGGCGCGCGAGGCATGCCGACGACGCTGATCCTGAGCGCCGAAGGCAAGCCGTTGTCGTTCCGGGAGGGCGCTGCGACATGGGACAGCGAAGACACGGTAAAGTACATCCGCGCGCTGCAATCACGCACGTAGCGCCGGCAAATTCGGCCGGGATTGCCTTTCTGAGCGAAACGAGATGAAACAGCAAGCGGCAGCTTGCCGGAAGGCACGCTCCTGCGCTGCAAGTTGATTTGCATCGAGCCCGCCGCTGCGGAAAATGCGCGGCTGACGGCCCGAAGGCAGTCTGGCGACCATGCAAGCGTCGAGCTCGAAATCCGCGAGTTCCGCCCCGCGCGGGGACCGCGTTACGGGATGGGAACATTTTCCCCACGATGCCGATATCGGCGTCCGCGGCTGGGGCGCGACCCCGGCCGAGGCCTTCGAACAGGCCGCTTGTGCTCTGACCGCAGCAGTCACGCAGGCAAGGGTAGTCCCACAATCCGAGGTCCGTCTGACCTGCGCCGCGCCGGACCTCGAACTGCTGTTTGCCGAATGGCTGAACGCGATCATCTACGAAATGGCCGTTCGCCGGATGCTGTTCGGAAAGTTTGCGGTTCGGATCAGCGATGGCCATCTGGAGGCCACCCTTCGCGGAGAGCCGGTCGACGTCGCGCGGCATGCGCCGGCATCCGAACCGAAAGGGGCGACCTACACCGCATTGAAGGTCGCATCGGACGCGGACGGCATATGGTCGGCCGCATGTGTCGTCGACGTGTAGGGAAGGCGCCATGGACATTTCCCGTTTCACCCGGATCGAGCCCGCGACTTGGCGGATGGAGCCATCCGGTGCAATGAGTGTTCCGGTCGTGATCTATGCCGACGAGACTCTGCTGCAGGAAATGGACGACAAGGCCGTCGAGCAGGCGAGCAACGTGGCGTCGCTGCCGGGCATTGTGCGCGGTTCCTATGTGATGCCGGACGGACACTGGGGCTACGGATTTCCGATCGGCGGCGTCGCCGCGTTCGATCCGGATCGCGGTGGCGTGGTGTCGGCCGGCGGCGTGGGTTTCGATATTTCCTGCGGCGTGCGAACGATGCTGACCGGCCTTTTCGTGCCAGACGTCATGCGCGTGCAGAGGCCGCTCGCCGATTCACTGTTTCGGCAGATCCCGGCCGGCATCGGCAGCAAGGGTGCGATCACGCTCGATGCGATCGATATGGACGCCATGCTTGCGGGCGGCGCGCAATGGGCGCTCGAACAGGGCTGGGGTGATGAAGCCGATCTCGAGCGGATCGAGGAAAATGGGAAGATGGCCGGTGCACGGCCCGACAGCGTTTCCGAACGCGCCAAGGAGAGGCAACGCGAGGAGATGGGGACACTCGGCTCGGGCAATCACTACCTGGAAGTACAGGCGGTAGCCGAGATATTCGATCACACCGTTGCTGCGGCATTCGGGATTGCAGAGGACAGCGTGGTCGTCACCATTCACTGCGGGTCGAGGGGCCTCGGACACCAGATCGGGTCCGAGTTCCTCAAGGAGATGGTGATCACGGCAGAAGCGAGGGGGATAACGTTGCCCGATCGTGAACTCGCATGCGCCCCGGTCAACTCGGAGGTCGGTCAGCGGTACCTTGGCGCGATGCGGGCAGCCACCAACTGTGCGCTGGCGAACCGCGAAATCCTCGGCCACTACGCGAGGCGCGTGTTCGCCCACTTCTTTCCGAATGCCGATCTGCCGATCCTGTTCGACGTCTCGCACAACACCTGCAAGGCAGAAACCCATCTCGTGGACGGCAAGCGCCGCGAGCTGTTCGTCCATCGCAAGGGCGCAACCCGCGCCTTCGGACCCGGCCATGCCAGCCTGCCTCTCTCGCTACGCCCCTTCGGCCAGCCGGTTCTGATCGGCGGCAGCATGGGTACCGGATCGTATATTCTGGTCGGCGATGAAAGAAGCGAAGGGAAGGCTTTCTCGTCCGCCTGCCATGGCGCGGGCAGGGCGCTATCCCGGCATGCGGCGTTGAAGCAATGGAGCGGACGCAAGATCGTCGATGAACTGGCCGCGCGAGGAATCCTGGTCCGTTCACCGTCAACGCGCGGTGTGGCCGAAGAAGCGCCGGGCGCCTACAAGGATGTCGGCGCGGTGGTCGCGGCGGCCGAGCATGCGGGGCTCGCGCGGCGGGTGGCGCGGCTGCGCCCGCTGATTTGCGTCAAGGGCTGATTCGCGCCGGATCGCGTCGAAATTCACCGCCGAGTACGGCGCGGCGGGCCTTTCCCGTCACCGGGATGCCGATTGACGGTGATGTCGTCCAGAAGCCTGCGAACGCGTAGCTCGGCGGCCGAATTGTCGACTTGTGCGACGACGCTCGCGATGCCGCGGCCGCGTCGGATGAACTGCCGATAGAAGCTTCCGATGTCGATTTCCTGATCGGTGGGCAGAGCGGTCTGCCGATATCCCAGTCGTGGGCCGGCCTCGTCCTCGACGATGATCCTGAGCAGCCATCCATCATTGGCGTGAGCCGGCTCGATCTCGAGCGTCGCGTCTACGGCAACCTCGTTCAAATCCTCGCGGTCGTCGTCGCCAAGACGAAATTCGCGCCGTTGCGGAATCTCCCGCGTCTCGGCGGTCTGGCGCACCGAGATCCTGAAGGTTCTTGGCGCCGCCTCGTGTTCGGCCATGATCCACTTAACGATCTGTTCGGGTTCAACATCGACGGTATACATTCTTGTCTCGGTGGCCGTGTTAGCATCTGCACGCGTGGGGCCTCGAGCGCGCAGGAAGTGAGGTTGGCAGCGAGGCTGCGTAATTGGCTGCAGCCTCGCGCCGGCAGGTCCAAAGATCAAGAGGACTTGACTTCAATCTTCTTGGCGGGCTGCTGCGCTTCCGGGGTCTTCGGCAGGGTCACCTTGAGCACGCCGTTCTTGAACGTCGCCTCGATCTTGTCGGCGTCGACGCCGTCGGGCAGCCCGAAAAAGCGCTCGAAGGAGCCATAGCGGCGCTCGGAAACGTAATAGTCCATCTTCGTCTCTTCCTTCTCTTCCTTCTTCTTGCCCTTGATGATAAGGCCGCCGTTGGCGAGATTCACCTCGACGTTCTTCTCGTCCATCCCGGGCAGTTCGGCCGTGATCTCGTAGGCCTTGTCCGTCTCGGTGACGTCGACGGCCGGAGCGGCGATCTGCTTCGCGACGTTCTGCTCCAGCCGGGCGAGCGAGCGGAACGGACGGCCCCAGAGGTCGCCGCCGAAATCCTCGAACAGGCGGTCGACTTCCTTTCTGAGCGACTCGAATGGACGCCAGACCTCTCCGGCAAATGCCGGCTCGGCAGCCTTCTTCGTTATGGGTAGCTTGGTCTCGTTTGCCATGGTCAACTCTCCGATGATCCTGGGTGGTAGTGGAGCTGGTTCGATCGGTGACGTTCAGCTAACAACTCCCTTGACGCTACGTTGATGTTTCGCAAACAGGTTGTTTCCCGCCAGAGCAGGTGCAGCCGTTTGCATTCAAGTGACGTTGAACGGGTGACTGACACAAGCACCATCGGAAGACCTCAGCGCGCGAAATCATTCCTCGGCTTCTTCATCCGATGTCAGGATCGTGACGATCTCGCCGGCAACGCCCTCGAGCGGCTCGCCGGGACCAAAGATATCCTGGTCGCCGGAAAGCCACGTCGCCGCATGTTCCAGGTCGCGGATCCTCGGACGAAGCGCCATGGATCTCAAGCAGCGTACTCTCGTCGAGTGCGCCGAGAACGGCCTTGACGTCCTCGGACGAGGCACGTGTGTTGGCAGATGCTGTCGGACCGTTTGACATCGGTAAGCCTTACGTACCGATCCCGGAAAGCATGCGTAAATCGCTTGGCAAAATTATGCCAAGCCGGAGCCGCCACCGCCGGACGAACCCGTCGCGACGCCCTCCAGGATGTTCCGCCCGCACGGTCCCGGCTCTCCCCGCCGTGCCTCTGCACGACGGCTGGATAAATTAGGTGACGTCCGCGAACCCGATGCGTTGATTTGAATCAAGGCAGGTAATGCAACCGCTCGGCCGCAGGACCTCCAGCTGGCCGGCCCTACGGCAGAAAGCTTTCCGGATTGGAGAGCTTTTTCGGCAGATATTCCTTGATCACGTAGTTGAGCCCCCATTTCGCCAGCGCCTGCTGCTCGGCGCGAACGCCCATGCTGAGCTGTTGCTTGATCGCGGCGATCCAGGCGGGATGCGCCTTGACGAACGGATCATTTTCCAGCGCGTCTTCCGCGCGCTTGACGTCGGTCGCGGAAAGCGGGTGCGTAGCGTCCCGAAGGCCGAAGTCGACGATGTCCTGCGGGGTTACGCCGAGGAAGCGCGCCTGCGGAACGCACAGGAAGCGGTTGACGTGTGCGGCGTTACCGGAGCCAACCTTGAGGGTCCGATAGATGTTGGTAAAGCCGTAAGGATCGCAATCGACAAAGCAATAGACGGGCAGCTTCTCGTTGTCGGACAAGAGACGAATGAAACGCCGCGTGGCGCGGGTTGGCACGCCGCCCATCTCGATGATGATGCATCCGGCGGTCTCCCAGAACCGATGATTGTTGAGGCGCTGGAACATGCCGCCGGTTTCGATGGCGAGGATGAAGCGTGCGTCTGTCCGGAACCAAAGATGTTCGACCGAGCGTGGAATGCTGTAGGCGCCACTGCCCAGCCGCGAGCAATCGATCTCGACGGTTTCTCCGGTGGCGGAATTCCTGTCGATCACGGTGAGCCGCCCGGCGACCGAGCCGCCATGCGCTTCCGGGTAGAAGCGAAGCTGCTCACGCGCGAGGCCCTCAACCGACGCGCTCGCCTCGATGTCGTCCATGACGGCATCGGACTCGACCTGCTCGTCGAAGCGGCAATCTCCCCAGTTCTTGCTGATGTAATAGACTTCGCGTTTGGTCGCGAAGTCGTCGTGCTCGACCATCGTTCGCGACAGCGCCATCATGCGCAGTGTCTGCGCGAAGGAGCGCGCGGTGTTCGTGGTCAACGTTCGGGTCTTGTGCGCGCCGCCAAGCTCGAAGTAGCCCTTCGCCAGGTCATAGATGACGTTTTCGAGGCTACGGACCGGCAGCGAAATTTCCGGCAGCCTGCCATGGTCGATATTGGCGCGGACCTGGGCGGCAATCTGTTCGATCAGGGCGATCGTCTTCTGGTCCAGTTCGCTACGGCTGGTCTTCGAATCGCTCTGCGTCATGTGGTGCCCCTCGTTTCGTGCGGCTCCTGTGCAGCGTATCGTCGAGCTTCTTGATTGTCAGATCGCGCTCCTCGTCGCTGAGAGTGAGGATCTCCTGCAGCGCGATGCCGATCTGCGGCAGGTACTTCTCGATATAGACACGACGATCGTATTCCTCGTGGAGGTGCGTCTCACGGCGCAGATACTGCGCCAGCCCGCGTGCGCATTGCTGCAGCCCCAATTTGATCTCCTTGAGGATTTCCGGATAGGGCTCGATCGCCTCCTTGGACTCCGAGGTGTAGGGCACCCACACGGAAGCGACATGGACCAGGATCGCCATCGGCGCGATCGGCAACGAGCCCTTCGGCTGATGCAAGCCGTAGCCGCGCCAATTGGTCTGGATGACAGCCTTGGCAATCGCGCAGCCGGCCTGTTGGTACAGAAGCGGCACCCGGTTGGCAAAGCGCAGCAGGCGTACCGGCTCGTCCTTCTGCGCGATCAGGTGCTCGCTTGCCGGTTCGTCCCGTGTGGCCCGCTTGCGCATATGGCCGCCGGCATCGACCTCGACATCGCCGCCGCCCGGACGGGCGTAGGCGAGGGCGATCTCAACCTGGAATGGATTGCCGCGGTAGGCGGCGGGAGGGCGCGTAACGACGGTGAAGAAGTCCGCCGCGAGCTCCTTGCGCAGGCCAGTCAGAAGCTGGTCCTCGCCGATCGGAACGATGCAGTCGGTTCGCGGCGCCAGGACGCGGGTCGTCTGGATCGCCTTGTGCAGCGCGGTGGCTTGCGCATGCGCGATGTGCTTCGGATGCGAGCGCTCGCTCAATTCGCGATCCGAATGCTTGCGGGCAAGTGCGATGATGCTGAGCGCCGTCTTCTTGCCGACGCAGGAGAATTCGTCGACCAGGAATCCCAACAGGGTGCGGCTGTTCGTGTTGTTCAGCATCTGGATCAGCCTGCCGAGCTCGATGCCATAGGGATGCGGCTTGATTTCGAACGGGCGCTTGGGAAGCGTGTTGGTGCTGCGGTTGAAACGGATCACCTCGCCCTTGGGATTTTGATAAGTGATGG
Organism: Bradyrhizobium sp.; assembly: GCF_016213215.1. Lineage (GTDB taxonomy): Bacteria > Pseudomonadota > Alphaproteobacteria > Rhizobiales > Xanthobacteraceae > Bradyrhizobium. The sequence goes on along the minus strand of NZ_JACRAW010000154.1, from coordinate 69,602 downwards.
CAAGGTGCGGATTGGCGATCGCGGTCTGCTTCAGATAGGTCTCAACCGAATGGGGGCCGGTTTGATGGTGCCCTTCCATCTCCATCGCGACGCGAGTGCCGTGCGGACGATCCCATCTCAGTTGCTTCTTCTTGTGGATGTCGGGCCGGTTTTTCCCCGTGTCGATCGACACATACATTTCCGAGGCGAGCTTGTCGCCCTTGACCCGGCTGACGATGTGCAGCGGTTTGCCCATGGTGAGCTGGCCGTACATGCCTGCGGCGGAAATGCCCATGCCCTGCTGGCCGCGTGATTGGGACAGCTTGTGAAACTTCGAGCCGTAGAGAAGCTTGCCGAAGATCCGCGCGATCTGGTCCTCGACGATGCCCGGCCCGTTGTCCTCGACAATGACCTTCGACTTGCCGTAGCGGTCGCTCACTTCAACGGTGATCTCGGGAAGTATGCCGGCCTCCTTGCAGGCGTCGAGCGCGTTGTCGACCGCTTCCCTCACCGCCGTGACAAGCGCTTTGGCCGGCGTGTCGAAGCCGAGCAGGTGCCGGTTCTTGAGAAAAAATTCCGAGATCGAGATCTCGCGCTGGCGGTGCGCCATCTCGGTTGCGGTAAGCGGGGGTGGAGATCGCCGGTCGGGCACGGTGGTTTCGGTTGTTGCGCGGTGTGGAGCTATTCTTATTCGCGCGAGCTGGGCGGCCCTTGACCGGGATCAATCTGCCGGAAGCGCCGGCCCACTGGAAGAGTGCTCCGGGCTTATTCCGAACCTGCCGTGCTTGGCGGCGTGCCTGCCAATGCAACCGAAGCCATGACCTCATAGCCGGTTGCGCCCGGCGCCGGGGACCGGAAAAGCTCGACGGTGGTCACGGACTGCGCCATGTCGATGTTCCGATCGATCGGATATTTGCGCGCGACATGTCGGCCGTCGTCGCGAAGCCGGGCCAGCGTCACGTGCGGGCGAAAGGGCCTGGTCTGTTGCTGTCCGAACGCGATCATCAGCGTCGTAGCAAGAGCCACGAGCTCGTCGCCGTCCGCGCAATCGGTCCATAACAGACGCGGCCGGCTGGGCTGAGGGCCATAACCGACGTGCAGAAATCGCAACGAAAACGGCGCGAAACGCTTGGCGACCTCGCTCAGCCGTTCAATCGCGCACTGGATCGAGGTCTCCTGCCAGGGTGGTACGAGAGTGAGATGAATGTCGCTGGCTGCGACCAGCCGTCCGCGCGCTTCGTTCAGGGGAGCGGCGAACGCCGCGAGCTGTTCCGCAATATCGGGTATGATTCTCACCCCGACAAATAGTCGCGCGGACTTTGCTTGCTCGCCGCCATCCATTGATGAAGAGCCTTCGCTTCGCTTCGCGCTATCTCTCGTACCAGCCGACAAGGGTCGCCTCTCCGAGCGTGAACTTGCGGGCTTCCCGCTCGACATCCCGGCAGGATGCATTGGCCGAAACGCGAATCTGATCGGCCGAGAGCGCAAGCAGCCGAAAATGGTAGTGGTGAGGGCCGTGGCGATGGGGCGGACAGGGGCCGCCATAGCCGACTTCCCGAAAATCATTCATGGCCTGTTTCAGCTTGCCGTCCTGCGTGGCGTTCTCCGCAAGCTCGGTTACCGTCGGCGGTATGTCGTAGACCGCCCAATGGTGCCATGTGCCGCCGGGCGCGTCGGGATCATCGCAAAGCAGGACGAGGCTGCGTGCGCCCGCAGGCGTATCGGACCATTCAAGCGCGGGCGAAACATTATCGCCGTCGCAGGTAAACCGTCGCGGGATGACCGATCCGTCGGCGAAGGCTTTTGATCTGAGTTTCATGATGGTTCTCCTTTAGCTGCAGGAGAGGGCGGTTCGGGCTTGACACGACGGACACAAAGCCGCAGCCCCAAGCAAGGCCGGATCGCCGTTCCGATAGTAATCGGAATGTGGCGGGAAAACCATTGGTTGGTCGCTGCACAAGGTCGCCTGCCTGCCCTCGATCACCGGTGGCTCTCGGGCGAGCGCTGTCAGGGCGGTGGTCAGGAAATCTGACGAAAATCGGCTCTGCCCGCACAGCGAGCCGATAGGGAAGGTCATCATTTCGTCATCAAGGAGGCGCGGCTATCCGCCATGACCAGCGCTTCGCATAACTCGCGACTGTTCCTCTGCGGTGATGTGATGTGCGGGCGCGGCATCGATCAGGTGCTGGCGCGCCCTTGCAGCCCTGAGATCTACGAAGACTACCTGCGCTCGGCGGAGGATTACGTCGCGCTTGCGGAACAGGCCAACGGCCCTATTCCGCGGCAGAACAGTCCGGATTACGTCTGGGGAGCCGCTCTTGACCAATTCGAGCGCATGCAGCCGCACGTCCGTATCATCAATCTCGAAACGGCGGTCACGCGCAGCGACGATCGCGCCGTCAAGGGCATCAACTATCGGATGAGCCCGGAGAACACAGATTGTCTGTCGGCCGCGCGGATCGATTGTTGTGCCCTGGCCAATAACCACGTGCTGGACTGGGGGCAGGCCGGTCTGTTGGATACGCTGGCGACGTTGCGCAAGCTGAACATCAAGTACGCAGGGGCCGGTCGCAATGACGAGGAAGCCCGTGCACCGGCGATAGTGACGCTGGCGAAAACGCGTCTCCTGGTCTTTTCCTTCGGGGCGACTTCAAGCGGCGTTCCCGAGGACTGGGCGGCGAGGCGCGATGCGCCAGGCGTCAACCTGCTGCCCGGGCTATCCGAGGCGCATGCGTCGGCGATCGCTCGAGACGTCGCTGCATTCAGGCAGGAAGGCGATCTCGTCATCGTTTCGATTCATTGGGGATCCAATTGGGGCTACCACATCCCATCTCAGCAGTCGGCGTTCGCCCGCGCGCTGATCGACAAAGCCGGCGTATCCATCGTGCACGGCCACTCGTCGCATCATCCGAGAGCCATCGAAATCTACCACGATCGCCTCATCCTCTATGGCTGCGGCGACTTTCTCAACGACTACGAAGGGATTACCGGTTACGAACGCTACCGGGATGACCTGGTACTGATGTATTTTGCGGATCTTGAGCAAAATGGGAATCTTCATGCGCTGACGCTGGTCCCGCTAGAGATCAAGAATTTCCGATTATGGTATCCGACCCGCGAGGATGCGCAGTGGCTCGAGCAGATGCTCGATCGCGAGTGCCGGCGATTTCGAACGAGGGTCACCTTCAATTCCGACGGGCAGCTCGCGGTGACTGCCGCCAGCGAGCCACCCTAATGCGAGCGGTTTTCGGGCTTGGCCACACCGGCTGGTGCCGCCGACGCCAGATGCTGCTCGAACCATCGGACCGCGAGGGCGATGACGGCCTCCATCGCACCTCGCTCGGGAAACAGGTGCGTTGCCCCGGGAACGATCTGCAGGGCCTTGGGTGCGCGAAGCCGCGCCAACGCTTCTTCGTTCAGTTCGATCACCCCGTAATCGACCCCGCCGACGATGAGCAGGGTCGGCGCGCGGACAAGCGGAAGAGCGTCGCCGGCGAGGTCGGGACGCCCGCCGCGGGAGACCACCGCCGCGATCCGCTCCGGAAGGCGTGCCGCGGCCACCAGCGCCGCCGCGGCCCCGGTGCTCGCACCGAACAGGCCGAGCGGAAGCTGCGCGATCGATGGCCCTCGGCCGCCGAGCCATTGCACGACGTCAACCAGCCGCCCGGCCAGCAGTGCAATATCGAAGACGTTCGACCGGTCGCTCTCCTCGCTCGGGGTGAGAAGGTCGAACAGCAGCGTGGCAAAGCTGCTTGCGTTCAGGGCCTTCGCAACGGCGGTGTTGCGCGGGCTCAGCCGGCTCGATCCGCTGCCATGGGCGAAGACGACCAACCCGTGCGGGCTTTGGGGCACGTTCAACGTGCCGGCAAGCCCGAGCGGCGGAATGACGACGTCCGATGATGTCATGGATCGGCGCTCGCTCATGGCATACCTCGCGGCTTTCGACTGCTGTCGCGCGTTACGCTTTCAGGCTCCTGATCGAAGCCGGCAGATGCTCCATCAGCTTGGACAACTCGCCTGGATCGAGCTTTTCCCAGAGGACCTCGAAGACACCGCGGATGACCGTCATCGGATTTGCCGGGAATTGTTGCGGCAATTCGGCGAAGACATGCGCGGCGAATTCCTCGACGTGTCGTTCCTTGGTCGGCGTGCCGGATGGATGCCAGCCATCGTAATAAAGCCCGCGCACGAGCATCGGCAGCTGGGCACCGAATTTGACCGCGACCTCCGGGGGAAGCCGGTCGCGCAGCGCATGCAGCACCGCTCGCAGGGCGCTATAGGCTTGCTGGCGATTCTCGAGCTGTAGCTGCGCTTCGACCGCCTTGAGCCAGGCGTTGGTTTCCTGAACAGTATGGTCCAGAACGGTAACGGCTGTTGTAGCGCTCATGTCAGCCTCCATGATGTCTGGAACGAATTGTCACGCTATAGAACCAGGAGTGCATTGGTTTGACATGCCTCAAGGCTGGTGTCTGCGTGGGTAGCAGACAAACGTCTGCCGGGCGCGAGGGTTGCGGTGCCGAACATGGAAATCGAGGTCTGGGCGATCTTTCGGGCATTGTTGCTGCTGAGCGTCGCAAATGGCGCGCCCGTCATTGCCAAGAAGATATTCGGGACCCGTCTGGCATTTCCGCTCGACGCGGGAGCGCCGTTCCTCGACGGCGGGCCGGTCTTCGGCCAGTCGAAAACGATCCGCGGCCTTCTGGTTTCCGTGGCTGCCACCTCGGCTGCTGCTTCCCTGCTTGGGTTGAGCGTCGGACAAGGCGCCCTCGTGGCTGCCTTTGCCATGATCGGCGATCTCGTTTCCAGCTTCATCAAACGGCGCTTGCGGCTTTTGCCGAGCGCCCAGGCGATCGGGCTGGATCAAATCCCAGAATCCGTCCTGCCGCTGGCGGTCTGCCGAAGGATGCTCTCGTTGAGCTGGGTCGATGTTGCGATCGCCACCGGCATTTTCATCGTCGGCGAGCTGGTCGTTTCGCGCCTGCTTTATGCCATGCATGTCCGCGATGAGCCTTATTGATGATCAAGCTTCGATCATCACGCGCGGGATAGCCGGTGCAGCGTTATCTCTGGCGGGCAGTTGAAACGGACCGGTACCACGCTCGATCCGCAGCCGACGGAGGTGTAGCCGTCCATGTCGCCATAGCGCCAGGCCCCGGAGCCGAACCGGCGCGGCAGCACCGAGTCGAGGGTGATGGGGATCGACCCGGGCAGGCAGATCTGGCCGCCATGAGTGTGTCCGCTCAAGAGCAGGTCGAAGCCGGCGTGGGCTGCCTGGCGATAGATTTCCGGCGTGTGTGACAGCAGGATGGAGAAGGCGTCGTCGGGAATGTCGGAGGCGGCCTTCTCGATGTTGTCGACCCTGAAGTAATGTGCATCGTCGATGCCCGCGAGATAGATCGCCGCTTCGCCGCGCCGGATGGCCTCGCATTCGTTCTGCAGCATCCTGATGCCCGAGGCTTCGAGCCCGGGCAGCATCTGGATGGTGTCGTGATTGCCAAGCACGCCGAACACGGGCGGCTTGAGATGGGCCGTCAGGCGCGCCATGCCCTTCAGCGCAGGCTCGAACGGGCCGAACGTCCGGCCGCGAAAATCGCCGGTCAGCACGCAAACGTCGTATTGCAGTCCGCCGACCAGTTCGGCGAGGCGCGCCATGGCACGCTGGTTCATGTCGACATGAGTGTCACTGATGTGCAGGATCGTGAAGCCGTCGAATTGAGCCGGCAGTCTTGCCGACCGGATCTCGTTGATGTTGACGACGATCCGCTCGGCATTCCTGCGTCCCCGCCCATACAGTCCGCACAATTTCAGGACGTTGCGTATGACTGAATGAATCGAATACCAGTTCTCTAGATGGAAGAAGTTCAGGCCCTGTCCAAAGACCTGGGCTTCATGATCCGCTTCGATCCCAAGACGCTGCCGTGCATGCAGTCGGCCGAGACGCTGCTCCAGGCTGGCAAGGAGTTGAGTTTGCTTTAGCGGATCCTGCACGGCGGCTAGTCCAAATCTGTCCGCCCGGAATCCTCCGATGCCAGCAGCAGGACGGGCATGTGCGCGGGAGGCTGTCGGCGCCGTCCGTGCGTCTTTGGTCGACGCGTGATCAACAGGCTGCCCTTGACGTAGGCCGGCAGGAAAGCGTGGAGGTCGCCGGGCATAGGATCTGCAAGGATGGTCGCAATGCCGGCTTTTCTTGCGGTGTCGATCATTGGCGAGCCGAATTGTCGATCAGGTCGACGCGGACGGCATCAAGGTATTCCAGCACGCGAGGAAGGTCAGTAAAGCTTCCCTTTGCTGCGTTGATGCCTAGGTCGATGGCAACGAGGGTGGTCTGGCGATCAAGCTTCTGGACTTCGTCGCGGTGCTCCTTTTCCCAGACAGGGACATTGCGGACAATCTGCGCGAGCTCGTGCTGCAGGTTTTCGATGGTCTCCTGAGCGGCCTTGCGCTCGGGCTCCGGCCAGGCACTGAACTCGTCCGGCGGAACAATCTTGCCCTCCCGCAATGGTGCGATCATGAAGCCCATGGGGGTCCGCAGCAGCCGCCGTCCGACCACGACCGCATCGACCTCTTCCTCCGCGATTACCGCAATGACCGATTCGGCCGGATCACCCCAGCGCAGCAGCGAAGCTGACGGCTCGATGCCGGCTTGCTGCAGATGATAGCGTGCGCGCGCCAGGATCTGTTCACCAAACGCTTCGGATGGGTCAGCCAGCTCGCCCTCGGCGCGCCGGAACTGCTGTTGCTGCTGTTCGGGCAACGCGATCCAGACCGTCATAAGCTTGATGCTCCCGCCTGCGGCTTGCGCCATGGCGGCGGCAACATCGAGCGCGCGGTCGGCGGGCTCCGATCCATCGGTTGCGACTAAAAAGCTCCTGATCGATGCGGGCATGGATCTTCTGCCGGGAACCCGCTCGATCAAGTATCAGTTCTTGGAGAAGTCCGGCTTGATTTTGCTCAAACCCGGCGACACGTGACGTGCTCAAATTACTCTCTCAATAAAATGAGAAGGAGCAAACAAATGGTCATGCAAACGCCAGCTCAAATCGAATTCGAGAACCTGACGGCGACTCCCGAACTTCGGGGCGCGATCGATCAGCACCTCTCTGAGCTGGAGGAGCGCTTTGGTCGAGCGACGGCCGGTCGCATCGTGGTGCGGGGGCCAGGTGATCGTCACCAGACCGGCGGTCAATACCAGGTCAGCATTCGGCTGGCGCTTCCCGAAGGGCGCGAAGTCAATGTTGGTCGCACGCCCAAGGAGGACGAGCGCTATTCCGATCTGACGTTTGCGGTGGACAACGCCTTCAAGCGCGCGCGCCGCCAGTTGCAGGACCAGGTGCGCCTGCTCCGGGGGCAGACCAAGCATCATGAGGGCGGCGCAGTTGGCACCGTGGTGCGTATCGACCCGAGTGGGGCATTCGGCTTCCTTGAGACGGCGGACGGCCACGAGGTCTATTTCAACTGCAACAGCGTTGTAGAAGGGCGCTCGGATATCGCGGTTGGCACGCGTGTAAGCTATGTCGAGGAGTCTGGAGAGAAGGGGCCGCAAGCCAGCACGGTCAAAATACTCGGCAAACACAAATTGCGGACCTAGCCACATCGGCGAAAATGGACGTTGCGCAGATGACAGGCCAAAGTTGGAGTTCGCGTCTTGCGGTCGCAGAGGCTAAGCGGCTGCGTGTGTTTGCCCTGAATGGCACCGAGGAACTCGGAAGCAAGATTGCCGAGTCGCTGGGCTGCGGCCTCGCACGCCACGAGGAGCGCAGCTTCGAGGACGGTGAACACAAAATCCGTCCGCTTGACACGGTCGCCGGGTGCGACGTCTTTGTCGTCCACAGCCTGCACGGTGGACCTCAGGAAAGTCCTAACGACAAGCTGTGTCGCCTGCTGTTCTTTATCGGCGCGCTGAAGGACGCGGGCGCGGCGAAGGTGACGGCCGTGACTCCCTATCTTTGCTATGCGCGCAAGGACCGCCGCACCAAGGCCAACGACCCGGTCACCATTCGTTATCTCGCTTCGCTGTTCGAAGCCGTCGGCACCGACGCCATTGTGACGCTGGAAGTTCACAACGAGGCGGCCTTCGAGAATGCCTTCCGCTGCCCGTCGGTCGCATTGACGACCGCACCGCTCCTGGTGGGAAAGATCAAGGCGATGGCCGGCGACAAGCCAATATGCGTGGTTTCGCCCGATCTCGGTGGCGGCAAGCGCGCGGACGTATTGCGCGAGGCCCTGGAAACGGCGGTCGGGCGGCCGATCCGCAAAGCCTTCGTCGAAAAGCATCGCAGCGGCGGAGTCGTGTCGGGCGATCTCTTCGCCGGCGACGCTGCCAACGCCCTTTGCATTGTGGTCGACGACCTGATCAGTACCGGAGGCACGCTGGTGCGGGCGGCCAAGGCGGCGCGCGCGCACGGGGCGCGGGAGGTGATAGCCTGCGTTGCCCATGGCCTGTTCATGCCGGGAGCCGAAACGGCGCTCGCCGATTCCGCCCTCGATCGTATCATCGCTACAGATACCGTGCCGCCGTTCCGGCTTCCTCACGGCCCGGTCCTCGCAAAGCTCGAGGTAATCTCGGCGGCTCCGTTGTTGGCCGAGGCTATCCGTCGGCTCCATGTGAACGAGCCGCTGAACGATCTGTTGATGTACCAGGCCTGATCGCGGCCTAAAGCAATCGCGCCAGCCGTCTTGCATCCGCCTCGGCGAGCGCGAGATAGGCCTGCGCCTGGCGCGGCCATTTCTCGGGCGTGCGTGGATGCGGATCGAGCAAATGGGCGATGGAAAGGCGCGCGCGCAGCATGGCGCGGCCGATGCGGTAGAACAGGAATAGGCCGTTGACTGGATCGTCCTGGAGCTGGCGGGCTAGATGTCGCCGGATGACGTCGCCGGCCCAGCGCTCGCCAAGCCGTTCGCATTCGAGGTGCAGGAAGGCAATTTCATCGAGCGCGTCGAGCGCGCGCAGACGGGAATTGAACTCGAGGCAATCGATGATCGCGAAGGGCGCACTGAGCCAGATGTGTTCCGGTCTGAGATCGCCATGTGCATCGACGATATGCCGCTGACGGACCCGGGCAATCAGGATCTTTGCATGCGCGGTCAGAAATCGGCGTTGAAGCGAAGCGACACGTGCGATGGTGCCATGTGGCAATCCGAAGCGGTGATCCAGCAGCACCCGCCAGTCCATCACAGCCGCCTCGTACAAGGACGCGACGTAAGTTTCTGGATTTGTGAGAATGCGTTTCGCGTGTGAATAGAACCGGCCTAGCGTTCTTGCCAGCCGTTCGGCCTCAATAGGGCGAACACGGCGGTTGTGAAGTGCGGTCTCAAGCGTTCCCTCCTCGTCCAGCTTGCGCATCACCACAAGCCAATCGATGACAGGACCGGTACCATTGATGGCGAGGCTGCCCTTGGCTTCGGTCAGCGGAACGACACCGAGATAGACATCCGGCGCCAGCCGCCGGTTGAGATCGGCTTCCGCGCGGCATGCTGCGGCGCGGCGCTCCAGCGTCGAAAAATCCAGGTACGGAAACCGAACCGGCTTTTTCAGCTTGTAGACTCGCTCGCCGTTCATGAAGACCCACGACATGTGAGTCTCGCGGACGTGAACCTCGTCACGGACCGGCGTGTAGCTATCGGGCCGGCTCAGGAACCTTACCTTGCGCGCAAGCGCGGCCGCGCTGTTATTGTCAGCGCCAGGCGTGAGAGGCGGTCGATCCCGGGTTCGAAGCATAACAAGGGCTATCGCTAATCGGAGCTGTTCCGGTTTGACGCCGATCAAGAGCCGGTTGAACGTACGGCAATAATCTTTGTTTAGATGCTAACTGGATGCTCTCGATATGGTGTTTCAGGACAGAAATGACGCCGGTCGAACATTGGCCGGGGCTCTAGAGAAGTACAAGATCCGCCACCCCGTCATCCTGGCGCTGCCGCGGGGCGGGGTACCCGTGGCAGCCGAGGTTGCAGAGAGCCTGGATGCCCCTCTTGACCTCGTCATCGTCCGCAAGGTCGGGGTGCCGGTCCAGCCGGAGCTTGCGATGGGGGCGGTGGTGGACGGCGCCGAGCCGATCGTCGTGCGCAACGAAGACGTCATCGAAGTGAGCGGCGTGAGCCAACGGGAATTCGACCACGTCTGCAAGCATGAGCTTGCCGAGATCGATCGGCGGCGGCAGCATTACCTGCGCGGCCGGGATAGGTCCGAAATCAAGGACCGGGTCGCCATCGTGATCGATGATGGGATCGCGACCGGTGCAACGATGCTTGCCGCGCTCAGAGCGCTTCGGAAGCGGGCGCCAAGGGAACTGGTGCTCGCGGTGCCGGTCGCGGCCTTTGAGACCCTGGAAAAGCTGCATCCCGAAGTCGACGCGATCGTCTGCCTGGAGACGCCGCGGGATCTCGGTGCGATCGGCTATTTTTATCGCGATTTCGAACAGGTCAGCGATGAGGAGGTCATTGCGACACTGAAACGGTTCCCGGCCAACAAGGCCACTCAGGTGTCCTGACCGTTCTGTCATTCAACGCCAGCCGTGCAGCGGCACCCATTCGTTGCCGACCTTGGCGTAGGAGCGCTTGACCGCGGCCCATGCGGTGCGATGCGCGATTTCCTCCTGCCGGTGATCGCCGGCATGCGAAGCAAAGGAATGATTGAAGGCTTCGCGATAGATATCCTGGGCGTGGGGCGGCAGGTGGTGTTGCACCGGCGCGGGAAGATCGTCATTGGAACGGTACGGCATGTCGTGGTCTCATGTTGGACCGGTGTTCAACGCCTTCGCCGGCGAACTGCGGCCGGCACTTCAGGATAGGCGCCGGGCAGCGCCATGCCAACGAATTGAGCGAAGCCGGAAAGTGCAAGGCCGCATGAACTCGTGAGTTGCCGGCGCTTGCCTCGGCGAAACAGGAAGGGGTGGCTGATGGAACCCGGGCCGAGCGCACTCCTTACAGACCTCTATCAACTGAACATGGTCCAGGCCTATCTCGAGTCCGGCCAGACCGGCACGGCGGTATTCGAATTCTTCGTCCGCAAGTTGCCGGCGCAGCGCGCTTTCCTGATGGCTGCCGGTCTCGAGCAGGTGCTCGATCTTCTCGAAACCTTGCGTTTTTCGCCGGATGAACTCGACTGGCTCGAGCGCAGCGGCCGGTTCGGTGCCGGCCTGATTGACTATCTCGCCAAGTTCCGCTTCAGCGGCGAAGTTCATGCCATGCCTGAGGGGACGGTGTTCTTCGCGAACGAGCCCATCCTGCGGGTCACCGCCCCGTTGCCCGAAGCGCAACTCGTCGAGACGAGGTTGATCAACGTCCTACATTTCCAGTCGCTGATTGCCTCGAAAGCGGCGCGCATGGTGCAGCTCGCGCCCGGCAAGCTGCTGGTCGATTTCGGGCTGCGCCGCGCCCACGGGTCGGAAGCCGGCCCGATGGTGGCGCGCGCAAGCTATATTGCGGGCTTTGCGGGCAGCGCGACGGTGCTGGCCGAGAAGCTGTTCGGCATCCCGGCTTTCGGGACCATGGCGCATTCCTTCATTCAGTCATTCGACAGCGAAGCGGCGGCGTTCGAAGCGTTCGCGCGGGCAAGGCCCAAGGATCTCGTCCTGCTGATCGATACGTACGACACGGAAGCGGCCGCCCGGAAGGTTGTCGCGCTGGCGCGGAATCTGCGGACGCAAGGCATCAAGATCCGTGGCGTTCGCATCGACAGCGGCGATCTGGTCGCGCTTTCGAAAAGCGTGCGCCGGATTCTCGACGATGGAGGGCTTGCCGGGACCACGATCTTTGTCAGCGGCGGCATCGAGGAGGAGTCGCTGGCCGCCTTCGCCCGCGAGGGTGCCCCGGTTGACGGCATCGGAATAGGCACGAGTCTCGCAACCTCGTCGGATGTTCCCGCACTCGATTGCGCCTACAAGCTCCAGGAATATGCGGGATTGCCGCGGCGCAAACGATCCGCCGGGAAGGCGACCTGGCCGGGCCGCAAGCAGGTCTGGCGGCGCTATGATGCCGATGGCCGCATGGCTTCCGACGTGCTGTCGATCGAGGAGGACGTGCATGAGGGCGAGCCGCTGATCCGCCTGATGATGCAGGACGGCCGCCGTATCGGCCCATGTCCGTCGTTGCAGGAGGTCCGGGGGCGCGCGCGCCGGGAACTCGAGCGGCTGCCAAGGGGATTCGAGGTACTCAAGCCACGCCAATCCTACCCCGTGCGGGTCGCCGAAAGCCTTGAGAAGTTGGCGGCCACCGTTGACGCCACGACGAAATGAGAATCGCTACCGACAAGAACTGTTCACCTTCCTATGAGCGGCGGTTTTGATCAGCTGCCGCTGCCGCGTTGTGCAAGTATGATCTGCGTCAACGCCCAGGATCGATCCGCCTCTAGCCTGCTCGGAGACGGAGACGCCTCGATGCCGGTCCAGAATGCCGAAATCGCCGAGATGTTCGACCACACCGCCGAGCTCCTGGAGATCAAGGGCGACAATCCCTTCCGTTCCCGGGCCTATCGCAACGCTGCGCGGGTGATCGAACGCCTGCCCAAGAGCATCGCGAGCCTGCTCAAGGCAGGCGAAGATCTTTCCGAACTGCCCGGGATCGGCAAGGATCTTGCGGGCAAGATCGCGACCATCGTTGCGACCCACAAATTCGACGTGCTCGATAGGCTGAAGCACGAGCTGCCGGGCGACCTCGGCGAGATCGTTGCGCTGCCCGGCCTCGGGCCGAAACGGGTCAAGGTGCTCTACGACAAGCTCGGCATTCGCTCGCTTGAGGATTTGCGGCGCGCCATCAAGTCTGGCCGGCTGCGCGAGCTGAAAGGCTTCGGGCAAAAGAGCGAGGAGAAGCTCGCATCTGCGCTCGCCAAACCGCAGGCGGAGAAACGCTTCAAGATCGCCGAGGCCGAAGCCGAGGCGGAAACGCTGCTCAAGCACATGCGCGCAGCCGGCCATGACCTGGTCGTCGTCGCGGGCAGCTATCGGCGCCGGCGCGATACGGTCGGCGATCTCGATATTCTGATGACGGCGCGCGATGGCACGGCCGCCGGCGACAGGCTCGCCAACTACGATAACGTTGCAAGCGTCTTGGCTCACGGCCCGACGCGCACCACGGTCGTTCTGCGCTCGCACCTGCAGGTCGATCTCCGCGTCGTGTCGAAAGAAAGCTACGGGGCGGCACTGTTGTATTTCACGGGCTCGAAAGCCCACAACATCGTCCTGCGCGGGCTTGCCAACGACCGCGGCTGGAAGCTCAACGAATACGGCCTGTTCGACGGCAAGCGACGCATCGCCGGAGCGAGCGAGGAGGAGGTCTACAACAAGCTGGGTCTTGCAATGATCCCGCCGGAAATGCGCGAAGACCGCGGCGAAATCGCTCTCGCCAAGGCCGGCAAGCTGCCGAAGCTGATCACGATGGACGACATTCGCGGCGATCTGCACGTTCATTCGAACTGGAGCGACGGCACGGCGAACATTGCGGAGATGGCAGCCGCGGCAAAGGCCAGGGGCTATGCTTACATGGCGATCACCGATCACAGCCGGCATGTCACCATCGCCCATGGGCTGGATCCGGCGCGCCTCGCCCGCCAGATCGACGAGATCGATCGTCTCAACGACAAGCTCGACGGATTTGCCGTGCTCAAGGGCAGCGAGGTCGACATCCTTGCCGATGGCAGCCTCGATCTGCCGGATAGGGTGCTGTCCCGGCTCGATCTGGTCGTCGCGGCGGTGCACTACAAATTCGATCTGTCCCGCCAGGGCCAGACCGAACGCATCATCCGCGCCATGGACAATCGGCATATCTCGATCATCGCCCACCCGACCGGGCGGTTGATCGGCGAACGCGAGGCCTTTGACGTCGACATGGAAGCGGTCATTGCGGCAGCCCGCGAGCGCGGCTGTCATCTCGAATTGAATGCGGATCCGGTTCGCCTCGACCTGACCGACATTCACGCGCACGCCGCCAAGTCGGCGGGCGTGAAGCTCGCGATCTCGACGGATGCCCATTCGACCAGCGGACTGGCCAATATGCGTTTCGGGGTCGATCAGGCGCGGCGTGGCTGGCTCGAAGCAAACGACGTCCTCAATACCCAGCCGCTGGCGCGCCTGCGCAAGCTTTTGAAGCGATAATCCCGACGCAACGACGCCCGGCCTCGGTGTGCTGCAGGCCGGGCGTGATTGGTTTCCCGGGCCTCACGCCCCGACTCTATTTCACCGCCTAGTAGACGAACGACGCCTGTCGCATGAGATGGTCGTTGACCGTCGTCACGCCCGGAATGGATTCGGCCGCGACCGTGATCGCCTTGCGCTCCGTTTCCGATTCCACCATGCCCCAAAGGTCCACAACTCCGTTGCTCACGGTGACGTTCAGCCGGTAAGTGTGCGCCCAGGGCTGCTTGTTCAGCTCTTCCAGCAGCTTGTCCCGAATCGCAGTGTCGGAGAGGTTGGCTTCGAGTTTCTGGTGCGCGCTCGCGATCGCCTGGATGATGTTCGCCCGGCTGACAATTCCGACCAGCTCGCCGTCCTTGCTCACGATCGGGACGCGCTTGATATGGCACTTTTCGAGCAGCTCTGCGATTTCCTTCAGCGGCGTTTCTGGATCCGTCGTCTTGACGTCCCTCGTCATGAGATCGGCGACCTTTGTCGCGTGCGACTTGACGTAATCGGCGGCAAGGGGCCGATCTCCGGAAATGACATGCAGCCACCATGGCTGGGGACGCTCGGTGCCGGCTTCCACGCGATGCAACAGATCGCCTTCGGAAACGATGCCGACGAGCTTACCGGCAGCATCGACGACGGGCACGGCGCTGATACGCTTGGTCACCAGGATGTTGGCAACTTCGGCGACCGTTGCACTTTCCGGAACGGTGATGACTGGCGACGTCATCACGTCTCGCGCTTTCATCTGAGCCTCCATTGATGATCGGAATACTTATTACTTGGTTCGGGCAATGCTACCGTTGATCTTCGTCAAAGAAAGGCATTGGCAGTTCTTGACCGCGGTGCGTCATTCGGGACCTGTCGGGGCTACGATCCGAACGGCTATTGACTTCAATCAATCCCGGGCGGCCGGACCGTGCCTATATCCTTGAAAAACATGGCGCCGATAGGCATTTCGGACCTGATCAGGGTGGAACGAGGTACGCTGGAGCATCAATATGAACAAGCTGAAGATCCCGCATGATGCCTTCGTGTTTGTCGGTGACGGTCGCAAGGCGCTGTTTCTGCGCAATGAGGGCGACGAGAAGTATCCGAACCTCAAGACCGAACGCGTCTTCGAGGACGAAAATCCGCCGACCCATGAACAGGGCAGCGAACGGCCCGGGCACGTGCAGGCCAGTTATACGGGACAGCGGAGCGCCGTGGAGCCGGTCGACTGGCATGATATCGAGGAGCAGCGCTTCGCCCGAAAGGTGGCGGCGGCGATGGAGAATTTGGTGCGGACCAGGAAGGCTCCGGCACTGGTAGTCGTGGCTCCACCTCGAACGCTGGCCGAGCTGCGCGATGCGTTTCATGCCGACGTCAAGGCGCGCATCATCGCCGAGGTCAACAAGGACCTCACCAAGCATCCGGTCGGCGACATCGAAAAGCACCTGACGAGCGGCACCTGAGGCGTACTGCTGCTTTTTGCCTCAACGCTCGCGCCTACCGACAGGCGCGGTTGCCGGCTGTAGGGACGGTCAGGAACATAATGCTTGCCGGTGCGAGGGTGACCGCGCCCGCAGGCGCAGGGACCGCCGTGAAGGCAGGCAGCTGGTCGTTGACGCCCAGGCGGAGGGTGTCGCCGTTGAGCCGGACGCTCTTGTCCTGAAGGTGCGTCGCCTCCAGCGTGTAGCGTTCTGACGCGGTTGGAAGCGAAAGGGTGTGCGGCGCGTCAGGCGAGGTGTTGAGCGCCAGTACGGAAACGCCACCGCGCGTTCCTCGCAGGCAGTGCGCATAGACGTGCAGTCCTGGCTCAGGCGACACTCCGGCGTCGAGTACCGTCCTACCCATCAGCCGACGCCACAGCAGCGCGCCCCAGTAATTGGGGCGCGGTTCGAAGCTCTTCTCGTCCAACAGGCCGTAGTCGCTTGCGGCGAGCGTGTTGTGCATCACCACCTGAACGCCGGCTCTTGCCATTCGACCGAGCTGGTCGAGATAGCGGAAGGTATCCAGGAAGGTCGCGTCCCAGCGATTTCCGCCACAGGCGGCGTCCGCGGTTTCCGTCAGCCACAGCGGCTTGCCGGGCTCGAACTGGTCGCGAAGCGCGCGATAGAAGGCAAGAGTCTTATCGGTTCGGGAAAGCCACTCTTCTGACAAGGCGTCATCGGGACGATCCCTGCCGCCGCAGCGCGGCGATACCGTGCCGTAGTGATGATAGGAAAACCGATCGATGCCGCGGCCGCTCGCGGCGAGCAAATCCGCGGAGTTCAGGCCGGAAGCGGCCCTTGACGTGGACTCGCCGACAGAGCCGGGCCCGAGAAGCAGCGTGTCGGGCGAAGCCTTCTTCAGGAACCTGCGAAAGATCCTGAAATCACGGCCGTAGGCCGCTGCATCATATCCGGCCGGCGCGCCGTTCTGCGCCGCCAGCGTCGGCTCGTTCATGTATTCCACGGCGGCGATCCTGCCGCCGAGCGAATTTGTATAGGCAAGAAGTCGGCGCGCCTGATCCGGCTGCCAGACCCCCGCGGTATCGCGGGATCCGGGGCTGACCGCAAAGGAGGTGACGAGCCGCGCGTCGACCGCTCTGGCGAAATCGACGACGCCGCGCCATTGCGCGCGCGTCAATACGGAATCGAATCCCGCCGGGGGTGCGGGCGGCGGCGCGTCTGCGTCGGCAAAATAGGTGGCGTTGGCCCAGGTGCCGCTGACACGCACGTAGGCCGGCGCCAGCGCCGCCGCGAGCTTGCGCACGCGCGCATTCGCAAGATCAGTCGGCGGCCGGTACGCATACATCTCGTGTTCGGAAGATGACTGCGCTGCGGCAGCCGTTTCGGCTCGCTCGGGCGCGAAGGGCTTCCAGAACCTCCCGCCGGCGACCTCCACCATCTCGACGTTGTAGGACTGAAAGCGTTCATCGACGGTGCCGATGGCCGGCATGGTGCGCGGATTGATGGCCTGTTCGCCCGCGAGCGCATCGGAGCCCGCCAACAGGGTGAGGAGCAGCATCCAGGTTGCGAGGCTCCATCTCATGAAGATCGCCTCCGGCCGTGATCAAAAGGATATCGGCGCAAGCCAGGCGCAGACAATATCTTCGCGGCCAATGGCCGCTGGAGGGCGCGGAGTGCTAGCCCGCATTCGGGCGATGCCGCTCGATGAGCTTCGCGATCAGCGCGGCGATCTCGGGGATCCTGGTGCCGATGCGGAACTCCGGTCCCGCCACCACGACGGAAAGACGACGATTTCCGATCGGAAGCGGCATGGCGACGCCGGCGAGATCCCGGCTAAAGTCCGCGAAGCTCTGGCAATAGCCGCGTTCGATCGATTTGCGAAGCTCGGCCTCGACCGCCTCGATGCTGATGGGCGTCGACGGGCCGTACTGCTTGAACTCGATCTTGCGATAGAGCGCGTCACGCTCCTCCGGCGAATATTGCAGCAGCAGTGCCCGACCACTCGACGTGGCATGGATCGGCACGCGGTGTCCAATCGTTGCAAAATACCTGATCGCCGACTTCGACTCGACGACGTCGATGAAGACGGCCATGACGCCTGACGGCGCCACGATCGATGATGTTTCATCCGTTTCCGCCGAAAGCTCGGCGATCAGCGCGTGCGTCCATTCCGGCAGCGGCTCGACCTCGGACACCATGCGCGCCATCGCCAGCCAGCGCGGGGTTGGGTAGAGGCCGGCGCGCGGGCGTGGCTCGTAAAGATAGCCTTTTTCCGACAACGTGGTCAGGAGGTTGAAGGTCGACGAACGCGGCCAGCCGAAATGGTCCGCGATCTCGGCGAGTGTCGCAGGCTTCTTCGTGCGCGCGAAGTATTCCAGGATTTCCAGAACATTTGCGGCTTGGCGAACGATCATTATGGGCTCCGCCCCTGGCGGCCTGCGCAATTGAAATGAATCAAAGGCCGAGTATCTTCCTCGCGGCCCTCAAGTGGGGTTTGTCGATCATCTTGCCGTCGAGACGGAGTGTGCCGAGATCGGGACTGGCCGCGAATGCCGCTATCACCTTCTCCGCCCATTCGCGCTCGGCCGCGGTCGGCTCGAAGGCGGCGTTGACGATGTCGACATGCTTGGGATGGATGAGGGCCTTAGCGGTGAAGCCGTCGCGCCGCGCCGTGCGGGTTTCCTGCTCAAGTCCCGCGAGGTTGTCGATATCGGTATAGACCGTGTCGATGGCCGCCACTTCCGCCGCCGCCGCCGCCATCAGGCACAGATCGCGCGCAATCCGGTAGGGGCTGTGGAATACGCCGCCGCTTTCCTTTTCGGTCGCGCCGAGAGAGGCCGACAGATCCTCGGCGCCCCACATCAGCCCGGTGAGCCGGGGCGAAGAGTCCTTGTAGGAGCCGAGCCCGAACATCGCTTCAGCGGTCTCGGTCGCGACTACAACGATGCGCGTGGCGCCCGGCTTTGAGCCGGCCGCGGCCTCGAAGGCATCCAGCCACAACGCAAGCTTGTGCACGTCGTCACCGCCGCGCGATTTCGGCAGCACGATGCCGTCGGGAACGGCCGGCATCACCGCAGCGAGATCTTCCAGCGTCATACCGGTGTCGAGCGCATTGACCCGAACATAAAGCTGATGGCTGCCGCGAGGTCCGGTCAGCATGGTCTGCGTCAGCTTGCGCGCTTCGGCCTTCTTGTCCGGCACGACCGAATCCTCGAGGTCGAGGATCAGCGCGCTGGCCTTGCCTCCACGAGCCTTTTCGAATTTGCGCGGGGAATCGCCCGGCACGAACAGCATCGAGCGCATCAGACGGGCCTCTTGTGCATCATGGCCATGCGGCGGCATTTGCCGACGATTTCGTTGTTCTGGTTGAGTGCCAGATGTTCGAACTCCACGATCCCGGCTTTCGGCCGCGACTTGGACTCGCGCTTGGACAACACCTTTGTCGTCGCCCGTAGCGTGTCACCGTGGAACACCGGCTTGGGAAAGGTCACGTCGGTCATGCCGAGATTGGCGACGGTTGTGCCTAACGTCGTATCATAGACCGTCATGCCGATCATGATGCCGAGCGTATACAAGCTGTTGAAAATGCGCTGGCCGAACTCGGTCTGCGCCGAGAAATGCGCGTCGATGTGCAGCGGCTGCGGGTTCAGCGTGAGCAGGCTGAACATGGTGTTGTCCATCTCGGTGACGGTGCGCGTCAGCGGATGCTTGAATTCCTGTCCGACCTCGAAGTCCTCGAAGTAGAGCCCGGCCATTGATGTTCCTCTCCCTTGGCTGGTTTGCGCGCAGCGCGGCCGATGCCGCCTATGCCGTCAGGTGAACCGCCTTCTGCTGCGCCAGTTGTTCGATCTCCTCAGTCGAGAATCCGGCCTCGCTGAGAATATCCCGCCCGTGCTCGCCGAGCGTCGGTGCCGGGCCGCCGGCTTGCGGCTGTGTCTTGCTCCAGGTCGAAGGCACCTGCATCTGGCGGATGCGCCCTTCGACCGGGTGCTCCATGGTCTTGAAGAAGCCAACTGCGTTGAGGTGAGGGTCCTCAAGGATCGTTTCCAGCGTATGCATCGGCATGACAGGGATGTCCGCGCGCTCCAGAAGCTCGCGCCATTCGGCGGTGGTGCGTTCGAGGAAGATGCGGCCGACTTCCTGGTAGATCTCGTCGATATGCCTGGTGCGCGCGGCGTGGTTGGCGAAGCGCGGCTGGTCGAGGAATTCCGGCCGGCCGATGCTTTCGAAGAAGCTGCGCCATTGCTTGTCGTTGTAGATCAGGGCGCAGATGTAGCCGTCGCTGGTCTGGTACGGCCGCCGGTAGCGCGACAACAGGCGGACGTAACCGCCGTGATCGAGCGGCGGATCATAGGTCAGCCCGCCGAGATGGTCGAGCAGGACGAACTCGCTCATCGATTCGAACATCGGCACGTCGATGCGCTGGCCGATGCCGGTTCGCTGCTGATGCATCAGACCGCCGAGGATGGCGTTGACGGCCATCAGCCCGACGACGCGATCCGCCATGGTGATCGGCACGTAGCGCGGCGTGCCGTCGCCGGCGGTGGCGATCAGGGTCGGGATGGTGGATGCGCCCTGGATCAGGTCGTCATAGGCCGGCTTCGACGCGTAGGGACCCGACTGGCCGTAGCCGAATACGCCGACATAGACGATGCCAGGGTTGACCGCCGCCACGCTGTCATAACCGAGGCCGAGACGCGCCATCGCCTGCGGCCGCACGTTGTAGACCAGGGCGTTTGCCTGACCCGCAAGACGCAGCAACGCGTCTCGGCCTTCCGGTTTCTTCAGGTCGATGACGATGCTGCGCTTGCCGCGGTTGGCGTTGAGGAACATCCCGCCCATGCCCGGCGTGCGGCCCGGTCCGATCTGCCGGACGATGTCGCCTTCCGGGCTTTCGACCTTGATGACGTTGGCCCCCATGTCCGCGAGGATCTGGGTGGCGTAGGGCCCCATCAGCACGGTGGTGAGGTCGAGGATCGTTATGCCAGCAAGTGGGCCCACGAGCGTTCATCCCTGGAATTCATATATGTGCATCTAGAATTCATAATCGACCAACGGTCAATTCCGCGCACACGCGTTCTACGCATAAGCCTATGCGCTATTCATAAGCTTGACATCCAAATTCACGTATATGTACGCTTGCGTCAAATAAATCGCAGCCAAATGGCCGGTGGCTTGCCAGCGAGCACCATCGGGCTGCCGTTCTGCGAGCGGCCAGGGAGGAAAGAATGAAGAGAGGCTTGGGTTGGGTGGCAGCGCTGTCGCTGCCGATTTCACTGGCAACGATTCCGGCGCAGGCCCTGGAATTGAAGGTGGCCGACTCTTTTCCCGCCGGCCATTACCTCGTTCGCCTGGTGCTCAAGCCCTGGATGGACGACGTGACCAAACGTACCAATGGGGCCGTCACCTTCACCTATTATCCCAACCAGCAGATCGGCAAAGCCGCGGACATGTTGCGTCTCACGCAATCCGGCGTGATCGACATCGGCTACGTCGCCCCGTCCTATGCATCCGACAAGATGCCGCTGTCAGAAGTCGCGCAATTGCCGGAAACGTTCAAGACCAGCTGCCAGGGAACGCTTGCATACTGGAAGAGCGCGCGCGAGGGCGTGCTCGCCAAGCAGGAATACGCGCCGAACAAGATCAAGCTGCTGATGGAGGTCGTGCTGCCGCCCTACCAGGTGTGGACGGCCAAGCAGAAGATCGATTCCATCAGCGACATTAAGGGGCTGAAGCTCAGGACGACCGGAGGTGCGCAGGATCTCACGCTGCGTTCGCTTGAAGCCGTGCCGGTACGCATGGCGGCTCCGGATGCCTATGAGTCGCTGTTGCGGGGCACAATGGACGGCCTGCTGTTTCCGGCCGAAAGCGTCATCGCGTACGGCCTCGACAAGCTGGTGAAGCATGCGACCGACGGCGTCAGCTTCGGCAGCTTCATCGTCGCCTATTCGATCAGCCAAGCGGCGTGGGACCGTCTTCCGGAGGACGTCAAGAAGGCGATGGACGAGGCTTCCGAAGCCCTCGAGCCCAAGGCCTGCGCCGACGTGGATAAGGAGCAGGCCGCGACTCGGCAACACCTGAAAGAGGCGGGCGTGAGCTTCGACGCAATTCCGGATGCGACGCGCGCGCAGATGAAGGAGAAGCTCAAGGGCGTCGCCCAGGAGTGGGCCGCCGGACTCGAAAGTCGCGGCACGCCGGCTTCCGCGGCGCTCAAGGAGTTTGAAGCCCTGCTGGCGGCGGGCGCCGGAAAGTAGATTCGCTCAAGTCTTGGGAGGCGTTGCAGGTGATCAAGCGAGCAGAAGATGCTCTCGCCGCAATCGAGCGTGCGTTGACGGTGATCGCCGTCATGTTTCTTTTCGCGATCATGGTGCTGGTCGTCGCCGACGTGTTCATGCGTTACGCCCTGAACCGGCCCTTCACGTTCACCTATGACCTGATCGGGCTCTATCTCCTGGCGGGCGCGTTCTTTCTGACGCTGTCGGACGCCATGCGGGAGCATGCCCATGTAGGCGTCGACATCCTGCTCTCCCGTTTTTCACTTGTCGGGCGGCGGCTTTCCGAAATCGTCACCGCGCTCACCGGCCTTTTCGTCTTTGTCCTCATCTGCAAGGTCGGGTTCGAGCGCGCGCTCGAGAACTACCAGCAGCATGACGTGCTTGCCGGCGCCATTCCCTGGCCGACCTGGATATCGGCGGCGCTGGTGCCGTTCGGCTGCGGCGTCCTGGTGCTGCGCCTTGGCCTGCAACTCACCGGCCATGTGTTCAGCCTCGTCTCCGGGCAGAATATGTACCCGTTACCGCCGGTGATGGGTCCCGGCGAAGCCAGCACCTTCGAGTAAGCGGGCCCCTCATGACTACCATCATCGTTCTTGGTCTGCTTTTCTGCCTGCTCGCGATCGGTACGCCGGTCGGTTTTGCCATGGCGTTTTCCGGTTCGGTCGGCCTGCTGATGGTGGGCGGTCCGGGCACGCTGTTCGGCATCCTGCAGACCGCTCCGCTATCCACCATCTCGTCCTACGAACTGATCACGATCCCGATGTTCCTGCTGATGGCCGACCTCGTGCTGCTGTCGGGGGTTGCGGACGATTTGTTCAAGACAGCGTCCGCCTGGGTCGGGCGCATCCCGGGCGGTCTCGGCATGGCGACTGCGCTGGCCGGCGCGGGTTTCGGCGCGATCTGCGGCACCAGCACGGCTTCAGCTGCCACTTTGTCGTCGACCAGCCTGCCAGCCATGATCCGTCATGGTTACGAGCCAAAAATGGCAGCCGGCGTCGTGGCGATTTCGGGGACTCTCGCGATGCTGATCCCGCCGAGCGTCGCGTTGGTGATCTTCGGCCTGCTGGCCGAAGTGAACATCGGCAAGCTTCTTATTGGCGGCATCATTCCCGCGGTACTCGTGACGGCTACGATCATGGGAACCATTTACTTCCTGGTCTGGCAGGACCCCTCGCGGGCGCCGAGCGTGAAGGCAGTGCCGTGGCGCGAGCGCTTTGCGCTGCTGCGGCAGGTCGGCCCAATGTTGATCCTGTTTTCGATGGTCACCGGCACCATTTATCTGGGAATTGCAACCCCGACCGAGGCGTCCGCGCTCGGTGCCATGGGCGCGCTGGTGCTCGCCGTCGTAAGGGGCAAGGTTACCTTGCCATCGCTCTACAAGGCGCTTCTGAGTGCCTGCCACGGCACCTGCATGATCGTGATGATCCTGGTTGGTGCTTCGATCTTCGGCTACTTTTTCACGCTCACTCATGTCACCCAGGATCTCGTCGCCTGGATCGGCTCGCTGCCGACCTCGCGCTGGGTCATCATCACCCTGATCCTGTGCGGCTACATCGTGCTCGGCTCGTTCATGGACCAGATCGCGATCCTTGTGCTGACGGTGCCGATCGTGCTGCCGCTGATCAAGACGCTCGGCTTCGATCCGATCTGGTTCGGCGTCATCAA
The DNA here is from genome assembly GCF_016213215.1 of Bradyrhizobium sp. Taxonomy (GTDB): domain Bacteria; phylum Pseudomonadota; class Alphaproteobacteria; order Rhizobiales; family Xanthobacteraceae; genus Bradyrhizobium. The sequence continues at coordinate 46,136 of NZ_JACRAW010000154.1, read as the reverse complement.
GATCGTGACCGCTGAAGTCGGCATGATCACGCCGCCCGTCGGGCTCAACTGCTTCATCGTCGCGCGCTACGCCAACCGGCCGGTGTCCGAGGTCTTCCACGGCACGTTCCCGCACTTCGTCGCGCATTTGATCGCGATCGCCATCCTGGTCGCATTTCCCGGCATCATCCTCTGGCTGCCGTCGCAGATGGGGAATTAGGCAAGCCCTGCGCCTTGACAACAAACGGGAGGACGTCATGAAGTCGTTTGCGATCGGTGTGGTCGCCGCCGCCATGCTTTCGGACACGGCCTGCGCCGAGGACAAGATCAACCTGCGCCTCGGCGACAGCTTGCCGATCGGCCACGTCATCCATGAGGCCGTCACCAAGCCGTTCATCGAAGCGGTCGCCAAGCGCACCAACGGTGACGTGACGATCGCGGACTTTCCGGCCGAGCAGCTCGGCAAGGCCAAGGAAGGGAGGCGCTGGCCGCTGCTTCCCAGGTGCATTGAGCGAGGCCGCACATGACCAAGAAATACAAGTTCTTTGTGAAGGAAAGCGAAGTCACGCCCTATTCACCAGCCAATCACACTCGCACGGTGAACCGCCGTCTGATCGGACCGAAGGAGACCGGCTCGGAAAACCTGGAAGTTCTGTTAGGGGTGGTTTCCAGGTCGAACGGCGCGCTGCCGCACAGTCATCCCGGCATCGATCAGGTCTGCTACATGATTGCGGGCAGGGCCGTGGCGGAGGTCGGTGGCGAGCGTTCTGAACTCGGCCCGGGGGATGCCTGCTTTTTTCCGGCCGACATGCCCCACACCTTTACCGCCGTCAGCGAGGAGCCGGTTAGGATCCTGGTGATCTATACCCCACCCTACGGCGAAAAGGGCGCCGTGACCCACGCTTCGACGTGATACGTTAAGCGAGCAGAGCGGGCGACTTAAAAGAACAAGAGAAGAGAACGACCATGGACTTCGCGCTTACCGAGCAGCAGGAAGCTATTCGCGACGCGATCGGAAAGATCTGCGCCGGATTCGACGACGCCTATTGGCTGAGAAAGGATCGCGAAGGCGGCTTCCCGCACGACTTCCACAAGGCCATGGCGGATGCCGGATGGCTCGGCATCTGCGTGCCCGAGGCGTATGGCGGCTCCGGTCTCGGCATCACCGAGGCCGCGGTGATGATGCGCACGATCGCGGAATCGGGCGCCGGCATGTCGGGAGCCTCCGCCGTGCACATCAACGTGTTCGGATTGAACCCGGTTGTCGTGTTCGGTACTGAGGAGCAGCGTAGGCGGATGTTGCCGCCGATGGTGCAAGGCCGTGAGAAGGCCTGCTTTGCCGTCACCGAGCCCAACACCGGGCTCAATACCACCCAGCTCAAGACGCGCGCGGTTGCCAAGGGCGACCGCTATGTCGTCAACGGCCAGAAGGTGTGGATTTCGACCGCACAGGTCGCGCACAAGATCCTGCTGCTGGCGCGCACCACCCCGCTGGAAGAGGTCAAGAATCCGACCCACGGCCTCAGCCTGTTCTACACCGACTTCAACCGCAAGCAGATCAAGGTCCACGAGATCGAGAAGATGGGCCGCAAGATCGTCGACTCCAACGAGCTGTTCTTCGAGGATTTCGAAATCCCGATGGAGGATCGCATCGGCGAGGAAGGCCGCGGCTTCCACTATATTCTGGAAGGCATGAACCCCGAGCGCATCCTGATCGCGGCCGAAGCGGTTGGCTTGGGAAACTGCGCGCTCACACGCGCCACTGAATATGCCAAGACGCGCATCGTGTTCAACCGTCCGATCGGCAAGAACCAGGCGATCCAGCACCCGCTCGCCAAGAACTGGGTCGAGCTGGAAGCCGCCTGGCTGATGGTGATGTCGGCGGCCTGGCAGTACGACAAGGGCCTGCCATGCGGCGCTGCGGCAAACGCAGCGAAATACCTCGCCGGCGAAGCGGGGTTTCAGGCCTGCGAGCAGGCGGTGATGACCCATGGCGGCTTCGGCTACGCCAAGGAATTTCATGTCGAACGCTACTTGCGCGAGATCTTGATCCCGCGCATCGCCCCGGTCAGCCCACAACTGGCACTGAGCTTTATCGCAGAGAAGGTGCTTGGGCTTGCCAAGTCCTATTGAGGAAGTCGTATTGAAGTCGTGCGCGCCGCGGCAGACAATCGCAGCTTAGCACGCAAACTATCGGCAGTATCGCCATGAATCTTGCTCATCATCTCCTGCGTGCCGCCCGTGTCGACGCCGCTGCACCGGCGATCTTCAAGGGGCTTGCGCAGGTCGCCGACTATGGAACGTTGGCCGCGTCAACCGCGGCCCTGGCCGCCTCCCTGCGGCAACGCTTCGCGCTCGAAAAGGGTGATCGTGTCGCGCTACTGATGAAGAACGTGCCCGACTATGTCGGCTGCCTCTATGCCTGCTGGCACGCCGGCCTCGTGGCCGTGCCGATCAATGCCAAGCTCCATCCGCGCGAAATCGCCTTCATCCTGGAGAATTCGGGCGCCGCCGTCGTCTTCGTGACCGAGGACCTGGCCGGAGCGGCTTCCGATGCCTTGGCCTTGATCAGCGCATCAAAGCCCGAGATTGTCGAAATCGGCTCTGCCGATTTCCGCCGCCTGGGAGACGCGGAGCCGATCGCAATCTCCGATGTTGCCGCCCAGGACCCTGCCTGGATTTTCTACACCAGCGGCACCACCGGCCGGCCCAAGGGCGCCGTGCTCAGCCATCGCAATCTGCTGGCGATGGCGCTCAACTATCTCGCCGAGATCAATCCGCTCGCACCTGGTGAGGCGCTTTTGCACGCCGCACCGATGTCGCACGGCTCGGGCATCTATATGATCCCGCATCTGCTCGGCATGGGCGCGCAGATGATACCCGAGAGCGGCCGGTTCGAACCCGACGAAATACTGGAACTGACGGCGAAGCGGAGCGGCATTTCCTTCTTCGCCGCACCGACTATGGTGAGACGACTGACGCTTGCCGCCGAAGCCGCCGGCGCGAACGCACCGGGGCTGAAGTCCATCATCTACGGCGGCGGCCCGATGTACGTGGCGGACTGCAAGGCGGCGCTGAAGATCTTCGGGCCGAAGCTCACCCAGATCTACGGACAGGGCGAGTCGCCGATGACAATTACTGTTCTGCCGAGGCAAATGCACCCGGACGTCGGGCATCCACGTTATGAAGAGCGCCTTGCCTCGGTCGGCTTTGCCCAGAGCGTGGTGGAGGTTCGCACCGTCGGCTCGAGCGGGCGCGACGTCGAACTCGGCGAAATCGGCGAGATCGTTGTCCGCGGCGACACCGTCATGTCGGGCTACTGGCAGAATGCCGACGCGACCAAGAACACCCTGAGGGGCGGCTGGCTCTACACCGGAGACATGGGCTCGTTCGACGCCGACGGTTTCCTCACCCTGAAGGACCGCTCCAAGGACGTCATCATTTCCGGCGGAACAAACATCTATCCGCGCGAGGTGGAGGAGGTCCTGCTTCGTCACGAAGGTGTTGCCGAAGTTTCGGTGATCGGCCGTTTCCATCCGGAGTGGGGCGAGGAAGTCGTTGCAATCGTGGTGCCCGCCTCCGGCAAGGCCTTGACGCGGGGCGAACTCGACCAACTCTGCGGCGAGTGGATCGCGCGGTTCAAGCGCCCGAAGCATTATTTCCTGACGACGGAGCTGCCGAAGAACAGCTATGGCAAGATCGTCAAGACCGAGCTGCGCGTGCTGTTGAACGAGGCGTCGGGTCGCCTCCGAGAAATGATCTGACGTTCCACAACGACGAGCGGGGCGATCGTTGAAAACCCAGGATGCCGCTGCGACGTCGATCGACTTTGCCGACATCATCAGGCCGGGCGACGTCGTGGTGTGCGGCCAGGCGACCGCCGAGCCGCGCACGCTGACGCGAGCGCTGGTCGAGCAGGCGGACCGGCTGCCGCCTTTCACGCTGGTGATCGGTCCGGTATTCTCCGACACATTCGCCCCCGAAGGTGTCGCCGGAATCGCGTTCTTGAGCTATGGCGTGATCGGCAATTCGCGCGCGCTCGCCCGCGCCGGCAGACTTGAGGTCATTCCCAGCAACTACAGCGCGTTCTGTGCCGATTTTGCCGCCGGTCGCCATCGCGCCGACGTGGTGCTGGTGCAGCTAGCCCCATCCGAGCACGGCCGGCTGAGCGCGAGCCTGTCGAACGACTATGTGATGGACGCGGCACGAGGAGCGCGCGTCGTCATAGCGGAGATCAACGACGAGGCGCCATGGACCTTCGGCGCCGAATGGCCGGAAGACGTTCCGCTGGATCTGCGGATTGCGGCGAGCCTTCCGCCCGTCGAACTGCCTCCGGCGCCGCTGGATGACGTCTCCCGCCGCATAGCACACCATGCCGCAAGCCTGATTGAAGACGGCAGCACGCTGCAATTCGGCGTCGGCAAAATACCGGATGCCATACTGTCATCGCTCTCGAATGGCCGCAATCTCGGCATCCACTCGGGGCTCATCAACGACGCCGTCGTCGATCTCATTGAATCCGGTGCGGTGACGAATCTCGCCAAGGGCCTGGATGCCGGGCTCGCCGTCACCAACCAGGTCATCGGGACGGAGCGCCTCTACCGCTTCGTGCACGAGAACAAGGGGGTCGCCGTGCGTCCGGCGTCCTACACCCACGCGCAGTCGGTGCTGGAGCGCATCAACCGGCTGGTCGCGATCAACTCCGCACTGCAGGTCGGGCTCGATGGCAGCGTCAATTCGGAAACGCTGAATGGCGTCGCGGTCGGCGCCATCGGCGGACAGCTCGATTTCGTGCGCGGCGCCAATGCCTCGCCGGGCGGCAGGGCGATCATCGCCTTGCCGGCGACCGCGCCGGACGGTACCAGCCGCATCGTGGTCTGCGTCGAGACGGTGACGACGCCGCGCGCCGACGTTGATGCCATCGTGACCGAATGGGGCATTGCGGAACTACGCGGCTGTGGCTTGAGCGAGCGCGCCAGGCGCATGATCGCAATCGCCGCGCCCGAGCATCGCGACGCGCTTGCGCACGATCTCTGGAACGCCAGGCGGGGCAGGTGAGCGCGCACGCGCTAACGGGGGGCGGTCCGCTCCGCTGCGATCTTCTCCATCGCCATGTTGCGAAGCCTTGCGCGCTGGATCTTCACGCCGTTGGCGCTGTCGGTGACCGGGAAAGAATCGATGGAGAAGATACGTGCCGGAATTTTGTAGCCTGCCAGGCGCTCGCGCAGGCGGGACACCAGCGTCGGTTCGCTCGGCGCCGCGTCGGGTTCGGGAATGATGAAGGCCGCGCAGCGCGACTGGCCGTCGAGATCGACGGCGACCACCTGCGCGTCCGCAACGCCCGCGCACACCTTCAGTTCGTCCTCGATCTCGCCCGGACTGACGAGAAAACCGCCAAGCCGCATGGCGTCCCCGGCGCGGGTCTCATAGATGAACGAACCGTCGCCACGCAGCCGGCCGATGTCGCCGGTGCGGAAGAAACCGTCCGCCATGATCGCGTCCTTTGTCGCCTGCTTATTGTGGAAGTAGCCGAGAAATCGCGATGGCGCGCTGATCTCGAGTTCCCCCGAGACGCCAGGCTCGACGAGTTCGCCGGTCTCGGTGTTGCGCACGCGCACGATGGCTTGCGGGGACATCGGCCAGCCGCCGCATTCGATGCGGTCGGCGAAGGAAACATCGGTGCGACCGATCGAGAACAGCGCCTGCACCTCGCTCGAGCCATAGAGCCCGAAGAACGGCAGCCCGCGCGCCTCGGCGACCGCCGCAAACTCGCGCCAGCCTGGCTGGAAAGCGGCAAAGCCGAATACTAACGCCTGCGGGAACGGACGCGGCTCGTCGGTCAGCGCAAGGATGCGGCGAAACATCTCGTCGGAGCCGAAGCTGTGCGTGATCCTCTTGTCCTGGAGGATTTGCAGCGCGGGCGTTGCTTCGAACGCGTCGAGGACATGCACGGTCACGCCCGCGGCCAGGAAGGCGAGCGCGGCGGTGAGGCCGAAGGTGCCGCAGAACGGCAACATCGCGAGCAGCGAATGCCGGTCCGGCGCCAGCGCCAGCGCCTTTGCAACCGAGCGGGCGTGCGCGGTGAGCGTTGCCTGCGAATGCGCCACCAGCTTCGGCCCTTTGGTGGTGCCGGAGGTGGTGTACAGCAGCACGGGCAGGTCGAACTCTTCGATCGGCGCTGGCGGTGCTGGATAGCTTTGTTCGAACGCGTCGAAGCGCACGCAGGGCCAGCGAGCCGACGCGTTTCCCGTGCCGATCACGACGAGCCTCTCGAGATCGGGAACCTCCGCCTCGTCGATGCCGGCGAGAATCTCGGCGAAATCGATCGAGCGGAAATGGGCCTCCATGAACAGCATTCTTGCGCCGGAGAGGCGGAGGAGATGACCGACTTCGGCGCTGCGGTAGCGCGTGTTGACGGCGGCGACGATGGCTCCGATGCGGCCGGCGGCAAACAGCAGCGCGATCCATTCCAGGCGATTGACCAGCCAGACCGCGATCACGTCACCTTTGTCGATCCCGTGTGCCGCCAGCCAGGCGGCAGCCTGGTCGATACTTTCCTTGAACGCCGCGCGCGAAACCCGTTCGCCGTCGAAGATAAAGGCGGGCTCCGAATATCGGTCGATCTCGATGACGGATTGGAGAGATCTATGGTGATTGCTCATGGCGGCACGATGCTAGACTTGGGCAGCAGACGATTATGGCGGCTTCGCGCAACTCTGCAATGCCGAGCCTGCCTCGTCGGCGCCAGGATCGCCCCGAACTTTCCGGGTCGGGGAATATCGGTTCACCGGGCCGATGGCGGCGACAGAGCTCGCTACTTCGTGCCGAACATCCGGTCACCGGCATCGCCGAGTCCCGGGACGATATAGCCGTGATCGTTCAGGCGCTCGTCGATCGCGGCCGTCCAGATCGGGATGTCGGCATGTTGATGCTGGAACCGGCTGATGCCCTCGGGGGCGGCCAGCAGGCAGACAAAGCGGATGTCGCGGGCGCCGCGCGACTTCAACAACGTTGCGGCCGCGCAGGCCGAGTTTCCCGTCGCCAGCATCGGATCCATCAGCACCACCAGGCGGTCCGACAGATCCTGCGGCGCCTTGAAGTAGTACTCGATCGCCTGAAGCGTTTCAGGGTCGCGGTAGAGCCCGATATGCGCAACGCGTGCGGAAGGCACCAGCGCCAGCATGCCGTCGAGGAAGCCAACGCCGGCGCGCAGGATCGGAGCAAAGGTCAGCTTCTTGCCCGCGATCTTCGGCCCTTTCATCGGCGCGAGCGGCGTTTCGATATCGACGAGCTCGAGTGGCAGATCGCGCGTGACCTCATAACACAGAAGCATGCCGATTTCGTTCAGGAGTTCCCGAAAGCCCTTGATGGATCGGTCCTTCTCCCGCATCAGCGAGAGCTTGTGCTGGACGAGGGGATGAGTGATCAGATTTACGCCGTCGGCTGTCATCGTTGACCGCTCTACTTGTTTCGAGGGAATTGCGCCAGGTCGCTGCAAGCGGCTACTGTTTGCGCCGCAGCGACCAACGCTACAGAGCAGCACGCCTGTCACGAGCTTCAGGGAGTATACGACATGTCGGGGGCGATCGGATTCATTGGGCTCGGCGTCATGGGCGAGCCGATTTGCCGCAACCTGCTGCGCAAGAGCGGGCGGACGATCGTTGCGTTCGATCTTTCGCAGGAACCTTTGGGGCGACTTGCGGCGGAAGGCGCCAAGACCGCCAGCTCGGTGGCCGAGGCGGTGAGCGGCAGCGAAACCGTGTTTCTCTGCCTGCCCAGCGCCCGGCACGTCATGATGGTCTTCGAGGGCGAAACGGGCATTCTCAACTCGGTCGGGCGCGGCCAGACCGTGATCGATCTCGGCACTTCGGAAGTCGGGCTCACGCGTGCGCTGGCACAGCGGCTTGCCGAACGCGGGGCGCTGTGGATCGATGCGCCGATCGCACGTACCCGCCAGGCCGCGCAGGACGGCACGCTCAGCGTGATGGTCGGCGCATCACCCGAGCAGTTCGCGAAAGTCGAGCCGCTGATCCGGCATTTTGCCACTGAAGTCACCCTATGCGGCGGCACAGGGGCGGGGCAGGTGACCAAGATCCTCAACAACATGGTGCTGTTCGAGACGGTCAATGCGCTCGCGGAGGCAACGGCCATCGCAAGGCACAGCGGTGTCGATCCAAAACTGCTGCTGGAGACGCTGGCCAAGGGGTCGGCGGACAGTTTCGCGCTCCGCAACCATGGCATGAAGGCAATCGTGCCGGACGAGTTTCCGCTGCGCGCCTTCTCGACCGAATATGCGCTGAAGGATCTCACTTACGCGCTCGAACTAGCGGGGGAGGCTGGCATCAACGCGCGCGGCGCGGCACTTGTCCGCACCATCTTCGAGGAGGCGATCGGCAAGGGAATGGGGGACGCCTACTTTCCCGTTATCGCCAGGCTCGTCGATCCATCCAGATCGTCCTAGCGGACAGCATCGAGGCGTGGTTTGACAGTTTCGCCCGGCCCTACTGCTTCTGCAGCAGCTTCAGGCGGCAGCGCAGCGCTTCCCTGATATGGGCCCGCGCCAGCTTCTCCGCCTTGTCGGGGTCATGAGCCGCGATCGCGTTGACGATGCCTTGGTGCTCCTTCCGGCTGCTCGAGGGGCGGTCCGCCACGCTGAATGTGGTGGCGCCGAGGAGCGAGATCCAGTCCTGAAGTTCCCTCAACGCGTTGTCCAGATAGCGATTGCGCGCGGCGCGGACGATGGTTTCGTGGAAGGCGCGGTTGAGCCGCGCCATCTCGGCCGCGTCGGCGTGCCGGGTATCGAACGCCTCGTCCAGATCGCGCAACGCGTCGATCTCGGGCCGGGAGGCATGCTCGGCGGCAAGGCGCGCGGCGGCGCCCTCCAGGATTTCCCGCATGGCGTAAAGCTCGAGCACCTCGCCGGTGTCGAGGTTGCGGACGATCAGCCCGCGCCCGCCCGCGGGCTCGACGAAACCACGCGCCGCCAGCCGCCCGAATGCCTCGCGAACCGGGGTGCGGCTGACCTTCAGGCGCTGGGCGACCTCTTCCTCGCGCAGGCGGTCGCCGGCGCGATAGGTGCCGGCCTGCAGAGCGTCGCATAGCGAGCGGAATACGGCCTCGCCCAAAGCAAGGCCGCCGTTGCGTTCGATGGATCCAATGGCTTTCGCAGGTCGCTTCGACATTCCGCCTTTCCATGGGCCGACACGCAGGCAAGGGGTGCTTGACACGAACAATGTATATCATTGTATACAATAGTACGCAAACGAAGGGCGGACGTGCGAGGGCTACAGCAAGCTCGAACCCGTCCGCAATCGGACATAGCGATGGATCGAAAATACGACGTGCTGGTGATCGGAGGAGGCAATGCGGCGCTGTGCGCGGCGATCAGCGCCCGGCGAGCCGGTGCGTCGGTGCTGGTGCTGGAAGGCGCCCCGAAGTTTTACCGGGGCGGTAACACCCGCCACACCCGCAACATGCGCTGCGCCCATGATGCCGCGACCGAGATCCTGACCGGCCCCTATACCGAAGACGAATTCTGGGAAGACCTTTCGCGCGTCACCGGCGGCGAGACCGACGAAGAGCTCGCCCGCTTCATGATCAGGGAGTCCAAGGACATCCTGAACTGGATCGTCGAGCAGGGCGTGCGCTGGCAGCCATCGCTTGGCGGCACGCTTAGCCTGGGACGCACCAATTCCTTCTTCCTCGGCGGCGGCAGGGCGATGCTGAACGCGCTGTACCTGACGGCGGAAGATCTCGGCGTGGAGATTCACTATGACGCCGAGGTGATCGACCTCGACATCCGGGATGGCATGTTCGTCTCGGCCAGGCTGAAGCGCCCGATCAACGGCCCGACCGACATCAGCGCGGCGACGCTAGTCGCAGCGGCCGGCGGCTTCGAGGCCAACATCGATTGGCTGAAGCAGCATTGGGGCGAGGCGGCCGACAACTTCCTGATCCGCGGCACGCCGTATAACCGCGGCTCTATCCTGAAGATGCTGCTGGAGAAGGGCGTGCAGGAGGTCGGCGATCCCACCCAGTGCCATGCGGTGGCGATCGATGCCCGCGCGCCGAAATTCGACGGTGGCATCATCACGCGGCTCGACTGCGTCGTGTTCGGCATCGTCGTCAACAAGGGCGCATTACGCTTCTACGACGAGGGCGAGGACATCTGGCCCAAGCGCTATGCGATCTGGGGCCGGCTGGTCGCCGGCCAGCCGGGGCAGATTGCCTACATCATCTTCGACTCGACCGTGCTGACGAGCTTCATGCCTTCGCTCTACCCCCCGATCCAGGCGGGCACGATCAAGGAGCTCGCCGGCAAGCTCGAGCTCGATCCGGCCGTGCTGGAGAAGACGGTTGCCGGTTTCAACGCGGCGGTGAGGCCCGGCACCTTCGATCATACCATTCTCGACGATTGCCGCACGGAAGGCATCACACCGCCGAAGACGCACTGGGCGCGGCGGATCGAGACGCCGCCTTACTACGCCTATCCGGTCAGACCCGGCATCACCTTCACCTATCTCGGCACCCGCGTGAACAAGGAGGCGCGCATGCTGATGAAGGACGGCGCGCCGTCGGCCAACATGTTCGCCGCCGGCGAGATCATGGCGGGCAACGTGCTGGGCAAGGGCTATGCAGCCGGCATCGGCATGACCATCGGCAGTGTATTCGGGCGCATCGCGGGACGGGAAGCGGCGAAAAATGCACGAAACTAGGATTCTCGACGAAGCCGACCGCCTGATGACGGTGTGCAATTCCTGCCGCTATTGTGAAGGTCTGTGCGCGGTGTTCCCCGCCATGGAGATGCGCCGTGCCTTCTCCGACGGCGACCTCAACTATCTCGCCAACCTCTGCCATGCCTGCGGCGCCTGTTATGTCGATTGCCAGTTCTCGCCGCCACATGAGTTCAACGTCAATGTGCCGAAGACCCTGGCAGTCGCCCGTGCGCAATCCTACGCGGCCTATGCCTGGCCGATGGCGTTATCCGGTCTGTTCGCGCGAAACGGCCTGATCATCAGCATTATCGCCGCGCTGAGTATGGCGGTCTTCATCCTCGGCTTTGCCGCTTTCAATGACCGGCAGATGCTGCTGGCCATCCACACCGGTCCCGGCGCCTTCTATAGGCTGATGCCCCACAATGCGATGGTGGTTGTGTTCGGCTTCGCGTTTCTTTATGCGATCGTCGCGCTCGCGATGAGCGTGCGCGCGTTCTGGCGCGATATTGGCGCGCCGATCGGGATGCGCGCCGACGGCGCCTCGCTCTGGCAGGCTGTTCGCGATGCCGGCAAATTGCGTTACCTCGATGGCGGCGGCGTCGGCTGCTACAACGAGGATGATCGACCCACCGACCGGCGGAAGTTCTTCCACCACATGACCTTCCACGGCTTCCTGTTGTGCTTTGCCGCGACCTGCGTCGCCACACTCTATCACTATCTGTTTGGCCGCGAGGCGCCCTACGCGTGGTGGGATCTTCCGGTGTTGCTCGGGACGGTGGGGGGCATCGGGCTCGTGATCGGTCCGATCGGTCTCGTCATCGCGAAGTGGCGGCGCGATCCCGTGCTGCTCGATGAGACAAGCTACGGCATGGATGTCGGCTTCGTCGCCATGCTGTTTCTCGTCGGCATCACCGGCCTCGTCCTGCTCATCCTGCGCGAGACTGTCGCCATGGGTCCGCTGCTTGCCCTCCACCTGGGTGCGGTGTTTGCGCTGTTTATCACACTGCCCTACGGCAAGTTCGTACACGGCATCTACCGCTTCGCCGCGCTGGTGCGCTATGCGCAGGAACGCAGGCAGGCGGGCTAGCCTCAAGCTACCTGGCACGAGGCGCTATCGGGTTGGTTGGCTCGGAAGAATGCGGCATCAAGCGGCTGCGGCATCGAGGATCTCCGGGCTCGCGACGAACTCGGCGATGGTGCGCATGCCCGTTAGCTTCGAATTGCAGCTGTGGTTTAACGATCCATGAGGTCACCAGCCGTGAGCTGTGAACGGAAGTTGCGCAACCGCCGCCATGCCGTCTGTTCACCGCCGGCCGCGCACGCAATGAAGATCAACGGCGACTCTCATCCGGACAATCCAATGAATCAGTCGCAGGCACCCTTCGGCCTTCGGCGTCGTCGCGTTCGAGGTCAGCGACATTCAGATCGATATCTAATCCGCTCTAACCCTGGCACGCCATCGCGCTTCGAAAGTATCATTGTCCTGCGGTGCCCACGCTTGTGCGTCCGATGCATTTCCCGGCTTCTCTTTGGCGATCATGATTTTTCCACCGGAATCCGGCTGTGCTGATGTTCGCTGGGGCCACTCCAACAAGGCTTTCGAAAGCATAGGCTTGCCTTCGTACCAGCACTTTCGGCCATCGATGAGACGGTAGGACCACCACTGCCCGTGCGGACCTGATGGCATCTCGGCACGGCATTGCTGCTTCGCCTGCGCAGTTTGCATCCCGATAGATGAGAGCGTGGCAAGGGAAGCGGCAAACGTGATCGACGAAATCCGCTTCGTCATTTGAGCGCTCCAGCGGTAGAACTCGGCGCGATTAGCAAGGGGGAGGAAAATCAAGCCACTTGTAGGGAGGGCGGGATCAATTTTTGTTTCGAGAAGGAACTTCAGCAATCAATCCAGCACGCAGGTTTGCGTCCTTGCCGCTAATGGAACCCACCGCTGAGCGTCGAAAGAACCCGAGGGGGTGTCCAGGCGCGCGAAAGCCGGCAAATGTCCGCGCGGTCGCATTCGGCCGAAGCACGGCCCTCACGCAAAGGGGGCTGAGGGACCGCGCCCGGGCCGCGGGGCTGGGGGCTAAGTGTGGCCCGTCCGGTCAACTATGGTGCAAGTAGATGCACCTCGATGGGTTTGCTGCGGCTGGGATAATTGAGGTTCAGCGTTGCAAAGCCGGATGCCTGCAGCGCTCGTTCGAGTTTCCGGAGCGATCGTGAGGTCCGCGCGATGCCGTGAAGCAGGACCACTCCGGGCGGTCGCGCGGCCCTTGAGTCAAGGAAGGCCGGGTTGCCGGCTTCAGGCAACCTCCAGCTCCGGGCCCGGCGCAAGCTCGCGCGCCAGCGCCGTCGCAGCCACGTAGTCGGTCTTGCCCGAGCCGAGCAACGGCACGTTGTCGACCACCTGGATCGCGGCGGGAACGGCGAGTTCGGAGGCGCCGGTCGTCTTGGCTTGGCGCTGCATGGCGCTGCGATCCGCATCCTTCTGCGTCGTCAGCAGCACGATGCGCTCGCCCTTGCGCTGATCGGGGATCGAGACGGCGACCGACATCGCCTGCGGCCACAGCGTTGCGGCCATTGCCTCCACCGCGGAGAGCGACACCATCTCGCCGGCGATCTTGGCAAAGCGCTTGGCGCGGCCCTTAATGGCGATGAAGCCTGCGCTGTCGATCGCCACGATGTCGCCGGTGTCATGCCAGCCGTCCGGCAGCGGCTCCAGCACGCCCGGATTTTCCGCGCGCAGGTAGCCGAGCATGACGTTGGGGCCACGCACCGACAGTCGGCCGCCTTCGTCGATGCCGGGGACCGGATCGAGCCGGTATTCCATCAGCGGCGACAGCCGTCCCACGGTGCCCGGACGGTTCGCCATCGGCGTGTTCATCGCCAGCACGGGAGCGGTCTCGGTCACGCCGTAGCCTTCGAGGATGCGAATGCCGTAGCGATCCATATAGACCTGTCGCGTGCGGTCCTTCACCGCTTCCGCGCCGGCAAGCACCAGGCGCAGGGTACGGAAGTCGTAGGCGTGCGCCGACCGGGCATAGCCGGTCAGGAACGTATCGGTGCCGAACAGGATCGTGGCGCCGGTCTGGTAGATCAATTCCGGCACGATCCGGTAGTGCAGGGGCGAGGGGTACATGAAGATCGGAATGCCCGCGAGCAGCGGCATCATCATCCCGCCCGTCAATCCGAACGAATGGAAGACCGGCAGCACGTTGAACACCTTGTCGTTGGCATTGGCGTCGACCCGCGCCAGCGCCTGGGCCGCATTGGCGAGGATGTTGCGGTGGGACAGCACGACGCCCTTGGGCGTGCCTTCGGAGCCCGAGGTGAACAGGATGACGGCGGGATCGTTGGCATTGCGGGCGACGCCCGGCGTCGTTCCGGCGGCAAAGCCGCGCACCTTGTCGAGAAGGCCGACGGAAGCACGGATGTCCTCGAGATAGACGATGTTCGCCTCTGTGGAGATCGCGGCAATGAGCTTGTCGAGCTTGCCCTTCTCGATGAACGCTTGCGAGGTCAGCACCGTCTTGACCTGCGCCGCCTTCATCGCCGCCAGTACGTTGACCGCGCCGGCCGAGAAATTCAGCATCGCCGGCACCCGTCCGATGTTCTGCAGCGCCATGAAGACGACGGCAACGCCCGCCGAGTTCGGCAGCAGCACGCCGATATTCTCGTCGATCGCCGTGCCGGTCTCGAGCTTTCGGCTCAGCACCTGCGCGCCGGCGATCAGCTTGCGATAGGTGAGCTTGGTGCCGAGCGCGTCCTCGATCACGACCTTGCCGGTGTCGCGGTCGCGATAGGCGTGAGCGAGCGCCTGGAACAGCGTCTGGTCGAGCATCGCGGTCTTGACGATTGCGTCGATCATGACGTCCTGGAGCGCGGCGCCGGCGGCATTGCGGCGCTGCTTGCCCTTCAGGCTGCCGTCGACCTCGAGCTTCACCGGCGGCAGGATCGAGATCGTCACCTTTGGAAACCACGAGCGCTTGATCTCGCCGTTCTTCAAGTAGCTCAGATAGGAGCGCTGCGCGCCTTCGATGCGCACGGGAACGACGACCGCATCAGCCTTGTCCGCTATCATCGCGGTGCCGTCATAGACCTTCATCAGTGAGCCGGAGACCGTGATGCGCCCTTCGGGGAAGATCACCACCGGCTCGCCGGCCGATACCAGCTTGATCAGATCGCGCGCGGCCAGCGGCTTTGTCGGATCCATGGTGTAGTGCCGGATTATCCTGAGGAAGGGCTTCGCCCACCATGCCTTGGCGATCCCCGTATCGACGGCAAAGCTGGCGTCGATCGGCAGCACGGCGTGCAACAGCGGGCCATCGATCAGGCTGACATGGTTGGGCGCAATCAGCATGCGCGTGCCGGCGGGCGGCAGGTTCTCCAGACCCCGGACCTCGGTGCGGAAGAGGGCGCGGAACAAGAGCGCGCCAAAATCGCGCACGCCCTCCTTGCCCCATTTGCTCAGCACGAACCAGACCGCGCCGAAGCTCAAAACCCCGAGGCCGAAGAAGATCCAGGCGATCGGCAGACCGGCGGCCTGCAGCAATGCGACGAACAGCGAGCCGGCGACCATAAAGGCCGCCTGCAGCACGTTGCCGGCGGCGATAACGCGGGCGCGCTCGGACGGCGCCGACCAGGCCTGCACCGCGGCGAAGGACGGCACGACGAACAGGCCGCCGCCGACCGCGAACAGGGCGAAGTCGACCAGCATCCGCAGGCCCCCGACGGAGGTCGCAAAGCCGAGCGGCGAGATCTCTGTCCCGCGCGTCGTCACGCCGACGGCCCAGGCGAGGTCGAGGCCGACGAAGCCCATGATGATCGCGCCGATCGGCACCAGCGCCAGATTGGGGCGCACATGGCTGAGATGCGCCGCGAACAGCGAGCCCGCGGCAATGCCGATCGCAAAGACGCCAAGGCACAGCGTCACCACGCCCTCGGTGCCGCCGACGACGTCCTTCACCAGCGCGGGCAGCAACGACAGCACGACGGCGCCGACCAGCCAGAACCAGGACACGATCACCATGCCGTCCCACAGGCGCGCGTCGGCATAGAGCGTCTTTAATAGTCCAAGGGTCGAGGTCCACGGATTGGTCGTGATGTTGAGCTCGGGCGCGGAAGGCGCCGTCTGCGGAATCTGCGCAGCGAAGGCCCACGACAACAGGGCGAGCACGACGACGGCGGAAGAGACCCAGCCCATATGGGCGGAGTCGGCCACGAATTGGCCGCCGGCGATGGTGCCGAGCAGGATCGCCATGAAGGTCGCGCCCTCCACCAGCGCGTTGCCGGTCGCGAGTTCGCCGACCGTGAGCTGGTCGGGCAGCATCGCGTATTTCACCGGACCGAACAGGGCGGCGATGATCCCGAACAGGGCCAGCGCGGCGAACAGCAGAGGCACCGAGTGCAGAAAGAAGCCCGCCGCAGCAAAGCCGGCAGCGAAGATCTCGGCGAACTTGAGGCGCCTTGCCACCACCGACTTGACGTATTTGTCGGCAAGCTCGCCTCCGAGCCCCGACAGGATGAAGAAGGGGAAGATGAACACCGCGCCCGCGAACGTCACCAGCGCATCTCCGTGCCCGGCCGCGGCGCCATAGAGCAGGATGATGACGAGCGCGTTCTTCAGTACGTTGTCGTTCAGGGCCGAGAAGAATTGCGCCCCGAACAGCGGGGCGAAACGGCGTGACGACAGCAACTCCTTGATCATGGCTGGTCCTGTGTCTGTCAATTCAAGTTTGAATGTCCTGTCCCGTCGCCCGGGAATGCAAGGCGGGACGCGTGGAATGCACAACGAGGTATTAACGTGCGCAGCCTCAGTCTCTGTCGGCGCTCAGCAATGTCTCGGTCCTGGCTTCCTCGATCGGCCGGCCTTCCGTTAGTCTCATGAAGGCTGCAAATGGTTTGGCCGGGGAGGGCAGGCTGCACGAGGCCAACCTTCAGGTCAGATCAGAGAGGAAGCGGAAGGGGGTGAGGCAGCGGAAAAGGCCGCCGCGCCGGCGCGCCGAACGCGGAGTTGAGAGGCGTATGGCGTGAGAAGTGCGCCACATCCGCAATGCCGCGCGTCGTTCGGAAAGCACGCCGGCGACGTCGCAGGCATTGGCGATGCGTTCGATCGGGGCCATGGCGAGGTGAAGCAGGACCCGGCCAAAACCTGTGACGAGCGCCGCGGCGTCCTCGGCAAAGGTGGTTGCGATGTGAGAAACAAGCATTGCCATTTCGGTGGCCTCCGGTTATTTGAACAATGTTCAACACGGATAGCGCAAAAATGAACAATGTTCAAGAAGAATCTCTGCGTGAACGAAAGAAGGGCAAGAGGCGGGTCCTGATGCTCGAGACCACGCGCTGGATCATTGCGGCTAAGGGCTTGAGAGCATTGAAGGTTCGGGACGTGGCCGAGGCCGCCGACTGCTCCATCGGGAGCGTCTATAACGAGTTCGGGGACTTCGACGGTCTGATCCTGACCGTGAACCGGGAGACGGTTCAGGCGCTGACCGAGCGCCTCGCCGCGGTGTCCACGGACGATCCGATCCGCCAGTTGCACGGGCTGGCCGCGGCCTATCTCGGCTTCGCCACCGAGCACGCCAACCTGCTGCGGTCATTGTTCGAACACCGGATGGAGGACGACCGGCCGTTTCCCGAGGACATCCTGCGCATGGTCATGCAGGCCTTCGCCCTGATGCACGCGCCGCTGCTCCACCTAATGCCCGATCACGACGAGACAGAGGTCGCGCTGTTGTCGCGCATGCTGTTCTCGGCGGTGCATGGCATCATCTCGCTCGGCCTGGAGGAGCGCATGGTGGCCGTGCCGCCGGACAGCCTGCGCCAGCAGCTTGCGCAGTTCGTCGATACCCATCTCGCCGGGCTCGGCATCATCCCCGTTCAACGGGCGGTGCCGCGCAAGGCCTGAGGGCGCGTCACGAGAAGGCGAAACGACCGGAGGTCATCAGGCAAGAGTCGTTCCCGCATGGCCGGCAAGCAGGTCGGCCGCATCCGCCGCCATTCGCTTGACGATGACGGAGGCCGGTTCGATCGCGCCGATCAGACCGGCGGCCTCGCCAAACCAGACGCCGGTGTTGTCCGGATCGCCTTCGGCGAAAGCTTGCCGGTAGCGAGGCCCTTCGATGGCGGCATTCTGTTCGAGCTCGTTCTCGCGACCGTGCCAACGCTGCACAAAGGCGTTGCGGCGAACGCGCGCCGTGAAGCCGCGAGGCCACGGAATTTGACGGGCAATGTCCACGACCGTCGTTCGGATCGTTCCGTCGCCGTTGGCTTCGACGATCGCTTCCTGGTGCCGCCGGTGCACAAGTGCATCCGACGATGCCCACAACCGCGTCCCGACGAGAACGCCGTCCGCGCCCAGCATCAAGGCTGCGGCAAGGCCGCGCCCGTCGGCGATGCCGCCTGCTGCGAGCAGCATGGATTTCGGCGAATGGGCGGCGAGCAGGTCAGCGGCCTCCGGAACGAAGGGCAGCGTGCCGCGAAGTGAACCGTGACCACCCGCTTCCGCGCCCTGTGCGACAACAATGTCAGCGCCGACGTCAATCGCGTCCCAGATGTGATCGACGTTCTGGCATTGGCAGATCACCAGCGCGCCCGCGCCGCGGATCTCCTCGACGAAAGGACGCGGGTCGCCGAACGACAACATCACCGCCGCCGGGCGGCGTTTCAGCACCTCGGTGAGCAATGACGGCGACTTGCGCAGTGACCAGGTGATGAAGCCGACGCCGACGCGCTGCCCCGCGGCGAGGTCGAATTCTTGGTCCAGCCACGTCGAATCACCATAGCCGCCGCCGATCAAGCCAAGTCCGCCTGCGGCGCTGACAGCCGCGGCCAGCGCGCCGCCGCTGGCGAAGGCCATCGGCGCGGAAAGAATCGGGTGCTCGATGTTGAGCGTTCGCGTGAGCCGGTTCGAGATGGTGGGCATGGGGCTGGTCCCTGGACTAGACCATCAAGCCACCGGCGAAGTTGCTGTACCAATGGATTTTAGCGATCGGTGCTTTCTCAATAAGAGAACGATTGAGCTAGCCCGCCGCGGGCGTCGTCAGGCCGATTTCATTCATGTCGCGGCACCATTGAAGGGCAGGGCTCCTGTGACCGGAGCCGGGTCTCCAATCCCGCCGGGCTGCGCGAAGACAAGGTGGCTTTTGGTCGTCCGCTACATCGTCAGTTGCGCAACACGCTACGTTGAACGTCGCCTATGGTGCTCATGGTTTTCATCTTGCAACTGCAACATGGATCTCTTGCAAGCGATTATCGATTGCACGGACAAACCTTTGGTTGAGAATGAGGCGAGCATTTTGTAGGTTAAGAGAAAGTAAATGGAGATTGAAATGAAGCTTAAATCGGTGGCGCTGGCGTCGGCCCTCCTCGCTGTGCTTTCTACAGCCGCCAAGGCCGACATCGTTATCAATGTCGTGCCGTGGCTCGCCCCCAATGGCTTCAGCTCGGCCTGGTTTGCCGGTGCTGAGGCAAATGCGGTTGCCGGCATGATGAATGGCGGGATTGCCACCGGCTCCGGACCGGCGGCGTTCGTACCGAATTCAAACATTACTGCAGCACAAGGCATCGTGACCGGCTTCCCGTCATGGATGGGCAAGGTGGATCCAGGAAACGTGTTCGGCCCTGATTACGCCCTTGAACATGGCACGCGCATGCACTTTGCGGTGAGCATTGTCGGTTCGGACGGCACCAAATTCTCGATCTCGAATATGGCGCTCAATGCCTACAGCACCGACGCGTCCAATGCGCTTAAGTTTGGCTATGCCGCCGGCGAGTACGACTACGGCACCGGCTATGTCGGCGTGCTGTACGGAGCGGACGGTCAACTGGGCGGTAGTGACGATACATGGATTAAGAGCGGTCCCAACACGCAGCTTGTCGATGCAATCTTCGGTCGCGGTTCAGGCAACTCGTTTCCCGCATATTGTGTTGGCTGCTCGCTTGCCGACCAACAGGCAGAGATCGATGCACTCGCGGCATATCCGGGAACTCCGTTCAAGTTTGTGGGGACGTACTCGATCGACGGCGTGAGCGGCAGTGGCACGTTCAATATCACACCAGTGCCGGAGCCGGGCACCTGGGCCATGATGCTCCTCGGCTTCGCCGGCCTCGGCTTCATCGCTTACCGGCGGAAGAATAAGATGACGCTCGGAGCAGCTTAATTTTCGGCAGACAACAAGAACCACACAAAAGCCGCCTCTCTCGGGGCGGCTTTTGCTTTCGTGCCCCCGACATCGCAACCCGCGGCCTTGCGACCGTATTGATCGACGCCTTTGGCAGAACAACGGACAGTTCGGTGGACGACAATGCATCCAATTGTTGGTGGCCATCGCGCTACGTCGATTTGCCAAGCTGTCCGCGCCGCGCGTGCCCTCTGGCGCGTCAATGCCCTGGTCAGTTAGAGCGCGGGGCCGCACTGCCTCACACATGCACCGCTTTACGGACGCGGCCGGCATCGCCGAACACGCGCAGGTAACGCTCGATCTCGGAGGGAATGCCGGTCGCCTTTTCCGGGTTGTCCGACAGCTTGACCGCCGGCCGCCCGTCGACCGAGGACACTTTGCAGACGATCGAGATCGGGTTGAGATCGACCGAGCCGTCGGGCGAGCAGCCGATGAAGTCGTTCGTCAGGTTGGTGCCCCAGCCGAAGCTGAGCCTTACGCGCCCGGCAAAGTGGCGATAGGTCTCTTCGATCGAGTCGACGTCCATGGCGTCGGAGAAGACGAGCAGCTTCTCCTTGGGATTGCGGCCCTTCTGCTTCCACCATTTGATGATGTCTTCTCCGGCCTGGATCGGCGGGGCGCTGTCGGGACGGAAGCCGGTCCAGTCCGCCACCCATTCGGGCGCATCGCGCAGGAACGGCTTCGTGCCGAAGGCGTCCGGCAGCGCGATCAGAAGATTGCCGCCATAGCTCTGGCGCCACTGGTCAAGAATGCGATAGGGCGCCCAGCGCAGCTCTTCGTCATCGTTGGCGAGCGCCGCCGCCACCATCGGCAGCTCGTGGGCGTTGGTGCCGATGGCCTCGAGATCGTTGTCCATCGCCATCAGCACGTTGGACGTGCCGATGAACGAGGGGCCGAGGCCCTCCTTCACGGCTTCGACGCACCAGCGCTGCCACAAGAAGCCGTGCCGGCGGCGCGTGCCGAAGTCGGAAAGCCGCAGGCCCTCGAGCCTGCGCAAGCGTTCGACCTTGGTCCACAGCTTGGCCTTGGCGCGCGCATAGAGCACGTCGAGCGCGAAGCGCGCGTGTTCCTTCATCACTGCGCGCGAGCGCAATTCGTTGAGGATGGCGAGCGCGGGGATCTCCCACATCGTGGTCTCCATCCACGGCCCGTGGAAATGCAGCTCATGTTGGCCGTCCACCTTGCGCAGCTCGTATTCGGGCAGGCGGAACTCGGCGAGCCAGCGGATGAAATCGGCCGAGAACATGTGGGTCTTGCCGTAGAAGGTGTTACCGGCAAGCCAGATCAGTTCCTTTTTGGTGAAGCGGATGGTGCGGGCATGGTCGAGCTGGGCCCGCAATTCGCCTTCGTCGATGATCTCGGCAAGGCGAACATGGCGCGAGCGATTGATGACCGAAAAGGTGACTCGCTGGTTCGGGTAGAACTCCCGAATCATCTGCAGCATCAAGAGCTTGTAGAAGTCAGTGTCGAGCAGGCTGCGCACGATCGGATCGAGCCGCCAGCTGTGGTTGTAGGTCCTGCTCGCAATATCTGTAACGGTCATAACGTAACTCTACCGCGCCGCCAGCGGCGCAACCAGTGCTTCCCCGGCGCAGCCAATCGACGCGCGGACAAGGGGTTTGGAACCCGGACATATCTTCCGCTGCGGCCCGTGATCAAGTCGCCGCGTTCCTCAATTACTACGAGTTCGTAATTTATCGCACAATCAGGGGGAGAATTCGTGCGTCCGTTGGTCCGCCGCCGGAAAGTGATGATTTTGCAATGCATAATACCGCGCCGGCCGGCTGGCCGGTGGTCTTGGGCTGTTCCCGTGGTGGAATTGTGCAAGATAATGCTGCATCCATCCATGCGATCCGGCGGTAAAATCACTTAACGGTCGTCCTAAAGGAGGACGCAAAGAATGAAGGTTCAGGTCTGTATCATCGGCGGGGGGCCCTCCGGGCTCATGCTTTCGCAGCTCCTGCATCTGCAGGGCATCGAGACGATCGTGCTGGAAAAGTACAGCCGGGAACACGTGCTCTCGCGCATCCGCGCCGGCGTTCTCGAGCACGGCTTCGCCAAGCTGATGCGGGAAGCGCAGTGCGGCGAGCGCATGGACCGCGAGGGCGAGATCCACGATGGTTTCGAGATCGCCCATGACGGCGTGCTCGACCGCGTCGATCTCCACAAATATTCCGGCGGCAATTCGGTGCTGGTCTATGGCCAGACCGAGCTGACCCGCGATCTCTACGAAGCGCGGGACAAGCTCGGCGGCAAGGTGGTCCACAATGCCGAGGACGTCACACCTTACGACATCAACACCGACAAGCCGTACGTCACCTATCGCAGCGGCGAGGAGACCATCCGCGTCGATTGCGAATACGTCATCGGCGCCGACGGCTTCCACGGCGTCAGCCGCAAGTCGATTCCGAAGGACGTATTGCGCGAATACGAGAAGGTCTATCCGTTCGGCTGGCTCGGGGTGCTGTCGCGGACCAAGCCGGTGAATCCGGAATTGATCTATGTGAAACACGAGCGCGGCTTTGCCTTGTGCTCGCTGCGTTCGCAGGTGTTGAGCCGCTACTACATCCAGGTGCCGCTGACGGACAAGGTGGAAGACTGGTCGGACGATGCGTTCTGGGCCGAGCTCAAGCGCCGCCTGCCGGAGTCCGTCGCCGCACGACTGATGACCGGCCCCTCGATCGAGAAGAGCATCGCACCGTTACGCAGCTTCGTCGCCGAGCCGATGCGCTACGGCCGGCTGTTCCTCGCTGGCGACGCCGCCCACATCGTGCCGCCGACCGGCGCGCGCGGGCTCAACAGCGCAGCTTCCGACATCTACTATCTCTATCACGCGTTCGTCGCGCACTATAAGAAGGGCGATGATTCCGGCCTCGACGGCTATTCGCAGAAGGCGCTGGCGCGCATCTGGAAAGCGCAGCGCTTCTCGTGGTGGATGACGATGATGCTGCACCGCTTCCCCGATCGCAACCCTTACGAGGATAAGCTGCAGTCAACCGAGCTTGCCTATGTCTTCTCGTCGGAAGCAGCGATGCGCGTGCTGGCGGAGAACTACGTCGGCCTGCCGTTCTGAGCAGTGCGGCAGGCTAGCTTCCCATCCGCTTGGCGGCGGGTCCCGCGAAGCCAGATAAAGCCAGAATAGGCGTACGTCGCCGAAGCGGGGTATATTCGCTCGGCGACGTTGGTCAGAGACCGGGCCTTGAGATGCCTGCCGCAATTCCGCCTACCCGGCAGGAGATCAAGAGGACGAGCGCCAACCTGGGCGGGCTTTGTCCCCAGCTCACGTGAGCAGCACTACAGAGCATGCTAGTGGTTGATCCCGGCAATGATCTCGTTGATCAATTGCGTCAGGCCGCGCATCTCGACAGTCACGTCCACGGAATCGCCAAGACGAACTATGACGAGTCGATGCGAAGGCAGGATCACAACGATCTGACCAAGGTTGCCGAGCCCGTAAAAAGCGTCAGGTGGGGTGGTCGCACTCAAAGGGTTCTCGGCTCTCTCGCGGTTTCCGCGGCTGGTCCAAAACCCCGCGCCATACCCGGTATCAAGTGTTGGCTGAGCTGAGAATTCTACCCAACCCTCGGGCAGAATGCGGCGGGAGCCGATCATTCCGTCATTGAGATAAAGCAGCCCGAAGCGTGCCCAGTCCCTCGCGCTTGCGAACATATAAGAGGAACCCTGCAACGTTCCGGAGCCATCGAATTCCACAATAACATTTTGCATTCCTAGCGGGTTGAAGAGTTCGTGCCACGCAAATTCGAGAGTCTTTTCCGGCCCGCCGACGCTGTCGCGGATGATCCGCGCCAGTAGCTGCGTATTCAGGCTGCTATAAGCCCACCGCGTTCCTGGTGCCGCAATCACGGCTGCACTTGCAGCGAACTTGGCCATGTCCTGGTGCAAATAGAGCATCTGGCTCGAAGCATCGAAGCCTAGTCGGCCGTCATCCCGAAGGCCGCTTGTCATGCGCAGGAGCTGCTCGATCGTAATCAAGCGGCGTGGATTTCCTTCGTCTTGCCATTCCGCGATAGGTGCCGCTTGTGACGGCGCAAGACGCCCTTGTCGCACCAGAATGCCGATCATCGCGCTAACGACCGACTTGGTCAGGGAGAAACCGAGTAATGGCGTATCTATGCCGACGCCGGTCGCGTAGCGCTCAGCGACTATTTGCCCGTCCAGCAAAACAACGACGGCTTTGGTTCTTCGATAGGGTGGCGCCGAAGGCTCCGCAAAAGCGTTATCAAGGGCCCTCTTCAAATTGACATTGGATGGTTCTATGACCGAGGGGCCGCCGCTGTCCGCGATTACGCTTTGGTCCTGCACCGCCTTCAGCCTGGCAATTTCCGCCTTGGGGAGCCGAGGGTCGGCAGGGCCGCGAAGAATGATGCAGCCAAGTCCGTCGTGGAACGCCGCTCGACTGCCAGCCCAACCCATCATCGAGGCGCTGACGGTCCTCATCGACCAGTCGACCTCATGTCGCGACACTGATCTTAACCTGCCGATCTCAGGGCGCATCATGGTCTCTGCAAAGACAGTCTGTGGATCAAATCCTGATACGAAAGCTTTTGCACAAACGTCGTGAGCGATCAGGCCCGTTGCGACGCGAAGGGCGCGATCAACGAAGTAGCCCACAAACGCCACCGCGCAAATGGCAGTAACCGAAGCAAGCCAGATGGTCCTTCGGAGCGTCATGTGCATCTTTCCCGCGAATGATGACCGAATACGCAAGCAGCTGGCTGGTTCGGCCGCCGGACGTAACCTAATCGGTGCTTATCGAGGGTTGCTCAGCGGTGGCTAGCCTCACGAAACTCAAAACGTCCAGGCGCACAATTGCGTCGGTTCCAGATGCGTTGATGCATTTGGTATTGGTGATCCAGCTCATCGACGCAATTCTGCACGTTAAGGATCGGAGGAGGTGGGCGGCAAAGACTGTACGAATTCAACCTGAATCCCACGAGTGAAGATCGGACTCAGAAAATTGCACAAGAACGGTCCCGCGCCCTTGACGTGCTCCGGCTCTATGAGCTGCATGCCCTGACTCTCCAGCTCACGGCGTGTGGCGTCGAGATTGTCCACTTCAACCGCAATGTGATGCAGACCGCCCACCCCCTTGTTGAACTTGGCAAGTACACCCGCCGTCGGCACTACAAATTCAACGGTCGATCCGTTGCACGACTGGGCGAAGATACACCAACATCTCCATTGTTCGACATAGCCGCGATAGTGCTCCTCCATTCCGAGCAGGTGCATGAATTGCAGAGCATCCTGCTCGGTGGGCTGTATAATGGCGACATGATGAAGCTTCAAAGGGGCCATTTAGCGTGTTGCCAATTTCAGTATGCGATAGCGACCCAGCGCGCCAGGGGCTGTCGCTTTGATGAGAGCTAGACGGCTGGTTCAGTTTGAGCAAGCTCACGCTGAACCAGCATTGGAACGTCGGGAGCAGCGTAGGTTGCGATATCCAATTCCCACACGGTTGTTCCGTCATCCTCGCGCTTAAGAAGGCTGAAACCGAGCTTTCCGAAATGATCCTGGACCATCGAGTTCTTCGCCGAGGGAATGTAGCGACCCCTCAGTCGTAAAGCGCCGTGCGATTTGGCAGCTGAAACCACTTCATTGAGTACTGCGGTTTCCACGCGGCGGCCAAGAACGCGGCAACTCATTAGCCATGTATCGCAGGCCCAGACCTCTGAAGAGACGTCGAAAATCACAACGCTTATCATGCCGTTGTCGCCGAACTTATCAATAAGGCGTATCTGGAGCGCGAATTTCGACGTGTCCGCCTGGATGTCGCCAACCTGCTTCTCGGTATAGCGTCGCGTCGTGAGGTTGAATTGGTTCGACTTATTGATCAGTTGAGCGATCCGAGATCGACCAATCTCGTCGAACGGCCGAATGACGCAAACCATTTGCAGCGACTCGAGATAGGAGTCGAGATTTCCGAGCTGCTCCACGGCCTTTGTACGTTCAGCATTGCCTCGATAGAAGTCAGCACGGAGGCTGTCTTCCTCAGAGATGGCGATTGCCTCGAAATAGCCAGCACAGCCCAATGCGCGGGCGTAATAGGCCGGGTCGGGAAAGAGCTCGGGAACGGCAACCTCCGGCAACATCTGCCGCACCCGTTCACGCTCCGCCGGATTGTCATCGACGAAAACGAGGGCATCTGTCCCGATATTCAGTACTTTGGCGATCTGCGCCAAGTTTGACGCCTTGTCTTCCCAATTCGCGAGAAAGACCGCGATGTCGTCTTCCTTGAGAAGCATCTCGGGATGCTCACGGAACGGCCGCACTGCGGCTGCCATTTCATTCTTCGAGCAGACGGCCAATATGATTCCCCGCTCTTTGCATTGAAGAGCGTACGATTGAAGCAACAGATGAGCTTCACCGTCCGCCGTGCCGTTGCCCAATCGAAGTCCCTCTACACCGTCGTCGCCGACGATTCCTCCCCACAGCGTATTGTCGAGATCGAGTACGAGACACTTGCGGCTCTTCCCGCGCAGCGCGGCCAACAGCCTCGCCAAGTGGTCGGCATACAAGGGAACCAAATCCAGCGAAAAGGGAAGCTTGGCATTCGTCCACTGCGAGGGCCGATACCACGCGTCATATCCAACCAGCGCAGCGACGTGCTGTGCGTCAAAGAGAAGATTCCCGTTTCGCGAGGCGATCTCCGTCAATGATCTGTTGTACGACTCGCAGAGTTGTCGAGAAGATCCCTGCGCTACGCGATCGAAGCTCCCGCACCACTCTTCAGGAGGTGGCGGCACAGTTTGAAGAATCGCGGGAACGCCGAGATCATCATTGATAACCCTCACCATCGAGTCGATCTGAGCGCAGGCGGATGCAAGCCGCTCGCGGCCGCTCTTCGGAGATATGAATGATTGATGAAGCCCCAAGCCGCGCGGATCCTGCGAGATGAGTACGGCATCAGGGGCGGTCTTGTGCAAGATGGAGTCTGGCGAGAAGATCGCCTGAGCAATTTGGCCAAATCCGCCATGTACGACCTCCAGAAGCACTCCAAACCGCGCCGCTGTGGCAACCAGAGCAGGTATTGTGTAATCGACGGTAGTGTCGCTCAAGATTGCCAGCCGCATATCGACGAATGAGGCATTTCGCACAAGCCGTGGCCGTAGCGAGCCAATGAGTTTCGCGAGACGAATAAGCTGATCGATATTGAGCTGATAATTGGCAAGATGACGAATGTCTCGCTCGGTCGCGGTCGGTGAATCTTCGAGAGTGCGGCAAAGTTGGCGAAAATGCGCGGGCGCTGGGACAAGCCAGGGCAAATTCTCCAGGCGGAAGTCGAGTACGTTCATCGCAAACCCCGTGCGCGATCACGCGTTTGTCTTCTGTGAAATGAGCTTTATCAGGTCACCGACATTCTTCAGGCTGCCAATTTCGGCATTTGTGAAATGCACTCCGAACTGTCGTTCGACCGAAGCCATCAGGCGAATGTGACTCAGGCTGTCCCACTCATCCAGATCGTCGGCCGACATCGTGTCCGAAAGCACGATGTCATCTCGATCCATCACGTCGTGGAATACGGTTGTCAATTGACGAGCTATTTGGTGAGCATCCATTCAGGCACCTGTGAGTGGCTCTCGCAAGATCGAACGATCCATCTGCAGTTGCTGTGCGCCGGCTCGAGGCGTTCCCCCTTGGACAGCACGAGTAACGCGAACAGCGACATCTATCTGCGTCGAGATCTCAAGGTATTTGACGGATCTCAATAACGCTATGCGTGCCGATGCTAGTGTCAATGGGAACACGTTCCGGGGAAGCAGACAGGGTTCCATGCTGTTCAATTCGAAGGAATTCCTGGTCTATTTTTTGCCAATTGTTCTTGCTGTCTTCTTTGCCGTCGGAGGATCTAGTCGATACCGCCTGGCAGCCGTTTGGCTGGTGGCGGCGTCACTCGTGTTTTACGGATGGTGGTATCCGCCATATGTTCCGCTTCTTATGGCGAGCATGGTGGCGAATTTTCTCATCGGTCGACGCCTTGCCCGCGCGCCCAGCAAATACGTTCTGGGCGCCGGGGTAGCGGCCAACATCCTGCTGCTGGGAGTCTACAAGTACTCCGGCTTTGCGGTCACGACGTCGAACCAGCTGTTTGGCTTGGACTGGGTGGTGCCGAACATCGCGCTGCCTCTCGCAATCTCGTTCTTTACGTTTCAGCAGATCGCGTTCCTGGCCGATGCTCACGACGGGAATGCAGAAGAGCACAGCTTCGTCGATTACTCATTGTTCATAACGTTCTTCCCTCATTTGATTGCGGGACCGATAACGCATCATCGGGAAATGCTCCCGCAATTCCGCAATTCGGAAACGTTTCGGCCGCGTCTGGATAACGTCGCGATTGGAGCGACGCTATTCGTCCTGGGCCTGTTCAAGAAAGTCGCTATTGCGGACCCTCTGGGCGAGGTGGCCCGGCCAATCTTTGCCGAAGCCACCACCCCGGCGCTGTCTCTCATCGATGCGTGGGGCGGTGCCCTTGCGTATGCGCTGCAGATCTACTTCGATTTCTCAGGCTATACGGACATGGCGATCGGCCTTGGGCTGATGTTTGGAATCCGCCTGCCGCCGAACTTCGATAGCCCATACAAAGCGCGCAATATCATTGAATTCTGGTCGCGATTTCATATGACGCTGACCCGGTTTCTGACGGCGTATGTGTATAATCCGATCGTTTTGCGCGTGACCCGAGCTCGACTGCGGGCTGGATTACCCTTAGGAGGGCGGAGCAGGACAACTCCGGGTGCCTTTGTAATGATGATCGCACTGCCCACCATTCTGACGATGTTCATTTCAGGCGTGTGGCATGGGGCGGGCTGGCAATTCATCATCTTTGGCTTGCTGCACGGCCTCTACATCACCATCAATCGTGCGTGGCGGACGATCAAGGGAGCAGTCGGGTGGCCGGTGGAAAGCAAAAGCAAACTCCGGAATGCTTCTGCGACGATACTGACCTTTCTATGCGTAGTCGTTGCTCTGGTGTTCTTCCGGTCGTCTGACGTGCCCTCGGCGATTGCGCTTCTGTCCGTCATGATGGGGTCGCATGGGGTTGGTTTTCCGCCAGGTGTGACGGAGCTGCCCGGCCTAGGCGCTTTGAGCCAGGTTTTGGGAATTCCCGTTATCGAGTCGAAATACCTGCACCTTAAGCAAATCTTCTGGATTGTCGTGGTGCTTGCTGTCGTGTGGGGAACGCCCAACACGCAGCAGTGGATGCGTCATTATCGGACCGCGCTAGATCATAGGCCTCGAATGGATTGGGTAGCGCGTTTGATTCCCCGTGCTGGCTGGCAGCCCACGTCGGTATGGGGCCTTATGATCGGTTGTCTTGCCACCTACGCGCTGATGCGGACCTTCTCTCAGGCGCCGACGGAATTTCTCTACTTCCAGTTTTGAGCATTGGAGATGGAGCAGTGCAGCCGGCTCCCACACGATCTCCATGCGATAACGTGCAGGCGAGACTCTCGCACGGCCGAGTACTAGAGACATCGCCCTCAGAGGCAACAGACGGGGAAAGCAATGGACGCTATATACGGCCATGAGCACCATGCGAGCGAGAAATCAAACCATGGAACCTATCTTGCCGCCGCTCTTGCAGGAGCAATTCTATTCGTGGTCGGCGCATTCAGTCTGCTCGTTGTCTTGGAATGGTTTGGGCGGTTGCCGCCCCCGCCGATAGCCAACAACATCTGCATTGATGAAAAGCTGTCATTCATGCGAGATCGATCGTTCGGATCCCCAAATGTCCTGATCGCGGGATCTTCGGTTGCATGGCGAAGCATCGACGGTGAGGCCATGGTCAGTGCCGCGAAGCACCTCCAGCCCCTGAACGGTGGGTTTTGCGGTCTCCAGGTCAATCAGGCCGCCTTCGTGGGCGACTGGCTGGTTGACCGTTTTGCATCCATTCGCACCGTTGTCTTTGTCGTTTCGCCGTTCGATTTTGAGGGCTGTTCAACCAGCCCGATGGCTGCATTCGATCTGGCGGCCGCCGACGAGTATGTGTTCGGGCGGGCATCAAAGTGGAGCTTCTACATGCGCAACTTCGATCCCGGCTCAATGGTCAGAAACGTACTCCGCGTCGGGTCGATGCGTAAGCCGGGTCATTTCTATTCGCTGGTATTTACGAAGTTTGGTGACGGTCCGGTGGACGCGCTATCCAGTGAGCGAACGCTGATGTATGGGCCGCTTCGTCGGCTCGATGGCACTTGCTTCAGCGCGCTGGCTTCAATGGCCGACCGACTGGCATCGGAGAGCAAGGCAATCATGGTGGTCGGAGTCCCGCTGCATCCCAAATGGAAGGAACTCTACGATCACGACGGGACCATCCGCGCGCGTCTGAGAGAAGGGATAGTTAAGGCCATAGAACCGAGCGGTGGGAAATACTGGGACGGCGATGCGGAATCGTCGACGAGCAGTGAAGAATTCCTGGATGCGATCCACTTGAGATGGCCAGCTACGAAGACGCTCTCGAAGAAGCTCGCGGAGTCCATAGGGCCGTCGTTGCTGAATGAAGCGGCCGCCCATCCAGGGAGCCGCTAGGAACGGACAATACGTGAAACGCCGGCGAACGCAGGTCAAGGCCACCTCACGCTTTGGCTGTAGCCAATCAGCTGGCGCCGCGCGCCGCCTGCGCGGGGAGGTCGCACGCGAAGCAACTCACCGGAACGTTGATGAACTGCAGTACCAGGACGTTGGGCTCTGGTGCCACGACGAGAGGAAAAAGTGCCGTGCGGAGAAGTATAACGCTGCTGTGCGTGTAATTGGGAAATCGGGAGAACACGTCAGGGGAGACTCAGGCGGTCCAGAGAGGGGCGGGGCAATCAGTAGCACACAAGACGTTCAAGACATTTGAGAGTATAACTCCTTTCGAACCGTGGAGCCAACATGTCCGCCGAGAGCGCAGACCACCAGAGTTGGGTTCCGATGTTGCTCGATGTGATGACGGTTGTATTCATCGTTGCGGGACTTCTCCTTCTCTGGATCAATCTCCGTGCGCGACGAAGTGATGTTATGATTAAGCTTCGCAAGCACTCAGAAGACCTTGGCAACCCCGCTTCTGAGCCGTCGCAGAAGAACTCCCAAACCCATTAGCTCTCGCCGGGGCTGTAGATCTAACATTGGTTAAACTTTTCGGCGAATCTTGGCGTCGCCGCATGTGCCCGGTGATCCGCTCGGGAACGATCGGTTGCCGGGGAGATTAGTGCAATCCGGGTTTCACTCGATCTTTGAGGGGGGGGAGATTGCCCACTACAGTGTTGGTCGATAACCACCGTGTGTATCGGACGGGAATCCGTACCCTGATCGAGACTGCAAAGCTTTCCCGGGTGTTTGAAAGTCCGCACCTGGGAGACGCCGACTTTGGTGATCGCGTGGACTTGCTGCTGATCGACACCGGCAGCCTTGATGAGCGGTCATATGACGTCTTGCACGATGCGCGTGCTCGTGACCCCGGGATGCGCCTTGCACTTATGTCGGCATCGAATGCTCGATCCGAGGTCTTGAGATGCTTGTCTGCAGGATTTCACGGCTTTGTACACAAAACCCAACCGGACGAGGAGTGGCTCGTGGCGATTAGCGACTTGCTCTCGGGACGAATATACGTCCCGCAGTGGATAGCTGGTCACGACTACGAATCCGAGACGCCGCCGACCAGCTCTGAACCCGAGCCTCTCAGGCTGTCGCGCAGGCAGAGCGAAATCCTCCCGTTCCTTGCACAGGGTCTGTCCAACAAGGAAATTGCGCGCGAGCTGAACATCGCGGTGCAAACAACCAAGATACACATTGCGGCGCTCCTGCGCGCGCTAGGTGCCCGCAATAGAACCGAAGCGGCTTTCATGGCAGCCAAGGTCTTGCACAAGCCACCGCTGGCCGGAGCCGTCCCCTCGCAGGCTCATTGCACCTATTGACAGAGGCTCAATACGCTTTCTGATGAAGGAAGACGATGGCCGTGCGGACAATGATCCGTAGATCGAGCCAGATGCTCCAGTTTGCCACGTACCAAAGGTCGTGCTCGACCCGTCTCTCCATCAGTTCTACGATCGGGGTCTCGCCGCGAAGACCGTTCACTTGTGCCCAGCCCGTGAGGCCCGGCTTCATGTGATGCCGGTACACATAGTTGCTGATGATCTGATCGTAATAGTTGTCATGCGCTAGCGCGTGCGGGCGCGGGCCGACGAGCGACATCTCGTTCCTCAGCACATTCCAGAGCTGCGGCAACTCGTCAATGCTTGTCTTGCGCAGAAGCCGACCAGCCCGGGTCACCCGCGCATCCTGCTTGGTAGCCTGCAAAACCACGCTCCCGTCTTCAGAGACGGTCATGGTGCGAAACTTCCAGATCTCGAACGGCTTGCCGTTGAAACCGCGGCGGGCCTGGCGGAAGATGATGGGGCCCGGTGAATCCAGCTTGATCAGGATCGCCGTCGTGATCAGAAGCGGCGCGAGTGCCACCAGGGCAAGCAACGCAAGGGCGACATCAAGGCAGCGTTTCTGTGCGCGCTCGAGTACCGAAAGCGGCGCCCGCTGTATTTCGATCACTGCCGTTCCGCTGACCGGCACGAAGGGGCGGGACACAAGATCGGCTATGAGGAAGTCGGACAATAGCCGGATCGGCTGCGGCACTTGACGCAGGCGCTGCCGAACTTTCTGCAGCATCGGGATTTCGTTCCAATCGAGAACCAACAGAAATTCCTGCGCATTTGTCGCGCGCGACTGCGCAATGACGTTCAGGATCTCGCGATCCCATGCGGCGTCATCGTCTTCCGGGGGTACGTTCAAAACAAAATGGCGCACCACGTCGAAGCCGTTCTTGCGAAGGTCCTTGAAACGGGTCGAAGTGAAATCGAGTGCTCTCAGGCTGAGCAGTACGACCCTGCGATCGACGAAATGGTCCCTGGCAAATGATGACGCCAGTCCAATACGCCAAACCGCACGGTGCGCACCCAGGCTGGCCAGGCCTGTGATCGCGAACAGGATGATCGTGCCACGCGACACACTTGCCGTCGACTTCAAAAGAAACGCGGTAATAGCGAGAATCGTCAGCGAGAGCATCCAGATAATGGTGACCTTGCGCGCTTGCCAACTGCCGTCGAGCAACCGAGGGCCGTCGTAGACGCCTTGAAAGAGAGCGATGATGACGAAAACCATGCCAACGATCAGGCCAACACCGATTGAAAACTCCTGCTCGATCGGAGTTCCTGCGAAGTGGCGATAGAGAATCCCTGCGAGCATATAGCTGACCAGGATCAGCAAAAAATCGCCGGTGAGGACGAATATCTGAAACGGCCTCTGTAATGACGTGCCGCGACGTGTGGAATGGAGCTGATCAAAATCAAGGGCGGTTGTGGACGTATCGGTGGTCGTAGACATATTGAACCTCTTTGCTTAAGCAGCTGAGGTCGTCTCCTCTATCCGGTCGCTCGACGGGACGTTGCTCGGCTATGTGGAAAGCCAGAGCTGCCAGACAAGGACGCAGCTGGAGGCTTGGCGCGAGGGGGATTGTGCTCAGGCGTCCCGATATCACTGAGCAGCAGGCGAGGCATAATCCCGTCCTGAAAGCGATGGAGATGGCAAAGACTGACGCTACATTCGAGCCTGCATGAGCGAGGTTGCAGGATATGCATCGCGTCCTTGTCGTACTTGACGGTTCTCAATATTCGCCGTGATGTCGAGGGTTACGGTTTGAGTGACGAGGCGGGGTTTGTCTTAAGGACCGCGTTAGGAAGAGTTCCTCAATTCTGAAACCCGAGAGCCGCGCCTACTTCCATGGAGGGAAGGACTGGGGTGTGAGCGATCCGTCACCAGATCGGCTTCTGCTGGAGTTTATTGAGGGCCTGCCTGCGACGATCCGCCATGATTTGTGGGACGCCATCGCGCTGGCTTTCGAGAAGCGGGCGCGAAACCTTGATGAGTCCGCTTTGCCGGAAGTGGTGCGTGAAATCATTCAGCCGCAAGAGGACTGGCTCATGCGGCAACGCGTGATACTGGTGACAGGACTGCTGGATCACCTCATGAATACGGTACCGCTCGAAGCCGATTATTGGTACGAGGGGCCGAACCGGAGCGTCATTGGATCGGTTGTCACTCCGATCGTCCGATTGCACTATCGGCAGGCCCAGGCTCGTTGGTACGAGCTTCGATGCGGCCCACTTTCGCCGGAGGCGTTGGCTATCTTCAGCTAGTACTGTTCGGATGAAACGTCAGGAGGATGGTCCGGCGCGTTGTCTCGATCAGGCGGACGGATGTTCCCTGGCAAAAGACGCCATGTGCCGAGCATGCCGGCAAGGCGTCAGCGAGGTGCGGGGATGCTCAGGCAAGGCGAAGGGGTCTCTGGAGCGCGTCGCGCACGGATCGGCCGGGCGCCGAGATCGGTTTCGACTAGTGGCGGAGGCGGATTGGCCTCAAATTGCGCGGTGGTGCTGGAAAAGAATGCGAGAGTCGACCACCGCGTGGATAGCTCAACCCAGTTGCTGTTGCCGGCTCCTCGATTGTTGGTCTGGCCTTGAACATAGGCTGCTGCCGGGTCGCGCCACCATTCGGCTCCAACATTGGCGACGAGTTTCAGCTTCGGATTCGTCGTTTTGATGTCCATCTGAACGTACACGGCATCGACGCTTCCGGCGGCATAGTTGCCCCGCTTCACCATCCATAATACAATATTGCGTCCGGGTGGGGGACTATCCATGGCGGTCACACCGTCCGCCTGAGCCTCGATCTTCATTTCGGCTCCACTGGCTCTGGAGCCCTTAGCCTCGAAATGAGCTCCGGTGATTTCGTGTGCGCTCTGGTCCTGTACGATAAGCCATTCCTTGGTGGCGTGGAGGTGTACGTAGGTCCGTGCATTTGCGACTACGATCCTCGCGTCGGGGTTCGAATATGCAGGCTCGCCGAATTTGGGATACACTGAGCCCACTGCTGTCACCGCAGTGAATTCGGGAGGTGGCGTACCGCCGCCGGGTGGTTTGTAGGAGCCGTTGCACCAGGAGTACGTCTTGGGCACACCAGCGGGAAATGCTTCGCTATAGCCTGGTGTGTTTTGCGCTATGATGTCGAGCGCAGGCGCGGTCGCGCCGACTTGGCTTGACGGTTTCATCGGTTCGTCGGCGGACGCCGAACCAGACACCGTTATACTGAAAATCAGGACTGCTCCGATCGGCAACAATGAAGGTAGCTTCCTCGCCAAGACGCGGGCGACATGTCCGAACGCGGCAGCCGACAATGGAAGACGGACAACTCGTTGGAAATACGACGGCATGAGACCGAACCCTTCTGGATACGCCTCCGTGACAAGAGGGTAGGCGTCGGTCAGTTTCTAAAGTTGACGAATCTCAAGAAGCACTCAGGTCGTCCATGTTCCGCGCGCGCCGGTCGATTGTGGGCGCCATCAACGTCGGGTGCGCCACGTGTGTTCAGCACGTTTCTATACGGGGACGTTCTCAAACCGATTGTTGACGCGGTTGCCTCGCTCGGCACCGTTTGCGCCGAGCTCGTATGACGGCCCTGGAATAGGCCGGTGAGGTGCTGTACGCGCAGATCCATTTGGTTTCAGTGCGCCACAAATGCGCGCCGAAAGATAGCGCAGTACTTGCAGCCCGAGAAGATTGCCCGCAATCAGGTGCTGCACCCAAATTGGGCCGACTTCGCGTACCGCGCCGTCGGCGCGTATCAGGCCCGCACTGCGCTCAGCATGTAATGATAGTTGTGATATTTGCGCACGAATTCCGAACCGCTTAGCGAGCGGTACATCCGATAGCTGCGCTCACTGACGGTCGGATATGCGGTGTGCGGGTAACACCTTATATTCTCAAAACCGAGTTCGCGAAGCAGTGCCATCACGCGCCACACGTTTGTAGGAAACTCATAGTCGGCCGGGCGGTGGGTTGAGCGTTTTAACGTGTGATAGGCGGATCGCAGCGACCTGTACGCGAATCGGGGCATGAAGATCGATTTTGCCATCTGGAAAAGTCCCCACGCGTTGGGATCTTCCAGAAACAAGATACCCTTCGGCTTGAGCAGATCCCGAAACGACCCGAGCAGTTCGGGAAGTCGCTCGCATTCGTGGTGTATCAAGTCGATTGAGACGACATAGTCGAAGGCGCCGGCCTTGAGCGGAATACGGTTCACGTCGCCGTTGACGCAGGACGCCGCTCCGCAGTCACTCCGTAGTTGGGCCAACATGTCGAAGACGAGATCAAGGTTGACGAACGTATGTCCGAGCCTTTCAAACTCCGCACAGCTTGGGTCAAAGCCGCAGCCAATATTGACAAA
Organism: Bradyrhizobium sp.; assembly: GCF_016213215.1. Classification (GTDB taxonomy): domain Bacteria; phylum Pseudomonadota; class Alphaproteobacteria; order Rhizobiales; family Xanthobacteraceae; genus Bradyrhizobium. Next base: position 9,997 of record NZ_JACRAW010000154.1, on the reverse strand, counting down.
TCGCTTGGGGGGAGAGTCGTTCACGACAGAGCGAACCATTGCCCAGAACTCGCGCTTGGAAAGGCTCCATTGACCGAGATTGAACCGCTCCTCCGGAAGCTGCTCTCTCGATTTCATCATCAGCGCGAGGTTGTGCTCTTCCTCCAGGTGCACTGTGTTGACATCATCGGGAACGAGCACCGGGATGCCCTGTTTGACGTCGTATGTAGCCGCGCAGCCGGTACAACGCAGCCCGTCCGCGTCTTCCATCAGCGCTGCACGGCACTTTGGGCATGCCAGCAGTTCCAGGAGGTCTGATCTTATTTGGCCGCCGTCGAGTCGGGCAAGCGAGACTGCTCCATGCATCGCCGGTGTCCTTCCGTATTTGCAGGTTTGGGCCGATGGAAGCGCAAAGGTTAGTCCTTGCATTCGTGATCGAGTTGACGATCCTCAATAACCGTGTACGTGGCTAGGAGCCGGAGGTGGACCGCTTCTGAAAATCCTGAGGGCCTGGCGCGCGTTGGCGCGAATGGTTACGGCTCTCGCGTTTTCTGCGCCTGCGCGGGCCATTCCAACCGATTTTGACCATGGCGCCGAAGACGACGGTCAGAAAGATGAGGGAATCGCTCCACAAGCCCTCAATCGGCGTCGTCGGGCCGGCGGATCCCGGCCGCGAGCGCGCAAGGAGGAAGAGGTTGTTAGTTGGCCCCGCAACAGTCTGCGCGATCTCGTGAAACGCGTCATTGCCTCCGAAGGAAGCCCACTCGTCCGCCGTCGCGGAGGTTGCCTCGAATGACTTCTTCTTCAGGTGGGGGGCGATCGGAGGCGTGTTCACGACTCCGCGCAACGGAGGTGGCAGATTGTTCTGAAGCTCGGCAGTGCTGACTGAATAGAAGCCGAGCGTCTTCCATTCCGTCGAGAGCTTGACCCAGTTGCTGCTGCCGACGCCCGGATTGTTGCTGTGGTCGTCAAGATAGGGTGCGTTCGCGTCGCGCCACCAGTCGGCGCCCACACTAGCGATCAGGTTCAGGTTTGGATCGGTCACCCTCATGTCCATTTGGACATAGACGGCGTCAACCGTCCCGGCCGCGTAGGTTCCCCGCGCATTGTGCCAGAAATGATCGTTGTATCCGGTCGGAGGGACACTGAACGAGGCACCACCACCCGGCAGAGGGGTTACCTTCATCGGGTATCCTGCATTTCCAGTGAAGTCAGGAACGAAATGCCCGCCCACTACTGGATGACTTGATTGGTCCTGGACAAGAATCCATTGGCCGCCATCTTTGATGCGGACATAGGTCTTCGCGTTGGCAACTTCGACGGCCGCATCTGCATTCGAATACGCGGGTGCTCCCACCTGCTGATAGACTGCTCCCCAACCCACAACGGCGGTGAAGCCCGAGGGCGGCGTAGGCATCCCTTCGTCGCTCCAGCCCTTATACCAATTGTAGCTTTTGGGCACGCCAACCGGGAAGCCTTCGCTCTGGCCGGGGCTGTTCTGTCTGATGGCATCGGAAATCGAGAAGTTCATTGGTGATTTCGTCCTCAAGCAGCGGGCACCAGGCAAGCTAAGCGGAACTGTCGCCAGATGACGCCGCGGACGTAAGCCGACCGGCATACGAGAAGAACAGTGTCATCGACGTAAAGTTGTCGATCAGATTTTCGGAGAGGAAATATATGAGCAGCACGGTGAACAGAGTTTTCGCACCCTGCTGTTTCAGCGAAAACACGATACTGAGCACAAAAACGACAAATGCCAGGAAACTCAAGGGTCCAAATTCTGCCAGGACGCGCAGGTAATCGTTATGGGGCGGCACTGGAATGACGGCTATGATTGAGGTCTGACCTGCGCCGTAACCGAACAATATTCCGCCGAGCCCCTGCGACGAATAGTAGTCCCATATGTTTGTCCAATGAATGATGCGGAAGAACGCGGACAAATCTGTCGTGCCCGTCAAATGGATCAATTGCTTGTAGGTCATCCGCGAGACGGTGCTGGGGTCCAAACTCCAGATCAAGGCTATGGCGTCCAGACCCGTCAGCAAACGATCCAAAGCGCCAAGCGCGTAGGCAAAAAGGCTTGCGATCACCAAAGCGAACAGCGCAACGAACTTAGCCTTACTTAGGGGAAAGACAGAGCACATGGCGATAGCCAGAATGGTTGCCAAGGCGGCGCCGACTCTATTCATCACCACTACATTGACGAACTGCAGTATCAGAATTTTGCTTTCGAACCAGTGCGACAAAGCAAAGAGCGATGCAGTAAAATATAGTGCTGCCGTGTTTGTGTTCGGGAAGTACGCGAAAACGTCGGGAAAGTCGGCCCCGACGAAGAGTTTTGTCGTGCCCACCAGCTTGAATATGAAGGGCAGAGCGACAAGAGCGTAGATGCATAGCTTCTCGACAGGGTGCCAGCGCGCCCCAACGCTTCGGCCCGCAATATAGAACGTATACAACGACAAGAGCTTCAGGGCATCCGCAATCTCGAAAGCGCCGAAGTTGGCCAGAAAGCTCGTGCCGACGAGAACACAGGCAAATACCAAGAGGATCTTATAGAAACCGCTACCCTCTTTGCCGAGGATTAGAACGTAGACTGAAAACGAAATAAGCAAAAGGCTCACGGAGTTGCTGAGCGTGTTGAATAGAGTAGATCCTGTAAAGTGGTAAGCGAAAGTGAATAGATTCAGGAGCACGAGACCCAGGCAGGTCACCGGGAAGAACTGGTGCTGAATCGCCACGGACGCGGGAACGATGTGGGCGGCTCGTTCTCTGCTTACAGTCAAGTTTTGCACGACGAAGCAACCCGCCTCTCTTACTTAGCCGCATGGTCCTGCTTGGGTCGCTCTGCAACAGCGACCTTGCCGGACTGCCGCCGGGAATGGCAGCAATGACAAGCAGCTAGGTGATCTGTCGAAATCCGAGTTGACCGTCGTCAATATCTGTCCAGGTGCTTCACGTAGAGGCTATGCGAGCAGGGTACGAACGAGCGAGGTCAACAGTGGAACGCGGCATCTTGCGGCTTTTCTGGCGCCGACAATGGATCCTGTACCTGTGCCTGCTTTTCACGGCCAGCGCCGCCTTCCTGTATTATGCGATGGCCGGTGAACGCTACGAGGCGTATACACTTTTGCGCTCCGGGCAGGGCATTAAGGAGCGTTCGGGGAACGCTGCCCTTGGCGAGGGTATTGATCTTCAAAGCCGCATGGAGTCGCTGGCGCGCCTCGCCAAAATTGATACCGTCATTCAGCAGGCGGCGAAGGAGGTCGGGTACGATCGATTGTCTTCTGATCCGAACCCAACGCTCATGGCCCAGTTCTTGGCGTGGGCAAAGGAAGTCAGGCATGCTGAAGCCTACGAGCCGACAAATGCTGAGACGCAGGCTGATGCAGACCGCAAGGAGTCGGCCATCCTCGGGTTGCGGGACCGGGTCGTTGCCAAGCAGGAAGGCAGATCCGATCTATTGAGAATAAGTTTTCGCCACGCCGATCCGTCGATCGCCGCAAGCTTTTTGAACGAGCTCGCAAATTCGCTGGTAGCCGTTAATAACGCCGAGGTGCAGCTGCCCGGAGCGCAGGAATTCTTCCAGCAACAGACGAAACGTCTCGAACAGGATGCCGAAACAGCGGCTGCCAACCTGGAGAGCTTTTCCGTCAGGGCATCGATCTATTCGGTTGACGAGCAGCGGCAGCTTCTGCTCAAGCGGGCGACCGACCTGGCAGCATTGATGTCCACGACGCGAGGAGCAATTGAAGAGAAGAAAGGGCAGAAACAAGCGATCGTAACTCAACTGGAGCACCTGAAGCCGGTCGCTCAGTCCAAAACCGTCAGCCAGATGGTGAGAATAATCGGGGGACTGGGAAGGCCTGGAGAAAAGCAGCCGGAGCAGTTCGAGGAGGCTCCTCCCTTGCTCCTGATAAAGGTCTATCAGGACAACATGGCGCAGCTCATGAAGGTCAACGCCGAGCTTGTTGGAACGACAGACCTGCTGAACCAACTTGGCACTGAACTCGAGAACGTGAACAAGGAACTGGCGTTGCTCTCCTCGAAGGAAGCAGAGTATGGCAGGTTGAAACGCTTTCTCACCACCGCGTCTACCGCCGCCGCTCACTATGCAAGCCGGATGGTGGAGGAGGAGATTAGTTCCGAGGTCGCCAAGAAGAGTCAGCTCTCGAGCCTGAGAGTCATGCAGAAAGCGATCTCCCCGACGGCGCCTGTGTTTCCGCAGATCCCGCATCTCATTGCCTTGGCAATGGCCGGTGGTCTCTTGCTTGGCTGTGCGTTGATCGTCGGGCCGGAACTCGCGAGAGCTTCCCTGCATCCACACCGGGACCGCGCACCTGGTGTCCGGGACGACGATCCGGTCGACTTGCTGGCTGCCCGGCAGAGAAAGGAGGGGTCGAAGGATGTCTATTTTGGGTGAAGCATCGAGCCGAATATCAACCACGTCGAGTGAGGAAAAGCAGACATCGGCGCCGCTGCTCGACGCGCGTCCAAACGCGTTCGGTTATGGCCAAGGGAGGCCCGCATGAAGATCGACGTGCGAACAGCTTCGGGAGTGGCGCTTGGCAGGCGCGAGCGCCCCGTGCGCGAACTGCCGGCTTGGCTACACAGGAACATCCTCTCCTACATCGAAAGCGCCCCGGCACATAACTCGACGCTTCTCCGCGCGTATAATGTCGCACTGAGGCTTCTTGGCGGGAGATACCGCGCCCGCACCTATTTCGGGTCAACAATGCTTTGCGACCCGCATGACGCCATTCAGAACACGGTCCTTCACTTTGGAACCTGGGAGCCGAATATATCCGCCGTAATCGAGCAGCTATTGTCGCCTGGGGACATATGCGTGGATATTGGCGCCAATGTCGGTTACGACACCCTCTTGGCGTCGCACCTCGTTGGGCCTCACGGCTCGGTAGTAGCGATTGAAGCCTCGCCAAGCATCTTCGATCTGCTGTCGCGAAATATAGGCGAGAATGACGCGCGCAACATTCGCCTCGTGCAGAAGGCGGTATCGGATGGACCCGGAATGCTGAACCTGTACGCCGGTCCCGCCGGCAATCGTGGCCTGACAACGACTCTGGCATCACCGACCTCCAAGATTGAGGCCACGGTCGAAGCGCTACCATTGGATCAGATTCTCACAGTCGAGGAGCGTTCCAGACTTCGGCTTATCAAGATGGACATCGAGGGGGGCGAAGTGCCTGTGATGCACCGCTTTCTTGACACCCTCGAACTCTACCCGGACTTTGTGACCCTTATTGTCGAAGTAGCGCCGTGCGACGAATGGCCCGACATATTCCAGCGTATGCGAGCCGCCGGATTTTCAGCCTACTTTATCGAAAACTCCTATAACCGACAGTGGTACATTAAGCAGCGGCATCAGCTAACGCCTCTGCAACGACTGGACGGCGTTCCGAACTACCAGGCAGATATTTTGTTCACGCGCGGAGTTGCGCCCGTAATCGCTGCCCAGGCCCATGGCAGCTTGCAGTAGGCGCATTCATTGCCAGCCCATCCGTTCGCGAAGCATTCTTAGCGATCGACCTGCATCGTAACGCGCCTAAGGTCGTCGCATCCCAGATATGCGCTTCGAAACCGTTCACCGGCGACTAGCCTGGCTTCGGCGCCATTTCAGGAGAGGGGACAATATCGCTCGACCAACAGGTGTCGCCTGCAAACCAGCCTTCACCAAATCGACCGCGGGCAGTGGGAGCGGCGGCATCAACTCGTTACGACTGACCAAAGTCGCATCTCCAAGATCCACATCGCATTCAGCAGCTCTCATTACTCGATCCTGCCAAGAGGCTCTCTCGAACGTGGCCGTCGCGATATACTGGTCGGACCAATCTGGCCGTACTTCTTTCGGCGCAGCGAGAGACCGGTTGGCCTCGTGCTTAAAGAGTGTGGGCTGCCGTTGGCGTATCTCGAGTCGGCTGGATATCTGCGCCGGAGATCGGTACGGATAGTGTCTGAGCCGTATCCGCACGGGATACGTGCGGCCGTGGTTATCGGGCCAGATCAATCCGCCCCATTCAAGATCATTCCGATGGCGGACGAACCGAGGTTCGCTCCAGTTGTTTTGATAGAATTTGAGCCGTTCTCGAACCGGTCTGGCGAGCCATTCCGACGGACTCTGTTCATAGCTGCGAAGATCAAGATCGGTGAAATAGAAGTTGAATGTAGCAGAGAGCACAAAGCCGTATTTGTCGGGAACCTCCGCAAGAAAACGGGCGGGATCATCAATGTATATTTCGTCGGAATCGAGTCTGCACCACCAATCGCCGGGAGAGGCCATGCTCCTGTAGGATTCGTATATTTCCCCGCGCATCTCATCGGTGAAAGTGCGGTCATCATGACCGACAATCTCGATCTTTGAATTTGCTTTCGCAATGTCCTGCACCGTATCCCACGTTCCATCGACGCTGCCATTATCAAACACAAAGATTCTGTCGCTCCAGCCTAGAGCCGCCTTCAACGTCTCCCCAACGATATCGTTCTCGTCCCGAACGCAACAAATGCTAAATATTTTCATGGTGCCGCCGTACTTTCTGGCTTCACGAGTGAAGAATCAAACACCAGCAGGTAACGCCAAAGCGATATTCCGACAAACGTGATCAGGATCGCGCCACCAGCGCCGTAGAGTCCCGCGAACGGCACGAGTGCTGTTTGCGCAATCGCCAATACTCCTACCGACACAAGGTTGGTGAGCGTCGTGAGGCGATCGCGGTATGCGGTGAACAGACTCATCGCCCCGAAATCCGCCAGGCAGCGGAACGCCATACCGGCAATTATCAACCAGAACGCAGGCAACTGGTCGGCAATTGAGGGCGGACCCAGCCACGGCAAGAGGATTTGGAAAACAACCCCGGTCGCAATGCTCAAGGCCACGGTGGCCAATACCGTTGTCTGCATGTAACGCCAGGCGAGCTGGGAGTGGGCGGCCAACCCGCCGACGCTGTACGCGTTGATCAGGAGAGGGCGTTGCTGCTGCTGGACGACCAATCCGATGAAGGTAGTTGCGGCATTCGCGACGGTCCAGAACAGAAAGTAGATGCCGGCGACCTTCAAACCCAGGAACAACGTGACAAGGTATCGATCGAGGTACTGGCTCGCAACGAAGCCGAGATCGCCGACATAGAAGAGCGCGGACTTCCGGATTGCGGTCGCAACCACGCCCGGCTTGAATGGCAGGGAAAATGCCTCTCGCCACGGCCACGACCAGCTCATCCATGCGAACAGCAGAAGCGAAAGCATACCGCCCGCCAGCCAGAACCCGAACAGGTGCGAAAGCGTCCTGAGGTGTGGCTCCCAAATGGCGAGCGGAACGTAGACGAGAATCCACGCGCCGCCGCGCAGGAAGACGGTCGCATTCGCCGAAACGTGACGCTGCGTGTTGGAGAAAAGATAGAACACGTCGTAGCCGATATGCTCAAACCACATCACCGCGATGACAAAGATCCATAAAGCGGAAGTGTCGAGCGCAATCGTGAGCGGAACGGCCAGCGCCAGCAGGATGACATAAATCGACGTCACGAAGCTCCAATAGTAGCGTAGGCTATTCGTCAACTCGGCGGGCGAGGCAGCGACTGCATCGCGCATTACCAGGTGGTTCATTCCGACATTGACGACCACCGGAACAATCGCGATGGCGCCGGCAGCGAGCCCATACAAACCCAGTGATGATAGATCAAGATAGCGTGCAATGAAGATTGCAAGGGCGAACTTGGCGGCCATCACGCTGGCGCGCATGGCCATGACTGCCAAGTCGACGAGAAGCCTGCTCACTGAGGCGGGCATAGGTGCAAGGTCTCGCTACACACGACCAATCAGAGTGCGTGAACAAACTGTATCGCGATCTCGTCGCTCAATCGTGACGTTTAAACGGCACTGCGGTTCATGCGGCGGAAGATCGAAGAGGAACCTGTATAACCTGAGGACCATGCAATCGCTCCTGCGAGCGAAACTTCGCGCATACGGGGCTGGGAGAGTTGACGGCTGTCAATAAGGCAAGCGTCAGGCGCAAGGGGTGAAAACATTGTGATTCCCAGGCAAGGCCGTTGTCCTGGGCAGCGGGCGAGCGCCTGCGCCGGGCGATATGTTGTCAGGCCGGGCGCGCCAATGTGCTATGCCTCAGCTGGCGCAGCTTGGCGGCAAAGGATTGCGGAATAAAGGCGACGGCGATGAAGCGCAGGACTGCGTGCAAGCTGGCGTTGTACAGGTCGTGGCGGAAGCGCCACGCGACGTTCAACATCTGTCGGACCGCGCCGCCGCTGCTGCGATAGTCGGACAAGGCAATCAGCGCGCGGTGTGCGAAGTGGCGCTGGGCCTGGACCTTGATGGCCTTGCGCTGCTGCGGGTCGGCGACATGGAGGTCCGCGGTGCTTGCGATCAGGTCGGCCGCTTTCCGTCCGTCGTACAGCAGTTGTTCGACGCCCAACCGTGCCGTCTCGGAATTGTTGTGACATGTGAACGTGGCGCAGGCCTCGTTGACGAAGCCGGCCTTGCCGAGCAACAGCAGGGGTGCCCAGGCGCCGACGTCCGCGGTGTGCGGCAGGTCGAGTGGGAAGCCGCCGCGCGCGCGCAGGAGCGCGGTGCTCATGGCGACGCTGCAGATCGCCACCGTGACCTGATCCGTCAGGAAGTCCGTCAGGATATCTGTACCGTCCCAGATGCCGGTATCCCGGGATCGGCTGGTGCGCGCCGCCTTCGTTCGTCCGAACGAAGCTGCGTGGACATTGCTCAGCGCAATGACGGTCGAAAGGTGTGGCTGCTGGGTGATGAGGCGAGCGCATCGCTCCAGCAGCCAAGGCGCAATTCTGTCGTCGTCGGAAACGAAAACGATGTAGTCGCCTTTCGCGCTTGCAAGACAGGCGTTCCAGTTCGGTAGCAGGCCAATGTTCGTTTGCTGGTTTATGATGCGCAATCGTGCGTCCTTGAATCCGCTCAGGACGTCTTCGGTCTCGTCGGAAGAGGCGTTGTTCGAGACGACGACTTCGAAATGCGGATAGGTCTGCGACAGCGCCGAGGTGACGCAGCCCTTCAGGAGCGCCGCCCGATTGAACGTCGGAATAGCGATCGTCACGAACGGATAGGGGGAACCGGTCGGGACGACATCGGAGGACGTCATGGGATCATCAAGAACCATTGGGATCGCGATTTAGTTGAAAATCGATCTCTTCGGCAATGAACGTACCCCCCACAAAAGGCGGGCGGACCGCGTCAACTAGAGTGCCTCTATGGAAGTAGTGCGAAGTTCGCGCGCGCCCGAGTTGACCGTTGTCAACTATCCCGCCGTTCCGCGCCGGCTGGCCCGATCGTTGTCGCGGTACTGTCGGCGGAAGATCGGCTGCTTGATCGTCCGCACGCGGGAGCGTCAAGCCTGATTAGAATGGTGCGGCGCATAGCGTTTCGCGGACACCGTCTCCGTTAGTACGGCGAACCGCCACGGCGCCAGGAGCGCGGGAAACCGGTTTCCCACGCGTGTTTTCAATCCATTTCGCGAGCAGGAGTGCAATGGCCTGCCGGGAACGACCATTTTCAGGTGCGGCGCCGGGCGAAGGTGAACCCGTGCCCGCGAGCATCGCGGACTGGATTCACCTTCCTCCACTGAGGCGGCCTCAGCCAGCTAATGCAACGGCAACGCCAGTGTCTGGTCGACCGAAGCATTCGCCGACGCGCCTGCAAGAGAACTGCTCAGATTAGAACCGGCACTGACCAGGCTCGTCGCTGTGTACTGCCTCATGAGATCGATCGACCGATCTGCACTGGCCAAGGTGGCGGCCGGTGCCGCGCTCGTCGACGTGGGCGTCAATGCAACATTGTCATATAGAGCACCGAGCCCGTCGCCGCCCTGGCCCGCCACCTCGCGGAAGGTCAAGCGGTCCTGTCCGCCGGTTCCGACGACCGCGAAATCGTAGGTTTCCCAGGTGTTACCTGGAGGAACGACGGCGACAACCGAGTCATTCCACAACACCTCAACCGAGGAGGTTGAGGCGGTGAAGCCGGGGCGCGCCCGCGT
>NZ_JACRAW010000153.1 GCF_016213215.1 Bradyrhizobium sp. | reverse complement strand
GGCGGGCGCGCTTCTCGCTCGATGTCGAACCGGCAGGTCCCGTGCACGCGCTGATCTCCTTCAGCGACGAAAAGACATCGGTGCGGATGTGGGCCGAACGCCCCGCGACCGCCGCGCAATTGCGCGCCGGCGTCGGTGAGCTCAACCGGGCCTTGAGCCGGGCCGAGCTCAAGCCCGGCGAGATCGTGGTGGCCGATGGCACTCCGCCGCAGGCTGCTCCGCCGCAGGCCGGGCATTTCCTGGACCGGGCACTATGAGCGCGGAAACCAAGACACAGCTCGCCGTCGCGCTGCCTTACGAAAAGGGTAGCGGTGCGCCGCGGGTCGTCGCCAAGGGCAAGGGCGCGATCGGCGCCAAGATCGTCGAGGTGGCGAAGGCGCACGATATCCCGATCGAAGAGAACGAGGTACTGGCGGGCGCGTTGTCCAAGGTCGAGCTCGGCGACGAGATCCCGCCCGAGCTCTACAAGGCAGTCGCCGAGGTGCTGGTGTTCGTGCTGCGCCTGTCGGGGAAGATCCGCTAGGTGAGCCTTGATTGAAGCGATTTTCGCCACACGTTCGGTACACCTCTCCCGCTTGCGGGGGAGGTCGCTGCGCTCGAAGAGCGCAGCGGGTGGGGGAACTCTCTCCACTCGAAGACCGCATCTGCGGCCGCACCCCCACCCCAGCCCTCCCCCGCAAGCGGGAGAGGGAGCGCAGCTTCGCCGTGGCTTCAGCGCAATCTCCATCTTGGCCTGAACTGGAGCCATCGTTTCACCACGAAAACAGTCGCATCGTCGTCGCCGTCACGCCACCATTCGCTGGATGCCGCCTTTGATCACTCGCCGCCAAGCGCTCGGTCTTGTCGCCGCCGCAACCCTCCTGCCGCAGCGCTCGTTTGCCCATGTCGCGCCGCCGCGCAGCGAAATCCGCGAGAGCCTCGCCAAGCGTTTCGCCGACGCCGGAACCGAAGGTACCTTCGTCGGCTACATGGTCGACGAGTATCTCGTGATCGCGAGCGACAAGGATCGCTCCGGCGAGGGAAAGCTGCCGGCTTCGACCTTCAAAATTCCCAACTCGCTGATCGCGCTCGAGACCGGCGTGGTTGAAGACCCCGACAAGGACGTCTTCCCGTGGGACGGGGTCAAGCGGCCAATCGAGACCTGGAATAAGGATCATACCTTGCGTAGCGCGATCGCCGCGAGCGTGGTCCCGGTCTATCAGGAGATTGCGCGCCGGATCGGGCAGGAGCGGATGCAGAAATATGTCGACCTGTTCGAATATGGCAACCGCGACATCGGCGGCGGCATCGATCAGTTCTGGCTGACCGGCAATCTGCGCATCGATCCGGTCGAGCAGGTCGATTTCGTCGACCGCCTGAGGCGCGGAGTCCTGCCGATCTCCAAGCGCAGCCAGGATCTGGTGCGCGATATCCTGCCCGTGACCAAGGTCGCCGACGCCGTCATCCGCGCCAAGACGGGGCTGTTAGGGGCGGAGCAGGGCAAGCCGTCGCTCGGCTGGCTGGTGGGCTGGGCGGAGAAGGGCAGCGCACAAACCGTGTTCGCGCTGAACGTGGACTGCCGCGAGGAGCGCCACATCGCCGCGCGCATGACGCTGGCGCAGGCATGCCTTGCCGATATCGGCGCGATCTGAGCGCCGGACCGTTGGGCCGATCAGGTGCTGCCGTCGGCGTTCGCAGCCGCCTTCTCGGCGGCCAGCGCCTGGTCGATCGCGCAGCCGCCGATTTCGCAGATGGTCAGCGAGATCACGTCGCCGCTCTTGGCAAAACCCTCGGCGAGGTAATCGAACTGCGTCCGCGCCAGGCGCAGAGCCTCGATCGGCACCGTAACGGCGGTGTCGGAGTCGAGCGATTCGCGCAAGCCATCGAGCTCGGCGGTGACTTTCGCCAGCCGGGCTTCGGCATCATCCGACTGCGCGGACAGCTGCCGCACCCGTTCCTCGAGGCGGGCGCGCTCCGTCTCCGCCTGCATGGCCTCATCGGCAAGCTGCACGCGCAGCGCTTCGGCCTCCGCGACCAGTTTGTCGGCCGCGGCTTCCGCGATCTGTCTCAGTTCGAGGTTGCGCGCAGCTTGTTGCTGCTGCTGCTGATAGGACTGTTCAGCCGAGGTGGTGCGCCGGGTCAGGGACTCGATCGTGTCCGCCGCCTGAAGCAGCATCTCGCTGTTTCGGCCGCCCTTCATCATGGCGGCGAGCCGCCGCAGGAAGTCGGTGGTCTCGAGGTCGGCGCCTTGCGGCAGGGAAAGAACCGTCGCAGACATTGAATTCGCTGTTCAAAAAGGAGCTTGAGGTGAAGCTTGAGTAAAGTCGCAACGGGTTATCGGCCGATCTTGTCACCTCTGTGAAATCATCGGCCCGCAATCAAATTGTTACAAAAGAAACTGAGTCATTGATCCGGGTCAATGGTTACCGGTGGTTGCGATGCGCGGAGGGCGGAGCGTTGAAATTGCTAATTCTTCGCAAGCCGCCCGATCCGGCCGACGGCATACAGCAGCACCATGCCGGCAAACAGCGTCAGCCCCTCCAGCCGGAGCAGGAGCCTGACGCCGCCGGTGACCATGCCCATAGCGGGAGCGTGTGTCTCATTCATCGGTCGATTTCCCTCGAATAGGGCGTTGTGAATCCTTGGGGTTTCCCTCCAACGGACCTGAGCCAAGGCGTCGAAAGCCGGTTTCCGGCGGGCAAAATGCCGTGTTAGAACCCCTCGCAAACATCTGTGACTTAAGACCTGGCGGGAGCAAATGAAACACATCCTGGACGCCCTTGAAGAACGTCGCGCCGGCGCCAAGCTCGGCGGCGGCCAAAAGCGCATCGACGCGCAGCATGCGAGGGGCAAGCTGACCGCGCGCGAGCGCATCGAGCTGCTGCTCGACAAGGGATCGTTCGAGGAATTCGACATGTTCGTCGAGCACCGCTCGACCGAGTTCGGCATGGAGAAGTCCAAGGTGCCGGGCGACGGCGTCGTCACCGGCTGGGGCACCATCAACGGCCGCAAGACCTTCGTCTTCGCCAAGGACTTTACGGTGTTCGGCGGCTCGCTCTCCGAGACCCATGCGCTCAAGATCACCAAGCTGCAGGACATGGCGATGAAGGCGAGGGCGCCGATCATCGGGCTCTACGATGCCGGCGGCGCCCGCATCCAGGAGGGCGTCGCGGCACTCGCCGGCTACTCCTACGTGTTCCGCCGCAACGTGATCGCCTCCGGCGTGATCCCGCAGATCTCGGTGATCATGGGTCCGTGCGCCGGCGGCGACGTCTATTCGCCCGCCATGACCGACTTCATCTTCATGGTGAAGAACACGAGCTACATGTTCGTCACAGGTCCCGACGTGGTGAAGACCGTGACCAACGAGGTGGTGACCGCGGAAGAGCTCGGCGGGGCGTCGGTCCATACCACGCGCTCCTCGATCTCCGACGGCGCCTTCGAGAACGACGTCGAGGCGATCCTGCAGATGCGCCGGCTGATCGACTTCCTGCCCTCCAACAACAGTGACGGCGTGCCGGAATGGCCGAGCTTCGATTCCATCGAGCGGGTCGACATGTCGCTGGACACGCTGATCCCCGACAATCCGAACAAGCCCTACGACATGAAGGAGCTGGTCCTGAAGGTCGTGGACGAGGGCGACTTCTTCGAGATCTCGGAAGCGTTCGCCAGGAACATCATCACCGGCTTCGGCCGCATCGCCGGCCGCACCGTCGGGTTCGTCGCCAACCAGCCGATCGTGCTGGCGGGCGTGCTCGATTCCGATGCCTCGCGGAAGGCTGCGCGCTTTGTCCGGTTCTGCGATGCCTTCAACAT
>NZ_JACRAW010000024.1 GCF_016213215.1 Bradyrhizobium sp. | reverse complement strand
CTCTATGTGAAGGGCGGCGGCGCCGTGGTCAGCGACGAGTACGACGTCTTCAATCCGCCGGCGGCAGGCGGTGCCCTGCTCGGCTCGGCCAGCGAAACCCGCTGGGGTGCCACGGTTGGTGTCGGCGCCGAGTTCGCCTTCGCGCACAACTGGTCGGTTGGCCTCGAGTACGACCACATCTTCCTGGGTCACCGGAACGTCGGCTTCACCTCGGTTGCCGGCGCGCCCTTTGGCAACGACAGCATCGGCCAGGACGTCGATATGGGCCTCGTGCGCCTGAACTATCGTTGGGGCGGCCCGGCCGTGGCGAGATACTGAAGAGCTGTTTGCACCTTTGATCGTTTGCTCTCCGATCGAAAAAAGGCCGGCCTCGCGCCGGCCTTTTTGTTTGAACCGCCGCCTCACTCAGGGCCGCCGTTCGACCCCCCCCCCCCCGCAACCTGTAGTTAATTACCCCCCTTTCCGCACCGCTTTTCGGCGCGCGTGTTGCTCCTCGGTTACACAACTTGCAGAAGTAACGTTGTAGACTACTAGTTGTTGGGCCAATCGCTCACTTCCTTCCGCTGTATGGAAGCGAAGAAGAAATCAGGGGACTGGGGATTTGAACATGAAGAAGATTCTGCTGGCATCGGCCGGTTTGTTTGCACTGGGCGTTTTTGCTTCCGCCAACGCCGCGGATCTGGCCCCACGTCCCTACGCCAAGGCGCCGGCGCCGATGGTGGCCGTGTATGACTGGACCGGCTTCTACATCGGCCTCAATGGTGGCTGGGGTACGAGCCGCAACTGCTGGGACCTGACCAATGTCAACGGCATTGTGGTCGCCCCGGCGGTGCGCGAGGGTTGCCACAACGCGTCCGGCGGCACGGTGGGTGGCCAACTTGGCTATCGCTGGCAGGCGGCAAACTGGGTGTTCGGTCTGGAAGCCCAGGGCAATTGGGCCGATCTCAACGGATCGAGCCTGAGCGACCCGGCGGCCTTTGGGGCCTTCGTGACGAACAGAACCAAGGTTGATGGGATAGGCTTGTTCACCGGTCAGGTCGGATACGCCTTCAACAACGTTCTCTGGTACGTGAAGGGCGGCGCGGCGGCCACGCACAGCAAGCACAGCGGCTTGATTACCGGAACCGGGATTGTATTCGACGAGGCTAGCGAAACGCGCTGGGGCGCTGCCGTTGGCACGGGTATTGAAGTCGGCTTTGCGCCCAACTGGTCGGTCGGCCTCGAGTACAACCACCTCTTCATGGGCGATCGGGACATCACCTTCCCGGCAACGGCAATAGTCAACCAGCGCATCGATACCATCAGCCAGGACGTCGACCTCGTGACGGTGCGCCTGAACTATCGCTTCGGCGGCCCGGTCGTGGCGAGATACTGAAGACTGTTTGAACCTCCGATCGTTTGCCCCTCCGATCGAAAAGGCCGGCCTCGCGCCGGCCTTTTTGCTTGCGCGCGGGGCGCGCCATCTATTGCTGCCACCTGCCGCCAGGCGGCCAACAATCGGTTGATGATTCGCACACGGCACTGGAAATCCGCGGCCGTTCTTCCTACGTTCCGGTACACCCATTCGCGTCTGTTCCCCGGGCCCGGGCGAGGCGCGCCTGAACGCGGCGCAGTGGCGCCTTGGGAATCTCCGCGGGGAATGGCCGAAATGGACGAAGTTATCCGGGCGAAGCGCCAGCAGCAGAACGCCGCCTCGAGCCTGCGCGCGATCACCATCCGCGGCGCGCGAGAGCACAACCTCAAGAACATCGACGTCGAGATTCCCCGCGACAGGCTGGTGGTGTTCACCGGGCTGTCCGGTTCCGGCAAGTCCTCCCTCGCCTTCGACACCATCTACGCCGAGGGCCAGCGCCGCTACGTCGAGTCGCTGTCGGCCTATGCCCGCCAGTTCCTGGAGATGATGCAGAAGCCAGACGTCGACCAGATCGACGGCCTGTCGCCGGCCATCTCCATCGAGCAGAAGACCACCTCGAAAAACCCGCGCTCGACCGTCGGCACCGTCACCGAGATCTACGACTACATGCGCCTGCTGTGGGCCCGCGTCGGCGTGCCCTATTCGCCGGCCACGGGCCTGCCGATCGAAAGCCAGACCGTGTCGCAGATGGTGGACCGCGTGCTGGCGCTGCCCGAGGGCACCCGCCTCTATCTGCTCGCGCCGGTCGTGCGCGGCCGCAAGGGCGAGTACAGGAAAGAGCTCGCCGAGTACCTGAAAAAAGGCTTCCAGCGCGTCAAGATCGACGGCACCTTCCACGAGCTCGCCGAAGCGCCCACCCTCGACAAGAAATTCCCGCACGACATCGACGTGGTGGTCGACCGCATCGTGGTGCGCGCCGACATCGGCCAGCGACTCGCCGAAAGCTTCGAGACCGCCTTGAAGCTCGCCGAGGGCCTCGCCGTGGTCGAATTCGCCGATGCGCCCTCTTCGTCATCACCGGGCCGCGCCGAAGGCGCGAGATCCGGTGATCCATCTTCTTCAAAAGAGACGGATGGCCGGGTCAAGCCCGGCCATGACGAGAAGAAAAAGACCGCAAAAATTCACGACAAGAGCGGGCCCGAGCGCATCCTGTTCTCGGAAAAGTTCGCCTGCCCCGTTTCCGGCTTCACCATTCCGGAGATCGAGCCGCGCCTGTTCTCGTTCAACAACCCCTACGGCGCGTGCCCGGCCTGCGGCGGCCTGGGGGTCGAGCAGCATGTCGACGAGGACCTCGTCGTTCCCGACAAGGAGCTGACGCTGCGCAAGGGCGCGATCGCGCCCTGGGCCAAGTCGTCCTCGCCCTATTACCTGCAGACGCTGACCGCGCTCGGCAAGCACT
Source organism: Bradyrhizobium sp. (assembly GCF_016213215.1). GTDB lineage: Bacteria > Pseudomonadota > Alphaproteobacteria > Rhizobiales > Xanthobacteraceae > Bradyrhizobium. The sequence continues at coordinate 1,075 of NZ_JACRAW010000024.1, read as the reverse complement.
ACAAGTTCACCCTCGACACCAAGTGGAAGGACCTGTCGAAGAAGACGAAAGACGCGATCCTCTACGGCTCCGGTGAGGACGACATCAAGTTCTCCTATGAAGACGGCGTGCGCTCCTACGACACCAAGAAGCCGTTCGAGGGCGTCATCACCAACATCAACCGCCGCTATCGCGAGACCGAGAGCGAGTGGGCGCGCGAGGAGCTGGCGAAGTACTTCACCGACATCCCCTGCGAGGCCTGCCACGGCTACCGGCTGAAGCCCGAGGCGCTGTGCGTCAAAGTCGGCGGCAAGCACATCGGCGAGATTTCCGAGCTCTCGGTCAAGCGTGCCGGCGAATGGTTCGAGAGCGTGCCGGGCGCGCTGAACGCCCAGCAGAACGAGATCGCCGGCCGCGTGCTCAAGGAGATCCGCGAGCGCCTCACCTTCCTGCTCGACGTCGGCCTGAATTACCTGACGCTGTCGCGCGCCTCCGGCACGCTGTCGGGCGGCGAAAGCCAGCGCATCCGCCTCGCCTCACAGATCGGCTCGGGCCTGACCGGCGTGCTCTACGTGCTGGACGAGCCCTCGATCGGCCTGCACCAGCGCGACAACGCCCGCCTGCTCGACACCCTCAAGCGCCTGCGCGACCTCGGCAACACCGTGATCGTGGTCGAGCATGACGAGGACGCCATTCGCCTCGCCGACCACGTCCTCGACATCGGCCCCGGCGCCGGCATGCACGGCGGCCACATCGTCGCGCAAGGCACGCCCGCCGACGTCATGCGCAATCCGAAGTCGCTGACGGGAAAATACCTGACCGGCGAACTGGCAGTGGACGTGCCGGAGCGCCGCCCGCCCAACCATCGCCGCACGCTGAAGGTGGTCAACGCCCGCGGCAATAACCTTAAGAACGTCACGGCGGAAATCCCGCTCGGCCTGTTCACCTGCGTGACCGGCGTTTCCGGCGGCGGCAAGTCGACGCTATTGATCGACACGCTCTACAAGGCGCTCGCCCGCAAGCTCAACAACGCCTCTGAGCCGGCCGCGCACGGCGAGATTCTCGGGCTCGAATTCTTCGACAAGGTCATCAACGT
>NZ_JACRAW010000151.1 GCF_016213215.1 Bradyrhizobium sp. | reverse complement strand
CGACAGGAAAGTGTCGGCTGGAAGATCGTCACTGAACCCGTAACCGGCGCGCGGCTCGGAATTCCCGGCAAGCTCGTACCGCAACAATCGAGCGAGGCCAGCGGCACCAAATGGACGTCGCCGACCGGAACCGTCCAGGTCCTTCTGACACGGCGCAAGGAAGCGAACCCGACCACGGCGAGACTGGCCGACCAGCAGAAGAAGGAGCCGCCCGGACGACAGGTCGACTACACCGCGGTGAAGCCCGACTTCTTCGTGCTGTCGGGGCTGCAGGGGCTGAGGAAGTTCTATGTGCGCGGCACGTTGAAGGGCGACGAAGTCCGGATCATGACCATCCTCTACGACCAGGCTATGGAAAATGCGGTCGAGCCTGTGGTCATCGCGATGTCGAGCGCCTTCAATGCGTTTCCGTCGGGCGTGCAGGCTGGCGGCCCGGCGCCGCGCAAGACCGTCGAATACGGCACCGGCATCGTGGTGAGCGAGGACGGCGCGATCATCACGGATCGCCAGGTCGCGGACGGCTGCATCGCCATTGCGATTGGCGGTTACGGCAATGCCGACCGTGTGGCCGAGGACAAGGACCACGACCTGGCACTGCTGCGCCTCTACGGCGCGCGCGGTCTGAAGCCGCTCAACCTCGCCGGCGGCGCGCCGAAGAGCAGCCTCGACATTATCGGCATTGCCGACCCGCAGAGCCAGGGCGGCGCTTCGGCCGTCACTACGGTCAAGGCCACGACGGCACCTTCCGGGAACGAGCTTGCCCTGTCGCCGCCGCCAGGCATCGGATTCTCCGGCGCACCCGCGATCGACAGCGACGGCAGATTTGCAGGTATCGCCCTGTTGAAGCCGACGATCGTGGCGGGTCCGGCCAATGCCGCATCGGCCGCGCAGGCCGTCATTGTCACGCCCGACATCGTTCGCGACTTCCTGAAGTCGCAGGGGATTAACCCCAACGGCGCCGCGGCGGATGCAAAGAGCGCGGTGCTGCGCGTGATCTGCGTCCGCAAATAGCACTTGATGTGCGCATGAAACGCCTTTCGACCATCATCATCGCCGCGCTCGCCACGGTCGCGGGGTGCAGCACGTCCGCCCCGGCGCAATCTCCAGCCCTGCCGACGTCGGCGGTCGAGGAAGTGATGGTCAAGACGTCACTGCTGACGCTCAACGATGCCAACCTGACCGGCAACTACGACGTCATGTTTGCCAAGATGGCCAAGCCGTTCCGCGACAGCTACAGCGCCGATACGCTGAAACAGGCCTTCAAGAGCTTTGCCGGGCACCACATCGATGCCATCGCCGCCATGCCGATCATTTCCACCAGCGCGCCGGTAGTCGACGGCAGAGGTGCTTTGCTGCTGCGCGGCCGTTTCGACACCACGCCGTCACGGCTTACTTACGAGCTCGACTTTTCGGTTTCGGAAGGCGAATGGAAGCTCGTCGCCATCGACGTGAAGGTGCGGTCGCTGGCGACCAGCGCCAGCGCCGTCGACCTCGTGGCGCATGCGGCAGCCGATCTCGCCCACGCCGAGGGACGCCACTGACCGGCATGGCTGAACGCGCGGCGCCGCAAGCGAATCGATACCCGGCAAAATTGTTACAGTACTCGTACGGATTCGCCGGCATCCCATATTTCGACATAATTCATTTCTGATTCGGACTACCGCGATCCTCTCTGGATCGGGCTGGGCACGTCCTGAGCGAGAATCGCTCAGCATCTGTACGATGCACGTTCGCGTGGCGTAGCGCAGACCCAGGATAATCCAGAGGATCTACCTCCATGCACACGATCGTACTGACCACCCAAAAGGGTGGTAGCGGCAAGAGCACGCTGGCTGTCGGCCTCGCGCTGGCGGCAAAGGAAACTGGACATGTCGTCCGCATCATCGAGACCGACCCGCAGGGCACGCTGTCGAACTGGCAGGGCCGCCGCGGCAACGGCGAGCAACTCGTCGAAAGCGCCTACCATGCCGGCGAGGTCGAGCGGCGCCTGAGGGCACTGATGGAGAGCGGCGTATCGCTCGTCGTGGTCGATACCGCCGGCGGTCTCACCGCCCCGATGACGGCCGCGATTCGCCATGCCGACCTGTGCCTGATCCCTGCGCGTCCGAGCGTGCCCGACATCGAGGCCACCGCCGCCACGCTCAGCATCGTGAGAGCCTGGAGGCGGCCGTTCGCATTCGTGCTGAACCAGACGCCGATCCGCGGTCAGCGCATCGACAAGGCGGCGAACGCACTCTGCGAGGAAGCCGCGCTGGACCTTGCGGACGTGCTGGCGCGTCCCCTGATCGCCATGCGCAATGACCATCAGGACGCGCTGGCGGCCGGGCTTGCGGTGAGCGAGTACGCACCTAACGGCAAATCAGCCGAGGAGATTCGCGCTCTCTGGCAGTGGGTCGAGGAAAGGCTCAGCCTGTCGTCCGCGTCCGAAGCACTTGCTGCTGCGCCCGAGATCATGCCGGCGCTGGCCGCGCTCGCACCCAAGCAGATCGCGCGGATGTCCTGAGCCGCTTGGCCGCTCACTTTTGGCACTTCGGACACCAGAAGGTGGACCGGCCGTTCTGGGTAAAGCGCTGCACGGTCCCGCCACAGCCGGGGCTGCGGCATTTCTCGCCCTCACGGTCATAGACCTGAAACGAGTGCTGGAAATAGCCGAGCTCGCCCGTGGTCTGGCGGTGATCGCGCAGTGACGACCCGCCGGCCTTGATCGCCTCGTTCAGAACGGCGTGGATCGCCGCGACGAGGCGCCTGGCGTGATCGGTCGGTTCGCCTCCGGCAACGCCCTTGCGTTGTCCGGCTTTGGTCGAGAGCGTCGCCGCCAATCTCCGGGGCGACAGACGCGCGCGATAAAGCGCCTCGCAGACATAGATGTTGCCGAGCCCCGCCACCACGCGCTGATCGAGCAGCGCCGCCTTGAGGCTGGTCTTCTTGCCCGCGCAGGCCCGCGCCAGCATCACCGCATCGAACTCGTTGCCGAGTGGCTCTGGGCCAAGGCCGCGCAACAGCGGCTCCTGGTCCAGCGCCTTGCGCGCGACGATTTTCATCAGCCCGAAGCGGCGCGGATCGTTGAACACGACGTCAGCGCCCGAGGACAGGTGAAGCACCACATGGTCGTGGGCGTCGTCCTTGCCACGCGGATGATGGAAATGGCCGGGGGTCTTGGCATGATCCGCTTTGACGACGCGAAACGAGCCCGACATGCCCAGATGCATCAGCAGCACGTCGCCCGAGGCGAGGTCCGCGAGCAGGTACTTGGCGCGACGACCGAGCCCGGTGACCGTCTGCCCCTGCAAGCGCGACGCAAAATCCCGTTGAAAGGGGACGCGCAGGTCCGCCCTGCGCACCTCCGCCTTGATGATCCTGGCTCCTTCCATCACCGGCTGAAGGCCGCGGCGGACGGTCTCGACTTCGGGCAATTCGGGCATAGGCCGGCATTCACCTTTTGAAGGTGACGTGATAGCGCCATCGCGGCGGGCGCGCTATGGTCGCGCCGGCGGAGTTAAGTTGATGGATCGACCGGGCGAAACCACGCATTTCGGCTTCAGGGACGTGCCCCTGGGCGACAAGCAGACGCTGGTGAACGACGTATTTCACAGCGTGGCGTCGCGCTATGACCTGATGAACGACCTGATGTCGGGCGGCCTGCACCGCGTCTGGAAGGACATCATGGTCACCACGCTCAACCCGCCCAAAGGCCAGCGGCCGTTCGCGCTGCTCGATGTCGCCGGCGGCACCGGCGATATTTCCTTCCGCGCCGCCAGGGCGGCCGGTCCGGGCTTTCGTGCCACCGTCTGCGACATCAATCCGGACATGCTGGCGGTGGGACGCCAGCGCGCGCAGGCGCAGCATCTGGACGATCGCGTCTCCTTCGTCGAAGGCAACGCGGAAGAGCTCGCCTTTCCCGACCGCAGCTTCGATGCCTATACGATCGCTTTCGGCATCCGCAACGTGCCGCGGATCGACGCGGCCTTGCGCGAGGCCTTCCGCGTGCTGAGACCGGGCGGCAGATTCCTGTGCCTGGAGTTCTCCACGGTCGAAATGCCCGGCCTCGATCGCCTCTATGAGCTGTTTTCCTTCAAGGTCATTCCGCCGCTCGGCCGCATGGTGACGGGCGATGCGGAGTCTTATCAGTATCTCGTCGAATCGATTCGCAAGTTTCCGAGGCCTGGCGCCTTTGCGGAGATGATCGGCACGGCCGGCTTCTCCCGCGTCAACTGGCAGATCATGTCCGGCGGCATCGTGGCGTTGCATTCGGGCTGGCGTTTGTGATCTCCGCCCTCACCCACATTGCGCGTCTTGCCCGCGCCGCCTTCGTGTTCGCGCGCGAAGGCGTGTTCGGCGGCGTCGACCCGTCTCTGGTGCCGCCCCCGGGGCAGCTCGCGCTGCGAATGGCGCGGCTGATCGAACGGCGCGGCGTCAAGTACGGGCCGCGGCTGTCGCGCGCGCTGACGAGGATGGGACCGGCCTATCTCAAGCTCGGCCAGTTCCTGGCGACGCGGCCCGACGTCGTCGGGGTCCACATGGCCCGCGACCTGGAAAGCCTGCAAGACCGCCTGCCACCCTTCCCGCAGGATGAAGCCGAAGCTGCCATCGCAACCTCGCTGGAGCGGCCGCTGCGCGAGGTGTTTGCAAGCTTCGGCCCGGCGGTGGCGGCGGCCTCGATCGCGCAGGTTCATCGCGGCGAGGTCTTGCGCGACGGCGAGCGGCATCCGGTGGCGGTCAAGGTGCTGCGGCCCAATGTCGCCGCGCGCTTCAGGCGCGACCTCTCCGATTTCTTTTTCGTCGCGCACCAGGCCGAGACCTATTCGGCCGAGGCGCGCCGCTTGCGGCTGGTCGAGGTCATCAACACCATGTCGCGCTCGGTCGCGATGGAAATGGACCTCCGGCTCGAGGCCGCCGCGCTGTCGGAATTGGCGGAGAACACCCGCGACGATCCGGATTTTCGCGTGCCCGCGGTCGATTGGGACCGCACCACGCATAACGTGCTGACGCTGGAGTGGATCGACGGCATCGCGTTGAGCGACCATACCCGGCTTCAGCAGGCGAAGGTCGATTTGCCGGATCTCGGCCGCAAGATCATTCAGAGCTTCCTGCGCCATGCGCTGCGCGACGGCTTCTTCCACGCCGACATGCATCCCGGAAACCTCTTCCTCGACGGGGCCGGACGGCTGGTGGCGGTCGATTTCGGCATCATGGGCCGGCTCGGGGTGAAGGAGCGGCGCTTCCTCGCCGAGATTCTGCTGGGCTTCATCACCCGCAATTACCGTCGCGTGGCGGAGGTGCATTTCGAGGCGGGCTACGTGCCTTCGCATCACTCGGTCGAGAATTTCGCGCAGGCCATTCGCGCCATCGGCGAGCCGATCCACAACCGGACCGCCGAAGAAATCTCGATGGCGAAGCTCTTGACCTTGCTGCTCGAGGTTACCGGCCTGTTCGACATGCGCACCCGTCCTGAGTTGATTTTGCTGCAGAAGACCATGGTGGTGGTCGAGGGCGTGGCGCGCGGCTTCGATCCCAGGCTCGACATCTGGAAGACCGCCGAACCCGTGGTGCGCGAATGGATCGAGCGCAATCTCGGCCCCGTCGGCCGCATCCAGGGCGCGGCGGCTGGCGCCGGCGATCTCGCCCGCGTCCTCGTCAACCTGCCCGAGATCGCGGCCCGTTCCGTCGCGGTGCTGGAGCAGCTCGAGACCATGACGCGGGAGGGCATCAGGCTGGCGCCGGAGACGATCGCCGCCATGGGCCGGACCGAAGGCCGCAAGAATCGCTGGCGCACTGTGGCGCTCTGGATCATCGCCGGGACGTTCATCGGGATTCTGGTCGCCGTCCAAAATTTGTGATTGCAATGCAATCACTCCATGCTAGCATTGCTGGCAAATGGACGAGGCCTCATGGCAAGCCTAACCATCCGCAAGCTCGACGAAGCTATCAAGCTCGACCTGCGACAACGTGCCGCCAGGAGCGGCCGCTCGGTCGAGGAAGAGGTCCGGGTGATCCTGCGGGAGACGCTCCAGGGCCCGGAGGAGGCCGCTGTCGCGCCCCCTGTATCCCCAGGCGCTGTCGTCCCGTCACCAGGCCCGCAACGCACCCGCGCGCCTGGCGAACTCCGTGTGACGCTCATTATCGGCGGGGGCATCGCCGCCTACAAATCACTTGACCTGATCCGCCGGCTCAAGGAACGACGCATCCGCGTCCGCTGCGTCCTGACCAGGGCGGCGCAGCATTTCATCACGCCCTTGTCGGCGAGCGCGCTGTCCCATGAGCGTGTCTACACCGATCTGTTCGACCCGCAGAGCGAGTTCGACGCCGGCCATATTCGGCTGGCGCGCGACTGCGAACTGATCGTGGTGGCGCCCGCGACCGCCGACCTGATGGCCAAGATGGCCAATGGTCTTGCCGATGACCTCGCGAGCGCCATCCTGCTCGCCACGAACCGCAAGATCCTGCTCGCGCCGGCGATGAATCCCCTGATGTGGAGCAACGCGGCGACGCAGCGCAATGTCGGCCAGCTAGGGCGCGACGGCGTCGTCATGGTCGGGCCCAACGCCGGCGAGATGGCGGAAGCAAACGAGGCCGGGGTCGGCCGAATGGCGGAGCCGGTCGAAATAGCGGATGCGGTTGAACGCCTGCTGCGGCCGCCGCAGCCGCGGCCGCTTGCCGGCAAACGCGTGCTGATTACGGCCGGCCCGACCCACGAGCCGATCGACCCGGTCCGCTACATCGCTAACCGCTCGTCGGGCAAGCAGGGTTTTGCCATCGCCGCCGTGGCACAGGCGGCCGGCGCCGAGGTGATCCTGGTCGCCGGTCCCGTCGACCTCGACGATCCCCCCGGCGTATCGGTCAGGCACGTCGAGTCGGCGCGCCAGATGCTGCAGGAAGTGGAAGGCGCGCTGCCGGCGGACATTGCCATTTTTGCCGCCGCGGTGGCCGACTGGCGCGTCGCCAATGAAGGCGCTCAGAAGCTGAAGAAGACCTCGGCCGGCATGCCGCCGCTGCAACTGGTGGAAAATCCCGACATTCTCGCCACCGTCTCGAAGCTGAGGGACAAGCGACCGCCGCTCGTGATTGGCTTTGCCGCCGAGACCGAGCACCTGATCGACAATGCCAGGGCCAAGCTGAAGAAGAAGGGCTGCGACTGGATCGTCGCCAATGACGTTTCGCCTGCTACCGGCGTGATGGGCGGCGACCGCAACACCGTGCATCTGCTGACGCGCACGGACGGCGACATCGCCGTCGACTCCTGGCCTGTCATGACAAAGGAAGAAGTGGCCAAGGAACTCATCGCGCATGTTGTGAAGGCCGTTGCGGACAGGACCCTGGAGCTGGCGCCATGAGCACGCGTATCACCGTCGAGTTTCAGTTCCTGCCGCATGGCGAAGGCCTGCCGCTGCCCGCTTACCAGACTGCCGAGGCTGCGGGTCTCGACCTCCTCGCCGCAGTTCCCGAAGTTGCGCCGCTGACACTTGCGCCGGGCAGACATGCAATGGTGCCGACCGGCCTCAGCATTGCGCTGCCGCCCGGATATGAGGCCCAGGTACGGCCGCGCTCGGGACTGGCGGCCAAGCACTGCGTCACCGTCCTGAACTCGCCGGGGACCATCGATGCCGACTATCGCGGTGAGATCGGTGTGATCCTCATAAACCATGGGGATCAGCCCTTCACGATTCGGCGCGGCGAGCGCATCGCGCAAATGGTGATCGCGCCCGTGGTGCAGGCCATTCTTGTTCCCGCCGTCTCGCTTTCCACAACCGATCGCGGCTCCGGCGGCTTCGGTTCGACCGGACGCTAACTCGCCTGAAAATCCGATCGTTTTTCGCGAAAGCTGAACCGGCGAAGTTAACGCGCCGGCATTTTTGTGTGCCTGCTATCGCGTTCACGATCTGGACTCTTACTGCTGGAGTCACCTTGGAGGATATTGTCCCTTGATTCGCGCACGGCGGGGAACGCCGGGCGTAATTTCGTGCGGTTTTTGGGGCAACTATGTCAGGCGTGATCGTGTCGATGCGTCGGACGCTGCTGTCGTGCACATCGTTGGCGCGCGACGGCCTTATGGGACTCGTCGCGACGGCGTTGCTGCCCGCTGCGCCGGCGGAAGCCGCCGACCTCACCCACGCGCTCCTTGGCTTGTTGGATCTGAACCGGCAGGAGCTCGCCGTGCTGGCCACGGCATTGGCATTGCTCGGTTTTTCGGTCGTCGCCGCCATTCTCTTGATGCGCACCCGCGTGGGCGCGGCCAAGAATGAGGCGCGGCTGCGCACGAAAATCGGCGAACTGCAGTTTCAAGCCGATCGATTTAGCGCCCTGCTGTTCGCCGAACCGCAGGTCCTGATCTCCTGGGCGGCCGGTGACAACCGCCCGCAAATCTCCGGTGATATTTCCCTGGTGCTGTCGCCGGATGCCTCCCCGCAGCGCGTTCTCGCCTTCGGAACCTGGCTGTCGCCTGAACCTGCGCTGCAGATGGATCACGCGATCGATGCGCTTCGCGACCATGGCGAAGGCTTTCACCTTAACCTTACCACCGCGTCCGGCCACGCCATCGAGGCGATCGGCCGCGCGATCGGCGGTCAGGCTATCGTACGGATCCGCGAACTTTCAGGCCTGCGGCGTGAACTGGCTGAAACCAGCCTGCGTCACCGGGCGTTGCTGGAAGAGAGCGAGATGCTGCGCGGCTTCGCTGCCACCGCGCCGTGGCCGATCTGGGCCAAAAGCGAGAAGGGCAATCTGAGCTATGCCAACGCGGCCTACGTGCGGGCTACGGAAGCGACAAGCGTCACTGACGCGCTGGAACGCAACCTCGAACTGCTCGACAGCGGCGACCGCACCGATATGGAACGCGCCCTGAAGAATTCCGCGAGCTTCGATGCACGCCTGCCGATCGTGATCGGCGGCGAGCGCCGAATCTATGACGTGCACACCGTCAATATGGGCCGCGGCAGTGTCGGTATAGCCATCGACGCCAGCGAAGCCCATGCGCTGAGCTCGGCGCTCGTGCAGATGGCGGACGCACATCGCCGCACTCTCGACCAGCTGTCCTCGGGAGTTGCCGTGTTCGATGGCCAGCGCCGCCTCGCCTTCCACAACGACTCCTATCGCCGGCTGTGGGACCTCGACCGCGCCTTCCTCGATTCCAACCCAGACGATTCCAGCATCCTCGACCAGCTGCGCGCCGCGCGCAAATTGCCCGAACAGCCGGATTTCCGCGCCTGGAAAGCGAAGCTGCACGAGGCCTATCGCGCGGTGGAACCTACCAAGGACACATGGTTCCTGCCCGACGGCCGGGCGCTCAGCGTCGTGACCACGCCGAATCCGGAAGGCGGCGTCACCTATCTGTTCGACGACGTGACCGAGAGCCTCGACCTGGCGCGCCGCTTCGACGGCCTGATCCGCGTCCAGCGCGAAACCCTTGACAGTCTCGCGGAGGGCGTCGCCGTGTTCGGCAGCAACGGCCGGGCACAATTGTTCAATCCGGCTTTCGCCAGGATGTGGAAGCTGTCGCCGGAAGCGTTGCGCGAACAGCCGCACATCGAAACCGTCGAGAGCTGGTGCCGGCCGCTGTTCGACGATGCGACCGCGTGGTGGAGAATCCGCGAAGCCATCACCTCGATCGAGAACCGGGTGGAGGTGCCGCTGAAGCTCGAGCGCAAGGACGGCAGCGTGCTCGACTGCGTGGTCCGGCCGCTTCCCGACGGTGCCACCATGCTGACGTTCCAGGACATCACCGACACCGAGAACGTCGAGCGCGCGCTCCGCGAGCGCAACGAGGCGCTGGAAGCTGCCGACCAGATGAAGCTCGACTTCGTCCACCACGTCTCCTATGAGCTGCGCGCCCCGCTGACCACGATCATCGGCTTCGCGCATTTCCTCAGCGATCCCGCTACCGGTCCGCTGACGCCGAAGCAGGCCGAGTATCTCGACTACGTCACCAAGTCGACCAACGCGCTGCTGGCGCTGACCAACAACATTCTCGATCTGGCGACCATCGATGCCGGCGCGATGAAGCTCGAGCTCGGGCCGGTCGACATCGGCAAGGCCATCGAGGCGGCCGCCGAGGGCATCCAGGATCGGCTCGCCACCGATCGCATCCGTCTCAAGGTCGACGTCGCGCCCAACATCGGCAGCTTCGTCGGCGACGAGCGCCGTGTGGTGCAGGTGCTCTATAACCTGCTTGCCAACGCCGTCGGCTTCTCGCCGCCGGACGCGGCGGTCGGCATCACCGCGCGCCGAACCGACCGAAGCGTCGTCTTCACCGTCATCGACTCCGGACCGGGCATTCCGGCCGAGATGCAGGACAAGGTATTCAACTGGTTTGAAAGCCATTCGCACGGTTCGCGGCATCGCGGCGCAGGTCTCGGCCTGTCGCTGGTGCGCTCCTTCGTCGAGCTGCACGGCGGCAAGGTGCGGGTGGATTCGATCGTCGGCAAAGGCACGACCGTAACGTGCGATTTCCCGATCGATCAGGCGGCGCATCGCGACGCCGCCGAATGAGCCCGACGACGACATTCTCCGTCGTGCTTGCCGACGAGGCGGCGACGGCGCATCTGATGGCCGATCTCGCGCTGCTCACAGGTCCGGGCGACGTGATCACCTTGTCGGGGGATCTCGGCGCGGGCAAGACCGCGGCCGCGCGCGCCATGCTGCGGTATCTGGCCGGCGACGAGACACTGGAAGTGCCGAGCCCGACCTTCACGCTGGTGCAGAATTACGAGCTGCCGGCGTTTCCGGCCGTGCATGCCGACCTCTACCGTATCGAGGATCCGACCGAGCTGGAGGAGATCGGCCTGGCGCCGCTGCCGGACGACGCGCTGACGCTGATCGAATGGCCGGAGCGCGCGCCGTCGGCCCTGCCCCGGGACCGCATCGACGTCGCACTCAGCCATGCCGACCCGCTTGGCCCCTCGGCGCGATCGGCCGAAATCACAGGCTATGGCAAGGCGGGCGCCCAGGTCGAGCGGCTGAAGTCGCTGCGCACGTTTCTGCAAGAGGCCGGCTACATCGACGCCCGTCGGCAGAGGATGGCGGGCGATGCTTCGACCCGTTCCTATGCCCGGCTGTTCCGGCACGACGGCGTGGTCATCCTGATGAACTTCCCGCGCCGGCCCGACGGCCCGGCGATCTACAACGGCAAGTCCTACAGCGCGGCCGTGCATCTCGCCGAAGACGTGAAGCCCTTTGTCGCGATGGCCAACGGCTTGCGCGAGCAAGGCTTCTCGGCGCCTTCAATTCGTCATTCCGATCTTAACAGCGGCTTCCTCATCACCGAGGATTTCGGCAGCGAGAGCCTCATCGAAGGCGATCCGCCTCGGCCGATCACCGAACGCTATGAAGCAGCGGCCGACATGCTGGCGGTGCTGCACGGAAAATTCCTGCCCGAGACCCTGCCGCTGACCGAGCAGGCAAGCTACGCCATTCCGGTCTTCGACACCGAGGCGCTGCTGATCGAGATCGGCCTGATGGTGGAATGGTATCTGCCGGACCGCGGCGCCAGGTTGAGCCCCGATGAGCACGAGCAATTCCTCGCGATGTGGCGCGAGCTGCTGCAGAAGGCAGCGGTCGCTCCGAAGACCTGGGTGCTGCGCGATTTCCATTCGCCCAACCTGATCTGGCTTTCCCAGCGGAGCGGCATCGCCCGCGTCGGCGTAATCGACTTCCAGGACACCGTGCTGGGGCCGGCCGCCTACGACGTCGTGTCGCTGCTGCAGGACGCTCGGATCGACGTGCCCGAAACGACCGAGCTCACGCTGCTGTCGCGCTACATCAAGGCACGCCGCGCGGCTGAGCCCACCTTCGATCCGGGCGCCTTTGCCGAGCTTTACGCCCTCATGTCGGCGCAGCGAAACACGCGGCTCCTGGGCACATTCGCGCGCCTCAACCGCCGCGACGGCAAGCCGCAATATCTGCGCCATCAACCGCGCATCTGGACTTATCTCAGCCGCTCGCTGGCTCACCCGTCGCTTCAGCACCTGCGCGAGTGGTATCTCGCCCACGTCCCGCCGCCCTTGAGCTGATTTACTCGCCGTTAGCCAAGGCACAGCTAACTTCAGCGCGGAGGCCTGACAGGCAGGAGCGGAGCAAGCCACATGACATCAGACCGGCGCCAGGGTGCGCGCGTCACCTTCGAGCGCGGCATTCCGGCCCAGATGATGGGAATCGACGGCACGTGGCGGCGCGGCTGTCTCGTGCATGACGTCTCCGACACCGGTGCCAAGCTGACCATCGAAGGCTCGGTCCAGGGCCTGAACCTGAAGGAGTTCTTTCTCCTGCTTTCCTCCACCGGCCTTGCCTATCGACGCTGCGCACTGTCGTGGGTCAATGGCGAACAGATCGGCGTCACTTTCATCAAGCAGGGCGCCGGAAAGAAAAAAACGGCGCGGGGCGCGCTCGCCGGCTCATAGATGCAGCATCTGTCGCATAATCGTCACACCGGACGTGTTATGGCCGGCGGCATCGGTACAGTGGCCGAATCCGCATGCTAGGATCGGTGCGAACGAGGAGGAGTTCGAGAAGCGCCTGGATGTCCGTCAAACCGACCAAAGCCATGGTACTCGCCGCGGGCTTCGGCCTGCGGATGCGCCCTTTGACCGACAAGCTGCCGAAGCCGCTGGTGCCGGTGGCAGGACGGCCGCTGCTCGACCATGTGCTGGACAAGCTTGCCGACGCCGGCGCCATTGAGGCCGTGGTCAATGTGCATTACCTGGCCGATCAGATCATCGAGCATGTCGCCGGCCGCACGCGTCCGCGGGTCATCATTTCGGACGAGCGCGACCAGGTGCTCGGCACCGGCGGCGGCGTGGTCAGGGCACTGCCGCTGCTTGGCGAAGCGCCGTTCTTCCACGTCAATTCCGATACGATGTGGATCGATGGCGTGCGCCGAAACCTGGAGCGGCTCGCTGAAAGCTTCGATCCCGCGCGGATGGATATCCTGCTCCTGATGGCCCCGACCACGAACAGCATCGGCTACAGCGGCCGCGGTGATTACGCCATGCTGGCGGACGGGGCCTTGCGCAAGCGCCGCGAAAACCAGGTCGTGCCGTTCGTCTATGCCGGCGCCGCGATCATGTCGCCGGGATTGTTTGCGGGCGCTCCCGAGGGCGAATTCTCGCTGACCAAGATGTTCGACCGCGCCAACGAACAGGAGCGGCTGTTCGGTCTGCGCCTGGACGGCGTATGGATGCATGTCGGCACCCCGGACGCCGTGCACGCCGCGGAAGAGGCGTTCCTGGAGAGCGTGGCGTAGGTTCCATTCTGGCCCTCGTTTGAATCGTCACGCCCCGCGAATGCGGGCGATCCAACGACCCGCGGCCTCTCCATCGAAACTACCTCTTTCTCCGGAATACTGAAATCATCCGCATTCGCGGATAATGACAGCGGGGAAAACTGGCGTACCCCAGTGCGGCATCAAAAATCGCTCCCCAAACAGGGCCGTGCCATGATGTAACCTGATCCGCGAATCAGGCAGCTCATGCGCGTTTTCAGCGTTCCCGTATCAGTTCCGTTTCTGCGCACGGTCGTTGCCGCCCTCCTCGACGGCAGGCTGGTCGCGGAATTTTGCGCGCGCGGAGAACCTGCAAAGCTGGCGGACGCCACGCTCTATCTGCCGACCCGGCGCGCGGTGCGCGTCGCGCGCGAGGTGTTTCTCGAGGAGATGAAGACCGACGCCGTCGTGCTGCCGCGCATCATCGCGCTCGGCGATATCGATGAGGACGAACTTGCCTTTGCCGACGACGCCGAGCAATTCGACGGCCGGGCGCCGCTCGACATTCCGCCCAGGCTCGGCGAACTGGAGCGCCGCCTGACGCTGGCGCGGCTGGTCGCGGCCTGGGCGAAGAGCCCGGTCTCGGCGCCGCTCGTGGTCGGCGGCCCGGCTTCGACGGTGGCCCTCGCAACCGACCTCGCGCGACTGATCGACGACATGGTCACGCGCGGCGTCGACTGGAACGCGCTCGATGGGCTCGTGCCCGACCAGCTCGATCAATACTGGCAGCACTCGCTCGATTTCCTGCGCATCGCGCGCAAGGCCTGGCCCGATCACCTCGCCGAGATCGGCCGGATCGAGCCGGCGGCGCGCCGCGACCTTCTGATCGCGGCCGAGGCAAAGCGCCTGGGCGCGCATCACGATGGACCCGTGATCGCGGCCGGCTCGACCGGTTCGATGCCCGCGACCGCAAAATTCCTGCACGCGGTGGCTTCGCTGCCGCGTGGCGCGGTGGTGCTGCCGGGGCTCGACATCGATCTCGACGAGGACGCGTGGCACTCGATCGGCGGCGTCAAGGACGCGCAGGGAAAATTCACCACAGCGCCGGCTTCGAACCATCCGCAATATGCGATGCACGGGCTGTTACAGCGTTTCGGCTTCAAGCGCAGCGACGTCGAAGTCCTGGAGTCCCCGGCGCCACAGGGCCGCGATCTCCTGGCCTCAGAAGCCATGCGGCCATCGAACGCGACCGAAGAGTGGCATGACCGCCTGAGGCAAGGCGAGGTCGCGACCAGGATTGCGGCCGGCATGAAAGATCTCGCCGTGCTCCAGGCGCCCAATCCCGAGATAGAAGCGCTCGCCATTGCAGTCGCCATGCGCGAAGCCCGGCATCTCGACAAATCGGCGGCGCTGGTCACTCCGGATCGCGCGCTGGCGCGGCGCGTGATGGCGGCGCTTTCGCGCTGGAAGCTCGCCTTCAATGATTCGGGCGGCGATGCGCTGATGGAAACGCCGGCCGGCATCTTCGCCCGCCTTGCGGCCGAAGCGGCCAGTAAGGGACTGGAGCCGCCGACCCTGCTCGCGCTGCTCAAGCATCCGCTGTGCCGATTGGGCAAGGCCCCGGGCGCATGGCGGAGCGCGATCGAAACGCTCGAGCTTGCGATCCTTCGCGGCACGCGGCCGCCGGCCGGAGCGACCGGGCTTGCCCGCGACCATGCGAGGTTCTGTCAGGAACTCGCCAGGCTGCGGCGCGGCGAGGTCAGCTCGCTCCATGCGGCCGAGCCCCGCGCGCGCCTCAAGGACGAGGACCTTCAGCGCGCACAGGCGCTGATCACAACGTTGCAGAAGGCGCTGGCTCCGCTGGAGAGCCTGCCTGGTTCAAGACCGCATGATTTCGCCGAGCTGGCCCATCGCCATCGCGAGGTGCTGGTCGAACTATCGCGCGATGAGCACGATATCGCGCTCGCCTTCGAGGACCGCGACGGCCTGGCGCTTGCATCTGCCTTCGACGATTTGCTCGGCAAGCCAACAAGAAGCGGGCTGATGGTGCCGCTGCCGGATTATGCGGAAGTGTTCCAGACCGCATTCGCCGATCGCGCGGTGCGGCGGCCGGAGACGCCTGGCGCCCGGCTGCACATCTACGGCCCGCTGGAATCGCGGCTCATGCACGCCGATCGCATCATCATCGGCGGCTTGATCGAGGGCGTGTGGCCGCCGTCGCCGCGTATCGACCCCTGGCTCAGCCGCCCGATGCGTCATGAACTGGGCCTGGACCTGCCGGAGCGGCGCATTGGCCTGTCGGCGCATGACTTCACGCAGCTGCTCGGGGCGGATGAAGTGATCCTCACCCATTCCGCCAAGGCCGGCGGGGCACCGGCGGTCGCATCGCGTTTCCTGCATCGGCTGGAGGCGGTCGCGGGTGAGGAGCTGTGGAGGGCGGCGAAACGAGCCGGCGAGAAGTATGTGCGCTTCGCGCACGAGCTCGACCGGCCCGACAAGGTCGAACCAATCTCGCAACCCGAGCCGCGACCGCCGCGCGCGATGCGGCCGGCAAGACTCTCGGTGACTGCGATCGAGGATTGGCTGCGCGATCCCTACACCATCTACGCCAAATACATCCTGAGGCTGGACGCCCTCGATCCGGTCGACATGCCGCTGTCGGCGACCGATCGCGGCTCGGCCATCCACGATTCGCTCGGCGAATTCACGCATGTCTTTGCCGACCACCTGCCCGACGATCCGGCGCGCGCATTGCGCGAGATCGGCGAGAAATATTTTGCGCCGCTGATGGAGCGTCCCGAAGCGCGGGCGCTGTGGTGGCCGCGTTTTCAGCGCATCACGAGGTGGTTTGCCGGTTGGGAAATCGCGCGGCGCGGTGGCCTTGACGTCATCAAAGCCGAGACGCGGGGCGAAATGGCCATCCCGCTCGGCGATCAACGAACCTTCCATGTGTCGGCACGTGCCGATCGCATCGAACGCCGCAAGGACGGCTCCTATGCGATTCTCGACTACAAAACCGGCCAGCCGCCGACGGGCAAGCAGGTGCGCATGGGACTGTCGCCGCAACTCACCCTCGAAGCGGCCATCCTGCGCGAAGGCGGATTCGCCGAAATCCCGGCGGGCTCATCGGTGAGCGAGCTCGTTTACGTCCGGCTCAGCGGCAACAATCCGCCGGGCGAAGAGCGTGTGCTCGAACTGAAGATCAACAAGAGCGACCTACCGCAGCCGCCTGACACCGCGGCGGCCGAGGCAAGGCGCAAGCTGGAAGCCTTGATCCGCGCCTTCGACGACGAAAGCCAGGCCTACACCTCCCTCAATCTGCCGATGTGGGCCAACCGCTATGGCAGCTACGATGATCTCGCCCGCATCAAGGAATGGTCGGCCGCGGGTGGCTTGGGGGTCGAGGAATGGTGAAGGCGCCACGTCCGATCCCCGAAGCCCTGCGCGCCACCCAGGCCCGCGCGTCGGACCCGACGGCATCGGCCTTCGTGTCGGCGAATGCCGGCTCCGGCAAGACCCATGTGCTGGTGCAGCGGGTCATACGCCTATTGCTCGCCGGCGTGCCGCCGGAAAAGATCCTCTGCATTACCTTCACCAAGGCGGCGGCGGCCAACATGGCCGAACGGGTATTTTCCACGCTTGGGCATTGGGTGACGCTTGACGATGACGCGCTCGATGCCGCGATCCGCGAAGCCGGCATCCCCCACCCCAACGCGCGGCTGCGGCGTGCGGCGCGAAAGCTGTTCGCCTGTGCGCTGGATACGCCGGGCGGCTTGAAGGTGCAGACCATCCACGCGCTGTGCACGCGGCTTCTGCAGCAGTTTCCGTTCGAGGCCAACGTGCCGGCGCGCTTTGCCGTGATCGACGAGCGCGACCAGACCGAGATGATGGAGCGCGCCAATCTCAAGGTGCTGCTGGAGGCTGCCCGTGATCCCGACAGCGCCACGGGTCGCGCATTGCTGACCGCGATGGCGAGCGCGGCCGACGTCACCTTCAAGGACGTGGTGCGCGAGGCCTGTCTCAGCCGCGACCATTTCATGACCTGGACCGATGCCGCGGGCAGCGTCGAGGCTGCGGCGGCGCAGATTTCGGCCGCGCTTGGCGTCGATCCCGCCGACCGCGTCGAAGAGATCGAGCAGGAGATTGTGGACGGGCCGTTCCTGCCGCGCTCGCGTTGGGGTGACATCGCGCTCGCACTGGCAGGCGGCGGCAAGTCGGACCAGGACCAGGCGGACCGCTTGCGCGAGGCAAAGATCTTTTCCGGCAGCGCGCAGGTCGATGGCTATCTCTGCGTCTTTCTCACCGACGAGAAGACGCCACGCAAATCACTGCTGACGAAGAAATTCGGCGACCACAATCCATCCGTAGCCCGCCTGTTCGAGGCTGAAGCCGAGCGCATCCTGCCGCTGGTCGAGCGCCGCCGCGCCGTGATGGTCCGCGACCGCACCGAGGCGCTGCTGCATATCGCGACCGCCGCGGCGGCGAACTACCGGCGCGAGAAGCAGGAACGCGGCCTGCTCGACTATGACGATTTGATCGACAAGACGCTGGCCATGCTGGGCCGCGTCAGCTCAGGCTGGGTTCATTACAAGCTCGACCGCGGCGTCGATCACGTACTGATCGACGAGGCGCAGGATACCAGCCCCCGGCAATGGGACATCGTCGGGCACATCATTTCCGAGTTCACTGCCGGCGAAGGCGCGCGCGACGGCATCACCCGCACCATCTTTGCCGTCGGTGACGAGAAGCAGTCGATCTTCTCGTTCCAGGGTGCCGCCCCGCACGAGTTCGACCTGCGCCGCCACGAATTGCGTCGCAAGTTCACCGCGGCCGGACTTAAATTCGATCCTGTGTCCTTCACCTATTCCTTCCGCTCGGGCGCAGCGATCCTGCAGTCGGTCGACCAAGTATTTCGCGAAGAGGCAATCTATCGCAGCATTCATGCAGAGAAGACGTATCCCCTCCATCACGCGCTCAGCGATGCCGGGCCGAGCCTGATCGAGTTGTGGGAGCTGGCTGCAGCCGACGACAAGCAGGACATCGAAGGCTGGCGCGCGCCGTTCGACGGCGTGTCGGTTACCAGCCCGGAAGTGAAGCTGGCCCGGCGCATCCAGTCCGAGATCAAGAGACTGGTCGAGAGCGGCACGATGACCGGCCATGCCGGCGAGCGGCGGCCGTTGCGCTACGGCGACATGCTGGTGCTGGTGCGGCGGCGCGGCAATGCCTTCGATGCTGTGATCCAGGCCCTGAAGCACGCCAATATCCCGGTAGCCGGCGCGGATCGCCTCAAGCTCACCGAGCACATCGCGATCATCGACCTGATGAATCTCGCCGACGCGCTGCTGCTGCCGCAGGACGACCTCGCGCTTGCGGTGGCGCTCAAGAGTCCCTTGTTCGGCCTTGATGACGACGACCTCTTTGTGCTGGCCGCGCAGCGCAAGTCATCGCTACGCCACGCACTGAGCGAGCACGCCAATACGAATGAAACGTTCAAAGCGGTGCTGCGACGCCTTGAGGCCTGCGAGCGGCGCGCCGGAGAGGAGACGCCATTTTCATTCTATGCCTGGCTGCTCGGCGGGGATGGAGGGCGTGCCCGCATCCTGCCGCGGCTCGGGCTCGAGGCCAATGACGCGCTCGACGAATTCCTCGAGCTTGCCTTGAGTTACGAACGCAAGGCGCCGGCCTCGTTGCAGGGGTTCATGGCCTGGCTGCGCTCGGCCGATACCGAGGTCAAGCGCGACATGGAGATCTCGCGCGACGAGGTCCGCGTCATGACCGTGCACGGCGCCAAGGGCCTGGAGTCGTCAGTCGTGTTCCTGGTCGACACCACCTCCTCGCCTTCCGACACCCAGCGCCTTCGTCTCATTCATTTGCCGCGCGGCAATGACGGCACGGTGGTGGTCTGGGCGGGGAAGAAGGCGGACGATCCCGCCGCGGTCGCATCCGCCCGCACTGAGATGCTGGCCGAGACCGAGGACGAATATCGCCGGCTGCTCTATGTGGCGATGACGCGCGCCGCGGATCGCCTGATCGTCGGCGGCTGCATGCCCGGCAACATGAAAACGGTGCGAAAGCTTAGCTGGTACGACCTGATCTCGACCGGCCTCGCCTTGTCCGGCCTGAAGGAACAGGCGGTTGAAACGCCGCATGGCGCGGTGAAGCGCTTTGCCCGCCCCGAGGATGTCGCAGCCATGGGGCCCCCTGCACCCGTGCGCGAAGAACGCATCGAACTCCCGCCCTGGCTGCGGACGGAGGCAGCGCCCGAATTGGTCGATGACGACGTGCTTCGCCCTTCCCGCGGCGGCGGGGACGAGGGCCCTACGGTCAGGACCGGCGAATCGATCAAGAGCCGCGCGCAGGCGCTGCAGCGCGGCACGGTGGTGCACCGGCTGTTGCAGTCCCTGCCGGATATCGCTGAGGAGCGGCGGCGCGATGCCGCGCTGGGCTATCTGGCACGCAGCGTTTCGGACTGGACCGAGTCCGACCGGCAGGCGGTTGCCGACCAGGTAATCGCGCTGATCGGCGAGCCGCGCTTTGGTGCCGTCTTTGGCGAGGGTAGCCGGGCGGAAGTGTCGATTGTCGGCCGGCTGGAGCGGCCGGGCCTCACCCCCGTGGTGGTCTCCGGCCAGATCGACCGGCTGGTGGTGAGGGAGAGCGAAATCCTTATCGTCGATTTCAAGACCAACCATGCCCCGCCTCGTAAGCCGATGGATGCTCCGGCGGCTTACGTGCGGCAGCTCGCGCTCTACCGGGCCGTGCTGCGCCGGCTTTATCCGCACAGATGCGTCCGCGCCGCCCTGTTTTGGACCGAAAATCTTGAATTTACAGAACTTTCCGCTTCCGCGCTGGACGCGGAACTGGCATCCGCTCATGTCGACGTGAGCGAACTTGACCACGGAACGACCCGTTCATAGGTTGGTTTCATGATCCTTGGCGCGATTCCATGTCGCGCCTTTTCCGTCCAACCGAACGAGGTATTCCCATGGCCGTTGGCAAGGTTTCTGACGCCGATTTCGAAGCCGAAGTGCTCAAGGCAAACGGCCCGGTGGTGGTCGACTTCTGGGCCGAGTGGTGCGGTCCTTGCCGCATGATCGCTCCGGCCCTCGACGAGATCGCGAGCGCGATGGGCGACAAGGTCAAGATCGTCAAGCTTAATGTCGACGAGAGCCCCAAGACGGCTTCCAAATACGGCGTGATGTCGATTCCGACGCTGATGATCTTCAAGGGCGGCGAGATGGCCTCCCGCCAGGTCGGCGCGGCGCCGAAGGCAAAGCTGCAGCAGTGGATTTCGACCGCGGTCTGATCCGCTTCGTTTCCCGGACTTATTTTCGACGACGGCCGGCCTTTCGCCGGCCGCTTGCGTTGAGATGGCACCTGGTCCGTTCGATGAGGTCCGTCATTGCCGTCTGCGCCCCGAAAGCGTTCGCGTCAATCCACCTCGCTCGTGGCGATGGAAGCGCGCTCGGTCGATGCCATTCCGCGCGGACCTGAATGGCAGTACGAACCGAAATGGGACGGCTTTCGCTGCCTGCTCTCCCGCAACGGTGACAAGATCGACCTTCGCTCGAAAGCGGGTGAAGATCTTGCGCGCTATTTTCCCGAGCTCGTCGCGGCGGCCTTGAGTCTCAAGGCGAGCTCGTTTGCGCTCGACGGCGAGATCGTCGTGCCGCACGGCAAGAGCTTTTCCTTCGATGATCTGTTGCAGAGGATTCACCCGGCTGCGAGCCGGGTCAAGAAGCTGTCGCAGGAGACGCCGGCGCTTTATCTCGCGTTCGATCTGTTGGAGACCCCACAAGGCCGGAAGCTCTCGGAAGCATCGCTCGGCGAGCGCCGGCCGGCACTCGAAGCTTTTGCCAAGGCCAATTTCAAGAACAACCCGACCTTTCACCTCTCACCGGCAACGCAAAGCTATGCCACCGCCAAGAACTGGCTGGCACGATCCGACGGCGGCTCTGACGGGGTGATTGCCAAGCGCCTCGACCTGCCCTACCAGGCCGGCAATCGCGACGGTATGCAGAAGATCAAGAAATTCCGCAGCGCCGATTGCGTGGTCGGCGGCTTCCGCTACGCCACCAACAAGCTCAACGGCAGGAAGGTTGTCGGCTCGCTGCTGCTCGGGCTCCATGACGACGCCGGGCTGCTGCATCACGTGGGCTTCACGTCGGCGATCAGGCAGGAGGACAAGCCTGCGCTCACAGCGAAATTGGAGGCTTTGATCGAAAAGCCGGGGTTCACCGGCAATGCACCGGGCGGGCCGAGCCGCTGGTCGACCGAGCGCTCGACACAATGGTGCCCGGTCAAGCCTAAGCTCGTGGTCGAAGTCTGCTATGACCATTTCAGTGGCGCGCGCTTTCGCCACGGCACCTCCATCCTGCGCTGGCGTCCCGACAAGGCCCCGCGGCAATGCACGTTCGAGCAGCTCAGGCAGAAGGCCGCCGATCTGATCAAGATGCTGGCGTGACGGTTGCTTGTGCCTCGGGAACGACGTCACAAGACCAAGACCGTCAGTCAGGCGGCGTGCCGTTGATGGCGAGCACGTGGCCGGCGAGATAGAGCGAACCGGTGATCAGGATCCGCGGCGGCACTTCATAGGCCAGCTGCGCCAGGGCGCGCAGCGCGGATTCGATGCCGGACGCGATCTCGACCCGCATGCCGAGGCTGCGCGCCGCGTCAGCGAGGCGATCCGGCGGCATCGCGTTCTCCTGGTCCGGAATCGGCACGGCGATGATGTGGCGGGTAAGCCCTGCGAAATTGGAGAGAAAACCGTGCGCGTCCTTTTTGGCCATCATGCCGGCGATCACCACCAGCGGGCGCGAAACACGTTCTTCGAGATCGCCCAGGGCCGCCGCAGCGACGCGCCCTCCTTCTGCATTGTGGCCGCCGTCGAGCCAGATCTCGCTGCCTTGCGGTCCCCATTCGAGCAACAACCCTGAAGCGATGCGCTGCATCCGGGCCGGCCACTCGGCGTTGATGATCCCGGCCTCGAACGCCGCATGAGGGATCTTGAACTTGTCGATCGCGCGCAGCGTCGCGATGGCCAGGCCGGCATTGTAGAACTGGTGGCGTCCGAACAGCCGGGGCGCAGCCAGGTCCATCAGGCCGCGATCGTCCTGATAGACCAGCCGGCCGTGCTCGACATTGACGTGCCAAGCCTCATTGGCGGCAAACAACGGCGCGCGCATGCGCCTTGCCTGGGCGTCGATCAGCGCCATGACTTCCGGCGCCTGTTCTGCGCAGATCACGGGCACGGCGCGCTTGATGATCGCTGCCTTCTCGCCGGCGATCGCAGTCAGCGTATCGCCGAGGAATTCGGTATGATCCATGCTGATGGGCGCGATGACGGACGCCAGCGGCGTGTCGATGACGTTGGTCGAATCCAGGCGTCCGCCAAGGCCGACTTCCAGAAGCAGCACGTCGGCGGGATTCTGCGCGAAGATATGGAACGCCGCCGCGGTCTTGAGCTCGAACACGGTCGCAGATTCGCCGGCATTGACGCGCTCGCACAACTCGAGCGCGGCGCGCAATTCGTCGTCGCTGACGAGCACGCCGCCGCCGGCGCGACCGAGCCGGTAGCACTCGTTCGGGCGCACGAGGTAGGGCGAGGTGTAGGCGTGGACGGACAGGCCGGCCCCTTCCAGCATCGCCCGCAAATAGGCCAGCGTCGATCCCTTACCGTTGGTGCCGGCGATATGGATGACCGGAGCCACTTTGCGTTCGGGATGACCGAGCCGCTCGAGCAGCCGATGCATGCGCTCCAGCCCGAGATCGATGCGCTTGGGATGCAGCGCAGACAGTCGCGCAATCAGTTCGCCTGGCGAGGGCTTCGGGGTTTTGGCAGACGCGTTCACGCTTGCGGCGCGGCCGGCGCCGGCTCGGGCGCCGCGATCTGGATTGCGATTTCGGCTTCGGCCACGGCTCTTGCCGCCGTCTCCGGCGCCGGCGACCTGGTCAGCAGCCGGCACAGCCGTGCCAAGGTGGCGCGCAGATCGTGACGGTGCACGACCATGTCGACCATGCCGTGCTCCTTGAGATATTCGGCGCGCTGAAAGCCTTCCGGCAACTTTTCCCGGATCGTCTGCTCGATCACGCGCGCGCCGGCAAAGCCGATCAGTGCGCCGGGCTCTGCGATGTGCACGTCGCCCAGCATGGCGTAGGAGGCGGTGACGCCGCCGGTCGTCGGGTTGGTCAGCACCACGATATAGGGCTGCCGCGCCTCGCGCAGCATCTGCACGGCAACCGTGGTGCGCGGCATCTGCATCAGCGAGAGAATGCCTTCCTGCATGCGCGCGCCGCCGGACGCCGCGAAAACGATAAACGGCACTTTCTTCTCAACCGCAAGCTCAAGGCCGCGCACGATGGCCTCGCCCGCGGCCATGCCGAGCGAGCCGCCCATGAAGTCGAAATCCTGCACCGCGATCACCACGCCGGCGCCTTCGAGCTTGCCGAAGCCGACCTTGATGGCGTCGTTCAGGTTGGTGCGCGCACGCGCATCCTTGATGCGATCGACATATTTCTTCTCGTCGCGGAACTTCAACGGATCGGGAGCCACCTCCGGCAAAGCGATGTCGTACCAGGTTTCGTTGTCGAACATCGACTTCAGCCGGGCCACCGCGCCCATCCGCATGTGGTAGTTCGAGCCGGGAATGACGAACTGGTTGGCCTCGACGTCCTTGTAGAACACGAGCTGCCCGGAATCGGGGCACTTGATCCACAGATTCTCCGGCGTTTCCCGCCGCAGCATGTTGCGGATCTTCGGCCGGACCACATTGGTGAGCCAGTTCATGGTTTGCTCCGAGTCGCGATCCATTCACGATCGCCGGGGGATATATGGCGGCCCCGGCCCTGCCGGGCAAGCCGCCGCTCTTGACCTGTCTGTCGCGTAATTGTGCTTATTCCGCGGCCTGCGCTGCGCCGCGCACCCCCTGGGCGAGGGAGGCGGCAATCTCGGCCACGGCGTTAACGGTTTTGGCGGTCGCGCGACCTTCCGAATCAAGGCTGCCGCGCAGCGCATCCACCAGCGCGGTACCGACGACGGCGCCATCGGCGTGGGCGGCGATGGCGCGTGCGGCCTCTCGCGTGCGGATACCAAAGCCGACGCAGACCGGAAGCGTGGTGTGGCGCTTGATGCGGACGACAGCCTCGCTGACGGCACCGGAGTCGGCGGCGGCGGAGCCGGTAATCCCGGTGATCGAGACGTAATAGACAAAGCCCGACGTATTGGCGAGCACCGCCGGCAGTCGCTTGTCATCCGTGGTCGGTGTCGCCAGACGAATGAAGTTGAGCCCCGCCTTCAGCGCGGGGAGGCAGAGTTCGGTATCTTCTTCCGGCGGCAGGTCGACAATGATGAGGCCGTCGACGCCGGCGCTCTTCGCATCGACGAGGAACTTGTCGACGCCATAAATGTAGATCGGATTGTAGTAGCCCATCAGCACCAGCGGCGTTGCGTCGTCTTCCTTGCGGAAGCCGCGCACCAGCTCCAGCGTCTTCTTCAGCGTCATGCCTGCTTTGAGGGCGCGCAGACCTGCCGCCTGAATCGAGGGGCCGTCTGCCATCGGATCAGTGAAGGGCATGCCGATCTCGATCACGTCGGCGCCCGCCTTCGGCAACGCCTTGATGATCTGAAGCGACATGTCGGGATCGGGATCACCGGCCATTACGAAGGTGACGAAGGCCGAGCGGCCCTGCTTCTTGAGCTCGGCAAACCGGGTGTCGATACGCGTGGTCATGCGGAAATTCCTGAGACTTCCTGCACCATCTGAGTATGCGGAGAGAGGCCCCCTCCCCGGCCCTCCCCCGCAAGCGGGAGAGGGAGTGCAGCGTTCCGGGCGGCTGGATGGTTCAGACCAAAAAGCTGATGCAAGCTGCGTGATGCGCGGACAGCTACAGCTTCCCTCCCCCGCTTGCGGGGGAGGGTCAGGGTGGGGGCGCCACAGGCTTGAAGGCCGAGCTCGCTCACTTCTTCTTGCCCTTCAGGATGTCGCCGACCTGCGGCACGTCCTTGTCGCCGCGGCCGGAGAGATTGATGACCATCAGGTGATCCTTTGGCCGCTTCGGCGCGAGCTCCATCACCTTGGCGATGGCGTGCGCGGGCTCGAGCGCCGGAATGATGCCTTCCAGCCGCGACAGCAACTGGAATGCCTCGAGCGCTTCCTCGTCGGTCGCTGACAGGTAGTTGACGCGCCCGACTTCGTGCAGCCAGGAGTGTTCCGGTCCGATACCCGGATAGTCCAGCCCCGCCGAAATTGAGTGCGCGTCCTGGATCTGACCGTCGTCGTTCATCAGCAGATAGGTGCGATTGCCGTGCAGCACGCCGGGCCGGCCCCCGGCGATGGAGGCCGCATGCAATTGCGTGAGCCCATGACCGGCCGCCTCGACGCCGAAAATCTCGACCGAGGGATCGTCAAGGAAAGGATGGAACAGTCCCATGGCGTTGGAGCCGCCGCCAATGCAGGCAACCAGCGAATCCGGCAGTCGCCCTTCGGCCTCCTGGAGCTGCCGACGCGTTTCGTTGCCTATCACCGACTGGAAGTCGCGCACCATCATCGGGTACGGATGCGGCCCCGCCACCGTGCCGATGCAGTAGAACGTATTGTGCACATTGGTGACCCAGTCGCGCAGCGCCTCGTTCATCGCGTCCTTCAGCGTGCGGGTGCCCGATTGCACGGGAAGGACCTTCGCGCCCAGCATCTCCATGCGAATGACGTTGGGTTGCTGCCGCTCGACGTCGACCGCACCCATGTAGACGACGCATTCGAGCCCGAACCGCGCACACAGGGTCGCGGTGGCCACGCCGTGCTGGCCCGCCCCGGTCTCGGCGATGATGCGCTTCTTTCCCATGCGCCGCGCCAGCATGATCTGGCCGAGCACGTTGTTCACCTTGTGCGAGCCGGTGTGATTCAGCTCCTCGCGCTTCAAGTAGACCTTCGCGCCACCGAGATGCTCGGTCAGGCGCTCGGCGAAATAGAGCGGCGACGGGCGGCCGACATAGTGCTTCAGATAGCCGTTCATCTCCGCCTGGAAGGCCGGGTCCAGCCTGGCCTCGGCATAGGCCTTCTCCAGTTCGAGGATCAGCGGCATCAGGGTTTCGGCGACGAAGCGTCCGCCGAAAATGCCGAAATGGCCGCGCTCGTCGGGGCCGCTGCGAAAGGAGTTTGGTTTGGCGATGCTCATCGTACGGTCAATTCTTCCGTTGCGCGCGCGGCGCGAATGAAGGCTCTGATCAGCTCCGGGTCCTTGACGCCTGAGCTGCGTTCGACGCCGGAGGAAACGTCCACGCCGCCAGCCCGCGTCACGCGAATCGCTTCGGCGACGTTGTCCGCGTTGAGGCCGCCCGAAACCATGAAGGGCAGCTTGAGGTCGAGATTTTCCAGGACATGCCAGTCAAACACCGCGCCCAGGCCTCCGGGACGCGTCGCGTCCCTGGGCGGACGCGCATCGAAGAGGAGGCGGTCGGCGACAGAGGCGTAGCCCGGCAGCGAGACGAGATCCGCCGCCGTTTCCACCGCCACGGCCTTCATGACGGGCAGACCGAATTTCTCCTTGATGTCGCGCAGTCGTGCGACGGTTTCCTTGCCGTGGAGCTGCAGCAGGTCGGGCGCGAGCGCATCGACGATATTGTCAAGCGTCGCATCGTCCGCATCGACGGTGAGCGCGACCTTCAGCGCGCGGCTCTTCGCCACGATGCCGAGCTCGCGCGCGCGCTCCAGCGGCAGATGCCGCGGCGACGGTGGAAAGAACACGAACCCGACCATGTCGGCGCCGGCGTCGAGCGCCACTTCAAGCGTCTCGCGCCTCGACAGGCCGCAAATCTTCACAAGCAGGGACATGGTTCAAGGCAAAGATGAGGCCCGCCAACCGGCGGACGGAAAACGGTTTTCGATGCGGCGGGTTCTACAACGTCGCGCGCTGCTTGTCTCGCCCGGCGGGGCCATAAAGGGCGCCTTGCGAGGGACCCGGCAGGCGCTGCCCGTCGTAGCGCGAGGCGGCGGAAGCGGCGCGGAGATCGGCCAATTCGGACCGGACGGCGCGCGCATCTGCCTCGTTCTGGCGCGCGGCGCGCCGCCAGCGGCGTTGGCGGAACCAGGTTGCGGAACCTCCCGCGATGACACCCAAGATCGCGACCACGATCAGAAGAGCGAACAGGGGCAGCGAGAGCGAGAGTGAAGGATCACTGGAATTGAAGGGATCGAACGACACGGTGACGAAATGCCGGTTCGCCACGGCGAACACCGCAAGGATCAACCCGAGAGGAATGACGATCAGAGCGGTGAAGAATTTTCGCATCACGATCGCTCGCATCTAACGAAAACGGTGGCCGCACTGTCGATCGCGGCTGCACCTCGAGCGGCGACGGATCAGGATTGATCGCCGCCGGCTTCTGGATTGTCGCGGTTGAGGCGCTCGCGCATTTCCTTGCCGGTCTTGAAGAACGGAACGCTCTTCTGATCGACGGGAACGTGGGCGCCGGTGCGCGGATTGCGGCCCGCGCGCGCCGGACGATGTTTCACCGAGAACGCACCGAAGCCGCGCAACTCGACGCGATCCCCGCGGGCGAGTGCCGCCACGATCTCTTCGAGGATCGCGTTCACAATGTTCTCGACATCCCGCTGATAAAGATGCGGGTTGTGCTCGGCAATGCGCTGAACAAGTTCGGATTTGATCATCGAGAGGTAAGACCCGGGAGCGTGCGGATATCCATTTCCGTGAAAATACCTTGGACTGTCAAGCCGCTAAATCAAATTTGGGCAACGCAAAAGTATGTCCCAAAGCCCCAAGGCGGGCTTGGCACGATACTCGTTATACGGGAACATGGACCATGAATCGACTTGATTCAGATCAATTGACGGTCCCAGGCTGCCATAACGCCAGCATGCCATCCAGGCCCAATCGATCCACCGCCTGGGACATCCCGCCCTGCTCGACCTGACGGGCGATCGCGCCAAGGCCGAGCGCATCGAGCGTCAGCGACGCCGCCGTACGCAGGAAAGTCAGGTCGCCAAAGTGGCGATTGAGCTTGTAATCGCGGACCGGCAGGCCCTTTTTGACGTTCTTCTGTTCGACCAGCCAGGCGACCGCCGATTTCTCGTCACCGAGCTGATCGATGAGCTTGAGGTCCATGGCCTGGCGCCCGGTAAATACCCGGCCGTCCGCGACCTTCTCGAGCTGCGCGTCGTCCATGCCGCGCCTGTCCTTCACCATGCCGCGAAACCAAGCGTAAGAATCTTTGACCAGGGAATCCAGCGCCGCACGTGCTTCGGGGCTCGTCGGCTCAAAGCCGTTGGGGGCGGCCTTGAGCGGCGAGGACTTGACCTCCTCGACCTTGACGCCGATGGTTTTCAGAAGCTCTCCGATGTTCGGATATTGGAACAGCACGCCGATCGAGCCGACCAGCGAGCTTTGCTGGGCGACGATGTGGTCGGCGGCAAGCGCGGTGATATAGCCGCCAGAGGCGGCCAGGCCCTCGACCACCACCACCAGCGGCTTCTTCGCCTTGAGACGCACAAGCGCGTCATAGAGCTGCTCGGAGCCGGCGGTGGTGCCGCCCGGCGAATTGATATGAACGACGACCGCGGCGGCGCGCGAATTCTCCAGCCGCTCCAGCGCCTCGACGCGGTCGGCATCGCTGCGGATCAGACCGTTGATCTGGATGCGCGCAATGGAGCCAGCGGTCGCGAACGAGCCGCGAGCGCCCGGCATTGCAAACAGCGCAAAGCCCGCGATGGCACCAATGGCGATCACCGCGGCGGCAACGCGCCAGAAGGTGAGCTTGCGACGAATCCTGCGGCGGTCGACGATCACATCCGAATCAAGTGACATCAAAGTTCTCCGGGAAACGGCCAGGCGCGTTTTGCATTCGCAGCGTGAGCATCCGGTTATTCGAATACATCAATTGCGACGCAATTTGAAGAAATGAAGGCCTGCGGAGACGAAAGCGTGCCGGGCAACCCTGGGGGTGGCAGGGCAACAAAAAAGCCCCGGCTGGGCCGGGGCTTTGATGCGGGCGGTAGCCCTGCTCTTACTTCTCAGTGGCGCGGTTCTTGAGCGCGGTGCCGAGAATGTCACCGAGCGTCGCCCCCGAGTCGGAGGAGCCGTACTGCGCGATGGCCTCCTTCTCTTCGGCGACTTCCAGCGCCTTGATCGACACCTGGACCTTGCGGGCCTTCTTGTCGAACTGGATCACCCGGGCATCGACCTTCTCGCCGACCGCGAACCGTTCGGACCGCTGATCGTTGCGGTCGCGGGCAAGCTCGGAGCGCTTGATGAAGGTGGTGAAATCGGTACCGACGATCTTCACCTCGATACCGCCTTCCTTGACCTCGAGCACTTCGCAGGTCACCACCGCGCCCTTCTTGACGTCGCCGGGCTCGGCGAAGGGATCGCCCTCAAGTTGTTTGATTCCGAGGGAAATGCGCTCCTTCTCGACGTCCACATCGAGCACCACGGCCTTGACCATGTCGCTCTTCTTGTAGTTGTCGATGACCTGCTCGCCCGGAAGCTTCCAGTCGAGGTCGGACAGGTGAACCATGCCGTCGACGTCGCCTTCCAGGCCGAGGAACAGGCCGAACTCGGTCTTGTTCTTGACCTCGCCCTCGACCACCGAACCGACCGGGTGCTTCTCGACGAAGACCTCCCACGGATTGCGCATGGTCTGCTTGAGGCCGAGCGAGATGCGCCGCTTGACCGGATCGACTTCCAGCACCTGCACTTCGACTTCCTGCGAGGTCGAAACGATCTTGCCGGGATGCATGTTCTTCTTGGTCCACGACATCTCCGAGACGTGGATCAGGCCTTCGATGCCCGGTTCCAGCTCGACGAAGGCGCCGTAGTCGGTGATGTTGGTGACCCGGCCGGTGAAGCGCGAACCCAGCGGGTACTTCGCCTCGATGCCCTGCCACGGATCATCCAGCAGCTGCTTCATGCCCAGCGAGATGCGGTGCGTCTCGTGGTTGATCTTGATGATCTTGACCTTGACGGT
>NZ_JACRAW010000149.1 GCF_016213215.1 Bradyrhizobium sp. | reverse complement strand
GACATCGAAGTGCTGGAGGGCCTGGAGCCGGTGCGGCGCCGGCCGGGCATGTATATCGGCGGCACCGACGAAAAGGCGCTGCATCACCTCTTTGCCGAAGTCATCGACAACTCGATGGACGAGGCCCTCGCCGGTCACGCCACCTTCATCGAGGTCGAACTGAGCGCTGACGGTTTCCTGACGGTGACCGACAACGGTCGTGGCATTCCCATCGACCCGCACCCGAAATTCCCCAAGAAGTCGGCGCTCGAAGTGATCATGTGCACGCTGCATTCGGGCGGCAAGTTCGACTCGAAGGTCTACGAGACCTCGGGCGGCCTGCACGGCGTCGGCATCTCCGTGGTGAACGCCCTCTCCTCGCGGCTCGAGGTCGAGGTCGCGCGCGGCCAGAAGCTCTACCGCATGGCGTTCGAGCGCGGCCAGCCCAAGGGCAAGCTCGAGGATCTCGGCAAGGTCAACAACCGCCGCGGCACCAGGGTCCGCTTCAAACCCGATGCCGACATCTTTGGCGCCAAGGCGACGTTCAAGCCGCAGCGCCTGTTCAAGATGACGCGCTCCAAAGCCTATTTGTTCGGCGGCGTCGAAATCCGTTGGCGCTGCGCCGAGGAACTGCTCAAGGGCATCGAGGATGTGCCCGCCGAGGATACTTTCCACTTCCCCGGAGGCCTGAAGGACTATCTCGGCGTTGCGATCCACGCCGACACGCTGGTTCATCCGGACATCTTCTCGGGCAAGGCCGGCCGCAACGGCGCCCATGGCGCCTGCGAATGGGCCGTGGCCTGGACCGCTGACGCAGACGGATTCCTGTCCTCCTACTGCAACACCGTTCCGACGCCCGACGGCGGCACCCATGAATCGGGGCTGCGCAGCGCTTTGTTGCGCGGGCTGAAGGACCACGCCGAACGCGTCGGCCAGGGCAAGCGCGCCGCATCCGTCACCTCCGAAGACGTGATGACCGGGGCCGCCGCAATGCTCAGCGTGTTCGTGCGCGAGCCCGAATTCCAGGGCCAGACCAAGGACCGTCTCGCCACCGCCGAAGCACAGCGCATCGTCGAACAGGCGATCAAGGATCCGTTCGACCACTGGCTGTCAGGCAACCCGGTACAGGCCAACAAGCTCCTCGACTTCGTCGTCGAACGCGCCGAGGAGCGGCTGCGTCGCCGCCAGGAGAAAGAGGTCGCGCGCAAGACCGCGGGCAAGAAGGCTCGCCTGCCCGGCAAGCTTTCCGATTGTTCCGACGTCGGACTGGAAGGCTCCGAACTCTTCATCGTCGAGGGCGACTCGGCCGGCGGCAGCGCCAAGCATGCGCGTGACCGCAAGACCCAGGCGATCCTTCCCCTGCGCGGCAAAATCCTCAACGTAGCCTCTGCCGGCAGGGACAAGCTCATGGCCAACGCCCAGCTTGCCGACCTCGTCCAGGCAATCGGCTGCGGCACGGGTGCCCAATACCGCGAGGAAGACCTGCGCTACTCGCGCATCATCATCATGACCGACGCCGACGTCGACGGCGCCCACATCGCCTCGCTCCTGATCACGTTCTTCTACCGGCAGATGCAGCGGCTGATCGACGGAGGCCACCTCTATCTGGCCGTGCCGCCGCTCTACAAGCTCACCCACGGCAGCAAGACGTTCTACGCGCGCGACGACGCGCACAAGGAGGCGTTGCTCAAGAGCGAGTTCAATGCCAACGCCAAGGTGGACATCAGCCGCTTCAAGGGGCTGGGCGAGATGATGCCGGCGCAGCTCAAGGAAACCACCATGGATCCGGCCAAGCGGACCTTGCTGAAGGTTGTGCTGCTGGCGGACGACCGCGACGGCACCGCCGATTCGGTCGAGCGGCTGATGGGCACCAAGGCCGAGGCAAGGTTTGCCTTCATCTCGGAAAAGGCCGAATTCGCCAGCGACGACCTGCTGGACGTCTGAGCGGCGGAGTTCCGGCTAAGCACCTTACGCCGTGGGAGAATTCCGTATTCGCGGCGCGCGGATCACCGCCGCAGCTACCTGCAAACGCAAAGCGTTTTCCGCTGACTGTGCCCAGCCAGCAACAGCATTCTGAGCGGTAAACAATTATAGTTCGAGCATCAGATTTGATGAATCGACGCTCAGGCGCGTCTTTTAACCGGCTTCCGAACGGCCAAAGTTGGGGATTTGACCATGAAGAAATTTTTGCTGGCTCTGGCTGCGGTTGCGGCGATGACGGGTGCCGCATCGGCGGCCGACCTGGGCGCACGTCCCATCGCCAAGGCTCCGCCCCCGATCATCGCGCCGAGCTGGACCGGCTTTTACATTTTCGGCGGCGGCGGCGGCGGGTTGTGGAACGCTGACACGACGACCCAGGACACCGCTACGGGCGTCTGCATCCTCTGCGCCAACCAGCGCCAGGGTGGCTCGGGCTGGTTCGGCACCGTTGGTGCCGGTTATGACTGGCAGGTGAACCCGAATTGGGTCTTCGGCGTGTTCGGCGACGGTCAGTTCGGCGACATCAGGGGCACCATCCAGGATCAGACCCCGTTCTGGGCCGGGGATGAAAAGCTGAAGACGTCGTGGGCTGCAGGTGTGCGCATTGGCTATCTCGTGGCTCCGAACGTGCTCTCCTACGTCAACGGTGGTTACTCGGGCTCCAACTGGTCCGGTACAACGCTGTACTCCACGTTCACCGGAATTCCGGCGGGTGCTCACACCAACAGCTTCGATCGCCATGGCTGGTTCATCGGCGGCGGCGTCGAGAACAACCTCAACATCTTCGGCATCAACTCGCCCGGCTGGTTCATGAAGACCGAGTATCGTTCGGCGTTCTACGACAGGACGGCCATCACCGAGCTCTCCGATGCGACCGGCCTGCCCGTCGGGCGCGACATTACGTTCAAGCCGTGGACCCAGACGATCAGCACCTCGATCGTCTACCGCTTCAACTGGACCGGCCCTGTCGTCGCGAAGTACTGATCGCTTCTCCTCCCTCGGTTCTAAAAGCCCCGGCATGTCCGGGGCTTTTTTTGCTGCTTGTTGGCGCCGCACACTCGTTTGCGAGCCTTGGCCCGGCCCCTTCCCGACCGAATCGAATCGTGCCGGCACGAAATACGCTTGCCAATTGGGGACGCGCTGCACCTCCGGTTGCAGAAAGCGAAAGTCGCCCGCGAGGCCCGTTCGGGCACGCCGCGCCAGATTCCCAGCTAAGTATTTGTTATTGCAAGAATTTTTGCCAAGTACCGAGCTAATTGCAATTCACTCTTATATGCATGCTGTGGTTGTTTTCCGCCGAGTGTGTTCGGCGAGTGACAGCTTTTTCCATGGCACATCTGTAGGTTCCATGGACGAAACCATGCGGCCCACGTTGAGGAATGCACCATGAAGAAGATTTTGCTGGCTCTGACCGCGGTTGCGGCGATGACAGGCGCCGCCTCGGCAGCCGATCTCGGCGCCGCTCGGCCCTACGCCAAGGCGCCGGTCGCCGTGCCTGTGGCTGCCAGCTGGACGGGCTGCTACGTCGGCGCCGGCGGTGGCGGTGCTTACACAACTAGCGACCGCAACGATCACTTCACTGCGACTGGTGTTGCGATCACCGCCAATAATACGAACGGCGCGCGTGGCTGGTTCGGCACCGTGGGAGCGGGCTGCGACTACCAGTTCAACAACTTCGTGGTCGGCGTCTTCGGCGACTATGATTTCATGGACGTGAAGGGCGACAAGGGGATCCTCAACGGCTTTTACGGATCCCAGAGGCAGGATTGGCAGTGGGCGGTGGGTGGCCGTATCGGTTACCTGGTTCTGCCCCAGTTGCTGACCTACTTCTCGGGCGGCTACACGCAGGCCCATTGGAAATCGACTGACTATGCCGCGTTTTTGAACACCCCCGCCTTTTCGACGTCCGGCTTCACCAAGGGTGGCTGGTTCATCGGCACGGGTGACGAATATGCCATGAGCTTCCTCCCGGGCTTGTTCTGGAAGACCGAGTACCGTTATTCGGAGTTCGATCGGGCCAATGTGTCGATCAACGACTTTGCCACGGGCGTTCCGACGGTCTATTCCGAGACCCAGAAACTGCGCGAGCACAGCGTGCGCAGCGAACTCGTCTACCGCTTCAACTGGGGCGGCCCGGTCGTCGCCAAGTACTGATCGGACATTCGTATGCAAATCAGAAAGCCCCGGTTCAGCCGGGGCTTTTTTCGTTGTGGGCCCATTTCCTTTCCGCATGCCTCGATGGGTTGACGGCGGCCCAGCCTCGTCCTGATCTACGACCCAAGATCAAGGGAGGGAACGGATGAACGCTGAACTGTTCGGCCTGCGCGGCAGGGTCGCGATCGTCACCGGCGGAAACGGCGGCATTGGACTTGGCATCGCGCGCGGTCTGGCCGCCGCCGGCGCCGACATCGCCGTGGTGGGACGCAACGAATCGAAGTCGAACGCCGCCGTCGACGAGCTCAGGCAGCACGGAATCACGGCCATCGCGGTCACCACCGACGTCACGGACCAGCCGGCCATCAGCGCCATGATCGATCGCGTCAGCGGCGAGTTCGGCAGAATCGACATTCTCGTCAACAACGCCGGCATCAACATACGAAAGCCGCCCCATGCGCTCGAGCTCGAGGAATGGGACAGCGTGATAGACACCAACCTGACGAGCGCGTTCCTGTGTTCGAAGGCGGCCTACCCGGCGATGAAGGCGCAAGCCGCCGGCAAGATCATCAACATCGGCTCGATGATGTCGATCTTCGGCGCGAGCTTCGCGCCGGCCTATGCCGCGAGCAAGGGCGGCATCGTGCAGTTCACCCGCTCCTGCGCCTGCGCCTGGGCGGCCGACAACATCCAGGTCAATGCGATCCTGCCCGGCTGGATCGACACCGATCTCACCAGGCAGGCCCGCGAGCAGGTCGGCGGCCTGCACGATCGGGTGCTCGCGCGCACGCCGGCCGCGCGATGGGGCGAGATCGACGATTTCGCCGGCATTGCGGTATTCCTCGCCTCGCGCGCGTCCGACTTCGTCACCGGCACGGCCATTCCGGTCGACGGCGGCTATTCGATCATGGGCTGATAAGTCACGCAGTTGTCGCCCGGCAGAGCCGACCCGGGCTCCATTGCCCCGGAGTTTTCTCGGCCGTGCTGTGGCCCTTTTGCAACCAGCACGAGAAAAGTTCCAATGCATGCTCTGATACCGCCGTGCTCGGGCGAGCTGGGCGTAGCTTGTGTTCCGAAACTTAACCCGTCGAGGTTTGAGCCTTCGTTCGACCTCTGCATGGAAATGGGGGCAGCGTGCGCCAAGCACGAACCATTCTTCCGATCGCGGCCGCGATTGCTTCGATCAGCTTTGCGGGTGCCGCCTCGGCGGCCGATCTGGCACCGCGCTATACGAAGGCTCCGCCGGCTGCCGTTGTGGCACTCTATGATTGGACCGGCTTCTACGTTGGCGCCCAGGTCGGCTACGACTGGCGCCGGGATTCAAACGTGGAGCGCTTCATTGCCACCGGTCTGCCGGATGGATGGACCGCCAGCAGCGATCCCTCCGGCATCGTTGGCGGCTTGCATGCCGGCTACAACATCCAGTCCGGCAAATTCGTCTTCGGTTTGGAGGGCGATATCGAAGCCGCGGACATCAAGGGCACCGGCTTCTACAGATTCAACGGCGGCCCCGCGATCACCGACCATATCGACTCCCGGACGCGCTGGCAGGGTTCTTTCCGGGGTCGCCTCGGCCTGGCTGCCAACAACTGGCTCCTCTACGCCACCGGCGGTCTCACCTTCGCGGATTTTGAGCACGTCTACGTGAGCGGTGTCGCCGGTCCGCCGATCACATCGTTCAGCACCACGAGGGCCGGCTGGACCGTAGGCGCTGGTGTCGAATATGGGTTTACGACCAACTGGCGGGCGCGGGTCGAGTACCGCTACTCCGACTACGGCACGATTACCAACAATGTCGGCGCTCAGTTCGCCGGCGGATTGCAGGACCAGAGGATCACCGACAATTCGGTCCGCGTTGGCGTCAGCTATCATTGGGGCGGTCCGGTCGTCGCCAGGTACTGATCGATTACCCTTCTTCGATCAAGAGCCCCGGCATAGCCCGGGGCTTTTTCGTTCATGGCGTGATCTTCCGTTCACGCGTCTTGCGAAACAGATCTCTCGCCGCCTCGTGCAAACGAACCGATCACACCGAGCATTCTCCGAATGTGAGAAAGCCCCGGTCGAGCCGGGGCTTTGTGCTCCTGGACGCAATCGTTTCGATGGACATCAACCGGCAAATCAATTGTTGCTGCGGTTTGCGGTCCGAAAGCTCTTGATCTCCGACACGCTGCCGTCGCGATAGGTCAATTCCACCGACATGAATTGCGTTGTCGGCGGCAGTCTTTGATAGAGCTCCGCCTTGTAGGGAATTGCGCTCGGGTCCCTGAGATCGCACGGCGGCATCTTCAGCACCTTGTCCGGCACGGCGGTATCGATGCCGATGCGCACCTCGCGGATGGCGCAGCGATACGACACCAGATGGGTCCAATAGACCATCAGGCCGTTGAATTCGCGGAACGACAGCCAGCTCGTGGCGGTCATGTCGAGGATCTTGCGCTGATCGCGGATCAGAGCTGCTTCCGGATCGAACTTGATCGGAAACGGTCCCTGCGTATCTCCGCCCGCATCGACATAGCGAACCTCGATCGTTGCCGGACCTGCATCGGGCGGCAACTGGATCGACGGATTGGGCATGCGCTTGCGCGTGCGCGAGTCCAGCGCGTCGAGAAAGCCGGTCTCGCGAAACTCACCGGAATCGCCCATGCGCCAGGAAATCCCGAGCGTCGGATCGATGATCGAGAACGTCACCGTCCAGCCGCCATTGTGACGCGAGAAACTCGCGATCGGCGCGTTGGTGGTTTCTTCCTTCGGCACCCGCGGCACCGAGACCGGAGGCAGCGCCGCGATCTTCTGCGGCGGCGGATCAGCGGGCCTTGCGGCATCGGCCGCGGCCTTTGCGCCGTTCAGGAACACGTCGTCGACCATCTGGTCGAAATAGACCGGAATCTGCTTATGACGCACCGTCTCCGCCATTTCGCTGACGGTGCGGCGCGTTTGCTGGGCCACCTGCACGAGGTTCATGCCCGGCTGCAGCAACTGCCTGGCGAAGCTGCGCGTGAATACCGAATTCGGATTTGTATCGTCGTTGGAGAGCCGGTCCAGCGCGGTCTGGCGGGGACCGGCCGAAAACACCGAGAACACCCCTTCGGGCAGTTGCGTCATCGGCGCAAGCCCGCCGCCACCGGCCACCGCGCGCGTGCCCGGCCGCTCGAACGGATTGTTGCGGCAGGCATCGAACACAAGGATCGAGGTACGCGCCTTCTTGTTCTGCAATCGCTCGACGATGCGGTCGGCGAGGACTGAAGCATCGCGCACCAGTTCCTCCTGGCCTTCGGTCGCGGCCGGAACGTCGGTCGGCAGCAGGAAATTCTGCCCCGCGATCTCAAAACCATGACCGGCGAAGAAGAAGAACGCGGTATCGCCGGGCTCGATCGCCCTGTCGAAGGCGAGCAGCGTCTCACTGAACTGCAGGCGATTCTGGTTCTCGGCGACCATCACCGCAAAGCCGAGCTGCCTTAAGGTGTCCCCCATGGTGCGGGCGTCGTTCACCGCCTTCTGCAACTTCGGGACATATTTGTAGTCGTTGTTGCCGATCACGAGTGCAACACGCTTTTCGGCTTGAGCGGGTGCGGCGAGTCCCAGCACCAGCGCAGCCACGGCCCCGGCAATTGCAGCCCTGAACGAATAGTCTTTTCTCATCCTGTTTCCCCTGCCCTGGCTGCCCCTGCCCCGTTGCGCCAAGGTCCTTTGCCGTAGTCGGCAGAGCGCAAATGCCGGTTCAACGGCCCTTTCCAAAGCTCCCGATGACACGTAATTCCCCCGTTTCCTGCAAAAACATTAAGCTTTTTAGGCGCTTCCCGCAGCCGCGCCATTGACTTTGCCCAATTCGCCCCTATGTTTCGGGTCGACGCGGCTCTGTATCCAACGCGATTCCTGAGCCTGCCGCTTGTCAGCGTAAGTCAGCACCCCCAGCTTTTCTTCGAAGCGCGCCGTTTTGGGGTGAAACGCGACGGCCTTTTTACCCTCGATTCCGAACGGCGGTTTCGACTAGAGGCTCAATGTCTTTTTCCCAACTCGGCCTGTCCGAAAAAGTCCTCGCCGCAGTGGCGGCCACCGGTTACACCCAACCTACCCCCATCCAGGAACAAGCAATCCCCCATGTGCTGGCGCGCCGGGATGTTCTCGGCATCGCGCAGACCGGCACCGGCAAGACGGCAGCCTTCGTGCTGCCCATGCTCACCATTCTCGAGAAGGGTCGCGCCCGCGCCCGCATGCCGCGAACGCTCATCCTCGAGCCTACGCGCGAGTTGGCGGCGCAGGTCAAGGAGAACTTCGACCGCTACGGCGCAGGCCAGAAGCTGAACGTTGCGCTCCTGATCGGCGGCGTCTCCTTCGGCGACCAGGATTCCAAGCTGACGCGCGGCGTGGACGTGTTGATCGCCACGCCGGGCCGCTTGCTCGATCACACCGAGCGCGGCGGTCTGCTGCTCAACGGCGTCGAACTGCTCGTCATCGACGAAGCCGACCGCATGCTCGACATGGGCTTCATCCCGGACATCGAGCGCATCTGCAAGCTGGTGCCTTTCACCCGGCAGACGCTGTTCTTCACTGCAACCATGCCGCCGGAAATCCGGCGCATCACCGAAGCCTTCCTGCACAACCCGCAGAAGGTCGAGGTCTCAAGGCCGGCGACCGCCGCCGTTACCGTGACGCAGTCACAGGTCCCCGCAGGCCGTGAACCGCACGAAAAGCGCGATCTGCTGCGCCGCCTGCTGCGCGACGCCAAGGACCTCAAGAACGCAATCATCTTCTGCAACCGCAAGCGCGAGGTCGCGACTCTGCACAAGTCGCTGCAGAAGCACGGCTTTGCCGTCGCGGCCCTGCACGGCGACATGGATCAGCCCGCGCGCATGGCGGCGCTCGAACAATTCCGCAAGGGCGAGCTGCCCCTGCTCGTCGCCTCAGACGTCGCGGCCCGCGGCCTCGACATTCCTGAAGTCAGCCACGTCTTCAACTTCGACGTCCCCCATCATCCCGACGATTACGTTCACCGCATCGGCCGCACTGGGCGCGCAGGGCGCGCGGGTGCCGCGATTTCGCTGGTCACGCCACCCGACCAGAAATCTATCGCTGCGATCGAAAAGCTGATCGGCCAAAGCATTCCGCGCGCCGAGGGCAACTACGAAATTCACGCCGACGCTTCGTCGCCGCCGTCCGAGGGCGAACATGCGCGCGAGCCACGTTCGCGCGAGCGCCAGCGCGGCGGACGCAAGGCGCAGCGCGGCCATGAACCGCGAAAAGAAGGACCGCGAAAAGAAGGGCCACGAAGAGAGGCATCGCGAAAGGAAGGCTCGCGAAAAGACACGCGGCCCGCGTCCGACACGCGCATCGCCGGCTCACATCAGACCGCGCGCGAGTCTACCGTGCCTTCGATCGGCCGCGCTGAACCGCGCCGAGTGAAGCGCGAGACCGATTCCGAGCCTGCGGATCATTCGCATCTTCCCGCATTTCTGCTGCGGCCCGTTCGCGCCTGAACCAGAGCCCGTTTACCGGTCCTTCATTCTCGTCCATTAGCGTGCCGGCCATAATTAAGGCATTGCTGCGGGCGGCCGGCATCGGCCGCCATGGGGACGTTTTCAGTGGCCAAGGTGCTCGACGAACACGAACGCACGATGGCGTTTGCCGAGATCGCGCTCGGACAGATCAGGTCACTTCGGCAGAACGCGATCCCACGCAATTACGAGATCTGGTACGTCTACGCCACGGGCTACAACGCCCAGCTCAACAAGATCATCAATGAGACGCTGACGCGCAGCGGCAAGCTGACCGAGTCCGATCTCGAGCAGATCTACGAGACCTATCTCTCCCACATCAAAGCCACCGATCGCATCGACAAGGTCGGCGCGCGCGTCATCGGCGAGATCGACGACGTGGTAAAGCTTCTGGGCGAAGCGCTGGGGGTGTCCGCCACCTACTATGAAAGCCTGACCGGCGCGGGCCAGGAACTCTCGATCGCGCAGAACACGGACCAGGTCAGGAGCGTCATCGAGATACTGGTCAAATCGACGCGTGAAATGCGCGACACCAACATGGCGCTGGAAGAACGCCTGAACCTGTCGAAGAACGAAATCAGCAGCCTGCAGCAGAGCCTGGAAGCGATCCGGGCGGAAAGCCTCACCGACCCGCTCACCGGACTTGGCAATCGCAAGTATTTCGATCGCATGATCGACGCCGCCGTTCAGGAAGCGTTCGCGAACGGCGAGCCGCTCAGTCTGCTTCTGTTGGACATCGACCATTTCAAGTCGTTCAACGATTCCTATGGCCATCTCACCGGAGACCAGGTGCTGCGGCTTGTCGGCTTGTCGCTCAGGCAGACCATCAAGGGCCAGGACATCACCGCGCGATACGGCGGCGAGGAATTCGCCGTGGTGCTGCCCAACACCGGATTGCGCCAGGCGCTCACGGTCGCCGATCACATCCGACGCGCGATAATGGCCAAGGAGCTCAAGAAGAAATCGACCGGCGAGATTCTTGGGCGTGTCACCATTTCGGTCGGCGTCTCCCAGCTGAAGCTCGGCGACGACACGGACGCGCTGATCGAGCGTGCCGATGCCTGCCTGTACGCAGCCAAGCGCACCGGCCGCAATCGCGTGATCTGTGAAATCGATCCGGAATACGTCGCCGAGGCGCGCAGCCAGGTGGCGTGACATTCAACGACAGTCGTCATTCCGGGTGCGGCGAAGCCGCGAACCCGGAATCCATAACCAACATTGTGAGTAGGGATTCTCTGATGTGCAATTGCGCATCACTGCTCGCGCCCAGGGGCGCGCCCCGGAATGACGAGACCTGAAAAGACTACTGCTTCCCTCCGGCAGCCTTTCGACCCGACGCCTTGTTACCTGCCTTCTTCTTTGCCGGTCTCCTCACTGACTTGGCCGGCTTCCGCGTCTTAACGCGCTTCTTCAGGGCCGCACGCTGGGCGGCGGCGAGCGCCGCCCTCGCCCATCCAGCGAGTGCTTCGGAGTCATCAAACAGCCGCGCCGGCAATTGCCAGTAGGAATTGACGACCACGGCCTTCGCGCGCGTCTGATACTGAAACGGCTGTGAGCCCTCCGCCTCATAATCCGGAATGGTCTCCTGGTCGGCGCGAAAGTAGAGTCCGGCGCGCAGCGCCAGCGCGAAGTTGGTGCCGTCGACGGAGATGCCGTAGCCGGAAAACATGCGGCGGATGGTCACCGGACCAAAATCCGCGAACAGGTCGATCAGGAATTCGCGGTCCATGGGAAGTCACCGTGGAAGTGATGACTTCAGTGGATAGCACGCCCGTCATTGCGAGCGAAGCGAAGCAATCCAGAAATGTTTCCGCAGAGACAGTCTGGATTGCTTCGTCGCTGTCGCTCCTCGCAAAGACGTATTGAACCAGCCGGCGGCCTACCCGTCGATCTTGGCCGGGGTCAGCTGCACCGATTCGCCGCAGCCGCAGGCGCCGGTCTGGTTGGGGTTGTTGAAGACGAACTGGGCCGACATCTTGTCGACCTTGTAATCCATCTCGGTGCCGAGCAGGAACAGCACGGCCTTGGGATCGACCAGGATCTTCACACCCTTGTCCTCGACGACCTCGTCCGTCGGGCGGATCTCGTGGGCATATTCGACGGTGTAGGATTGCCCGGCGCACCCGCCGTTCTTGACCCCGACCCGAAGGCCGACGATTTCCGAATCGCCGCGCCTGGTCAGCTCGAGAATTCGCGTCGCCGCGGCCTCCGTCAGGCGCATGACCTGCGGACGCGGACGCGCCTTTGGCTTCGGTGCCGGTGATGATGCCTGGGTCATATCGTCCATGTGTCAATGCTCAATGCTGATGTGGTCAGTGCCGCAGCAAGTTCAATGCCAGTTGTCGGCCCGCCTCTCGTCGATCGAACGCTTCACCACATATTGAGGACGAGGCGTGCTTCGTCGCTCATTCGTTCCGGCGACCACATTGGTTCCCAGACGACCTTTACCTCGACCACGCCGACCCCGGGGACGCTCGCCACCGCGTTTTCCACCATGGTCGGCAGTTCGCCGGCGGCCGGGCAGTTCGGGGTGGTCAGCGTCATGAGGACATCGACCGAGCGGTCGTCCCTGATCTCGACCTTGTAGATGAGGCCGAGCTCGTAAATGTCGGCGGGAATTTCCGGATCAAACACGGTCTTCAGCGCCGCGATGATCTCGCTCGTCAGGCGCTCGGTCTCCTCCGGCGGCAACGCCGAATGGGTTTCCATCGGGTTTGGTTTGACGTCGGCCATATCGGTCATGCAAACAATTCCCGCGC
Organism: Bradyrhizobium sp.; assembly: GCF_016213215.1. Taxonomy (GTDB): domain Bacteria; phylum Pseudomonadota; class Alphaproteobacteria; order Rhizobiales; family Xanthobacteraceae; genus Bradyrhizobium. Next base: position 3,860 of record NZ_JACRAW010000149.1, on the reverse strand, counting down.
CTTGATCAGCGCTTCTGCCAGATGGTCCACTTCTTCACGGGTATTATACATACCGAAGGAAGCGCGGCACGTAGCGGTCACGTTGAACCGTTCTAAAAGCGGCATCACGCAATGGGTGCCGGCGCGCACGGCGATGCCCTGCCGGTCGATGACGGTCGCGATATCGTGAGGATGGGCGCCCTTCAGCTCGAATGAAATCACCGGTCCCTTGCCGCGCGCGGTGCCGATCAGGCGCAGCGAGTTGATCTCGCGCAGCCGGTCCTGGGCGTAGGTCAGAAGCTCGTGCTCATGAGCGGCAATCCGCTCCTTGCCGATCGAATTGACGTAATCGATGGCTGCTCCGAACCCGGCCGCCTCGACGATGGCCGGCGTTCCGGCCTCGAACTTGTGCGGCGGATCGCCATAGGTCACCCAATCCTTCGAAACCTCGCGGATCATCTCGCCGCCGCCGTTGAACGGGCGCATGGCGACGAGGTGCTCATGCCTGGCATAGAGGGCGCCGATGCCGCTCGGCCCGTACAGCTTGTGGGCAGTGATGACATAGAAGTCGCAATCGATGTCCTGCACGTCGACGGGGAGGTGTACGGCGGCCTGGCTGCCGTCGACCAGCACCGGGATGCCGCGGGCATGGGCGATCTTGACCACGTCCTTGACCGGCACGATGGTGCCGAGAGCGTTCGACATGTGCGTGATCGCGACCAGCCTGGTGCGCGAGGTCAGCAGCTTCTCGAACTCCTCGATCAGGAAATTGCCTTCGTCATCGACGGGCGCCCACTTGATTACCGCGCCATGGCGTTCCCGCAGGAAATGCCAGGGCACGATGTTGGAGTGGTGCTCCATGATCGAGATGACGATCTCGTCGCCTTCCTTGATGTTCGGCTCGCCCCACGACGAAGCCACGAGGTTGATCGCCTCGGTGGCGTTGCGGGTGAAGACAATCTCCTCGGGCCGGCGGGCGTTGAGGAATTGCGCCACCTTGGCGCGGCCGCCCTCGTAGGCTTCCGTCGCCACGTTGGCGAGATAATGCAGGCCGCGATGCACGTTGGCATATTCGCTGGTGTAGGCCTTGTTCATGCGGTCGAGAACAGCCCGCGGCTTCTGCGCCGAGGCCGCGTTATCCAGATAGACCAGCGGCTTGCCATAGACCTTCAGCGCCAGCGCGGGAAAATCCTGCCGCAGCTGAGCGACGTCGTAGCCGCCATTCAGCACCGCCGGATGCCTACTCATCGGCGCGCCTCCAGCCAGCGTTGCGCCGCGTCTTCGACCGTCTCGCGCAACGCATCGTTCGCGATCTGCTCGATCGCCTCGCCGACGAAGGCCTGGATCAGCAGCGCCTGGGCTTCCTTCTCGGGAAGGCCGCGCGCCCTCAAGTAGAACAGCAGGCTCTCGTCGATGGCACCGGTCGTCGCGCCGTGCCCGCAGGCAACGTCGTCGGCGAAGATTTCGAGCTCGGGCTTGTTGTCGGCCTCCGCTTCATCCGACAGGAGCAGCGCCCGCGTCATCATCTTGCCGTCGGTCTTCTGCGCGTCCGGACGAACGATGATACGGCCCTGGAACACCGAGTGCGCCCGGTCGTCAATGACGGCGCGGAAAGTCTCGCGGCTGGTGCAGCCGGGAACGGTATGGTCGACCACGAGCGTCAGGTCACCATGCTCCTTGTCCTTCAAAAGATTGACGCCGTTGATGGAGAGCTCGCTGCCCTCGCCCGCCAGCGTGAAAAAACCCTGCAGGCGGCTGACGGCGCCGCCGCTGGTCATGTTGAAGAAGTTCAGCTTTACCCTGGCGCCGACCGTGACGACCTGGGAGGTGATGTTCACGGCGTCCGACGCATCGGCCATCAGCCTGACATGCGAAACGTCAGCCTCGTCGCCGATCCATAGAATGACGGCGTCGTTAACCTGGTAGGCGCCCGCGCCCTCGGCCGCGATGAAGGTCTCGACCAGCGTCACTCGCGCACCGTTGCCGATGCTCAGATGCGAGCGGGTGAACGCCGAGGCGGACGCTGCGGTCGCGACGTGGATGAGGTGGATGGGCGCGGCAAGTTCCGCGCCGTCGGCAATGGTGAGCACGACGCCATCCGTCGCCATCGCCGCGTTCAGCGAAATCATGGCATCGGTCGAGGCAGTCTGCAGCAGGTCGCCGCGCGCATCCGTTTCCAGCACATCGCTCAGCTCGCGGACGCTGACGCCGGCGCCCACCGCGGCGACGTCGGACAGCTCAGGCACGAACACGCCGTCCACCAGCACCAGTCGGCGCGCGCCGTCGATCGCGTGCGCCTTGATCGCAGCCCCGGCACGCGCCAGGGCCGCCGCGTCCGGCGCAGGAGCCAGCGGCAACACCTCGCGCACCAGGGCGCGCAGGTCGGTGTATTTCCACTCCTCGATGCGGCGGTGCGGAAGCCCGAGACGCTCGTAGGTCTCGAACGCCTGCCGGCACAACTCGGCGATCTCGGCGTTGCCGGACAGCCGGCTTCGTGCGGCGGCGAAAACTGCGCTTGCCGTGCTGCCGGTCCCGGTCTTTGCCAAAGCAACGTTCATCGCAAGATCCGTCTTCAGGCTGCGTTCTCGAACTGGGCGTAACCCTGAGCCTCGAGCTCCAGCGCCAGTTCCTTACCGCCAGTCTTCACCACCCGGCCGCGCGACATGACGTGCACGACGTCCGGCACGATATAGTTCAGTAGCCGTTGATAGTGGGTGATCACCACCATCGCGCGCTTGGGCGAACGCAGCGCGTTGACGCCGTCGGCCGCGATCCGCAGCGCGTCGATGTCGAGGCCGGAATCCATCTCGTCGAGGATGCACAGACTCGGCTCGAACAGCGCCATCTGCAGCACCTCGTTGCGCTTCTTCTCGCCGCCGGAGAAACCGACGTTGACACCGCGCTTGAGCATGTCCTGCGGGATGTTCAACGACTTTGCCACCTCGCGGACCTTCTTCAGAAAATCAGGCGTGGAGTATTCGGCCTCGCCACGCGCCTTGCGCTGCGCGTTCAGCGCCGTGCGCAGGAAGGTCATGGTGGCAACGCCCGGAATCTCGACCGGATACTGGAACGCCAGGAATACGCCTTTGGCGGCGCGCTCTTCCGGGTCCATTTCCAGGAGGTTCTCGCCGTTGAACAGGATCTCGCCTTCGGTGACCTCATAGCCGGGCTTGCCGGCAATGACGTGAGAGAGCGTCGACTTGCCGGAGCCGTTCGGCCCCATGATCGCATGCACCTCGCCTTCGTTCACGTTAAGCGAAAGCCCGTGGAGGATCTCGCGATCCTCGACACAGACATGCAGGTCCTTGACTTCAAGCAATGGCATCATCGTTTCCAATCTAATCGATGTCCTGAAAGGCTCCGAACGCGCTCCCGCGGGGACACGCAACTATCCAACTGATCCTTCGAGCGAGATCGAGATCAACTTCTGAGCCTCAACGGCGAACTCCATCGGCAGCTGCTGCAGCACGTCCTTGACGAAACCGTTGACGACGAGGCCGACCGCCTCCTCCTGGCTCAGCCCGCGCTGGATGCAGTAGAACAAGACGTCCTCGGAGATCTTCGAGGTCGTCGCCTCGTGCTCGAAGGTCGCGGAGGAGTTCTTGGCCTCGATGTACGGGACGGTGTGCGCGCCGCATTTGTCGCCGATCAGGAGCGAATCGCAGGCGGTGAAGTTGCGGGCCCCTAGGGCCTTGCGGTGCGCGGTGACGAGGCCGCGATAGGTGTTCTGCGACTTGCCCGCGGCAATGCCCTTGGAGATGATCCGGCTGGTCGTGTTCCGGCCGAGATGGATCATCTTGGTGCCGCTATCGACCTGCTGATAGCCGTTCGAGATCGCGATCGAGTAGAACTCGCCGCGCGAATTGTCGCCGCGCAGGATG